>NZ_JH725022.1:0-4374 GCF_000278135.1 Candidatus Bartonella washoeensis Sb944nv
TCAGCTCTATTCTCTGAATAAGACACTAGCGGCCTATTTTGGTGGTGGAGCAGGGTATATTGGTGGTCAGTGGATAGCTCCTAGTTTCAAGGTTTTGCAATTCAATGCAGATGGTAGTTTAGCTGATAAGAAGAGCTATCATGATGTAGCGAGTGCCTTTGATGGTGTAAGTGAGAGTATGACGAGTATCAACGAGCGTATAAAAGAGGTTTCGGATAATATTGATACGAATAGTTTGAATTGGAGTGAAGAAACAGGATCGTATGACGCTCTTCATAAAGGGGAAGCGAGTAAGATTACGAATGTATTGGATGGTAAGATAGCAGAAGGTTCGCAAGAGGTTGTGAATGGTGGCCAGCTTTGGCAGACGAATGAGAAGTTAAAAGATGTTGAGAATAGGGTAGATACGATTGATCAACAGGTACAAGATATCACGATTGCGGTCACGGATGGAGCTGTTAACTATGACAAAGATGGGGATGGGCAAAAGACCAATAGCATCACTCTCAAAGGTGGGAATGAAAGTGAACCAGTTTTGATTGAGAATGTTAAGGATGGTAGAATTGAAGAAGGCTCTAGGCAAGCTGTTAATGGCGGTCAGTTGCATGATTATACGGATCAGCAGATGAAGATAGTTCTTGATGATGCGAAAAAGTATACGGATGAGCAAGTCAGTAGTTTTGTCAATAATGGCGTTAACGAGGCGAAAGCTTATACAGATATGAAGTTTGAGGTGTTAAGTTATGCTATTGAGGATGTTCGGAAAGAAGCAAGACAAGCTGCTGCTATTGGTTTAGCAGTCTCTAACTTAAGTTATGATGATACACCAGGGAAGTTAAGTGTTTCATTTGGTACGGGCGTATGGCACAGCCAATCTGCCTTTGCTATTGGTGCTGGCTATATGTCTGAAGATGGAAGAATTCGCTCTAACCTATCTGCTACGAGTGCTGGTGGTCATTGGGGTGTAGGCGCTGGATTTAGAATAACACTAAACTAAAAGTAAAAACAAAATCGTCTTTATCTCAAAGATAAGGGCGAAGACGTTATTCTATAGAGACGAAAGTAATATGTACATCAAATAGAGATATTTGATAATATACAACCTTAATTCCATAGAAAATACTTAATCACGAGAATTGTTAATAAATAAAACACTATATTTCTTGTTGCTATCTTATTTAATATCCTGTAAATATTATAAGCTGGTATAATTAAAACTCATTATGACTAAAATTTTTCTGAAATAAAGAGTAAAAAATTGAGGTGAAGAAAACCTCCAACACTAGAAAAATCTAACTATAAAGAAAGTACTTACGGAATTTAAACATAACGCATCGATTTTGCTATTATATAAGCTTTCCATATATTTTCGTTCTTTTTCACTGCTTTAAAGCTAAAGTTACTTTCTATAACATACCATTTTCGAATAAAATATTCTAAAAATTAAAAAAAATGACTTATTTAATTTGCGTATTATTAATAATTAAAGAAAAATATGTCTTTTTTATGTTTGTTTGATGAATGCTCTACTTTAACTGATTTAAGGACTTATTACGAAAAAATACAGCAAGAAAAACCCTAACAACAAATTATGTCTTTTTTATGATTTAAATATGTTTTTTAGGGGGATATGATGAAAAAAAATACCATACTAACAGAAAACAAGTTGCGTTTTTCTCGTTCACCTTATCCGTGGTTTTTGGTTAAGGATGTTTTGTTTGTTGCAATGGTTGCATTTTTGTCAAATGTTTCTCTTGTAAGTGCCGGTGTGAGCGTGAATACTGGAGATGTGCAACCCAAGAATATTACTGCAAATGAGGGAGATCAGTCCGTTGCAGTTTCTACACCTGTAAATGAGCAAGCTGCGACATCCAATAATGATTTAGCATCACTGAACGCTGGTGTGACGAGTGTTGATGTGACTGCAAGTGCTGAAGGTCTACAAGCGAATAATATTAATGAAGGGTCTGAATTTGGAGGATTATTTGCAACTGCAAATGAGCCAATTGAGCCAATAATGCCATCAGATCATCATTCAACACAATTAATGATGGGGGGGGTGCCGATAGCTGTAGCAAATATGGTTGCTTCTAGAGCAAACTATAATGAGGACCATTCTTATGTTGTTGGTTATCAAACGAACAAACAAGGCAAGAATGTTGTTATTGTAGGTCCGTGGAGTCAGGCTCTTGATAATGACGCTATTGCCATAGGTAAACTCTCTAAAGCTCAAGGTGTGGGTAGTATTGCAATAGGTTCTGGCGTAACTACTGACAACGGTTCTACCGCATATAGCTATGCGTTTGGTACGAATTCGATAGCTTTGGGTGTTCTTACACAAGCTATGAGGGACAATGCTGTTGCTATAGGAACGAATACAATGGCGAGAGGTAATCATTCTCTTGCTGTTGGTGGGAAATCGGTTGCGATGGCAGACGAAGCTTCTGCTTTAGGTTATCGGGCAGTTGCAGTGACATCTACAAGTGTTGCTCTAGGGAGCAATTCTTTTTCCGATAAAGCTGCTGGTATTGCTGGTTTTAGTCCTTTGCTTAAAGGGGCGGCAACTAATACAGGGTTTGCATGGAAAAGTACGCTCAGCGCTGTGAGTGTTGGTAATGTTCCTAATGGGAAAACGCGCCAAATTACTGGAGTAGCAGCTGGTACTGAACTGTTTGATGCGGCTAATGTTGCACAATTAAAGTCGTTACAGATATATGTAGACAAAGGTTGGAAGCTTTCCGCTGGTGGGGCTAATGCCACAGCCGTTAGTATAGATAATACAGTGGATTTAGCGGCTGGAAACGATAATCTAAAGATTACAAAAGGCAATCAAGACAATAAAGTAAAATTTGATCTTGCTCAGGATATTACGCTCAATAGCGTAAAGGCAGGAAGCAACACCTTCAATGCAAATGGATTGGTGATTTCTAATGGTCCGCAAATAACGACAGCTGGTATTAATGCGGGAAATAAAAAAATTACAGGTTTAGAAAAGGGTATTGAAGGTACCGATGCGGTTAATAAAGCTCAGCTTGATGAAAGTTTGAACAATATTTCTAAAAAAGTTGATTTTACGAGTTCTTTTGCAATTCTCTACGATAAAAATTCAGATTACAATAGTAGCGTTAATTATAATAGCGTGACTTTAGGGAAAAAGGATAGCGGACCCGTTGCACTGCATAATGTAAAAGATGGGGAAATTTCTCAGCAATCGCATGACGCGATTAATGGTCGCCAGATTAATAAAATATCCCAAGATGTTGCCAAATATTTTGGTGGTGGAGCAGCATTTAATAACGGTGTTTTTACAGAACCATACTATAAATTATCTAAGGTTTCTAAAGAAGGTAAGGTAGAAAACACTTTATTTAACAATGTTGGTGAAGCATTTACTGGTCTTGATACGAATATTAAGAATGTCAATGATCGGATTAAGGATATTTCTCAAGGTGTTGCACAAGATTCTTTGTTGTGGGACGAGGCGGAAGGAGCCTTTATTGCAAAACATGGAAGGGGAGCGTTAAAAACCAATAGCAAAATTAAGAATGTTGAAGATGGTTTACTCTCCGCAGGCTCGACAGAGGCGGTGAATGGTTCGCAACTCTATTTTGTGAGTAATGTATTGTCTAGTTATTTGGGGGGTGGCGCTGGATACAAAGATGGTAAGTTGATTACTCCTACTTTCAAGATTGCGCAATTTAACGTCGATGGTAGTGGTGGTAATGAGAAGAGTTATAGTAATGTTGCTAGTGCTTTTACTGGTATCAACACTTCTTTCACAAATCTTAATCAAGAAATTATTGATGTAAAGAACAGTATCCTTGTTACGCAAGATGAAGGGATAAATCTTTTCCAAATTGTTAGTGGGGGTCGTTTACGCCTTAATAAGAAGATGGGTGTGGTTAGCATTGGCAAAGGAACCGGTGGCACTGAAATTAGTATTTTAAACAATGATAGTGCTAAACGGATAATTTCCGGCGTGGAGGCTGGAAGGCTTTCTGAAGATTCAACCGATGCAGTGAATGGAGCGCAACTTTATTCTATAGGCAAAACGGTTGCAACATATTTTGGCGGTAGCGCTGGGTATAATGAGAAAGGGGAATGGAGCGCTCCAAGTTTCAAGATTAAATCCTTCAAAAATGATGGCAGCGTTGTAGAGGCAAGCCATAATAGTGTTGCAGCTGCTTTTGAAGACGTCGGTGCTTCTTTCACGAATATTAAAAATGAGATTAAAAAAGACATTACCAATGTAATTACCAATGTAAAAGATGATAGTCTAGTTAAGTGGGATGAAGTGACGAAGCTAATCAAAATTGGTAGCGAAAAAGGTGGAGATAAAATCACTCTTGCCAATAGCCAAGAGGAGGCTCGGAC
>NZ_JH725022.1:5719-6412 GCF_000278135.1 Candidatus Bartonella washoeensis Sb944nv
CAACTCTATTTTGTGAGTAATGTATTGTCTAGTTATTTGGGGGGTGGGGCTGGATACAAAGACGGTCAGTGGAGTGCTCCTGCTTTCAAGATAGCACAATTGAGTGCCGATGGTAGTGTTGGTGAAGAGAAAGAGTATAACAATGTTGCCAGTGCTTTTTCTGGTTTGAATAGTTCTTTCACGAACCTTAATCAGGAACTTCTTGATGTAAAGAACAGTCTTGTTGTTACGCAGGAAGATGAGATCAATCTGTTCAGAATTGATGATAGTGGTCTTCACCTTGGTAAGTTAGCAGGAATGATCCATATTGGTAAGGGAAGCGGTGGAAATGAAATCAGCGTTTTGAATAAAGACAATGCTAAGAGGAAAATTTCTGGTGTCGCGCCTGGTAATCTTTCTGTAAACTCCAGCGATGCCATCAATGGTTCTCAACTTTATTCGATGAGCGATAACATTGCGACATATTTTGGCGGTGGTTCCTCATTTAATGGCACCTTTACCGGACCGACTTATAAATTATCTCAGATTGATGTCGATGGGAATGTAAAACGGGCTCAATTTAGCGATGTTGGGAGCGCGTTTACTGGTCTTGATACGAATGTCAAGAATGTGAACACGCATCTCACAAATGAGGTCAAGAAGTTTGATCAAAAGATCACGAATATTAGTCAAAAAGTTCAAGATGATGCCTTG
>NZ_JH725022.1:8185-545625 GCF_000278135.1 Candidatus Bartonella washoeensis Sb944nv
GGTCAATGGAGTGCTCCGACCTTCACGGTTAAGAGTGTTACAGAAGATGGCACAACAGAAGATAAGAACTATCCTGATGTGGCATCTGCTTTTGCTGGTGTCAGCAATTCTCTCACAAATGTTCATAAAGAGATTAATAATGAAATTAATACTGTAAAAGGTGATAGCCTTGTTAAGTGGGATGACGAGAAACAACTCATCAAGATTGGTGGAGAAAAAGAGGGTAGTGCGATCACTCTTGCAAACAATGAAGGTGCAGATCGGACATTTTCCGGTGTGAAGGCAGCGCAGGTTGGTAATGAAGCTGTTAACAAAGCGCAACTTGATGAAAATGTGAAGAACCTTTCTGAGAGTATTGGAAATACGAGGGCATTTGCGGTCCATTACGATAACCAAGATGATCATGTTGATTATACGAGCGTGACTTTGGGTGGTAAAAGTAAAGAACAAGTTGCACTTCATAATGTCAAAGCTGGTAAGATTGCTGAGAATTCGTATGATGCGATTAATGGTTTTCAGATTAATAAAATAACGCAGGATGTAGCAACATATTTGGGTGGTGGTGCGGCATTTACAGATGGTAGATTTATAGGACCGACATATCAGGTTTCTAGTGTTGATGCTGATGGTAATATAAAAGAAAAATCATACAGCGATGTTGGTAGCGCGTTTGCGGGTCTTGATAAGAATATTAGTAATGTGAATACGCATTTGACGAATGTGGTCAAAAAATTTGATGAACAAATCACGAATATTACGCAAGCAGTTCAAGGTGATACCTTGTTGTGGGACAAGAGTAAAGGTGTGTTTATAGCGACGCATGGAGAAGAAGGAAACACAACCAATAGCAAGCTTACATCTCTTCAGGCTGGAGATATTTGTGCTAACTCAATGGATGCTGTAAATGGTGATCAGCTCTATTCTCTGAATAAGACACTAGCGGCCTATTTTGGTGGTGGAGCAGGGTATATTGGTGGTCAGTGGATAGCTCCTAGTTTCAAGGTTTTGCAATTCAATGCAGATGGTAGTTTAGCTGATAAGAAGAGCTATCATGATGTAGCGAGTGCCTTTGATGGTGTAAGTGAGAGTATGACGAGTATCAACGAGCGTATAAAAGAGGTTTCGGATAATATTGATACGAATAGTTTGAATTGGAGTGAAGAAACAGGATCGTATGACGCTCTTCATAAAGGGGAAGCGAGTAAGATTACGAATGTATTGGATGGTAAGATAGCAGAAGGTTCGCAAGAGGTTGTGAATGGTGGCCAGCTTTGGCAGACGAATGAGAAGTTAAAAGATGTTGAGAATAGGGTAGATACGATTGATCAACAGGTACAAGATATCACGATTGCGGTCACGGATGGAGCTGTTAACTATGACAAAGATGGGGATGGGCAAAAGACCAATAGCATCACTCTCAAAGGTGGGAATGAAAGTGAACCAGTTTTGATTGAGAATGTTAAGGATGGTAGAATTGAAGAAGGCTCTAGGCAAGCTGTTAATGGCGGTCAGTTGCATGATTATACGGATCAGCAGATGAAGATAGTTCTTGATGATGCGAAAAAGTATACGGATGAGCAAGTCAGTAGTTTTGTCAATAATGGCGTTAACGAGGCGAAAGCTTATACAGATATGAAGTTTGAGGTGTTAAATTATGCCATTGAGGATGTTCGGAAAGAAGCAAGACAAGCTGCTGCTATTGGTTTAGCAGTCTCTAACTTAAGTTATGATGATACACCAGGAAAGTTAAGTGTTTCATTTGGTACGGGCGTATGGCACAGCCAATCTGCCTTTGCTATTGGTGCTGGCTATATGTCTGAAGATGGAAATATTCGTTCCAATGTATCTATCACGAGTGCTGGAGGCCACTGGGGGATAGGCGCAGGGATTACTTTGAGACTGAGGTGAAGATGAAGAAAACGAGTATAATTATAAAAAAGCGAAATATTTTGGCTAAGGTTTTGTTCACTCTTGTCTTATTAGGTAAGGGTGAAGGCTTTGCTGGCGAAAATAATAGTGTCTATACGGTGCATCCACCGCACTTATCAGTTCCTAGTGGAGCTTCTGGGGAGACGCGTCGGGTCATTATGCAATTTGATAATTGGACTTTGATTTGTGATGAAAAACAAAAGCTTAAGCAAGGCATATGTAATGTGACGCAGACCGTTCATGATCAGGAAGATAATACTATTTTTAGTTGGTCTCTTGTTTCTACGAAAAATGGCCAAGCCGTAATGCTCTTTCGAACATTGCCAAATGCTGATATAAATATTCCTATTCAAATGTTTATGGAAGGTGTTAAAAAGCCTGTTGTCATTCGTTATACGCAATGTAATGAAGAGGTTTGCTTGGCACAGTCGCCGATAGGACCAATTTTTAGTAAACAAATAGAGCAGGATAAAAAAGTACGTATTTCTTATAAGGTGAAAGAGGGAAAGATATTTTCTTTTACTGTACCATTTAAAGGGCTGAGTGCAGCGCTTTATTCTTTACAACGATAGACTGTGTAGATAAATTTTTAGAAGACTTACTTTTTCATAAATCGTTGCATTGTATTTTCAGATCTAAATGAAGAGTACAATGAGAGAGAGATTCATATCAATATGATAAGAGATGCTTTATTCAAATAAAAGCATATTTTATAAATGTAAAATCACAATAAAATAATCTTTTTATATAATAAAAAGTCAAGTTGGAGCTTTTTCATAGCGCTTATAGAGTGAATTATGTTAATCGTTAACAGTAAAAATCAATGAGAGTAGGCCAATTGAAAACTAAGAAAAATAAGTGAGAATACTACTTTGGGGACAAGAGAGAGGTTAATTTTTTTTGTAAAAGCTTATACGGCTTTTAGAGCAATTTTATCCAACATCAACAGATTGCAGTTAAGATGTTGCAATATTTAAAGGTAATAGCGTGATTCCTCACGATGCTTTTGTATTGTGAAGACAAAGAAGAATAGGGGTTTAAAGAATTCCTTGAACTATAAGCTCTCCTTTTTAAACAAAATTCCTCTTAAAGAGCAGTCTTTAAAAATCTTCTTTTTCGTCAGTATATCTGCAATATTCTTTATAAGAGATTTTCTTAGAAACAAATTTAATGTGAATTATACAAAAAGAGGTGTGCGGTTACAGAAATGAATGCCAATTTAAACGATTAATTCACAATTTCAAGTTCATAAAGGGAATATGCTATTGTAGAAAATTTCGATGATAGAAAATAATAATATTTTCTTTATATCAGTAATTTGATACAGCATTGCTGCGCTTAGCTTTTAGCATTTAACAGAATAATTTTCGCGTTTGCTTATTGGGGGGAAAACGCTCAAAGGATAAGAAAAAATGACTCCGTTAGATTATGGTTCAAAAGAGCCAAAGCGAGGGAGAGCGTATGGTATTAGAGCAGGGCAATTGTGTGGTCATCATGGTGGCAACGAAAATAAACCTTCTGCAATGTTACAGACGGGGGCAAGCTCTGTTTTTGTCGATGTAAAAAAACAACAGCGAAAAAGACATTGGAAACAGAAACAGGTACTTATTCAATCGGACACAGCTTGTGAAGTCCGTAGTCGAGTAATTTTAGGCGTTAAAACAAAAAATCAGACAACTGCTTTTTTCCGAAGGTTTTCTAAGTTAAAATCTCCTCCTCTTTACGCAGCACTTGATTTAGGAACCAATAATTGTCGTCTTCTTATCGCATCTCCTAGTAAACCGGGTTGTTTTAGGGTTGTTGATGGTTTTTCACGTATTGTACGGTTAGGAGAAGGTTTGGTAAGCAACGGCTTTCTTAATACAAAAGCTATGGATCGGGCGATTGAAGCATTAAAAGTTTGTCGTTTAAAGCTAAAACAAAGGCATATTAGACGTTATCGCTTAGTTGCAACGGAAGCTTGTCGTTCGGCTAAAAATGGGAGACATTTTATTCAGCGTGTTTTGGATGAGACTGGACTTAAATTAGAAATTGTTGATCAAAAAACAGAAGCGCGTTTTGCTGTTTCAGGGTGTGGTACGCTTGTTGAGCCGAATACCGATGCAATTGTACTCTTTGATATTGGAGGTGGATCATCGGAAATTGTACTCCTGGATGTTTCCAAAAAGCGTTCTTTACATCTAGCTGAACAGATCACAGCTTGGACTTCTCTTCCTGTTGGTGTTGTCACACTTGCTGAGCGCTTTGGAGGTAATGATATTAGTTTAGAAGATTTTGAAAATATGAAAAGTTATGTGCGGGGTTTTTTAAATAAATTTTCAGATCGTTATAAATTAGGGACACTAGCTCAAGGATCAAGATTTCATCTTTTGGGAACCTCTGGAACAATTACGACTTTAGCAGGAATACACCTTAATTTAGAGCGTTACGATCGGAAACAAATTGATGGCATTTGGATGAATGATGCAGACATTACTCTTATGACGAAACGCTTATTGTCATGGGATATAAAAAAACGTGTAACAAATCCTTGTATTGGGCGAGAGAGAGCAGATTTAATTTTAGCTGGCTGCGCAATTTTAGACGTTATACGAGAAGTTTGGCCTAGTCAGCGTTTAAGAGTTGCTGATCGTGGATTGAGAGAAGGAATTCTGATAGAGCTGATGTTACGCGATGGTGTATGGTGTCACCATAGGAAGAAAAGAGGCTTCAAGCGTTAGCGAGTTATCAGAATATGGAGATAATGAATAGCTATGAAAAAAACGACAAAAACACCGACTGGTGGATATGGTGGTTCAGGATCGCATGAATTATATCAGCGTGTGAAGAAAAAAGCAGGAACTATTAAAGCATCGTCACGGCGGTGGTTAGAGAGGCATCTCAATGATCCTTATGTCCATCAGTCGAAAGTGGATGGTTATCGTTCGCGTGCAGCCTATAAGCTAATCGAAATTAATGAGCGCTATCAGTTTCTCAAAAAAGGTCAAAAGATTATTGATTTGGGAGCAGCGCCAGGTGGATGGTGTCAGGTGGCTGGGCGTATAGTAGGGTCAAGTGACGAAAAACCTAGCGTGGTTGGTATTGATTATTTGCATGTCGACCCTTTGCCTGGAGTTGTAATGCTGGAAATGGACTTTTTGCATGCAGATGCACCGCAGAAATTAATTGATGCTTTAGGGACAAAGCCGGATGTTGTGCTTTCTGATATGGCGGCACCAACAACAGGACATCGTCAGACAGATCATTTAAGGACGATTTATTTATGTGAGGTTGCTGCCGACTTTGCTCTTTCGGTTCTCAGGCCTAGAGGACATTTTCTAGCAAAGGCCTTTCAAGGTGGAGCAGAAAATACTCTTCTCAATAAATTGAAACAGAACTTTAAAACAGTCCATCATGTTAAACCACCTGCGAGCCGGATGGAATCAGTGGAGCTTTATCTTCTGGCACTTGAATTTAAAGCAAAAACAGAAATCGAACAATAACTTCTTCTTTTCAGAAAGTTTAAATGTACTTACTTATTTATAGTTTTTCTTTTGTAAATGGTGAAAAACTGGTAAAACTGATGCATTACCTATAGAGGTAAAGGGATTGATTCCTCGGTGAGTGTTTCCAATGAAATTTCTTGATCAAGCTAAAGTCTATATTCGTTCTGGTAATGGAGGAGCAGGGGCAGTATCATTTCGTCGTGAAAAATTCATAGAATTTGGCGGTCCTGATGGGGGCAATGGAGGACGTGGTGGTGATGTTTGGGCTCTCGTTGTTGATGGGCTTAATACGTTGATTGACTATCGCTACCAGCAGCATTTTAGAGCAAAAACAGGGGGGCATGGCAAGGGTCGTAATATGACGGGTGAAAAGGGGGATGATATTATCCTGAAAGTGCCGGTTGGGACACAAATTTTTGAAGAAGATAATACGACATTAGTCTGTGATTTAACGGAAGTTGGACAACGTTATCGTCTTGCAAAAGGAGGGAATGGTGGTTTTGGGAATCTTCATTTTACAACATCTACGAATCGGGCGCCTCGCCGTGCAAATCCGGGTTTAGCTGGAGAAGAGCGCATACTTTGGCTTCGTTTGAAGTTAATTGCTGATGCTGGGCTTATTGGTTTACCGAATGCTGGAAAGTCAACCTTTTTAGCGTCAGTAACGGCTGCAAAACCAAAAGTTGCAGATTATCCTTTTACCACTCTCTATCCTCACCTTGGTGTTGTCCGCATTGATGCTCGTGAATTTGTGTTGGCTGATATTCCTGGCTTGATTGAAGGAGCACATGAAGGCGTTGGGATCGGAGATCGTTTTTTAGGGCATGTAGAACGTTGTCGTGTTTTATTTCATTTGATTTCTGCTCAAGAAGAAGATGTGGCAAAAGCATACCAGATTGTGCGTAATGAACTCGAGGCATACGGAAATAATCTGAGTGATAAGACTGAAATTGTAGCTTTAAGCCAGATAGATACTCTGACCGTTGAGGAGCGTAAAGCCAAACAGGAGGTTTTGCAAAGAGTAACGGGTAAATCTGTAATGATGTTTTCTGCGGTCAGTCGCGAAGGTTTAGAAAATGTGCTGCGTGCTGGTGCACACATTATTGAAATGGCACGCAAAGAGGATGTCGAAGGAGATATCAAAATTGAATAAAATGGCAGTTGGGTTGCAAAAGCTCTCACACTATAAACGCATTGTGGTCAAAATTGGATCTGCGCTTTTAGTTGATCCTCAGACAGGTTTACGAGCTCAATGGCTTAAGAGTTTGATAAGTGATGTTGTTGAGTTACGTCAAAACGGCGTTGAGATTTTATTGGTATCTTCAGGAGCTATTGCTTTAGGGAGAACATTGCTGCATCTTCCTAAGGGTGCTTTGAAGTTGGAGGAGAGTCAGGCATGTGCTGCTTTGGGGCAAATTGAATTAGCTAAAACATATGGTGATGCTCTTGCTCAACATGGATTAAAAACTGGTCAGATTTTGCTCACTTTATTTGATACGGAAGAACGACGACGTTATCTCAATGCACGCGCTACGATTAATGTGCTTTTGCGTTTTGGAGCGGTACCCGTTATTAATGAGAATGATACTGTTGCAACAACTGAAATTCGTTATGGTGATAATGATCGTTTAGCGGCACGTGTGGCAACGATGATGGGGGCAGATCTTTTGATACTTTTATCAGATATTGATGGTCTTTATACGAAATCTCCACAGTGTAATCCAACGGCTGAATTTATTCCCTTTATTGCATCAATCACGAGTGATATTGAGAAAATGGCAGATGTTGCTGCTTCAGAATTTTCTCGGGGAGGAATGAAGACCAAGCTTGATGCTGGGAAAATAGCGAATTCTGCTGGAACAGCTATGATTATTACTTCAGGTAAGCGTATGAACCCTCTTGCAGCGATTGACAGAGGGGAACGCAAAAGTTTTTTTGCTGCTGGTGAAAAGTCTATCAATGCTTGGAAAACGTGGATTTCTGGTCATTTAGAACCATCTGGTATTTTGACGATTGATCAGGGAGCTGTTCAGGCTCTTGAATCGGGAAAATCATTATTAGCTGCAGGAGTCGTAGCGATTGATGGGATATTTCATCGTGGAGATACGGTTGCAATTGTTGATGCGAATGGAGTTGAGATTGCTCGTGGGCTTGTGAGTTATGGCAAAGATGAAGCTGTACGCATTATGGGGCGTAAAAGTGAAGAAATTGTATCTATCCTTGGATATGAAGCGCGTTCTGCTATGGTGCATCGTAATGATATGGTTGTACGCTGCTTAACTCATTCTGCTTAAAGATTTATCTTTTATCTTAATTTATTGTTTTGGCAGAGTGGATGATACTATGACTTTAGAAGAACAAATGAAGGATATGGGGCAAAAAGCACGTCATGCTGCTGCGGCGTTGGCAGTTATGTCTTCTGAACAAAAGAACAAAGCCTTGAAAATGATAGCTTTGGGTTTAGAGGCTCAATCAGATGAAATTTTAAGGGCTAATCATCAAGATTTAGTGAATGCTGCTCAGAATAATTTAAAGGCAGCGATGATTGATCGATTAAAGTTAGATGAAGGCCGCTTGCGTGCAATCATAGAGAGTGTCCGGCAAGTTGCTTGTTTGCCTGATCCTGTTGGTCAAGTGATGAGTGAATGGACGCGCCCAAATGGGCTTCATATCAGTCGTGTTCGTACACCTCTTGGTGTGATTGGTATTATTTATGAGAGTCGACCAAATGTTACCATTGATGCAAGTGTTTTGTGCTTAAAAGCTGGAAATGCTGCAATTTTACGCGGTGGTTCGGATAGTTTTCATTCTGCTCATGCACTTCATTCGGTGTTGGTGAGAGCATTAGTAGAAGCTGGTTTCCCTAAAGATGCAATTCAAATGGTTGGAACGAAAGATCGCGATGCAGTTGGAGAGATGCTCAAAGGATTAGATGGAGCGATTGACGTGATCGTGCCCCGTGGAGGAAAAAATCTTGTTGCGCGTGTTCAATCTGATGCACGTGTTCCAATTTTTGCACATTTAGAGGGACTTTGTCATATTTATATTGATAAATCAGCAGATTTAAATATGGCACGTGATATTGTACTGAATGCAAAATTGCGGCGTACTGGCATATGTGGGGCTGTTGAAACGGTTTTAATTGACAGCCAGGCATTAAAAAAGTTTTTTCCTGTTCTTGTTGTTTTACAGGAGAACGGATGTGAAATTCGCGCAACAGAAGATATCGTTTTGTTAATGCCAGAGGCTAAATTAGCATGTGAAGAAGACTGGTCGTGTGAATATCTTGATGCAATTCTTTCTGTTAAAACAGTTAAGGGTGTTGAAGGAGCCATTGCCCATATCAAGCGTTATTCATCAGGACATACTGAATCGATTATTGCTGAGGATATGGAAGTGGTGGAGAACTTTTTTAATCATTTGGATTCAGCCATTTTATTGCATAATGCATCTACACAATTTGCTGATGGAGGTGAATTTGGTTTTGGAATGGAAATTGGTATTGCGACAGGAAAAATGCACGCGCGTGGACCCATAGGTGTTGAACAACTGACATCATTTCAGTATCATATTAAAGGAAATGGACAGATTAGACCTTGAAACAGCCATTCCTCCCATGGAAGGATCGCATACCACATGTGGAAAGATCCAATGTTGTTGGCCTTTTTGGTGGGTCCTTTAATCCACCGCATGCAGGGCATCTTCTTGTTGCAAAAATTGCAATTCGGCGTTTGCGCCTTGATCAATTATGGTGGATGGTGACTCCGGGAAACCCCTTAAAAGATTGTACACATTTACCATCTTTAGAAGAGAGAATGCAATTAAGTGTTGAACTCATTGATCATTCGAAGATTCGTGTAACAGGTTTTGAGCAGGCGATAGGCAGCACAGTATCGGTAGATACGATTTCTCATATTCTTGCGCATTACCGTGATGTGCATTTTGTCTGGGTTATGGGTGCAGATAGTTTGGCAACAATTCATCATTGGTATCGGTGGCGTGATATCATATCTATGCTTCCTATAGCGATTATCGATCGTCCTTTTGTGCATATGTCAGCACTTTCTTCTCCTATGGCGCATATTTACCGCTATTTTCGTTTAGATGAGAGGGAGAGTGTACGATTACCTTTTATGAAACCACCGGCTTGGACTTATTTGCATGGACCTCTGTCTTTTCAGTCTTCAACGAATCTTCGTTTAAAGGGGAATGATTTTGCTTGAACATTTTATAAGATTCTGCTTCTCTTTTTGGGGAAGTTCTTCTTTTTTCTCTATTCTAAATGATAAGAAAGGATATTAGTCTGGAAAACATTTCACAAAAACACTCTTATTGTATTGTACCTTCGGCAGAAAAAAAAATCTTTTCTGCCAGTGATGGTCTCAAAGTTATTCTCAAAAGTTTAGATGATACAAAAGCAGAAGATATCGTCTCAATTGATATTCAGGGCAGGTCGTCTTTAGCTGATTATATAGTTATAGCTTCAGCACATTCACAGCGTCATGTATCTTCTGTTGCTGACCATTTGTTATGTACTTGGAAAGACAATGGATATGGTCGAGTGAGCGTGGAAGGGCTTGCTGGAGGTGATTGGGTATTGATTGATACAGGCGATATTATCGTTCACCTTTTTCGTCCAGAAGTTCGTCTCTTTTATAATTTAGAAAAGATGTGGCTCGTTCCTGACTTAAATAATGCAAAATCGGTTCTCTTTGGGGATCATTGACATGCAAATTTCTATTTTTGCTGTTGGTCGCATGAAAAAGGGTGCGGAGCACAAATTGGTTGACCATTATTTGGACCGTTTTTCTAAAAGTTCTGGTGCTGTAGGATTTCATTTAAAAACACTCTATGAGATATCAGAAAGTCGTGCTCAGACGGCATGCCAACGCATGGAAGAAGAGGGAAGAAGCCTTCTTGGGTTTTTGCCTGAAAAGTGTCGATTAATTGTATTAGATGAGCGTGGAAAGTCGATTTCATCATCTGCTTTTGCTGAAAAATTGGGGTTTTATCGTGATGAAGGTGTTCGTGATGTAATCATTGCTTTGGGGGGGCCTGATGGGCATAATGAGCAGATAAGAAATCGTGCTGATTTTCTTTTGTCTTTTGGTTTTATGACGTGGCCGCATCAAATTGCACGTATACTCCTTACCGAACAGCTTTATCGTGCTGTAACAATTGCGAGTAATCATCCTTATCATCGTTTTTAATATTTTTGTGCAATTTTTAGCACTTATTTATGTATTTATTAATATTGTTTTAGCTGACACCATTTAAAGCATTTCTAGTTTACACGATGAGGCTTAATGGTTAGGCAAATGAAGAAGCTTCTTCATAAAAAGATGCAATATTTATATGAGGGATGCGCGATATTTGTCGTGTTACTATTAAGTGTGGGGTTTTGCTTGTCTGTATCGCATGCCGAAGATACAGTGAGTAGTGCAACAGCACATAAAGAATTGGGAGAAATTCGCCAAAGTATTTCTCTTTCGCGTGAGCGTGTTGCTTTTCTTGCTCAGCAAGTTGAGCGTTTAAAAAAAGATCAACACGCTTTAAGCGATGCATTAATAAAAGCTGCTAAGATAGAACGTGCAGTAGCAAATGATATTGCTGAAAGGGAAGAAAAACTTAAAAAGATGATAGTAAAGCGGATACAAGTTGATCAAAGTTTAAAAGGTCGTCGCGCCGAATTTGCTGAAGTTCTTGCCATCTTAGAACGTATAGGGTTGAATCCACCTCCTGCTCTTATGGTGCGTCCTGAGGATGTATTAACTTCTGTGCGCAGTTCTGTTTTATTAGGAGCTATTTTACCTCAAATGCAAGAAAAAATACAGGTTTTAACTGAGAGCCTTAAAGAGTTGACCAATTTGAGCAATGCAATTGCTAGGGAATACGGCGCTCTAAAGACTAAAATGCAAAATCAAGCAGAGCAACGAAAGAATCTAGAGCTTTTATTAGACAAAAAAGCCAAACTACAAAAAAGATCTGAAGAAGAACTTACAGAGCAGCAACAAAAAAACATTTCTCTTCTTAAAAAAGCGCAGTCTTTGGAAGAATTAATTTTAGAGCTTGACCGTCAGTCAAAACTTAGTTCTAATATATCTGTACAGGTACGAAAAAATTTACAATTGTTAGAGCAGAGCAGTTTTGAAAGCCGAAAAGGCTCTTTGCTTTTTCCTGTTTTGGGAAAGAAAATTCAACGCATTAATAATAGTTCGCAGATTACGCGCTTTGGTGAAATGATTGAAACAGAATCAGAAGCTGTTGTGGTAGCACCTGCTGATGCTCTTGTTGCTTTTGCTGGACCATTTCGTTCTTACGGACAGTTGATTATTCTCAATGTTGGAAATGGTTATCATATCGTTCTTATCGGGATGTCAAAAATCAACGTAACGCAGGGGCAATTTGTTCTTTCAGGTGAGCCTATTGGTATGATGGCGATGCAATTTATTGCAAACAGTGTTGCATTGGATATAGGAAAAACTGCTCCAATACTTTACATTGAGTTTAGAAAACAGGGGAAACCTGTGAAGCCAACTCCTTGGTGGCGGACTGAAAAAACGAAAAGGAACCAAAATGATTCGTAAAGTTATTCTTTTGGTCGCTGGGGTATTGCTCGGCGCCAGTTCAATGATCATGGTGCAGTCTGTTGCTGCGAATAATGAGGGTGATGCTTATAAACAGCTAGCCATATTTGGCGATATCTTTGAACGCGTACGTATACAATACGTGACGGTTCCAGATGATAAAAAACTTATTGAAAATGCTATCAATGGTATGCTCACATCACTTGATCCTCATTCATCTTATATGAATGCTCAAGAAGCTAAGGACATGCGTGATTCTACGAAAGGAGAATTCGGAGGACTGGGTATTGAAGTGACCATGGAGAAGAACTTAATTAAAGTTGTTTCTCCAATGGATGATACACCTGCTTCAAAAGCAGGTATTTTGGCAGGGGATCTCATTTCAAAAATTGATGGTGTACAGACAAATGGTCAAACATTGAATGAAGCTGTTAATAAGATGCGAGGTGTTCCTGGAACACCGATTACGTTGACAATTATTCGTTCCGGCGTTGATAAACCGCTTGAAATTAAGGTTGTTCGTGATATCATTAAAGTGAAAGCGGTGAAATATCGTGTTGAGGGTGATATTGGGTATTTAAGACTTATCCAGTTTTCAGAGCAGACTTTTGGCAATCTTCAGGCTGCAATTAAAGATATTAAGTCTAAAATTCCTCAAGACAAGTTGAAGGGTTATATTCTTGATTTGCGGCTTAATCCAGGTGGACTTTTAGATCAGGCTGTTAGTGTCTCGGATGCCTTTCTCAACAAAGGTGAAATTGTATCGACTCGTGGGCGCAAAAAGAATGATGTAACAAGATTTGATGCTAAGCCAGGGGATATCATCAACGGGAAGCCTCTTATTGTACTCATCAATGGTGGTTCAGCAAGTGCTTCTGAGATTGTTGCAGGTGCCTTACAAGATCATCGTCGTGCTACAATTTTAGGCACACAATCTTTTGGCAAGGGATCTGTTCAAACAATTATTCCCTTGGGTGAAAATGGTGCTTTACGTTTAACAACAGCGCTTTATTACACGCCAGCTGGAACTTCAATTCAGGGAACTGGGATCACACCTGATATTATTGTAGAACAACCACTCCCTGAAAAATACAAAGGTTATGATGTAAAGCTTGGTGAATCTGAGTTAAAAGGGCATATCAAAGGGAAACGAGAAAATAATAAAGGATCTGGTTCAGCTGCTTTCGTTCCGCAAGATCCTAAGGAAGATACCCAATTGAAAGAGGCTTATAAGCTTTTACGGGGTGAAATGGCACATGCAGCATTTCCACCAGATCCCACTAAGGATGTTTTAAAGTGAGAAGGGGTGTATACAGTTTATGTTTTTGTGGGGATAATTGAATGGATGCAGTTGTTAATGTGAGTGCTCTTCCTTATCGGAAAGGTGTTGGAATCCTTGTCTTTAATCATGAGGGTAAAGTTTGGGTAGGGCGCCGTTTAATGACGTGCGCTCATGCAGAGACCAAAATATCTAATCGTTGGCAACTCCCTCAAGGGGGGATCGATGAGGATGAAGAGCCATTAGAGGCAGCGTGTCGCGAACTTTACGAAGAAACCGGTATCCGTTCTGTAAAGCTGATCAAGGAAGCACAGGATTGGTTCCATTATGATTTTCCACAAGAACTTATTGGAGGTGTATTAAATAATAAATATCGTGGACAAATGCAAAAATGGTTTGCTTTTCAGTTTACAGGAGAACTTTCTGAAATCATGATTAATCCACCGCCAGATGGTAATAAAGCAGAATTCGATCGGTGGAAATGGGTTGATCTAGAAACTCTTCCTTCTACAGTAGTTTCTTTTAAAAAGCATGTTTACATAAAAGTTGTTAACGAATTTCGAGGTAGCCTTAGATGCTTATAAAAGCTATATAATTATAGAAAGCTCTTTTTTCATTAAGACAGCTTTATATTATGCATAAAGATAGTTTATATATGCATAACTTTAAAAAATAATAAATGTAATTTTCTTTTATGTAAAGAACTGGAATATGAAATGAAAAAAATATTTAATTTATTTGTAGTTTTTACTCTCTTGAGTATTTCTTCTGTAGCGTTTGCATCAGATTCAAAGTCTACTGCAACGAAGGCTCCTGCAGCTACATTGCCAAATGGTGCTTCTTCTTTAACCGAAACTTATGGTTTATGGAGCATTAACTGTGGTATACAGGACGGAAAAAAGATTTGTTTTATGCACCGTCAAGAGATGAATGACCAGAATCGTGTCGTTGTGGCTATGAATGTTATTCTCAGTGCTGATGGTGTTGTATCTGGTAATTTGACAGTTCCTTTTGGCATTTTGGTCTCTAAGCCTGTTCGTTTACAAGTCGATGAGGGGAAATCTGTTATCGAGACTGGTATTCGGACTTGTGTGCCAGCAGGTTGCGTTGTTCCAATCGTTTTTGACAAAAATTATGTAACAGCTTTACGCGCTGGAAAGCATTTGAAGTTGGCTATGACAGTTGCTGCTCCAGGCGAACCAGCTTTAAATGATTTGTTCGTTCAGCTGAATGGTTTTAGTAATGCACTTAATCGTTTGATTGCTTTGCAGAAGTAATCTTAGAGACAAAACAAAGACGGCCTTTTAAGGCCGTTTTTAGTTTGAGCGTTTTTTGCAGCAGATTTATAGCTAAAATGGCAAAATCATTCTACCAAAAGAGATCTTCAAAGTTTTTTGAAGATTCTTTGGAGTGTTCCTCATTGCTTTCGTTTTGACCAGCTATTTTTATTCCACTATTTGTTAGGTTTCCATTATGATATAAAGATGAAGAATGTGATATGCGTATTTCTTGTTGATATAAAAAGGCATTAACAGGGGAGGGTGCAATGCCATTATTCGATAAACAGGTTTATTTTCATAAATGCTTTATATGTGATTTTCTGTTCCATTGACTAAAAGAGGGATAAAGAGTGATTTATGCATTGCTTCAGGTAATTGATCTGATTTTCAAAATTTATATTGATATTTTAATCGCAAGTGTTATTTTTTCTTGGCTTTATGCATTCAATATTGTGAACACGCGTAATCGTTTTATTTTTTTAATAGGAAACTTTCTATATCGCGTTACGGAGCCAATTTTAGGTCGTATCCGACGGTTTTTGCCAAACCTTGGAGCGGTTGATATTTCACCGATTTTAGTGTTCATAATTATTTATTTTATTCGCACCTTTATGTGGCGTGCTTATGCGGGCATGTATCTATAAAATACTGCGCGAGATGCATGAAGATGTTTTATCAAGGTGATGATACTCATGGTTTGAGTCTGTTTGTACATCTCTCTCCAAAGGCTTCTATTGATCGAATAATGGGGGTTGAGTGCAGGGATGATGGAAAGCAGTATTTGGTTATACGGATTCGCGCTGTTCCTGAAGATGGGAAAGCAAATAAAGCACTCATTAAATTTCTGGCTAAGCAATGGAAAATTCCATCTTCTTGTATTGCTCTTAAGAGTGGCGCGACATCACGCTACAAACAACTTTATTTTTCAGGATATTCAGAAGAATTAACAAAGATATTACAATCTTTAGGAGATTATAATAGTTCTACGCAAAAATAAGTAAAAAGCCTGTTTAAAAAACAGGCTTTGTTTTTTAGAATAATTATATTCCATTATTGCGCTCAATAGCTTTTTTAATTAAGTTACGTGCGCAATCTTTATCACGCCACCCCTCAATTTTAACCCATTTTTCAGGTTCAAGATCTTTGTAATGTCCGAAGAAATGCTCAATTTGTTTTAGTGTAATTTGGGGAAGATCTGTGTAATCGTGGATATTGATATATCGTTGTGTGATTTTTGGGGTGGGGACAGCAATAATTTTCTCATCTTTACCTCCATCATCTTCCATAATCAAAACTCCGACTGGACGAACATTGATGACACAACCAGGAATAAGTGGACGGGTATTACAGATAAGAACATCAATTGGATCACCATCTTCTGAAAGTGTATGCGGAACGAAGCCATAATTTCCGGGATAGACCATTGATGTTTGAAGGACGCGGTCAACAAATAATGCTCCGGATTTTTTGTCCATTTCATATTTTATTGGCTGACCACCAACAGAGACTTCAACAATAACATTGATGTCTTCAGGTGGATTTTTACCAACGGGTATTTCCTGAATATTCATGTAAATATCCTTTCTGGAGTATAATTAAACGAGATACAAAAAAATATTTGACTGAGGAAGTTATAAAATTAGGTTGAAATTGATGAGCGTGTTTTTTCAAAACGTTTGCGTTCATTTGGATCTAGATAGAGTTTGCGTAGACGAATATTTTTAGGAGTTACTTCCACAAGTTCATCATCTTGTATCCACGATAGTGCACGTTCTAACGTCATTTTAAGTGGAGGAGTTAATTTGACGGCTTCATCTTTTCCAGAGGCGCGCATATTGGTTAGTTTTTTTCCTTTTAAAACATTTACTTCTAAGTCGTTATCTCGTGAGTGTATACCAATAATCATACCCTGATAAACTTTAACACCAGCATCAATTACCATAGGTCCACGGTCTTCAAGGTTAAAAAGAGCGTAAGCGACAGATTCACCGTTATCATTTGAAATCATAACGCCATTGACACGGCCACCAATATCTCCCTTATAAGGTTCATAGGCGTGGAAGAGGCGATTCATAATTGCTGTACCACGTGTGTCAGTTAAAAGCTCAGATTGGTAGCCGATAAGACCACGAGTTGGTGCATAAAAAACAAGGCGTACACGATTGCCGCCAGAGGGACGCAACTCAACCATTTCGCCTTTGCGTTCGGACATTTTTTGCACGACAGTTCCAGAATATTCCTCATCAACATCGATGACAACTTCCTCTATTGGTTCAAGAGTTATTCCGTTTTCATCTTTTTGCATAACAACGCGTGGACGTGAAACACTAAGTTCAAACCCTTCACGACGCATATTTTCAATGAGAACTGCAAGTTGCAATTCTCCTCGTCCTGAAACATAGAAAGAATCTTTATCGGCTGATTCCTCAATTTTAAGGGCTACATTGCCTTCTGCTTCTTTTAACAAACGTTCACGGATGACACGGCTTGTTACTTTATCCCCTTCAGTTCCTGCAAGGGGACTATCATTGACTAGAAAGCTCATAGTAACAGTGGGAGGATCGATTGGTTGAGCGGTAAGAGGTTCATTGACCGCAGGGTCACAGAAAGTATCAGCAACGGTGCCTTTTTGTAGGCCGGCAATTGCTACAATATCACCGGCAATACTCTCTTCAATAGGTTGCCGCTCTAATCCACGAAATGCCAAAATTTTTGAAATACGCCCAGTTTCTAAAAGTTTTCCATCTTGCCCAAGAACCTTGACACTTTGGTTGGGTTTAATAGATCCCGAATGAATGCGACCTGTAATAATTCGGCCTAGAAAAGGATCTGCTTCAAGGATAGTTCCGATCATGCGGAATGGTCCTTCCGCTACGGTAGGAGAAGGAACATGGCGCGTTACAAGATCGAACAAAGGACTGAGTCCTTGATCTTTTGGTCCCTCAGGAGCTTCAGCCATCCATCCATTGCGACCAGACCCGTAGAGAATAGGAAAATCAAGCTGTTCATCGGTTGCGTCAAGAGCAGCAAAAAGGTCAAAAACCTCATTAATAACTTCGTCAGCGCGTGCATCAGGGCGGTCAATTTTATTAATAGCAACGATAGGGCGTAATCCCACTTTCAATGCTTTACCGACGACAAATTTGGTTTGTGGCATAGGACCTTCAGCCGCATCAACAAGTACAATTGCTCCATCTACCATATTGAGAATACGTTCAACTTCACCACCAAAATCAGCGTGTCCAGGAGTGTCAACAATATTAATTCTGGTATTTTTCCAAACAACAGATGTCACCTTCGCTAAGATTGTAATCCCGCGTTCTTTTTCAATGTCATTTGAATCCATCATACGCTCGCTGGTACGTTGGTTATCACGGAAATTTCCTGATTGCTTGAGCAGTTCATCTACAAGTGTTGTTTTTCCATGGTCAACATGGGCAATAATGGCAATGTTACGCAATTGCATAAATTTTCTTCTTTTCGTTTAATGAAATTTCATTTGAGGTAAAGCTTTTGCGTCCCTTACCTTTAACTATTACAAAATGTTTTACACGTTTTTTGATAATTTTGGAAGAGGAGGAAATATTTTTATGGAAAAGTGTTTGAAAAGGTTTTTAATGCTCTATAAGCGTTGGGGATTTTTTTCAAAAACTTTTGAATGTATAAGCTTTCACATCAAGTATGTACTGAGAAAAAAATAATAAAATTTGCTTTTTTATCATAAAGCGCATGCTTTAGCTGTTGCCTCTAAATTAATATCAAAAATCACTGCATTACTGTTTTATTAAGGTATTTTTTTAATGATATAATCATCATTTCTATTGAATTAGAGTGCTAAATACAGTGATATTTCCTTATTTATACCTTTCTTAATTATGAATCAGAAAAAATCATTTTATTGGCATGAGAAGCGTTTTTTCTTCCCGTCTTAGAGTAGAGTTCCAGATAAAATGAAGGCTGCAACAGAAAAATAGATTACAATCCCCATAACATCAACTAAAGTTGCAACAAGGGGGGCTGAAGCACTTGCTGGATCAAATCCCAAACGTTTAAGAATAAAAGGAAGCATAGAGCCGGATAAGGAACCGAATGTAACGATTCCGACCAAAGCTGTGCCTACTGTTATCGAAACAGCAACCCAATGTTTACCATAGTCATAGATACCCAGCTGTTGCCAAAAAACAATGCGCATAACTCCAATGATTCCGAGTAAAAGACCAAGAGACAAGCCTGTTGGAATTTCACGAATGATGACTTTCCACCAGTCCTTAAGCGTGAGTTCACGTAAAGCTAATGCACGAATAATAAGGGATGTAGCTTGTGAACCGGAGTTTCCTCCTGAACTCATAATGAGAGGAATGAACAGTGTAAGGATAATAGCTTTTTCAAGTTCTGCTTCGAAATATTGCATAGCGCTGGCTGTCAACATTTCACCGACAAAGAGTAAAGCAAGCCAACCCCCACGTTTTTTCATCATTCCAAGAAAATTGATCTGCATATAGGGCTTATTGAGAGCTTCCATACCTCCGAATTTATAGGCATCTTCACTCATTTCATCAACCATTGTATCAAGAACATCGTCGACTGTTACAATACCAATGACATGATTTCCGTCATCAATAACCGGTACAGAGAGAAGATCATGGCGCTGAAAAAGACGAGCAATGTCTTCATGATGTGTGAAGGGGGATATTGTAATAGGAGTATCATGCGTGACGACGTTTAGAATCTGTTCATCAGGTGAAGCAAGAATTAAATTACGCAGGGAAATAGCTTTGAGGAGGGTTCCTGTTTTAGGATCAATGACATAGCTTGTGTAAACTGTTTCACGTGTTCGTTCAACATCACGAATGTGATCAAGAGTTTTTTTTACACTCCAGTTTGCTGGCACTGCTATAAACTCTGTTGTCATCAGCGCACCAGCTGTATGATCAGGATAACTTGTGAGTTTTTTGAGTTCAGCTCGCGTTAAGGGTTTAAGTAAGGCATAAAGCCGCGTGCGGGTTTCTTTCTCCATTTCTTGAAAGACATCTGCAGCGGCATCTGCGGACATACCATCAAGAATTTCAACAGAGCGGTTTACAGGAAGAAGTTCAAGAATAGCTGCTGGTTGTTCAAGTTCTGGTTTGTCAAAGAGTTCAATAACATAATCAAGAGGTAGAAGGCTAAGAATAGCTACACGTTCCATGATATCGAGATCATTAATGATATCAATCGAGTCAGCAAAATGATAATTTTTTAATTCTTCGGCGAGGGCTTCAGGAGAAGAATTTTTGAAGTCGAAGGTCGTTCTGATTTCAGTCATGATAAAGTACCTTCCGAAATATTGGGGAATTATGAATTCAAATATATGGATGGGTAGAAAAAAAAGTTATGGAAGATTTAACAAAAAACCCCTCTCAATTGCATTTCCAATTGTTAATATTTAAATTAAAGTCAAGATTAGATCACAGGTTATAAACAATTTTATGAATCAGGTACGTAGGGGGTTTGATTTTTGTTTATCTCCTTATGATAAAAAACATCCTTTGCATCTTTACTAAAATAGAGGGCTGAAAGACACTTTTGCAGCATAGTAAATAATTTTATAACTATTATCAATGTGTGTCATAAAGACATTGTTACACCTTAAAATTTATAATGGAGATAGAGAATATTATGACAAAAGCAGCATTGCTGGACTGGAAAGGATTTTCAGGGCTTCCTGATTTTTCTTTAATAAATGATGAAGATTTTAAACCCGCTTTTGAACAGGCGCTTAAAGAAGCAGAAGAAGAAGTAGAGATAATTGCAACGCTGCAAGAACCAGCAACGCTTGAGAATTTTTTGCAACCTTTTGAGCTTTCTGGCAAAGCGCTTGATTGTGTATGTTCAATATTTTTCTTGCGTTCAGGTGCTCATAGTAATGCGTTGATTCAGCAGTTAGAACAAGAATTTGTTGTAAAACTTTCTCGTTATTCTTCGAAAATTATGATGGATGCACGAATATTTGCGAAAATAGATGTGCTTTATAAACAAGCGCAGCAGGGCATGTATGATAGTGAAACAACACGTGTGCTTGAGTTATGGTGGAAAAAGTTTGTTTGTAATGGTGCAAAACTTGATGAAAAGGGTAAGAAACGGCTCATTGAAATTAATGAAAAGCTTGCTTTTTTAAGTGCTAATTTTGGTCAGCATGTCTTAAAAGATGAAGCTGAGTGGATTTTATTTTTAAAACAAAAAGATTTATCTGGTTTGCCAGATGACCTCATTGCTTCAATGAAGGAAATAGCGCGTGAAAGGGGCAATGAAGGAGCTTATGCATTAACATTGGCACGCTCAGTTGTTGAACCCTTTTTGAAATTCTCTCATCGTCGAGACTTGCGTGAAGTAGCATTTCAAGCTTGGTCTCAACGGGGTGAAAATAGTAATGATAATGATAATCGAACGATTATTGTAGAGATTATTGCGCTTCGAGATGAACAGGCTAAATTGCTAGGGTATAAATCCTTTGCAGACTTGAAGCTTGATAATACCATGGCGAAGAATGTTGATTCAGTTATGAATTTGCTTATGCCCATATGGGAACGAGCAAGAGCTAAAGCGGTTCATGAACAAACTGAATTACAAGATTTTGCAAAAAATCAGGGAAGTAATGAGCCCTTAGCAGCTTGGGATTGGCGTTATTATGCTGAAAAATTACGCACCGAAAAGTTTTTTTTCGATGAAGCTGAAGTTAAATATTATTTTCAACTTGATCGCATAATTGAAGCAGCTTTTGCAGTAGCAGAAAAACTCTTTGGGATTACATTTGAAGAAAAAAAGGCTGTTACACTTTGGCATCCTGATGCACGTTTGTGGGCAGTAAGAAAATCTGATGGAAGCCTGCTTGGATATTTTATCGGTGATTATTTTGCACGTTCTTCAAAACGGTCTGGTGCATGGATGAGCAGGCTGCAAACGCAGCATAAATTGAATGGCGGACAAAAGCCTATTATCTATAATGTTTGTAATTTCGCTAAACCCCCCAAAGGGGAGGTTGCTCTTTTATCATTGGATGATGCGCGTACGCTTTTCCACGAATTTGGGCATGCATTACATGGTTTGCTTTCTGATGTAACATGGCCATCTATAGCGGGAACAGCAGTTTCGCGCGATTTTGTTGAACTTCCTTCCCAACTTTACGAACATTGGTTAACCGCACCAGAGATTTTAAAGTCTTATGCTACGCATGCAAAAACAGGACATCCTATGTCGCAAGCATTAATGGATAAGGTTTTGTTAGCAAAGACATTTAATGCTGGTTTTTCTGCAGTTGAATTTACTTCATCTGCCCTAGTAGATATGGCTTTTCATCAAGGAGAAAAGGTAATTGATCCAACAATTTTTGAGCGTCAGGAATTAGAAAAGCTGCAAATGCCTAATACAATTATTATGCGTCACCGTCCTCCACATTTTAACCATATATTTTCAGGAGATGGTTACGCTGCTGGTTATTATTCTTATATGTGGTCGGAAGTGCTTGATGCTGATGCTTTTCAAGCTTTTGAGGAAACGGGAGATGTTTTTAATTCAGAGCTCGCTGATAGGTTGAAACGTTTTATTTATTCTGCTGGAGGAAGCCGTGATCCAGAGGAGCTTTATAAAGCTTTTCGAGGGCGGTTGCCTTCACCAGAGGCTATGATTAACAAACGTGGACTGTAAAGTATAACGGTATGGTTTAGACCATACCGTTATATTCGTTTTGTCTTTTTGCTGTTGAAATTTACACGAACTCTTATCATGATCATATGAAAATAGCGCTTTTTATTTTATTCAGCTTTTGGTTTTTGAATAAAATGAAACTCTATATTTTAAACAGGCATCACGGAAAAGAAAAATTATCAGCTCTATCTTTTTGATGGCCATTTGAGAATGACCATGATTTTTTTATAAGGTTGTGATCGAGTTTGTTTAGTAAGTGGGTATTTTGTTGCGCCATATCATCGAGGCTTATTGGTGGTTGGCGTTTAATATTGTGTAAGCTTTGTATAGGTTGCAGAATATTTGCGTTGGTAAAGTTTGTATCCTCAGGGTGCAAGACATGACGATTTAAAATAATTTTTAATGGTTTTCTTAAATAAGAAACAAGTTTTCGTTTTCCTTCAAAAGTAAAATTAATACCATCATTAGTACGGAGTTTGGTTATTTTCCCATTGATATCATAACCTGAAAAAGAAAATTGACCTTGTGCATCAATAAAACCATCCCAAATATTGACAAAATATCCTCCTGCGGCTTCTGTTGCATTTTTATAAAGCTCATTAAAGATTTGTATTTTTTGTGTTAAATTATTGCTCTCAAAAGCTGGTTGTCCCATCCATATCCATGGTTTTCCGGAATTATGCAGGCTTGCAGTAACTTCAATAATTCTTTGCTTATAGATGTCCATCCATTCTGGTTGAAGAGTACTTAATACACCATGAGAGCCTATGATTGGTTGGTTATCATTTGCACCTATTATCATAACAATAGCATCAGGTTTATTTTTATCGATGAGTTCAGGAATGTTGCTTTTCCAAGAAGTGTGATCAGTTCGAACTAAGCCAGAAGATGGTACCGCATTATTTATGATGATAATATCGTTATCATCAATAAACAGTTTTCTGAGTTCATTGGCAACAACAGAAGCTACAAAATCACCTATGACGAGAATTCGTTTTGCATTTGTATTTTTCAATTTTTGCACGGGTTTTTGTATTACAATTTTTTTTTGTGGTTCGTAAATTTTTTGTTTCGTAGTTCGTGGCTGTTGTTGTGTTTGCTCTTGTTTCTTATTTTGCAGCAACCACTTAAAAAAATTTGTTGCTTTACTTTGTGGAGGGTGAATAATATTTACGGCAAGAAGAGAGAAAAGAAGAAAAATTAAATATATCGGGCGGAAATAGAACAAGCAGCTTACTCCAGATTATTGTTTTCTAAGAATAAAAAGAACTTCATAGCTTGGATAGCCGTTTACTTCTAAGCCATGGCGTAGCTGAAAAGCTTTAATTGCTTGCTTAGAAGCTGGACCAATTTTTCCATCAATTTTTCCATCATAATAACCGAGTGCAGTTAAGCGAGATTGTAATTCTATACGCTCTTTGAAAGTAATAGGCTTAAATGGTCTTTCCCAATCTTGGACTAATCCAGGACGTCCAGCAATGCGATCAGCTAATAGCGCAACAGCTAAAGCATAACGATCCGAATTATTATAGCGTTTAATAACAAAGAAGTTTTTTGTTACTAAAAATGCAGGT
The DNA here is from genome assembly GCF_000278135.1 of Candidatus Bartonella washoeensis Sb944nv. GTDB lineage: Bacteria > Pseudomonadota > Alphaproteobacteria > Rhizobiales > Rhizobiaceae > Bartonella > Bartonella washoeensis. Next base: position 32,003 of record NZ_JH725022.1, read on the forward strand.
CCTTTGGGGTCATCAGGATATTTCAACATTGCGAGTTCAGATGGAGAAGGAAAAGATTTTCCATGTGCATGCCGAGCGCCTAATTTTTTCCATTGCTTAAAGGAAAGCCAATGTTCAGGAAATGTTTTTCCGTGTGGTAATTTAACCTCAACTCCCCAAGGAAGGTCAGATTGCCAACCATTCATATGGAGTAAATTAGCAGCAGTAGCAAGAGCATCTGGAATTGATGTCCAAATATTGCTGTATCCATCGCCATCCATGTCGACAGCATAAGCAATGTAACTGGTTGGAATAAATTGCGTGTGTCCGAGTGCACCAGCCCAAGATCCGGTGAGTTGAGAGCGATGAATGTTACCGCTTTGTAAAATTTGCATTGCAGCAATAAGCTGTGTGCGCGCATATTTTTCACGCTTTGGGTCTGCATAGGCTAAGGTTGCTAATGAACGAATGGCATCACGCATCACAGTTGTATTTTCTAAAACTTTTCCATAGTTACTTTCCATTGACCAAATAGCGAGAAGAATAGTGCGGTTAACACCAAAACGCTTTTCAATTCTTGCAAGCCACTTCCCCCATTTTTTGGCTTGACGTCGTCCTTCCATAATTGCGATATCGTTAATGCGTTTATCAAAATAGCTCCATGAAGGATCAACAAACTCTGGTTGATACGTTGCTCTTTTTAAAACTTCGATGTCAATTGCATGGACGTTTTTAAAAGCCATCTCAAATGTAGATGATGAAATATTATTGGCTAAAGCTGTTTTTTTAAATTCTTCAATCCAGCGTTTAAAGCCATTATCAGCGTGTAAAAGTGAAGCAAAAAACATTGAAAAAGTAAAAAGAATAAAAGCTGAACAGATGACATAAGTTCTTCGATTTATGTATTTCCCCAAAGAGGAGAATACTTTAAATTTTGTTTTTTGCATTTTAAAATTCCCGCTAATGTTAAATATTTTTATCCTAGAATGATTTCATTTTTTTATTTGGTTTAATTAAATATATTATCAAGTTTACCAGAAAATCTGAAATGAATTATTTGTGCTAAGAAAGTACTCTCGAATAAATTTTCTACCCCTTCACCTTTTTGCTATGCATTATAATGAAAAGCAAAATAATAAGACATCTTTTTAATGCGTTAATTAAGAAATATGATAAATGAAATCAGAAATCTATAGAGTTAATCAGGATGGTGAAGAGTGCATAAAATCCGTAAAGCAGTATTTCCCGTAGCAGGTCTTGGTACACGTTTTCTTCCTGCAACAAAAACAATTCCCAAAGAAATGCTGACGATTGTTGATAAGCCTGTTATTCAATATGTTGTAGATGAGGCACGTGAAGCTGGTATTGAGCATTTTATTTTTGTCACTGGACGGAATAAAGCAGTGATTGAAGATTATTTTGATGCGCAAATTGAATTATATACAACACTTGCTGAACGCGGCAGAAGGGAAGAGCTTGAGCATTTACAAGATTTACAACCTTCACCAGGGATGACTTCTTTCACAAGGCAACAGCAACCCTTGGGGCTAGGGCATGCTCTTTGGTGTGCGCGTGAATTAGTGGGAAAGGAGCCTTTTGCTTTATTGTTACCAGATATGCTGATTCAAGCTAAAAAGGGCTGCCTTTCTGAAATGATCAATCTTTATGAAAAAACAGGAGGAGGGAATATTATTTCTGTTCAGGAGTGTGATCTTAAAGAAGCGCATAAATACGGTATCGTTGGCAAAGGTAAACAGATTGCAAATGGTTTTAAAATCACAAAAATGGTAGAGAAACCAGCAAAAGGAACAGCTCCGTCGAATTTATACATCAATGGGCGTTATATCTTGCAACCAGAAATTTTTAATATTCTCTCCAATCAAGAACGAGGAGCAGGAAATGAGATTCAGTTAACAGATGCGATGGTACGGCTTTCAAAAAAGCAGGATTTTTTTGGTTTCCAGTTAGAGGGACTTACTTTTGATTGTGGTTCCAAAGCTGGTTTCATTGAAGCCAACGTCGCATTTTCTTTGGCACGCGCTGATATGCATAGCCAAGTTTCTGTTTCATTGAAAAATTTACTAAAAACCATTAAAGTTGAAAAATGATTATAGATCTCTCATTTAATTTCATTTATCGAATTAGATCATGACAATACGGTCTTCTCTTATGTTGGGTTTGCAAGGTGCTGTTAAATCGGCGCTTAAAACACTTGAGAGTGAAAAACAGGGGCTTGTAGCTCTTGAGGAAGCTCTTCTTGGAAGCCTTTCTTTCTCTTTTGAAGCTGCTGTGCAAACCATTGGAAGTGCTAATGGTCATGTGGTGATTACCGGTCTTGGTAAAAGTGGTCATATAGGGACAAAAATTGCTGCAACCTTAGCTTCAACGGGGACACCTGCTTTTTTTGTACACGCTGCAGAAGCCAATCATGGTGATCTTGGTATGATTGGATCTGATAATGTTATTCTTGCCTTGTCTTGGTCAGGTGAAACCTTGGAATTAAGTGGCATTATAAACCATGCTGCACGTTTTCGTACGCCACTTATTGCAATGACAGCTGGGGAACACTCTACATTAGGACGACAAGCTGATATTGTACTTTTGTTGCCAAAGGTAGAAGAAGCTTGTCCCCATGGGCTTGCTCCTACAACTTCAACAGTTATGCAATTGGCAATGGGAGATGCATTAGCTGTTGCTCTTTTGGAAATGCGTGGTTTTACCGCAACGGATTTTAAGATTTATCATCCTGGTGGTTCTCTTGGTGCAAACCTTAAATATGTGCGTGATATTATGCATGAAGGTGACAGTATTCCTTTGGTTGTGCAAGGTACAAGCATGACTGAAGCTATGAATGTTTTGGTTAAAAAACATTTTGGTTGTGTTGGTGTTGTAAATCAAAAAGGTGAATTAATAGGGATTGTCACGGATGGTGATCTCGCACGCAACATGCACTTTAATTTATCAAAATTTAATGTTGATGAGGTAATGACGAAGGATCCAAAAATTGTTGAGCCGAATACATTGGTTGGTGCAGCGACAGCTTTTATTAATGATCACCATATTGGTGCTTTTTTCGTGGTTGAAAATAAGAAACCGGTGGGAATTGTTCATTTTCATGATCTTTTGCGCATTGGTGCAGCTTAGGTTAAGAAATTGTTCATATAAAACAAAATTTTTTCTGTGAAGCATCTACAGGTGTTAGTCCATTAGTAAATTTTCATGAGATAGTTGCTTTGCGGAGAAATTTTCTTCGTAATAAAATTAATGAAAGCCATATAGATGATAATGTCAAAAGTAGTTTAATTGGTGTTGAATGGATGAAGGTTACGCAGTTTAGTTTAAACAACTTAGATTTCGTAAAAGAAATTCAAACATTGGCAGTAGCAGTGTTGTCGAGACGTAATTTTTTTCTGGGTTAATGTTGGAGATCCAGTGACTATGAACAACTTCCCGATAAGCCTTATGAAACCGTTGGATGTATTTCAACAGGACGTTAGCATTCTTTCTGAGTACCTAGAATATAAGGGAGAGAGGTGAATAAAAGTTTTATTTTTTTGTATTGAAGTGCTTCCAGAAATATCAAATTATATCAATTTATGCAATGGGCAGGTCTTAACGTTCAAAGGCGAAGAATCTAGAGCAGAACTAGTCCAAATTTTGTCCAGTACAAGCTTTTATCTTCTTGGTGTAATACAAATTGTTCTTATAGATGATCCTATAGGGATCGCAGGGTATTACAGAGGAGACTCTCATCAGGATGAGAGATTTGATCACCTCTTTTATATACATGTTCTACATGTTTCATAAAATAAAAGTCTTGATTTTTATTTTATTTAAAATTTTCGCTTAAGAAAAAATTGTGATCCTGTCTGTGATGTACAGAGAAGCTGTGTTGCATTATACGATATCATACAACTAACTTTAGATATGGTTCCACGGAGAATGGAGCGTATTTCAATTTCTATATGTTGAGCACTGACATAATTATACGTGCCTTCTGATAGTTTTTCTTCTGTATCTGCTGCTCGTGTTTCAAATACACCATTGCTGAAAGAAGAAATGATACCGTTTTCATCAATCCATTTACCGTCGATTCCAGTTGGCATATTTTGTCCATAATATTGCGAAAAGCCACAGGCACCTAATACTAAAGCGGTAATTGTAAGACATAAAATACGGTAGGTGTGCTTCATTTTTTTCACTCGATTTTTGTTACTCAGCTCTTTTAGCTTCTATAACATTGTTAAATTGTTCTATTAGTCAATATGAAAAATTTGATGAAAATCAATGAAAAAGCAAAAAAATGGAAAAAATTGCCTTAATGTTGTATTTAATTAACAGCTTGATGAATTTGCTATGTGAAACACAAGAGGTGAAATATTTCTTATGCTTTGCAATAATTCTTACATTAAGCCGCTTAGTAGTCTCAAAGGAGATTATTAAATTATGGTTGGTCCCATTCTTGTTGCGAGTGAAGATTATGGGAGGCGTATAGAGCTTTCTGCTATGCTCCGAGGTTTTGGTTATCGTGTCATTGAAGCAGAAAATGGCCTCCGTACGATTGATCTTTTACACAGACGTAAAAATATTGTGCTTGCACTCCTTGATGTTGTCATGAGCGATTTGAGTGTGGGTGATTTGATTAAAATGATTAGAGTTGCTGGTGTTACTGTTCCTATCGTTGTGATAGCACAACAAGAGAATCAAGAATTACTCCAGAAAGCTTTAGCAGCTGGAGCTGTTGATTATTGGATTTATCCAGTTACATTACTACGGTTGAGAGTCACTTTGGATACTCTTGCTCTCATATCTGCATTGGAGCGTGAGGTCCGTTATATTCGGCGAAAAAATGAGAATCATTTACGGTTTTCTGATCTTTGCATAAAAAGCAGAGCAATGCAGATAGTTTTAGAGCAATCGAAGAGAGCAGCGGCTTCTTTACAGAATCTTTTGATAGAAGGTGAAGTTGGAACCGGTCGTGAAACATTAGCCCGCATTATTCATCATGAGGGTTTGTTATCTGAAGGAGCTTTCATTCGCTTTCAATGTACAGCTATTGTTGATCCAGAAGAAGAAAATCGCCATTGGTTTAAAGAATTTTTACCACTCGTTTCTTCTCTTGAAAAGGGCACACTTTGCCTTTGTGATGTTGATCGACTCGAACCCATACAGCAAAAGCGTTTTGCTGATTACCTTAAAGAAAGGGAAAAGGTTACAGAGGGTAAAGCTTTTCCTTTTCGGATTATTGCTATTTCAACATCGCGATTGACGGATCTGGTTAAAGAAGACGTATTTTTGCGTAGTTTATTTGAACAATTTTCCCAATTATCTATAAGTGTTCCTGCTTTACGAGAACTGAGGGATGATTTTCCAGATCTTACGCAACGCTTGATTGACCGCATTATTACTGAAACGGGGCGTTCGCATGTACATGGTTTAGCAGGATCCGCTCTTTCATTGCTTATGCAATATGATTGGCCTGGTAACCGAGGTGAACTTGAGAATTTTTTATTTCGTGCGATTTTACTAAGTGAGGGGCCATTGTTAACGGTTCGGGATTTTCCACAATTAATGGGAAATTCGTTAATGAGTATTCCAAATATCATTGAGAGTAATGTGCAAGAAGATAATGAACAAGAATCGATAAAATTTTTGGATGCTGATGGCCATGTTCGTACTTTTTCTGAGATGGAGCATGATATCATTGAGAGAGCGGTTAAACATTATAAGGGACATATGAGTGAAATTGCGCGTCGTCTTCGTATAGGGCGCTCTACACTTTATCGCAAAATAGAGGTTTTGAGAGTAATGAACAGTAAAGAACGGAAGTAGAATCCACGACAAATCTCTATTCATGGGAATCGTGATTTTCGGGAAAAGTGTTGTGCTTTTGGTGAAGCAGGGAAGGCATTTCAGCATTTAGAAGGAGTGTTGTTTATTGCAGCATTTAAGCATTGAGGGTATTTTTGTGAATTCAACGAGAATGGCTTTTGTTTGATTGAATTATTTTCAACGCTCTATTTCTTATTTCATTTTCATAACTTTGGTTAAGTTTGCACTTAAGGTGAGAGGGGTAGCTTTTATAGTTTTTAGCACGGAAGCTAAAATTCTAGGTCATGTTGTTGGGTTTATATTCTCTTAAGCAAAAGATGGCATCCTACCTTTTACACGATTAAGATAGAATCATTGATTACACTGGTTTTAAGGTTGTGGTTTGTGTCTATTGTGGTGCGATGGCTTAAAAATGGAAAGTTGATCCCTCTTTGACTCTGTTACAGATTATTATCAGTTTTATCATATTTTTTTTTATGGCGTCTATGTTGGCGATCTATACCTATGGACGTTTTATGAAAAATGCTAAGGGGGAGTGCTCTTATGCGTTTAATGTTAAAAAAGATGAAACCAAGTTTGATCGTATAGTAAGTAAATTAGCAGAAGAAACAGATGGATTAGGGGTTGATAAAGATGCCCTTTCACTCATCATCAGCAATTTGGATGCGTTTTGTGTTCGTGCAATAGGAGCAGCACAAGCTGGGCGTAGTCTTGATCTGATGTATTATATTTGGGATGATGATTTAACAGGCCGGTTGTTATTAAGTGAAGTAGTGAAGGCAGCTGATCGTGGTGTTCGGGTACGCCTTCTTTTAGATGATATTAATGCTCAGGCGCGTGATCCAGCTTATATCGCCCTGGATAAACATCCTAATATTGAGGTGAGAATGTTTAATCCAGGGCGATCACGTAAGGGTGGGTTACGCCGTGGTTTAGAGATTATATTGCGGGCAATCACTGTAACACGCAGAATGCATAATAAAGCTTTTATTGTGGATGGCCGAGTGGCTTTTGTAGGAGGACGCAATCTTGCAGATTCTTATTTTGACGCGGGTGAAGAATCACATTTTCGAGATTTAGATCTGATGTTAATTGGTCCCTCGGTTAAAAAGGTAGAAAACATCTTTGATGACTTTTGGAATAGCGCTGTCGTTTTACCGATTCATACTTTGGTCGCTCCTAAAAGTGCAGGCGATCTTGGTTATTGGAAGGATAAATTACAAAAATTTCGTGATTCCAAAGTTGCAAAAGTTTATCTAGACTATGTCAACGAACATATTAATTTTAAATGTTTTATCGAGACAGGAAAGCGATTATTTTTAGCAGATAAAGTGGTTGTTCTTTCTGATCCTCCTGAAAAAGCATTGCGTAAAAAAGCAGGAAATTGGCTTATGAAGGCACTCTCCCAAGTTATTGGAGAAGCCAAAAAAACGGTTCAAATTACATCACCTTACTTTGTTCCAGGTAAGGTAGGTACGCGGAATTTGAGTAACTTGGTTTCAAAAGGCGTTGATGTCAAAATTCTTACAAATTCTTTGGCAGCCACTGATGTGGCACTCGTGCATGGTGGTTATGTGTCGTATCGTAAGGCCTTATTGAAAGGTGGTGTTAAACTCTATGAGTTAAAACCGGATGGAGATAATCACGGATTGCGATTATTTCGATCAAGTAGGGCAAGTTTACACACCAAAGCTTTTTTAGTTGATCGTAAAACTGCTTTTATTGGGTCTTTAAATTTTGATCCTCGGTCAGCTGCGCTGAATACAGAAATGGGCATTCTTTTTGAATGTGCACCGATTACAGCGAGGTTGGATTTGCTTTTTTCTGAGGAAACGACTGGTGAAATGAGTTATCATCTCCGTCTTGGTGATAATAACCGTATTTATTGGGATTTTATCGAAAATGAAAGACACTTCAGTATTGATTATGAACCAGAGAGCAGTTTTTGGCGTCGAGCGTTTGCAAAAGTAATGAGTTGGTTACCCATTGAATCGCAATTATAGACCTAACAAATTATACATTAAAAAATTATTTTTCTTTTCATTTTATTTTTAGCATGGCATAATTCGCTGCCAATCCGCAACTTATGAGAGCCGCAGTTGTATTTAAAGCTACTTGCGGTGCTTTTTTATTAAAGGAACTTGGCTATGGCAAAAATTGTTGAAACAGGGACTGGTGCATTGGCACTGACTTTTGATGATGTGCTTTTACAGCCGGGTCATTCTCTTGTTATGCCTAGCCAGGTAGATCTTAAAACGCGTATCGCGGCTGATATCGAACTAAGTTTGCCATTGCTTTCTGCTGCAATGGATACCGTGACGGAATCGCGTTTGGCAATTGCTATGGCTCAAGCTGGTGGTCTTGGTGTTATTCATCGCAATATGTCTCCTGCGGAGCAAGCTGAGGAAGTCCGTCAAGTGAAGAAATTTGAGTCTGGGATGGTTGTTAATCCGGTGACAATTGGGCCAGATGCAACACTTGAAGATGCGAAAGCTTTGATGCGCTTTCATCGTATTTCGGGTATTCCGGTTGTTGAAGATGGTACTAAAGGTGGAATTGCTGGTCGACTTGTTGGCATTTTGACGAATAGAGATGTACGTTTTGCATCAAATCCACAACAAAAAATTTATGAATTAATGACGCATAAAAATCTGATCACAGTGCGTGAAAATGTTCAACTGGATGAAGCGAAGTATCTTTTACATCATCATCGAATTGAGAAATTATTGGTTGTAGATGAACAAGATCGCTGTGTTGGTTTGATAACAGTCAAAGATATTGAGAAAGCACAATTAAATCCAAACGCTGCTAAAGATTCGCAAGGCCGCTTGCGTGTTGCAGCTGCAAGTAGTGTAGGGAACGATGGGTTTGAGCGGGCTGAACGATTAATTGATGCAGGCGCTGATGTCCTGGTGATTGATACTGCTCATGGGCATTCTCAACGCGTATTAGAAACGGTTGAACGTATTAAAAAAATGGCATTTTCTCCAGCTGTTATTGCTGGTAATGTAGCGACGCCTCAAGCAACACAGGCTTTGATTGATAGTGGTGCAGATGCTGTAAAAGTTGGTATTGGTCCTGGTTCTATTTGTACGACGCGAATTGTTGCAGGTGTAGGTGTTCCCCAGCTTGCAGCTATTATGAGTGCTGCAGAAATTGCTGATAAGGTAGGTATTCCCGTTATTGCTGATGGGGGGATAAAAGCTTCAGGTGATTTTGCTAAAGCTTTGGCAGGTGGGGCTTGTGCTGCTATGATTGGCTCCCTTTTAGCTGGTACGGAAGAAAGCCCTGGCGAAGTTTATCTTTATCAAGGGCGATCCTTTAAAGCTTATCGCGGCATGGGATCCGTTGGTGCTATGGCAAGGGGATCGGCAGATCGTTATTTTCAAGATGAAGTTCGTGATGTACTTAAATTGGTTCCTGAAGGAGTCGAAGGGCAAGTTGCTTATAAGGGACCTATAGCATCGGTTCTCCATCAATTGGCTGGTGGGTTACGTGCTTCTATGGGCTATGTTGGGGCCAAAGACTTGGCGGAGTTTCGTGAAAAAGCAACGTTTGTTCGTATTACGAATGCTGGACTTCATGAAAGCCATACACATGATGTTGCTATCACACGGGAAAGTCCAAACTATCGGCGTCCTGTTTGATATGTAACAGCTTAGAGTCATTTTGAAAGAGTAGAAAATTGAAAGAGTATAAAAACCTTTTAGAAAATGTCCGCAAATGACTATTTTCGTTACTTTGTGATTTTTTACAATATTCTCAAAAGTGCAAAAGAAGGAAGTGGAGGTTAATACTCCAATTCCTTCCGTAGGTTATGTGAAGTTAAAAAGATTAACTTTTTGTAGTTTTCCGTTCCATCTTTGACGCGCGTTGGCGAGTGTTTGCAGGATCACTTTGGACGGATTTCTTTCCATTGTTTGAGGGGACTGTATTGTGGCGACTTTTAGATGAAGTTGTTTTCCCATTATTGTAAGTGTTCATTATTTTCTCCTTTAAAATTATCTGGCATAAAGCCAGTACAGTAAAAACGGTCATGCCAGATAGTAGTTCCAAGCATTTTCTAAAAAGTTGCCTTCTGTTTTGTTGAAAATACGATGAATGTGCATGGTTTTGACAGAAATATTTCTCTAGATTTTAAAGAAGATAGCATTTTAAAATGTGCGATATTTTATACTGAATACTGTTTATATAAAGTTGCTCAACACTTATTTTACCGAATAATGAGGATTTTATGGTTGTTGCATATTCATAATGAGAAGAATTTTTTTATGAATAACAGCCTGTTTCTTACGTGTCAGAGAAATCGCATTTATTGTAGAAGAACAGAAAATGTGAATGTGCAGCGTATAAGATGAAGAATTTGAATACTATGAAAAAGCGTGATCAGAATCTTTGGGTTTTTAATGCAAATTTTGGATAAGTTTGAGAAAGTCCACTGGCAGTAAGAAAAATAATTTTTTTCCTGCTTAAATTATTTAGAATTTTTAGAAATTTAATGGGAGAAATGAATGCGCTTAGGTGGGCGTTTGCAGGCTGCAATAGATATTCTAAAAGAGATAGAAACTCGGCATTGTCCTGCAGGTGAAGTTTTAAAAGCTTGGGGGCTTTCTCATCGCTTTGCTGGAGCAGGTGATCGCGCAGCAATTGGTACAATCGTTTATGATGTCTTAAGACGGCGTTATTCTTTACAATGGCGTATGAACAGTGATGATATGAGAGATATCGTTTTCGGCACCTTATTAGATGCTGGAAAAATGACGATTGAACAAATTGATGGTGAATTAGAAGGAGATCGATTTGCACCGCAGTTATTAGGGAGTAGGCAGCGCCAATCATGGCAAAAACGGCAATTAGTTGATGCGCCAGACTATATTCGGGGTGATATTCCTCAATGGTGTCAGGATCATTTACGTCCTTTATTTGCCGACAATTGGGTAATTGAAGCTGCTGCATTAGCAACACGTCCCTCTTTAGATCTACGCGTGAATAGCTTGAAGGCAACGCCAGAAAAGGTGCTTAAAGCATTACAAAAAAATAAAGTTCAGTCTTTATCATGGTTTCCGCAGGCTTTAAGGATAGCACCGATTGAAAACTTTGGCCGTCATCCTAATCTTCAAGTGGAACTTTCTTTTCAAAAGGGGCACTTTGAAATACAAGATTTAGGATCTCAGATTGTTGCTCACCTTGTAGAAGTAAAAGCCAATATGCAGGTATTGGATTATTGTGCTGGGGCTGGTGGAAAAACATTAGCCTTAGCTGCTAATATGAAGAATCAGGGTCAAATTTATGCTTATGATTCAGATAAAATTCGCTTGTCTCGAATTTTTGATCGTCTTCGACGCGCTGGTGTTTGTAATGTACGGCCACATGTACAGGAAGAAGAATTGAAGCCATTAATAGGTCAGATGGATATAGTTTTGCTAGATGCACCATGTAGTGGTACAGGAACATGGCGGCGGCGTCCGGATACCAAATGGCTTTTGACGTTAAAACAGCTAAGAAAGCGCCAATTGGAGCAGAGAGCTATTTTAAATAAGGCTATAGACTATCTTAAACCAAACGGGCGCTTAGTTTATATTACGTGCTCTCTTTTTGTGGATGAAAATGAGGAACAAATTTCTCACTTTCTTCAACAGCATTTCAATTTTTATCCAATAAATATGCGAACACTTTGGCAGCAGCATTTTAGTTTTTCGCCTGTGCAACCGAATTTTTCAAATTATGGACTTACTTTATCGCCAGCAACAACAAAAACAGATGGTTTCTTTTTATCTGTGTTGCAAAAAAAACATTGATAGATATTTTTTGCATTTTTTATTTTAAATTTTACAAGAATAATCTTTTTTCAAGTGAATAGGCTTGTGAAAAGTGAAAGATTGAATAATACAATCTCATTGTTCCTCTTTTACAATTATTGATTGGTTTTCTATGAGCACAACACATTTAGACACTGTTCTTATTATTGATTTTGGTTCACAAGTTACACAACTTATTGCACGGCGGGTGCGAACAATGGGTGTCTATTGTGAAATTGTTCCCTTTCAATTAGCTTTAGAAGGTATTAAGCGTATAAGACCTAAAGCTGTTATTTTATCAGGTAGTCCTTATTCAGTTAACGATGACTGTTCGCCGCGTGCTCCAATGGAAATTTTTGAAATTGGTGTTCCTGTTCTTGGGATTTGTTATGGTGAACAAGTCATGTGTGTCCAGCTTGGTGGAAAGGTTGAAGTGGGAAATGAGCGTGAATTTGGGCGCGCTTTTTTGCAAGTGCAAGAAAACAGTCCACTGTTTGATGGTGTTTGGGAAAAAGGTTCCTCTTATCAAGTGTGGATGAGTCATGGTGATCATGTAACGGCTTTACCAAAAGGGTTTCGTGTTATCGGAATATCAAAAGGTGCTCCCTATGCTGCTATTGCTGATGAAGAAAGGCGCCTTTACGCAGTGCAGTTTCATCCGGAAGTTGTTCATACACCGGATGGCGAAAAGCTGTTGCAAAATTTTGTTCATAAAATCTCTGGTCTTAAAGGCGATTGGTCAATGGCTTCTTATCGAGAGCAAGCAATTGCTAAGATACAGCAAATAGTTGGAAAAAATCGTGTTATCTGTGGTCTTTCAGGTGGTGTGGATTCATCAGTTGTGGCTGTGCTCCTCCATGAAGCGATAGGAGATCAACTAACATGTATTTTAGTAGACCATGGATTAATGCGCAAAAATGAGGCTCAAGAAGTTCTTACATTATTCCGAGATCATTATAATATAGAGCTTATTCACGTTAATGCGGCCGATATGTTTCTCAATGCTCTAGAAGGTGAGACAGATCCAGAGAAAAAGCGCAAAACGATTGGCCGCCTTTTTATTGAAGTTTTTGAAGAAGAAACCCAAAAAATAGGAGGTGCAGAATTTTTAGCGCAGGGCACGCTTTATCCAGATGTCATTGAGAGTGTATCAGCGATTGGTAAGTCAGTAACAATTAAAAGTCATCATAATGTAGGGGGGTTACCGGAACGAATGAACATGAAACTTGTAGAGCCGTTACGTGAGCTATTTAAGGATGAGGTTCGCTTGCTAGGGAGAGAATTAGGATTACCGGAGAAGTTTATTGGCCGTCATCCTTTTCCAGGGCCCGGTCTTGCAATTCGGTGTCCAGGTGCAGTTACACGTGAAAAATTAGAAATTTTACGTGAAGCGGATGCTATTTACCTTGATGAAATCCGTCAAGCTGGTCTTTATGATAAAATTTGGCAGGCGTTTGCTGTTCTTCTTCCTGTTCAGACTGTTGGTGTTATGGGCGATGGACGCACTTATGAATTTGTTTGTGCTCTCCGTGCAGTAACATCTGTGGACGGAATGAGTGCTGATTTCTATCCGTATAGTATGGAATTTTTAGGCAAGGCAGCAGCACGTATTATTAACGAAGTGAGGGGTATTAACCGTGTAGTTTATGATGTGACCTCAAAACCTCCTGGCACGATTGAATGGGAATAATTGAAATGAAGTGCGATCTTTTTAAGAAGAGAATGTTGTTTAGAATTTGCTATTTGGGGAATTAAGTAAAAGGGAACAATTTCTTAAAAAATTGCTGTAGATCTGGTATGGTTTTTCAAAATCATGATGTATGAGTATTAACAAATATCTTTTAAAATTGGAAAGTGTGAGATTTTGCATGTCTGAAAAAAAAATTGTTGCACATCGTGGTGGAGCTAATCTTTATCCTGAAAATACACTTTCGGCATTTCGCCATGCAGTTGTCTTGGGTGTTGATGAAATTGAATGTGACGTTCATTTGCTGAAAAGCGGTGAGGTAGTTGTATTTCATGATTTTCGTCTAGAACAATTGGTTGGAAAAACAGGATATATTCATGACATTGATAATGAAACACGCAAACAACTTTGTGTAAAAGGGAGTGCTGAAGCTCCCCCTTTATTAGAAGAGGTGCTTGATCTTTTGGAACCAACCAATGTCGCTCTGCATCTTGAGATAAAAACATGTGGTGAAGTTGAGCGTGAAACGATTTTATCTCAAAAAGCGCTTGCGTTGATTAAAAGCAGAAATTTAGAAGGACGGGTTTCTGCCATTAGTTTTGATCCTACGATTCTTCGTCCCTTTATTGAAGCAGGAATCACATCTGGTCCATGTATTGATAGTTTTGAAGGTGATATGCACCGTCATTTTTCTGAATGGAAAAGATTGGGGTATTCTGATTTGAGTTTAGATGGTTCCATTGTCTCACGGGGCTTTATTCAATCTGCGCTTGAAGCTGGCTTTACTGTAGGGGTGTGGACAATAAATGGGAGAGCTCGCTTATCGTATTGGCTTGATATGCCTGTACATTATATCACGACAGATCAACCTGATCTTGCTTTACAATTACGTGCACAAAGATAAAAAACATTCATTTGTAATACAAAAAAAACGATATATCCTAAAAAAGTGAGATTAATAAGAAGAAAGTAAGAAGTATTTGCGGAAGGTGCTGAGAAGAGCAAGATTTTTACTTTATTTACTTATTACTTGTGCGTTTCCCAGTGGTTTTGTTAAAAGTGTGAAAATTCTGATAAGGGACGGTAAAGCTTATTATTTTACCATACTCGCTTGTAAGGCGCTCTTTTATTTCAAGGGTAAAAATAGCGCCATTCCAACGCGTTAAAACATGACATCCTGTTCCTATAGGTTTGATAAATTCAATTTGTGTATGAAAGACAGGTCCTTGATCTGGATGTTCGCCCAATAAGATTACTTCTGGTCTGAATGCTAAAAGATCAGTTTCTTCGTTATAAGAAAATGAATGATTTAAATGTTGTTCTAGAATTTTTCGATCAAGAAAATTCATAGGAGGAGAACCAATAAAGTCAGCAACAAACTTTGTTGCTGGGGTATCGTAAATCTCCATTGGAGTTCCAATTTGTTCGATAGCTCCTTTATTCATAACGACTATCCGATCGGCTAGTGTCATAGCTTCTAGTTGATCATGGGTAACATAGAGGCTAGTTGTTGCTAATGAGCGCTGTAGAGTTTTAATCTCAATACACATTTGAGCACGCAATTTTGCATCAAGATTTGAGAGAGGTTCATCAAAGAGAAAGACACGTGGTTGACGTACAATCACACGTCCCATTGCAACACGTTGGCGTTGTCCTCCTGATAATTGTCGTGGTTTGCGGTCAAGAAACGGCTCTATCTCCAAAAGCTTTGCAGCATGTGCGATACGCTTATTTATTTCGTCCTTAGGTGTTTTACGATTTTTGAGACCATATTCTAAGTTTCCACGAACTGTCATATGGGGATAAAGGGCGTAATTTTGAAAAACCATAGCAATATCACGATCAGCAGGTTCACGATCATTGATACGCTCATTGTCAATATAAAGTTCACCTGAAGTGACTTTCTCGAGTCCTGCAATGATTCGTAATAAGGTTGATTTACCACATCCTGAAGGGCCGACAAGGACAAGAAGTTCACTATCCGCAATAGTTAAATTTAAATCGTCAATGACTAGGATGCCATTGTCATATTGTTTTTTGATATTTGATAACTGAATTATGGCCACAGTTATTTCTCCGTTTCAATAAGGCCCTTGATAAAAAGCCGCTGCATAAAGATGACAACAAGAACAGGCGGTACCATGGCAACAACCGATACTGCCATGAGTATATTCCATTGAGGATCATGTTGAAGTGATTCTACGACAAGCTGTTTTAGAATAATAAGAACAGTTTGATGATTTTGATCAGTTGTAACGATAAGAGGCCAGAGATACTGTATCCATCCATAAATGAACATAATGATAAATAAGGCGGCAATATTGCTTTTGCTAAGAGGAAGAAGAATATCTTTAAAAAATTTAAATGGTCCTGCACCATCAACACGTGCTGCTTCTAAAAGTTCATCAGGAACAGTTAAAAAAAACTGGCGAAATAAAAATGTAGCCGTTGCGGATGCAATGAGTGGAATAATCATTCCGCCATAGGTGTTTATCATGCCTAACTGTGCGACCACTGCATATGTTGGGATAATACGAACTTCGACAGGTAGCATCAGCGTGACAAAAATGAGGGCAAAAGCAGTTTTGCGGAAAGGAAAGCGCATGTAAACAATTGCATAAGCAGAAAAGAGTGAAATAATAATTTTTCCAATACTAATACCAAGTGCCATAATGAGCGAGTTCATTAAAAGTGGCCAGAGATTAGGCAGACCAAGCTGCACAAGGCCATCACCAAAAATCGTCTTATAGTTTTCCAGAGCATATTTTCCCGGTAAAAGAGGAAGTGTTCCTGAGCTAAATGCCGCTGAACTATGAGTTGATGCAATGATAGCAACGTAAACCGGAAAGCAAATAATGACGATACCAACAATAAGAGTTATATGGGTTAAAAATTTCATAACAGGGCGATTTTCAACCATGATTTGCTTCCTAATATTGTACGCGGCGCTCAATCCAGCGGAACTGGATAAATGTTAAGACAATAACCATCAACATTAATATTGTTGATTGTGCTGATGATGCTCCAATTATTTGGTTTTCAAAACCGTCATCATACACTTTGTAAACGAGAGTGCTTGTTGCACGTGCAGGGCCTCCAGAGGTTATGTTATCAATAATACCAAATGTATCAAACATAACATATTGGATATTGACGATGAGAAGGAAAAAGGTTGTTGGTGAAATCTGCGGAAAAACTACAGTCCAAAATCGTTTAAAAGGGCTAGCGCCATCAATTGCTGCTGCCTCTATTTGAGAACGTGGAACGGATTGAAGACCTGCAAGAAAAAAGAGAAAATTATAGGAGATTTGTTTCCAGCTGGCTGCAATCACAATAAGGATCATGGCTTGAGTGCCATTAATACGATAATTCCATATAATACCTATTTCTCCAAGAAGAAAAGGAACAATTCCGATAGTTGGATGAAAAATAAACAACCATAATATACCTGCCAATACTGGAGCAACGGCATAGGGCCAAAGCAAGAGCGTTGTATAAGCTTTTTTTGCTCGGATAACACGATCAACACAGACAGCCAAAAGAAGCGATATCGCCATTGCAACAACAGTGACAGAGATGGAAAATATTGCGGTTGTGAGCAGTGATTGTATATAAATGGGATCAGAAAGAATTGTCACATAATTTTCAAAACCGATAAAGGTTGTCGTAAAACCAAAAGGATCTTCACGCTCGAAAGACGATTTTATTGCTTGGACAGCGGGCCAAAAGAAAAATAAAAAAGTCACAAGGAGCTGAGGAAAAAGCAGCCAGTAAGAAAGTAGAATATTTTTGAAATATGCATGTTTTTCTTGCATTCGTAGGGGCTCTTTAAATATAGAGTCTTTAAGGGTGAACAAAAAAATTGAAAAAACTCAACTGCTTGGTTGAGTTTTTACTCTTTAATGATAATAATTAAGTCTTAACGATTGGCTTTCTCAAATTCACGTAAAAGTTTATTACCACGTTTAATGGTTTCATCTAATCCATCTTTTGGTGTTTTTGAGCCACTAAGAACAGCTTCTAATTCTTGATCAAGAATAGAACGAATTTGCGGCATATTTCCAAATCTTATACCCTTTGAGTTAACAGTTGGTTGGTTGAGAGTGATCTGTTTAATAGCAATATCTGCACCAACATTTTTATCGTAATAACGTTGTTCTTTGCTCAATTCGTAAGCAGCTTTGGTGATTGGAAGGTAACCTGTTGTTTGATGCCATTTAGCTTGATTATCTGCTTTTGAGAGAAACTTAAGGAAAGCAGCTGCACCTGCATATTCTTCAGGAGTATGACCGTTCAAAGCCCAAATAGAGGCACCACCAATAATTGAGTTTTGTGGCGCACCTTCTACATCATCATAGTAGGGCAGCATACCAAATCCAACATTAAATTGAGCCTCGGAAACGATACCAGCACGCGATCCTGAAGATTGCATAAAGATTGCACAATTTTGTGTCATAAACATTGGTGTTGCATCTAATGCGCCGGCAGGACCACCATAGCGGAAAATACCTTGATCAGACCATTTTTTAAGGTCGGTCCACATACGCACTTGCAAAGGCCCATTAAAGGTAAGCTCTGAATCAAGACCACTAAACCCATTTTCTTTAGTCCCAAAAGGAATATTGTGCAAAGCTGAAAAATTCTCTACGCCAATCCATTGAGATGCATAAGCCATCGTGAAACCACAGGTCGCAGCTTTAGTTTCAAGAATTTTTTTGGAGAAATTTTCGACATCTTGCCATGTTTTTGGTGGTTGTTCTGGATCAAGTCCTGCTTTCTTAAAAATATCTTTATTATAATAAAGGATTGGTGTTGAAGCGTTGAATGGCATAGACAACATTCGTCCCTGAACATCCGAGTAATAACCACTTATAGCAGGCAAATAATCTGCAGAATTGAATTCTTGTTTTGTATCAGTCATAAGTTGATAAATAGGATAAACAGCACTTTTTGCAGCCATCATGGTTCCAGTGCCGACTTCATAGATTTGGGCGAGAACCGGTTGTTGCTTTCCACGAAATGCCGAAATGAGTGAAACCATGCCTTCTTCATATTCACCACGAAATGAAGGAACAACTTTGTACTGAGATTGACTAGCATTAAAGTCGTTAATAAGATTTTCAGTTTGTTTTCCTAGCTCGCCGCTCATAGAATGCCAAAAGCTGATTTTTGTTTGCGCAAAAACAACTGTTGTCACGCTGATAGCAGCGATAAATGCTGCTATAGACAGATAAAAACGACTCATAGCTCACCCTTTCCGAAGTGATGAAGTACAGATTTCCCATAGATTTATAATATTACACATGAACATGCCGTGATGGCTTTATTCCAGAAATATGCTACTTCATTTAAACAGGAACCACCAAAAGGTCAAACGAATTTGTTTAAACTTATTAGTTTTTCCTTTGTAATAGCTATCGTGTATTGACAAGGTCACTGTCGGATAAAAAACTGAGAGGGTACAAATAAGAAACACAGTGGGAAAGCTTAAAGGAAAAACAGTAAATATTATAATTAGGGCAGTGCAGTATTCGTATTTACTATTCACAGGATATAAATATTGATTTATAACGACAATTAACCATTTTTGTATTGAAACATCTTTTCCTATTGCAACCCTTCTTAAATATTGAATCAATCACAATCATTCCCTTGCGCGTCGCAAATGGGATTGTGGATAAAAATCGTTTTAGAAAGAAGTAAATATGTCTTTTATGAACTTTCGCAATGCAAGAGTGTTAGCAAAATTGCGAGTTGGTAAAGAGCATGATGGTGCCCTCTTATAAAAGAGTGTCATTTTATAAATGATAAGTCTTAATGCTTTGTTATCGCGTCGATGATCGTCTTAACGTTATGTTCCATCATATCGAGATAAGTTGCAGCAGGGCCATTTTCATCTGATAATGCATCGGAATAGAGTGTTCCACCAATTTTTAAACCTGTTTCTTTTGAAATCTGTTCTATGAGACGAGGATTAGAGATATTTTCAACAAACAGTGCAGCTGCTTTATTCGTTTTAATTTGTTTGATAAGTTTGACTACATCTGCTGCGGTGGCTTCAGCTTCTGTTGAAGTACTTTGGGGTGCAAGTATGGTGAAGCCATATTCCTGAGCAAAATAGCCAAAGGCGTCATGAGATGTGATAATAATACGCTTATCTTCCGGGAGAGTAGCAATCTGTTCTGTGATCATTGTCTGCATTTCATTAAGTTTTTGGATATAGGCATTGGCATTTTTGCTGTAGCTTGCACAGAATCGTTGATCGATTTTACACAAAGCATTAGCGATATTTTTAACGTAAATCACGACATTAGGGATAGTTTGCCAAGCATGTGGATCGATACTGCTGTGATGATGGTGTTCAACACTGTGTTCGTTATTTTTAATTTCGAGAGGAGAAATGTTGGTGCTAACTTCAACAAGAAGTGCTTTTGTGCCGCTTGCTGTAATGAGTCGATCGATAAAACCTTCTAAATGAAGCCCATTGATGAAAATAATATGAGCATTTTTAAGAGCTTTAACGTCATGGGGAGTGGGTTCATAAATGTGAGTATTAGCATTGGGACCGACAAAAGTGGTCATAGAAATACGGTCGCCTCCTACGTTTTTTATTAAATCTGCAAGAATAGAAAAGCTTGCGACAACTCTGAGCTTATTATGTGCAGAAGCAAAAAATGGGGAAAAGCCAAGCAACAAGAAAGCTCCAAGCAAAACAAATTGTTGAAAAAATTTAGGCACGTTATTTCCTTAAGGTGAGGGGGAAGTATAAAAAAGATGGGGAAACCATGCCACAATAAAACCACGTGGACTTATAAAGCAGGAAAGAAGATAAATAACCCCTGCGACAATGATGATAGCTGGACCAGAGGGTAGTGACAGATGAAAAGAAAGCAGTAAACCGCATGTGCTGGCAATAATTCCCAAAAAGGTGGAGAGTATGCAAATAGGGACAAGACGAGAAAGCCAAACACGAGCTGTAATTGCTGGAATCATCATGATGCCGACAGAAAGCAATGTCCCTAGTGACTGGAAACCGCCAACCAGATTTAACACCACAAGTCCAAGCAATGCTATATGAACATATTTGCTTAAGGGAGAGAGTGCTTTAAAAAAGAGGGGGTCAAAGCTTTCTACAACGAGCGCACGCCACAATACGCATAGACTGCACACCGTAATCAGCATTATAATCGTGATTAGCCAAAGAGCTTGTGTGTCAAGTGCAAGTACTGAGCCAAATAAGAGATGAAGTAGGTCAATCTTTGAATCTTTAAGCGAGATAATAATGATGCCTGATGCTAGCGCAATAAGATAAAAGACTGTCATTGATGCATCTTCTTTTTGGACGCTATTTCGTGAAATCAAGGCAGTTGCTACCGCAACAATGATGCCAGCTAAGATTCCGCCAAGTGTCATAGATATGAGGGAAAAGCCACAAAGGAAAAAAGCAGTTGCAACACCAGGAAGAATAGCGTGAGATATAGCATCTCCTGTTAGACTCATTCCGCGTAGCATCAAAAATACCCCGACGGGACAGGCACTGATGGACAAAAGAATCGAACCGATTAAGGCGCTTTGCATAAAATGGAAATCAACGAAGGGTGCAAGAAAAAATGCGTACACGTATTACGATCCAATATTGATAGGAAGACATTGTTTTTGCGCGCTGATATGAAAAGAGTTAGATATGAGAGGTAGCATAACATGATGAATTTTGTCTTTGAAAAACTGTGTTGTTTCACCATAAAAGGCGTTTTGTTCCTGAATTTGAATCATTTGAGGAAAATGTTTTTGCACAATGAGGGGATTATGGAGTGCTGTAAGAATTGTTCGGCCTTGTTGTTGCCAATGAGTGATTAAAGCCAGAAGGTCTTTTTGAGTATTGCGATCGACACCATTGAAAGGTTCATCGAGTAAGATAATATCAGCATCTTGTACAATGATACGCGCGAAAAGCGCGCGTTGTAATTGTCCTCCCGATAGAGCGTCAAGTGATCTGGTTGCGAGTTTTGAGAGCCCAACCATTTCAAGTGCATTCTGAATCTTATATTGATAAGGGCGCTGGCTTTTCCATAATCCACAGAAAGACCACAATCCTGTTTTGATGAGTGCTTCTACATCAATTGGAAATGTTCGATCGATGTCACATTGCTGAGGAAGATAAGCAATACGATTTTTCTTTGGTTTTGTAATTTTACCACTCATAGGTTTAATGAAGCCAGCAATGGCTTTAAGCAGTGTAGATTTTCCAGAACCATTGTCACCTGTTATAGCAACTAAAGAGCCTGCCAACAGTTTTGCTGAAAAGCTCTTTATTGCTATTTTGTTCATATAGCCTAATGTTGCACTGTCGAAATGCAGTCCCATAATCTCATACCATCGTTGATTATTTTACTTCAAATAGTTATGTTATATAATTACATTTGTCAATAAAATGTTATATTATTAATTGTTTTGGAAGTTGAGTATTTGGGTGGGAAGATCGTGGAAAATTCAAAATAATGGTTGAATTTTCCTTGACGAAACAGAGAGTGTGTATACTATATATAGTATCAAAATGATTGATGATTCTAAATAAGCACAAGTGAGGGTGCAGTGTGTTTCGTTTGGTATCTAAGTTATTTCCATAATGTCAAAAGGTTTATTGAATAAGAAGAGAGCAGTGTTTTTGCTGAAATCTCTTTAGGAGAATTTCCTTTCGTTTTTGTGAGTTGATTTTTGTCATAAAAGAGTAAAGCTAAAGTATTGAGGAGCGGCTGCTGGAGGCGTTTTAGGGGTCGTTAGTTTTTTAGGCAGCAGGAGGGAATTATAGTGCAAACAAAAGGTTGTTTTATAACTGGCGGATTTTACAATTTAGGTTGTAGAGGAATCATTTGTTCTCGTTATAATTTATTTGATGAGGGTTTCTGTTGAGTTCAGAAAGCTATATATTAATTTGAACGAGAGTATAGCCATACGTGTTTGCGTACGATTGCTGTTTTTTGTTATTCTTGAGTATCTATAAACATGTCAAAATTAACTCTTTTAGGGTTGATTTTTTTTCGAATTGTGAAAGTTAAAGAAAATGCCGATCACTATTTATAGCAAACCAGCTTGCGTCCAATGTGATGCTACCCGCCGTGCCTTTGATGCTAAAGGTATTAATTATCGTGTTGTAGATATTTCCCGTGATGAACAAGCATACAATTTTGTTCAATCCTTGGGGTATCGTCAGGTTCCTGTAGTCGTTTGTGGTGAAAATCATTGGTCTGGTTTTAGACCAGATATGATTAGTGGTCTTTGTGTTTAATGGGACTTATTGTTTATTATTCGAGTGCAACGGGTAATACTGAACATTTTGTCTCTCAACTTGGTCAACGACTCTTCAAAATTGATAAAAAAAAGCCGTCTGTGTTAGTTGATGAACCTTATGTGTTGGCCGTTCCTACCTATGCAGATGGGGAAGGGAGAATGGCTGTGCCGAAAGCAGTTATTCGTTTTCTCAATGTAAGTGAGAACCGCAAATTAATTCGTGGTGTCATTGGTGGAGGGAATCGTAATTTCGGTCGCTATTATAATTTAGCGAGCAAGATCATTGCTGAAAAATGTTTTGTACCTTGCCTTTATCGTTTTGAGCTGCGTGGAACGGATGAAGACGTTATTTGTGTAAAGAAGGGATTGGAAAGATTTTGGAAACAGTTGGTATAGAACAATCGCAGAAATCGGATCAGATCACGGATTATCATGCGCTGAATGCAATGCTTAATCTTTATGATGAAAATGGTCATATTCAATTTGATATGGATCGGCTTGCTACACGGCAGTATTTTCTCCAGCATGTTAATCAAAATACGGTTTTTTTTCATAATCTTAAGGAAAAAATAGACTACTTGATAGAAGAAGGTTATTATGAAAAAGCTTTGTTTGAGCTTTATGACTTTTCTTTTATCAAGAGGCTTTTTAAACGCGCTTACGCATTTAAGTTTCGCTTTCCTACTTTTTTGGGCGCATTTAAGTATTATACCAGCTATACATTGAAGACTTTTGATGGGAAGCGCTATCTTGAGCGTTATGAGGATCGTATTTGCCTTGTGGCTTTATATTTAGCTCAGGGGAATAAGGCTCTTGCTGAGAGTTTTGTAGATGAAATTATTACAGGACGCTTTCAACCTGCGACACCGACGTTTTTGAATGCAGGAAAAAAACAACGTGGCGAATTAGTATCATGCTTTTTGTTGCGGGTTGAAGACAATATGGAATCGATAGGTCGTTCGATCAATTCAGCTTTACAGCTTTCAAAACGTGGGGGAGGTGTAGCGCTGTGTTTGACAAATTTGCGGGAAGCAGGGGCACCGATCAAGAAAATAGAAAACCAATCTTCAGGTGTATTACCTGTCATGAAACTCTTAGAAGATTCTTTTTCTTATGCTAATCAACTTGGTGCACGTCAAGGTGCTGGTGCTGTTTATTTGCATGCACATCATTTAGATATTATGAAATTTTTGGATACAAAGCGCGAGAATGCTGATGAAAAGGTCAGAATTAAAACTCTGTCGCTTGGTGTGGTTATTCCTGATATTACTTTTGAGCTTGCACGTAATAATGAGGATATGTACCTATTCTCATCTTATGATATTGAGCACGTCACAGGAAAGCCTTTTAGCGATATTTCTTTAACAGAGCATTATCGATCTTTTGTTGATAACGCAAAGATTCGTAAAAAGAAAATAAGTGCACGTATCTTTTTCCAGACATTAGCAGAAATTCAATTTGAATCGGGTTATCCCTATATTTTGTTTGAGGATACCGCCAACCGAGCTAATCCAATAGCTGGACGTATCAGCATGAGCAATTTATGTTCGGAAATTTTGCAGGTGAGTGAGCCGAGTGAACTAGAAACAGATTTAACTTATCGTACTGTTGGGAGTGATATATCCTGTAATCTTGGTTCCATGAATATTGCAAAAGCAATGGAAAGTGATGATTTTGGGCGGACGGTAGAAACTGCTGTTCGTGCTCTTACTGCTGTTTCCGATATGAGCGATATTGCTTGTGTGCCTTCTATTTCGAAAGGCAATTCTGAAAGCCATGCGATTGGTTTGGGACAAATGAATTTGCATGGTTTTTTAGCACGTGAACAGATTTATTATGGATCCCCAGAAGCGATTGATTTCACTAATATCTATTTTTATACCGTGACGTATCATGCAATACGTGCTTCCAATTTGATCGCACGTGAACGTCAAAAAATGTTTGTAGGATTTGAAAAATCTGCTTACGCAGATGGCAGTTTTTTTACTAAATATATTGAGAAGGAATGGAAACCGCAGTTTGCGCTTGTACAAGAACTTTTTGCACGTAATAATATCGTTATACCGGACCACAAGGATTGGCAAGAACTCAAGAAATCAGTTATTGAGTATGGGCTTTATAATCGGAATCTTCAGGCAGTGCCGCCTACGGGTTCTATTTCCTATATTAATCATGCGACATCTTCTATTCATCCGATTGCTTCAAAGATTGAGATTCGCAAAGAAGGCAAAATTGGACGCGTTTATTATCCTGCTCCTTATATGGATAATACAAATTTGAATTTCTATCAGGATGCTTATGAGATTGGTCCTGAAAAAATTATTGATACTTATGCCGCTGCTACACAGCATGTTGACCAAGGTCTTTCACTAACATTATTTTTTCCTGATACGGCCACCACGCGTGATATTAATCGCGCGCAAATTTATGCTTGGAAAAAAGGCATAAAGAGTATTTATTATGTACGATTGCGCCAAGTAGCGTTGAGTGGGACAGAGGTGGATGGCTGTGTTTCGTGTAGTCTGTAGGAGATAATCATTATGACAAAGATTACAACCAAAAATCCTGTTGTTTCCGCTGTCAATTGGAATAGATTGCATGATGAGAAAGATCTTGAAGTTTGGAATCGCTTGACTGGAAATTTTTGGTTGCCTGAAAAGGTTCCTCTTTCCAATGATATTCCTTCATGGTCAAGCTTGACTGAAGAAGAGCGTCAGCTAACAATTCGGGTTTTTACAGGGTTAACTCTTCTAGATACAATTCAGAATACCGTAGGAGCCATTTCGCTTATGGCTGATGCGATAACGGAGCATGAGGAGGCAGTGTTGACGAATATTGCTTTCATGGAAGCGGTTCATGCACGTTCTTATTCATCTATTTTTTCAACTTTGTGTTCGACAGTAGAAGTCGATGACGCTTTTAGATGGTCAGAAGAAAATGTTCATTTGCAAAAAAAATCCAGATTAGTACTTGAGCGTTATGAAGCGAATGATCCACTAAAAAAGAAAATTGCTTCGACTTTACTTGAGAGCTTTTTATTTTATTCTGGTTTTTATTTACCTATGTATTGGGCTAGCCGCGCCAAGTTGAGCAATACAGCTGATCTTATTCGGCTTATTATTCGTGATGAAGCTGTACATGGTTATTATATAGGTTATAAATTTCAATTAGGGTTTGCAAAGCTCGATGAAGTTAAAAAGCAGGAAATTAAAGACTTTGCTTTTAACTTGCTCTTTGACCTTTATAATATTGAATGCAAATATACTGAAGATCTTTATGATGCACTTGGATTGACAGAAGATGTTAAAGTTTTTCTTCATTATAATGCCAATAAAGCATTAATGAATCTAGGTTTTGAGGCGCTTTTCCCACCAGAAGTTTGTCGTGTTAATCCTGCTATTTTGGCAGCATTATCACCAAGCTCTGACGAAAATCATGACTTCTTTTCAGGAGCTGGTTCTTCCTATGTTATTGGCAAGGCGGTTGCTACCACGGATGACGATTGGGAATTTTAAGGATTATATGTAAAGAGAAGTGCGCGGGGGATACCGCTCAAATCTCTACGCATTTCTAGACACTGAAAACCATTTTTTTCAAACAGGTTACAAACTTCTTTTTCTTGAAAGAATCCGATTTCGACAGCCACAGAACCTTTTGTTTTTAAGTAGTTTTTTGCTTCATGTGCAAGCTTTCTATAGAAATCAAGACCGTCTTTCCCACCGTTTAGAGCGCGCAATGGATCATGTAAACGCACTTCTTTTGCAAGTTTTTTAATATCTGTTTCTGGGATATAAGGGGGATTGGAAATGATGAGGTCAAATCGACCTGTAACAGAATGAAACCAATCGCTAAGAAGAGGTGTAAAGCGATGCACGACTTTCGCATTTTGTGCATTTTTTGTTGCTGTTTTGAGAGCATCTTCAGAAATATCGACAGCTACTGCGTAGGATTGGGGAATGTGTTTAAGAATCGAAATAGCAATGGCGCCACTTCCTGTTCCCATATCAAGCAGTGTTGTTTTTCTCGAGTTTTCTACATGTTTTGTGAGGAGCGGTAAAACAAGATCCACCAGCGTTTCTGTGTCAGGCCGTGGTTCTAAAGTATCTTCAGATAACGTAAAAGATATGCCATAAAATTCCCGAGTCCCGATAATACGGTAGACAGGTTCACCAGAAATACGTCGTTGTACAGCTTTTTCTAATTGCATAATTTGTTCAGAAGAAAGGCGCATATCTGGTTGGCAAATTCTGTCAGATGGATTTGTATCTGTTATCCATTCAACAAGTATTTTTGCATCAAGGTTTGCTTCAGAAATCCCCTGAGTGCGCAATTTTTCTTGTGTTTTGCGAATGATATTATTGAGAGAATAATCGTTCATCCATTATCAGCCATTTCAGTAAGAAGTGTAGTTTGGTAATCGGATATGAGTGCATGGATAAGCTCATTAAGATCTCCTTCTAGGATGCGGTCGAGTTTATACAGCGTGAGATTAATACGATGATCAGTAACACGTCCTTGTGGGAAATTATAGGTGCGAATACGTTCAGAACGATCACCAGAGCCCACTTGGTTTTTACGGGATGCAGAGCGTTCACGCTCCGCTTGTTGCCTTTCTATATCAAATAAGCGTGCACGTAAAATTTGGAGCGCACGTGCTCGGTTTTGATGTTGTGATTTTTCTGCTTGCACGACCATAATTCCTGTTGGAATATGGGTAATACGAACAGCTGAATCGGTTGTATTGACATGCTGTCCTCCTGCTCCAGATGCACGCATTGTATCGATGCGAATATCTTCTGGTCGAATTTCAATGTCAATTTCTTCGGCTTCTGGAAGAACTGCGACGGTGGCAGCGGATGTATGGATACGCCCCCCTGTCTCTGTTTCAGGGATGCGTTGCACGCGATGGACACCTGATTCAAACTTCAGTTTAGAAAATACACCTTTTCCTGAAATGGTCGCAATAATTTCTTTATATCCGCCAACTTCACCCTCACTAAGGGAAACGACTTCAACTTTCCAATTATGCGTATTGGCATAACGTTCATACATGCGGAAAAGATCACCAGCAAAAAGCGCTGCTTCTGATCCGCCTGTCCCTGCTCGAATTTCAATAATGGCACTTTTTTCATCAGCAACATCTTTGGGCAAAAGAAGAATTTGAAGTTCTTGCTCAAGCTGTTCAATTTTTTGCCATAATAATGGCAATTCTTCTTGAGCAAGATTACGCATCTCCACATCTGTTAATTTGTCATTGATGATAGTTTCCAGCTCTGTAATATCTACGTAGAGAGCATTTAATGTTCTTATGGAACTAACAATTGGTTGCAATTCTGCGTATTCAGAAGCTAGTTTTACATATGTTTCAGCATTGGGGTTTTCAGCCATTTGGCTTTCAATTATTTCAAAGCGCTTTTCAAGCTGTCTCATACGATCTTGTGGCAAAGAAACCATGACAATATTGGCCTAATTTATTAATAATACTAACGATTGATTGCTTTATAGCATCCTATAAAAAGGGGTAATAAAGCAGAAAAACTTTCTTGCCAATGAAAACTATAAGTTATTAAGGTGAACTTATATAAAAACTTATTTTTATGAAGAGCTTTTTGGCTATATGTATGAAATTACTAATTTAAGAATTGTGTTTTTTTCCATAAAGTTCAAGACGATGATGAATGATGTCATAACCAAGAGATTTAGCGATTTCCTCTTGGATTTTTTCAATGATGTCCGATTGAAATTCAATGACTTGTCCTGTATCTACATCAATGAGATGATCATGGTGTTGCCCATCTGCTTGTTCAAAACGAGATGGTCCACCACTAAAAGTATGGCGGTGAATCGTCCCGTTTCCTTCTAATATTTTCATTGTTCGGTAAACAGTTGACAGCGAAATGCTAGAATCTATTTTGTTGGCGCGCTGAAAAATTTCAAATGCGTTTGGATGATCATTTGTATCTGCTAAAATATCAAGAATAATACGCCTTTGGCGCGTTACTCTTAAACCCGCAGTGCGTAATTCTTGTTCATAATTTCGCTCTTTATTCATTTGAACTATTTGCTTTTTAGACAAAGGCGCCATGACAGTGTTTGTATTTTTTTTCTGAACCGCAAGGACACCGCTCATTCCGCCCAACTTTTCCCCATGTGGTTAAGTCATTTGGGTTACGATCTTTCGGGTTAACAAACCTATTTTCTTGTGTCCGTGCCCACAACTGGGGATCATTTTCTTTACCTTGATTGTTCGAGACAGAGTTGTCAGCATCTGTTTGCTCAGGGTGGAGTGGTTCTGTAGGTTGCTGAATGATCTCGAAACGCATAAGTTTAGAAGTGACATTTCTGCGCAGATTTCTGAGCATGGTCTGAAAGAGTTCAAATGATTCTGTCTTATATTCGTTGAGTGGATCTCGTTGTGCATAACCACGAAAACCAACAACGGAACGTAGATGGTCTAAATTTACCAAATGTTCACGCCATAACGTGTCAATGGTTTCAAGTAATATAGCTTTATGAAAGTAAGCCATAATTTCTGGAGAATAACGTTCAGCACGCTCGTTTTCGAGTTTAGTAATAGCATCCGATACGCGTTCTAAAATTTGTTCTTCAGCAATTCCATCTTCTTTTGCCCATTCTTCTATTGGAAGCTCAAGATTGAAGAGTTGTTGAATTTCTTCTTGTAAAGCTTTTACATTCCATTTTTCAGAATATGTTCCAGCTGGAATGTAGGTTTCTACAAGATCTTCAACCACTTCGTTACGCATTTCAAAAATCATTTCAGTTAGATCTTCTGCGTTCATGACCTCCATACGTTGCTCGAAAATAACTTTCCGTTGGTCATTCATAACATCATCGTATTTTAATAAATTTTTACGAATTTCAAAATTTCGTCCTTCAACTTTCTTTTGCGCTTTTTCGAGGGCTTTATTAATCCATGGATGGATAATGGCTTCATCTTCCTTCAATCCGAGCTTTTGCAGCACGCTATCCATACGGTTGGAGCCGAAGATACGCATAAGATCATCTTGAAGGGAGAGAAAGAATTTTGAGCGACCAGGATCACCTTGACGGCCAGAACGACCACGAAGCTGGTTATCAATACGACGACTTTCATGACGTTCAGTAGCAATAACATAAAGTCCGCCAGCAGCTAATGCTTTTTCTTTGAGTTTCGTGACATCTTTTTTTATTTCTTCAATTTTAACAGTTCGCTCTAGACCTTCAGGCATATCCTGTAATTCTTGTCTAATACGCATCTCGACATTACCGCCAAGTTGTATATCAGTACCGCGACCAGCCATATTTGTTGCGATGGTTAATGCCCCAGGAACCCCTGCCTGTGCAATAATATATGCTTCTTGCTCATGATAGCGGGCATTTAGAACTCTAAAATCAGTAATACCTTCTTTTCGCAAACGTTCTGCCAGTTGTTCTGACTTTTCAATAGAAGTTGTTCCAACGAGAATAGGTTGTTCTTTTTCATGCGCTTGACGAATATCACGCACAATAGCACGATATTTTTCTTCTGCTGTTCGATAAATTTCATCATCTTCATCACGACGCTGTACCGGTAAATTTGTTGGTACTTCGATAACGTCAAGACCATAAATATTACTGAATTCTTCAGCTTCTGTTGTAGCTGTACCAGTCATACCAGACAATTTTCTATACATACGGAAATAATTTTGAAAAGTGATAGAAGCTAACGTTTGATTTTCTGGTTGAATAGCAACATGTTCTTTAGCTTCTAGCGCTTGATGAAGTCCTTCAGAGTAACGCCGCCCTGGCATCATACGACCTGTAAATTCATCAATGATAACAATTTCACCATTGCGCACAATATAATCTTTGTCACGGACGAACAGCTTATGGGCTTTTAGGGCGTTATTGATATGATGGACAACAGTAACATTTTCTATATCATAGAGACTTTCACCTTTAAGATGTCCTGCCTTCTCAAGCATTTTCTCAATTTTTTCAGTACCGATCTCAGTAAAAGTTGTTGTTTTTTGTTTTTCATCTATTTCGTAGTCTTCTGGAGTTAATGTAGGAATAAATGTATCAATAAGGTTGTAGAACTCTGTACGATCTTCTAGAGGACCAGAAATAATAAGAGGGGTACGCGCTTCGTCAATGAGAATCGAATCAACTTCATCGACAATTGCATAATGATGTCCACGTTGGACCATTTGACTACGATCAAAAGCCATATTATCGCGTAGATAGTCAAAACCCAATTCATTATTTGTTGCATAAGTGATGTCACATGCATAGGCTGTTCGACGGGCATCACTATCAAGATCATGCAAAATCACCCCCGTTGTCATCCCTAGAAAACCGAAGATTTTTCCCATTGTTTCAGCATCACGACTTGCAAGATAATCGTTTACTGTCACGACATGAACGCCTTTTCCTTCCAATGCATTGAGATAAATTGGCAGAGTGGCCATTAATGTTTTACCTTCACCGGTGCGCATTTCCGCAATGCCGCAATCATGAAGCACCATTCCACCAATGAGCTGTACATCAAAAGGACGCATATCATAAACACGTTTTGCTGTTTCACGAACAGTTGCAAAAGCTTCTGGTAAAAGCAAATCAATGGTCTCACCTTCCATGAGACGTTTACGAAACTCATCGGTTTTTTGGCAGAGTTGTGTATCGCTCAATTTTTGGAACTTTTCTTCCAAAGCATTAATTTTTATGACTTTTTGGCGAAGAGCCTTGAGGCGTCGTTCATGAGCTGAACCAAAAAATTTACGTGCAAAAACACCTAAACTGACCATCTCTGGCCCTTTCTTTTATTTGTTGTCACTATTGTTGGGTACTTCATATGTTATCCCCATACTCCACATTCCCTAAGGTATTTATAACCGAACGCAGATGGTATCATTATACTTGTTGGTACGCAATTTTTCACTTCAATTGTAAAGTAGAGATAAGGGGATAAGCGCACTATGTCAACTTTAGTAATGCTGTTTAGTTGGCATATTACAGAGTAATTTAGGGTGTAAAATGATATTTTCTATATGATCATTTTTTTAGCCTTTTTTCAGCATCATGAGGTGGGGGAGGACAAATTAACATGTAAGGAAAAGTTTGTGTTTTTTTTTAAACAAAATTATTAGTTTATTTATCTCTGTTTAGAGTTTAAAATGTTATGATAAGGAAAATTGCGATCTTGGGCATGCGTTTATTTTTAAGGAGTATATTTATGAAATTCAACTTTATCACGCTGTTTTTGACATCAACTTTATTGGTGAGCACGAGTTTAGGAGCAGTGGCTGAAGAAAGCAAGAAGTCTGCGTCAGATGATTTAAAGACTTTGGAAAAAACTTCTGAAAAAACAGTTGCTCCTTCTCATATTATGGCAGTTATTGATGGCAAGAATGTTACAGCAGGGCAATTGGATGAGTTAGCGCTCGAAATAAATCCTAATTTAGCGCGTTTTCCTGATGAACAACGTCGTATAACAGTCTTAAAAGCTTACTTGGATATGCAAATACTTGCTAAAGCAGCTATTCAGAAGGGTATTGATAAGACTGAAGCTTACAATAAACGTATGGCAGTTATGCGTGACAATGTTCTTCAGCAGCTTTATTTTAAACAGATGGTTGTTGATCAGATTACGGACAGTGATTTGGAAACACTTTACAATAAGGAAGTTGCTGCTTTACCCAAAGAGGATGAGATTAAAGCACGCCATATTTTGGTCAAAACAAGAAAAGAGGCAGAAGCTGTCATTAAGCGTTTAAATAAAGGGGAAAGTTTTGAAGAGGTTGCAAAAAAGAATTCAACAGATGGTTCAGCTGCTGTTGGAGGCGATCTTGGTTATTTTAGTCATGGTCAAATGGTCAAACCTTTTGAAGATGCTGCCTTTGGTTTGAAAGTTGGCGAATACACAAAAAAACCCATTGAAAGCCCTTTTGGTTGGCATGTTATTAAGGTAGAAGATCGCCGTTTAAAGCAACCTCCTGTATTTGATGATGTTAAAGAGATGTTGCGTACACAGTTGATAAAAGAGCGCTACCAAAAATTGATTGCTGAGTTGCGTAGCAAGATAGATGTGAAATATCCTGATCCTAATGTTGTGAAACTGATGCAATCGCTTAATCAAAATGAGACGCCACTTCCGGATGAGACATCTGATGAAGAAGAAACGGAATAATACCTTTTGATAATTATGAAAGCCTTTGTCAAGCTAGGCTATTTGATAGATTTGTTTTGTTCAAAAAGCCTAGCTGTCTTTTGCTAAAGGACATTTATCTGTAATCATTTCATCTGTTTTTTTATGAGAAGCGTTCTGTGGTTTTTAAAATATCTCCTTTATCTCCTAGAAATATACAGGAGCTTCCGCCATTATCTGGTGTGCGGATAGCAACAGCTGAAGCTGGGATTAAATATAAAGGTCGTACGGACCTTCTTTTCATCTTATTCGATGAGCCAGCCAGTGTGGCAGGTGTTTTTACGCGCTCACAATGCCCATCTGCTCCTGTGGATCATTGTCGCGCATCACTTCCCCATGGAGTTGCTCGGGGTGTTGTTGTTAATTCTGGGAATGCAAATGCTTTTACGGGACGCAAAGGAAAACAAACAACAGATTCAATAGCGCGTGCTGCAGCGAGCGCTTTAAAGGTTAAAGAAAATGAAATTTTTATAGCTTCTACGGGTGTTATTGGTGAGCCGATGGATGCTGCCTGCGTTGTAAATCTTTTACCAAATATGGCGGCGACAGCAGAAGAAGGAAACTGGTTGGAGGCTGCAAAAGCCATTATGACAACTGATACATTTCCAAAACTTTCTACGCGCAGATTTGATTGTGGGGGAGAGACTGTCACCATTAACGGGATTGCAAAAGGTGCCGGTATGATTGCACCAGATATGGCGACGACGCTCTCCTTTGTTGTAAGTGATGCAGATATTTCTTCGGATATACTTCAATCCATGTTATCAGAGGCAGTTCAGGGATCTTTCAATTCGATCACTGTCGATAGTGATACCTCAACATCAGATACATTGATGATGTTTGCCACAGGAAAAGTAAAGGGGAATTTTCTGCCTCTCATGAGTAAATCTGATCCACGTTATGAGGTATTCGCAAAGCAATTGAGTGGGCTTTTGCGTGAGCTTGCATTACAAGTTGTTTGTGATGGCGAAGGTGCTCGTCATTTAATTGAAGTTAATGTAACTGGTGCCACAACAGATAGTGCTGCTAAGACTGTTGCTCTATCAATTGCAAATTCACCACTTGTAAAAACAGCCATTGCCGGTGAAGATGCCAATTGGGGACGGGTGGTTATGGCAGTGGGTAAGGCAGGTGTTGAAGTAGATCGTGATCTGTTGACGATTTGGTTTGGAGAACATCGTTTGGCGATCAATGGTGAACGAGATCCTGAGTATCGTGAGGAGACAATCGGCACTTATATGCAAGGTAAACACATCACAATACGTGTTGATATCGGATTGGGTGTTGGTAAAGCGACAGTTTGGTCTTGCGATTTAACGCAGGAGTACGTTATGATCAATGGCGATTATAGAAGTTAACTGATACACTATAAATTTGATATCGGATATCTTTATATCTTTCGAAGAGGACTAGGTATTTGAACTCTTTCGTCTTGGAATAGGGGTTTATGATAGAAGAAACAGTTATCTCTGTTGGAGAGCAATATGCCTATAAAAAGTTCGCTTCTTCTTGTCGTTGCATGCGCATTGTTGGATCAAGCTAATCGTGTTTTGCTTGCAGAACGTCCTCAGGGAAAATCATTGGCTGGTTTATGGGAGTTTCCTGGTGGTAAGATTGAGCAAGGTGAAACTCCAGAAGCATCGTTGATTCGGGAATTAGAGGAAGAGCTTGGTATACATGTTCAGGCAGATAATTTATTACCTTTAACATTTGCGAGTTATGGCTACGAAACATTTCATCTCTTAATGCCATTGTATCTTTGTTACCATTATAAAGGTGTTGTGCAAGGACGAGAAGGGCAAAATTTAAAATGGATTTTTATTGGCGATCTTGATAAATATCCTATGCCTGATGCTGATAAGCCATTGGTTAAAGTATTGAAAAATTTCCTTCTTTAATGTGTTAGGAATAGAGATTACGCATTGCCTCGCGCTTTTGTTTATCACGTTTTTTAATGGAGTCATGTCCTTCAGAAAAAACAGAAGGCCATGGTGTTGCACGTTCATGCACTTATTTTAAAGAGACATCTCTTAATATCTTTAAGCCTATCTCATAACGGCGCTCGTGAATGATATTAAAAACTATTATGCATCACTATCTTTATGCTTATAAAGGTGCAAGCCGCCGCCATTATCCTATTTTCCAGCTTTCAATGTTAGAAAGTTTTTGCATTAAGACGGTTCGTTAGAGGCATTTTATTCCTTTTTTTAAGTGTTTTTACCCACACGCCAGCTTCGCTTGTGGCATGCAAGAAAGTGATTTTAATTGATTCAATATAACAGATTTGAAATGAAAGAATCCTACGGTATTAGGGTCTCTCACTCAATATGCAAAACGATAAATTATCATTATAAATCAAAGATTTATTCACAAGAGGAAATGCCGCTTACAAATAAAAGCAGTCTGTTTCATGAGACATTGATGATAGGTGAGATTTCAGAAGATTCTTTTGAAGGAAGGATTTTGCAGTTTTTATTGAAGATTTTTCTTTTTTACATGACCCACTTCTGAAGCGTTACCATGATATACTTCTATGACAACCTATTGATCGATAATGTAAATTATTATTACACATATTAAATCAACATCTCTTGATAAGATCATATTTCATTGTTTAATGACAGGTCTATAAGAGGGCGTGTGACTTTAAAAGTATTTTTAGAATGGATGAAACATACGACCAATAAACTGTTTAAATATAAGAGTAAATGCAACACTAACGGTAGGCTGAATATGATGAGGCTGTTATATGGCTTCACAAACATAATAAAGATTGTGGTCCTTAGCGCATTTTGCGTTATATATTTATAGAGGATAGCGCTGAGAGATGAAATTAGGAGAAAGTAAAGCTATCTAAGTAAGTACGCGACTGAGCAATACAATGGTATGAGGATATTTTCATGAAGATCTAGATTCCATAAAAAAACGTAAGACACTGCATAATCTCTATTATTTAAAAAATATTGTGCTTAGTACTTTTGAAAGCTATGGAGTTGAACGAAACAGAAATGGTGAAGCTGAACAGTAATTTTTACTGTATGATTTCATCTTCTTTCAAAATAAAGACGCTGTAATTCTTTTCCTGACCTGTTATTGAAGAGTTTTTTCTGTTTCAGAGTAAGAGTATCTTAAACAATGAAATATGATCTTATCAAGAGATTTAATTCAGTATGCGTGTTAATAATTTATTGTTGTGAATTAATATGTTGTGTTTAATATGCAGTATTTTAATAAAAGCCATTCAGAAAATCAGTTCACTGGTTTTTCCAATATCCCCAAAATGCGTGAATGTTGAATATAAGGTTTGAGAAAAGACCAAGTGATTAAGCCTATTCAACATAAATAATTTTGTGAAGGTACTTTTCTTTCATATGAGATCAGAAATTAGTCACAACTTACCCCGTTATAAAAATTCAAAGCGGACTCATGGAAAAACGTAATACCGTAGTTACTTGTCTCTTATGCTTAATATCAAAAGCACGTACTATATTCCTAGTGTTGGACGGCGTTTTTCTATAGGATATCGTTGATATTTTTGAGCAATACGTGTAATTGCTTTTTCCAGTGGTTCGACCATAACATCCATAGAGAAACCATTTGAATGAATGATATTTTCATGATCAACCATAATAGCGGCATGACCCTTCCAGAAAATCAAATCACCTCGTTGAAGTTTATCATTTTCTGAGAGTTGATTTCCTATAGTTTTTTGTTGCATGTCAGTATCACGTAAAACCACATGACCAGCCATTATCATAGAAAGCTGGATCAGTCCTGAGCAATCAATTCCAAAACCACTGGTTCCACCCCAAAGGTAAGGTGTATGCATCAACATTTCAGCAACTGTAACATAATCTTTATAAACTTTGCCAATCGGACTGAGATGATTGCTAATGATTGCTTTCCCGCTTTCAAGTATAGAATAATTGGTTTCACGGACTTCAATTTCATCAACAACGCTTACCTTACTTCCTATGGATAAAGCATATTCTACTGGTCCACGCAAGTCAGCTTGGAAATATTGAAAAGTACGTGGGGCTGAAACAACATGTGTTTGTTTTACGGTTGATGTACAAAGCGCTTTTGTATCAATATAGCCAACATAACCATCTTTGAGAGATTGTCCCCACGACATAACTTCCCCGTATTCAAAGATGCGAAGTTCTTCTCCCAATAAACACTCTGTCTGCATTTCACTTTTTTTACTATTTTCTTTAAAAAGTCCAGCAACAGGTACATTAACGCGTCTTATTTCACCTTGCACAAAACGCTGAGCTGTAACTTCTTTTTCAAGACGTTTGTCTGCTAGATCATCTCTGAATGCATTTAACCTAGGATCTTTAGAGAACATTTTTTACCTTTTATTTTTTACCTTTAAATGGGCTCGCGCTAACCACTATTGGTAGGATTTTTATACCCAAAATAAATTACAAAACACAATTAAAGGTGAAGAACAATCGCCCTTCAATTTCCATAATTATCTATTTATATGTTTATTTTGTGTCAAACTTCATTTTTAAAAAGGTTATAAAGAGCACGAATAGCTTGTGCAGAACCGCCAACAGGGTAGCCTGGTTTTTCTTTTGGAATCCATCCATAAAGGTCAAAATGTGCAAAATGTTTGGCTTTTTCAACAAAAAAGTTAAGAAATAAAGCAGCGGTTATGGAGCCAGCATAGTTATTTCCACTTATATTGTTAAGGTCAGCAACTGGTGACGATAACATTTCCTGATAGGGTTTCCAAAGTGGCATTTGCCAAAGAGGATCAGAAACAGACTGAGCAGATTGAGAAATTTGTTGCGCCCATATTGAATCATTACAATAAAATGCAGGAAGATCTGGTCCTAATGCTATACGTGCTGCTCCTGTTAAAGTCGCCATGCAAAGCATGAATTGCGGACTTTCTTCATCACCATAGGTGAGTGCATCGGCAAGGATAAGTCGACCTTCAGCATCTGTATTGCCAATTTCAACACTTAAACCTTTACGACTTTGGAGAATATCGCCTGGTCGGTAAGCGTTGGCAGAAATTGCATTTTCAACGGCTGGAATCAAAACACGCAGACGGAAGGGTAATTTAGCATCCATGATAAGTTTAGCCAGCCCCAACACATGAGCTCCTCCTCCCATGTCTTTCTTCATAAGCGACATGTTATTGGCTGATTTAATATCAAGACCTCCAGTATCAAAGGTTACACCTTTACCTACCAATGTTATTTTAGGGTGGTTTTCTTGTCCCCAGTGTAATTCAATCAGTCGTGGTGCAGTGCTACCGGCGCGTCCCACGGCATGAATCATCGGAAAATTATGTGTTAAGAGTTCATCTCCATGAATAGTTTCAACATGAGCACTATAGGTTTCTCCCAGTTGACGGGCTTCTTTCTCGAGAGTATCAGGATTCATATCATTAGCTGGAATATTGATGAGATCACGGACAAAAAAGACAGTTTCATAAAGACGTTGAAGCTCATCGAGATCAACCGTGTCGTTGACATGAATTGAAAGTGATTTGAGGGAAGAATTTTTACGATAACGGTTGAACTGATAGCTTCCGAATGCCAACCCAAGATAGATATTAATTTCATGGGAGGCTGCTCCTTCTAAATGCCACTGACCAGCGGGGAGATTTTTAGCAAGAATCCCTGTAATAAAAGGCTCCTCACCATTGCCAAGTCCAAATAAAACTTTTTTTAAATGCCCTGTTTCATGAGGAACGAAGAGTATTTGTCCCGCTTTGCCAGTGAAGTCATTCACCTTTATCCATGCTCTTGTTGACGCATCAAGTGATAAATCCGCAAGATTTTTGGGGGTTACCAAGAAGACGGGACAACTATTATTGACACGTTTTGATGTAAAATGAATGGAATGTATATGCATATTTAAAGAATCCTTATAGTCGTCGCAGTGCGACATATTCAACCAAGTGTTTTTTTCCTTTGCGTAGAATGAGATTAGATCGTGGTCGTGTTGGCAATATATTTTCTTGTAAATTTTTCAAATTAATCGTTTGCCAAATATTTTCAGCGATTTTTAAAGCTTCTTCTTCACTCAACAATGCATAACGGTGAAAATAGGATTCAGGATTTTTAAAAGCTGTTTTGCGTAAACGTTTAAAACGTTCTAAGTACCAGCAGCGTATCACTTCTGTTTCAGCATCTACATAGATTGAAAAATCAAAAAAGTCTGAAACGAATGGAATGATTTTCCCGTCCGTAGGAAGATCACTGACCTGTAGCACATTAATTCCTTCAATAATTAAGATATCGGGACGGTCAATGGTAATTGTCTGATCTTCCAGAACATCATAAGTCATATGAGAATAAAGCGGAGCCCTGACATTACCAACACCGGCTTTTATAGCAGAAAGGAAGTTCAGCAATTTTTTGATATCATAGGAGTCAGGAAATCCTTTACGATTCATACGATTTTTTTGCTGTAAGACAGCGTTAGGATAAAGAAAACCATCGGTTGTAATGAGATCAACTTTAAAACTAGATGTCCAACGCTTCAAAAGTTCTTGAAGAATACGAGCAGTTGTGGATTTTCCTACAGCAACAGAGCCAGCAATTCCAATGATAAAGGGAGTTTTGGGAGTTTCTTTTGGATGTAAAAATTGCTGACGTTTTTGAAAGAGTTCCTGTACTGCTTCAACATGGCATGATAACAGACGCGACAAAGAAAGATAAATGCGCTGCACTTCTTTAAGATCAATCGGATCACCAATTGAACGTAAACGCTTGATTTCATCAAAGGTCAAAGTGAGGGGTGTATCTGCACGAAATTGAGACCATTCCTGTGCAGTAAAGATACTATAGGGTGAATGCAGATCAGAAATGGGCTTGACCAGTTTATCTTCTTGCTCAATTTGTGATAAAATCATATCAGTCATTTGTATTGGTCGAAGTTTGTTTTACAGCAGCAATGATGAGGGACAAAAAAGCAGCTTTTTTTGTATTTAAACGAATTTTATTTTGCATGTTCTCGCCTTTTGAGATAGGAGATAATTTTTAGTTAACTTATAGTCCAATCATTCCATTGTGCATTGATTTGTGCCAATGAGTGTCCTTGTGCTAAAAAAGCCCATAAAAGTAGACGTGCTTTTACTGCTGATAAATAACCAGACATAAGAGCACCGGACGTGATCATATCGGTTTCTGAACCTTTATAACCATAAGTTATACGGCTTGTTGGTCCATTACAACAACGGCTAGCAATAATGATTGGCATTTTTGGTGCATATTGTCGCACAATGTCAGCTGCTTGAAAACTACAGTGTCCTGAACCGAAACCAGCGATGACAAGTCCAGCATAATACCCACTTTCAAGACAGAATTTCATTAACTGTGTATCAGAAGATAAAGAGGAATAGAGGAGAGCGACTTGGTGATCATCATTTTGGGGAAGATCAAACGTTGTTGGGAAGAAATTTCGATCATTGAAATAAATCAATTTTCCTTCCAAAATAGTTCCTAAAGTACCTGCTAAACCTGATTGGAATGTTTCAACTTTGACGGTATGACTTTTCTGAAGCCAATAAGGTGAATGAATTGTATCGTTGATTACAACGAGAACGCCTCTGTTTCGACTTTGTGGATCAGTAGCAACGCGGGTTGCTGCCAAAATATTAGCAGGTCCATCAGCACCTGCTTCACAGGGTATACGCATAGCACCAGTTACAATGAGGGGCTCAGCTCTCTTCCAGTAGAGGGAAAGAAAAAAAGCTGTTTCTTCCAGTGTATCAGTACCTTGAGTTAAAACAATACCTTCTGCGCCAGCTTTTATTTGTTGTGTTGCCCATTCTATTATTTCAAAAAGAATTTTGAAAGATAGAGATCCACTGGGTAATTGCGTTAATGTTTGCGCATGAATGTCAGCAACGTTATTTAAATCAGGAACACTTTTGATGAGTATATCTGAAGTTAAAGTTGGTTGCATTTGGCCAAAACTGTCAGCAGCCATTGCAATCGTTCCGCCTAATGTTCCTATGGCTATTTTTTTCATAACTTTTCCTCTACAAGGCGCAAACTGTTTACATAAAGTTATTTAGCAACAATTTGCATTGACAACAATGGTATCATTTTTTTTATTGCAACGAATTGAGTTGTGCTAAATCATTGTGTTTTGCTGTATATGTTCTTAAATAAAGAAAATAGTGATTGAATTTTACATTTGATGCAAAGAAATCAATATTAACGAGAAGTTCAATATTAAGGAGTTTCTTTATGGCAGAACATAAGCCAGACATAATGTATGGTACAACTATTATTACTGTACGAAAAGGTGGTAAAGTAGTAATGGCCGGTGATGGTCAGGTTTCACTTGGGCAGACGATTATGAAAGGCAATGCACGTAAAGTGCGTCGTCTTGGGAAGAGCGGAGTGGTTATCGCTGGTTTTGCAGGTGCTACAGCAGATGCTTTCACATTGCTGGAAAGATTAGAAACTAAGCTTGAGCAATATCCTGATCAGTTGATGCGTGCATGTGTAGAACTTGCAAAAGACTGGCGAACAGACCGCTATTTGCGTCGTCTTGAAGCAATGATGCTTGTGGCTGATAAGAAAATAACTTTAGCTTTAACAGGGCTTGGTGATGTTTTAGAACCAGAAGACGGAATCATGGCAATTGGTTCTGGAGGCAATTTTGCTCTTTCTGCTGCGCGGGCACTCATGGATATGGATTTAGATGCAGAAACCATTGCCCGTAAAGCTATGGATATTGCCGCTAAAATTTGTGTTTACACCAATGATCATTTCACAATAGAAACATTGGATGCAGAATTATCTTCTTTAGAGAAAGCTATTTGAATGTGTGTTGTATTTTCCCCTCGTGAGACTGTTTCTGAACTTGATCGTTTTATTATTGGCCAAAATGATGCCAAACGTTCTGTGGCTATTGCGCTGCGCAATCGGTGGCGTCGGCAACAGCTTGATGGCCCGATGCGTGAAGAGGTTATGCCTAAAAATATTTTGATGATAGGACCAACAGGTGTTGGGAAAACAGGTATAGCGCGTCGATTAGCAAAACTTGCTGGAGCACCTTTCGTTAAGGTAGAAGCCACTAAATTTACTGAAGTTGGTTATGTGGGGCGTGATGTTGAGCAAATTATTCGTGATCTTGTTGAGATTGCGATTTCTCTTGTGCGTGAAAAAAAACGTGATGAAGTAAAAGTAAAAGCGCATATTAATGCCGAAGAACGCGTTTTAGATGCTCTTGTTGGTAAAACAGCAAGCCCCGCTACCCGTGATAGCTTTCGTAAAAAGTTGCGTGAAGGTGAATTGGATGATAAAGAAATTGAAATTGAAGTAGCTGATAATAACAGCAACAGTGCTTCAACTTTTGATATTCCTGGTATGCCTGGCGCGCAAATGGGAATAATGAATTTGTCAGATATTTTTGGCAAAATGGGGAGTCGTACGAAAATCCGCAAAACAACAATAAAGGATGCTTTTAAGCCGCTCATTGAGGATGAATCTGAGAAACTCCTTGATCAGGATCAAATTATTCAAGAAGCGCTCCGTGTTGCTGAAAATGATGGAATTGTTTTTATCGATGAGATTGATAAAATTGCAACTCGAGATGGTGGAGCAGGTGCTGCCGTTTCGCGTGAAGGCGTTCAACGCGATCTTTTGCCTCTGGTTGAAGGAACAACGATTAGTACAAAATATGGGCAAATTAAAACGGATCATATCCTTTTTATTGCTTCAGGCGCGTTTCATGTTTCCAAGCCTTCTGATTTATTGCCAGAACTGCAAGGTCGTTTGCCTATTCGTGTCGAGCTAAATGCTTTAACAAGGGAAGATTTACGACGTATTTTGACTGAACCTGAAGCTAGTCTGATTAAACAATATATTGCTTTAATGGCAACGGAAGAGGTTCACTTAGAAATTACCGATGATGCAATTGATGCTTTAGCAGATATTGCCGTAGATTTAAATGCAAGAATTGAAAATATAGGAGCACGTCGTTTGCAAACGGTGATGGAGCGCGTTTTGGATGAAATTTCTTTTACTGCACCCGATAAAGCTGGAACATCGTTTAAAATAGATGCTGCTTATGTCAGACAATCTATAGGTGATCTTGCTGCTGATGTCGATCTTTCACGTTTCATTCTTTAGAGTGATCGCTTGTTTTTGTTTAACGGCGTGCTTCGATAATTTTGAAGCCATGAGCTTTTTCATGTATCAATACTGTGCGAAAGAGATTTTTTAATAATGCTTCGTAAGGTAGGTGGCGGTTGGCAACAAGAAGCAGATTGCCACCCGGTTTTAGGTATTTTGCAGCATTTATAATGAAATGCTGTCCCAATGAAACATCTGTAGTTTGTTGTGTGTGAAACGGTGGGTTTGAAATAATTGTATCATACAAATCTGTGATTGGTTCATGCACAAGATCATACCAATAAAAATGAATCGGAAGAGAGGTTTTCATGTGTTTGAGATGTTGTTTGGCTGCTCTCAAAGCGTTGTAGTCGGCTTCATAAAGGTCGAGAGCGGTTAGTTTTTTACTTCTTTCAAGTGCAGTGTAAGAAAGGAAGCCCCAGCCAGCACCAAAATCGGCAGTCTTCCCTGAAATAATTTGCGGCATATGCAGAGCGAGTGCAGCAGAGCCTAGA
Source organism: Candidatus Bartonella washoeensis Sb944nv (assembly GCF_000278135.1). GTDB lineage: Bacteria > Pseudomonadota > Alphaproteobacteria > Rhizobiales > Rhizobiaceae > Bartonella > Bartonella washoeensis. The sequence continues at coordinate 75,385 of NZ_JH725022.1, forward strand.
TCAATACGACCGTGCGAGAACATACCAGAAGTGGTTTGAAATTTATTTTCAAAAGTGAGGGGTGGTGAGCGCAAATGTGTAATATTCTGTCTATCTATCTGTTCTGGAACTTGAAGCCAGAATACTAATCCATGATTTTTGGATAATTTATCAGTAATGGGGACAATTGTCTTGACCCATTTCATCATTGATGCAGCACCGGTAGTTTTATTTCCACCGATAACAATCCATCCGCCAAGTTTCACACGTTCTAATAAATCAAGAAAACAATTTTGGTTGAAACCACGATATTTGCTTAAATACAAAAGTGCGCCATCATAGGTGAAAGTTTGATCTATTTGGGGAGAACAGCGAAATTGGGCATTGGTAAATTTTAAAAAGTCTGGTCGCCAAGGCGTTATAACTTGTAAATTTTGTCTCCATTGTAGAGAGGGGAGTTCAGTTAAACCAACACCTAGCCAAGTTTGGCTTGAATCAGGATAGGGGAGTGTATAATTTTCAAAAGGTAAAAATAACAACACATGTGGTTCTTTCAAAGAAAAATGCCATTCCAATTTTGGGATGGCATTTAATTTTATGGTAAGAGGAGAGGATTACTCTTCTTTTTTCTTACGACGGCGCTTGTTTTCAGATTTATTTTTTTCATCCAAGCAATTTTCTTTTTCTGTTTTTATCGAATCATCACCAGTAATTTCTTTTCCAGTCTGTTGATCGACAATTTTCATCGATAACCGAACTTTACCACGCTCATCAAAGCCCATTAATTTAACCCAGACTTTATCACCTTCTTTAACAACATCTGTTGTTTTTGTAACGCGTTCTGATGTAAGTTGAGAGATATGAACGAGGCCATCCCGTGAGCCAAAAAAGTTTACAAATGCTCCAAATTCTGCAGTTTTTACGACTGTTCCTTGATAGATAACACCAACTTCAGGCTCATCAACAATCGAATGAATCCAGCGCTTGGCTGCTTCGATGGTTTTAGCATCGGTAGAAGCGATTTTAATTGTTCCATTATCTTCAATATTAATTTTAGCTCCAGTTTGTTCGACAATTTCTCGGATTACTTTGCCACCAGAACCGATAACATCGCGGATTTTATCAACAGAAATGTTCATAACTTCGATGCGTGGAGAAAATTCGCTAAGTTCATCACGTGCACTGGTTAAAGCTTTGGCCATTTCGTTAAGGATATGGATTCGGCCGCCTTTGGCTTGCTCAAGTGCGATTTTCATAATTTCTTCTGTAATACCATCAATTTTTATATCCATTTGCAAAGCAGTAATACCATTTTCTGTTCCTGCTACTTTAAAATCCATGTCTCCGAGGTGATCTTCATCCCCTAAAATATCAGACAAAATAGCAAAGCGTTCACCTTCTTTAATCAAGCCCATGGCAATCCCTGCAACCGGGCGTGCCAGAGGAACGCCGGCATCCATGAGAGCAAGAGAGGTTCCGCAAACTGTTGCCATTGAAGAGGATCCATTGGATTCTGTAATTTCTGAGACAGCACGAATGGTATAAGGAAAAGATTCCTTATTCGGCAACATAGGATGAATAGCACGCCATGCCAGTTTACCATGGCCGATCTCGCGACGGCCAGGAGAGCCAAGGCGTCCTGTTTCACCTACTGAAAATGGCGGGAAATTGTAATGGAGGAGGAATGTTTCTTTATACATACCCGTTAAGGAGTCCACATATTGTTCATCTTCTCCAGTTCCTAGTGTTGCAACGACAATTGCTTGTGTTTCTCCACGGGTAAAGAGTGCTGATCCATGTGTTCGAGGCAAAATACCAACTTCTGATTGGATGGGACGTACTGTTGAAAGGTCACGGCCATCAATACGCTTTTTTGTATCAAGAATATTCCAGCGAACAATTTTTGCTTGCAACTGTTTGAAAACGGTTGCAATTTGATCTGCACTGAATTTACAGTCTTCTTCCATTTCGGGCATAAATTTATTGATGACTTCTGTTTTAAGTGCATCAATCGCGGCATAACGTTCTTGTTTATCAGTAATTTGGTAAGCTTTTCTTATATCCTCTTCGGCCATTTTCAGCATAGCTTCTTCGAGATCAGAGAGATCTTCGGGAATGAAATCGCGCGGATCTTTTGCAGCAACTTCGGCAAGTTTGATAATGGCATCAAGAACGGGTTGAAAACCTTTGTGCCCAAACATAACTGCACCTAACATGATGTCTTCAGGCAATTCTTGTGCTTCTGATTCAACCATCAATACAGCACTTTCTGTTCCGGCAACAACAAGATCAAGTTTTGATTCAGGCATTTCATCGATATGGGGATTGAGAACGTATTGTCCATTACAGTAACCAACGCGCGCACCAGCAATGGGGCCCATAAAAGGAACACCTGACAGGGTTAATGCGGCAGAAGATGCAATCATCGCAAGGATATCGGGATTATTTTCAAGGTCATGCTGTATCACGGAAACAATGACTTGCGTATCATTTTTATAACCGTTAGCGAAGAGGGGACGAATGGGACGATCGATTAAACGTGAAATCAATGTTTCACTTTCACTTGGCCTGCTTTCACGTTTTAAATAACCACCAGGTATTCTACCAACAGCATAGGATTTTTCTTGATAATTCACGGTAAGTGGAAAAAAATCTTGATCTGGTTTTGGGCTTTTTGCTGACACCACGGTAGCTAAAACAATGGTTTCACCATAGGTGGCAATTACTGCACCATCAGCTTGACGGGCTATTTTCCCTGTTTCGAGGGTGAGTGGCCGACCGGCCCATTCAATTTCTATTTTATGCGTTTTGAACATTTTTTATCCTTAACGACCAGTGTTGACATCTTTAAGTGCTCACATTCTGGTTTTGCGTAGCATATTTTAAAGCTATGGGCAGGACAACAAGAGACTTCTGTCTTTTTGCGACAAAATGAAGAATAAATCGCAATTCAAACGCAAAGCAACTAGCAATCCTGCCCCATGATGGTTACTTATCAGTTTTTAAAGTTCTTATACTAAAGCGGCAAATTGAAAAAATGGGTGGATTTGTTTAGAAATATTCTCCACCCATTTTTCTTTTAGCGACGCAAACCTAACCTCCTGATAAGTGTCTGGTAACGATCTTGGTCAATTCCTTTAAGGTAATCAAGCAGGCGTCGGCGCTGAGACACCATCTTCAAAAGACCACGACGAGAATGATTATCCTTTTTGTGAGATTTGAAATGGTTAGTCAAATTAGAAATACGCTCAGAAAGTACAGCGATCTGCACTTCTGGAGATCCCGTATCACCAATTTTATTTGCGTATTCCGCGACAAGAGCTTGTTTACGTTCAGCTGTAATCGACATCGTATTATCCTTTCAAAAAACGAAGAAACAAAAGCCACCCACAGCCGAGATGTCGTTCAGCAAGGGTCTGTTATAGAACAAGAAGAGTCAGAGACTCTTACTTACTCTGGCACTTATATAGGAAAGAAGGTTAAAATACTAGCCCTTGAAAACATCTTGAAGAGCTTCTTCAATAAAGGGTTGGATTTTGAAAGATTGATTTTATGGATCTTTTATGGAAAATTTTTAAAGAATTATGCATCCTTTTGATACAAAAATTGCTTTTTTACAGAGTGTGTGTGGAATAAAAGCGATAGAATACCGATTTGGAGGCAAAAGATGCAGAGTATTTCAATATTAGAGCTTTTTCGTAATTCGGTATTTCGAAATTTATGGACATCTACTCTCGTTTCTAATTTAGGCGGGCTCATACAGGCTGTAGGGGCAGGTTGGTTAATGGCGTTGATTAGTTCCTCGCATTCCATGGTTGGGCTTGTTCAAAGTGCTACAACATTACCACTTGTTATCTTTTCTCTGATGGCAGGGGCATTAGCTGATAATTTTAATCGGCGTCAAATTATGTTGTGTGCGCAGATTATGATGATGGTTATATCAATGAGCTTGGCTGTTTTAGCTTATGTGGGGGGGCTAACACCTTGGATTTTGTTATGCTTTACGTTTTTGATTGGGTGTGGAACTGCATTTTATAATCCTTCTTGGCAAGCAACGATAGGAGACATTGTGAGCAGGGACAATATTCCTGCGGCCGTTAGTCTGAACAGTGTTGGTTTTAATTTGATGCGGAGTGTAGGTCCTGCTATTGGTGGTGCTGTCATTGCTAGTTTGGGTGCAGCCGCAGCTTTTTTGTTTAATGCAATAAGTTATATTCCTTTAATTAGTGCTTTGTTTTTATGGAAACAGAGCCGTGAAAATAATACATTGCCACGGGAGAGACTTTTAGGAGCTGTTGCAGATGGTTTGCGTTATGTTGCGATGTCGCCTAATCTTCTTAATATTATGGTGAGAGCGTTCCTTTTTGGTATTGGGGCGATTTCGATTTTGGCACTCTTACCAATTGTTGTACATAAAGTTCTAGAAGGAAGTGCACTTCTTTATGGTACATTGCTCGGTTGTTTTGGTTTGGGAGCAATGACAGCTGGTATTATTAATTCATCTGTACGGCATTATTTTCGTTTAGAGACGATTATTGCAAGTGCATTTATTGGTTTTGCCTTTTCCTGCTTTTTTTTAGCAATCAGCCGTTCACTGATTGTAAGTCATCTTGCCTTATTTCCTGCAGGTTTATGTTGGGTTTTGGCGTTGTCGTTGTTTAATACATCTGTACAACTTTCTACACCGCGCTGGGTTGTTGCACGTGCTTTAGCCCTTTATCAAACGGCATCTTATGGAGGAATGGCTATAGGAAGTGCAATTTGGGGAGGGCTGGCTGATGGTTATTCTCCAACAATTGCTTTGAGTATTTGTTCTCTATTTCTAATTTTGGGAGCCTTTGCGGGGATAAAATTTAGAATTCAAGAAATTCCCCAGATAGATCTCGATCCTCTTGATCATTTCAGAGAACCAGAGCTTTTGCTAGATTTAAAAGCGCAAAGTGGTCCGATCATGATTATGATCGATTATCAAATTCATGAAAATGATCTCGAAGAGTTTCTCAAAGTGATGACACGTCGTCGCCATATTCGTTTGCGTGATGGTGCTCGCCAATGGGTTCTCTTACGCGATCTTGAAAGGCCTGAATATTGGACAGAAGCTTATCATATGCCAACATGGGTAGATTATTTACGTCATAATCACCGCCGCATAAAAGCAGATGCAGAGGTGAATCAGCTTCTGCGTCACTTAAATCGTGCACCTAACGGTATAAGAGTACATCGTATGATTGAACGGCAGACGATACCGCACGCTAGTGAGATGCATCTAAAGCCTTCTGCTGACCAGTTACCTTGATGTCAAGAGTGCAAATATAGAGAAATCAGGATAGTTTCGTTTTCTTTATCGATATAGGAAAATATTTTTCCACAAGAAGCTTTCGTGAGAAAAATATATTAATTAAATTGTGAAAATCCGCTTTGGCTTGAATTGGTTTTTATCAAGAATACCTATAGCAAGAAGTTGACTTTTGTAGGTTACACAAACTTCATCTTCATCAATGAGTGCATTGTGATTACGGAGGAATACTGAATTTCCCCTCATGACCTGCTGTGCTTGGATTTCACTAAGGGGATAATGAGAGAGACAATCCAGAGCAGCAACTGTTTCAATTAAGAGTTCATCAAGCATTGTGAATTTTTTTTGCGAAAGAGCGCTATTTTCATTTATTGTACTTTTATCTAATATCATTGCTTTTAGCTCATCCCATGTAACGAGATCATCTTCACAAAAAGGCGCTACTGCGATACGCCTTAAGTCACCAATATACCCATAACAGCCGAGATCACGACCCATATCACGTGCTAAGGAGCGCACATAGGTTCCTTTTCCGCAGGTTATTTCAAAGATAGAATGCTCTTTGGTGGTGCTTTCGATCAATTTGAAAGTTTCTATTTCCACTTGGCGTGCCGGAATGTCAATAAATTTACCTTCACGCGCTAGATCGTAGGCGCGGTTACCAGCAATTTTGATTGCCGAAAATTGCGGGGGTGTTTGCAAAATAACACCCGTATATTTAGGGAGGAGGGCAAGTATCTCTTGTTGAGTTGGACGTTTGAGAGATGTCTTTGTTATTTCACCTTCTAGATCATCTGTGGAGCGCTCTTCTCCCCAAACAACGTTAAAACGATAGGTTTTTTTACCTTTCATGACATAGGGAACAGTTTTGGTTGCTTCGCCTAATGCAATTGGCAGGATACCAGAGGCAAGTGGATCAAGCGTACCTGCATGTCCTGCTTTTTGTGCATGAAAAAGCCATTTGATTTGTGAGACAGCTTCTGTTGATCCCATTCCTTTTGGTTTATCAAATATGACCCAGCCAGAAACAGAACGGCCTCTTTTTTTGCGTTGCCGTGTCATGTTTTTTAATCCTCATGTTTATCAGTACGGCTGAGATCGCGTGCTACTTCAGGAGAGCGGAGTAGGGCATCAATTTTTGAAAAATTATCAAAACTGCTATCAAGACGAAAACGCAGTTCAGGCATATATTTTATTTGTCGCAACGAATGACTTATTTCTCCACGGATAAAGCGGCTATATTTATTAAGGACATTAACAACATCATCATGAGAAGCGTTATTAAGAATGGTGAGAGGAGAAACAAAACAGGTGGCAATTTTCAAATCTGGTGACATGCGTACTTCAGAGACAGAAATCATAATATTCTTCAGAACATCGTCAATTAAAATATCTCGCTGCAATATATGGGCTACCGCGTGGCGCACTTGCTCTCCGACTCTTAATTGTCGTTGTGATGGATTTGCATTTTTCATGAAAGCTTTAACCTTTTTCCAATTCCTCTTTCCTTTACCACTTTAAGGGATAAGAAAGAATAACTGCCTATAAATCCTACTAACTTTTCTCATTTTACGAAAGAGTAAAGGCATTGGAGTATTTTATAATGTGCGATTAATATGTTCCACTCGGAAAATTTCAATAATATCTCCTGCACGCATATCTTCATAGTTTTCGAATGCTATTCCACATTCTTGACCACTTTGCACTTCATTGACTTCATCCTTGAAGCGCTTGAGTGTTTTAAGTTTTCCTTCATGAATGACAATATTATCACGGATAAGGCGGACACCTGCTCCTCTTTCTATTTTACCTTCTGTAACACGGCATCCAGCAACTTTCCCAATTTTTGTAATGTTAAAGACTTCCAAGATTTCGGCGTTACCAAGGAAAGTTTCACGCTGCTCTGGTGAGAGCAATCCTGACATAGCAGCTTTTATATCATCAACGAGATCATAAATGATGTTATAATAGCGAATTTCAATTCCTTGTATTTTAGCACAATCACGTGCTTGTTTGTTGGCTCTAACATTAAAGCCAATTACAGCAGAGTTGGAAGCTTCAGCAAGAGAAATATCACTTTCAGTAATACCTCCAGCACCAGAATGCACAATGCGTGCACGTACCTCTTCATTTCCTAGTTTTTCTAATGCTGAGGCGATTGCTTCAATAGATCCTTGAACATCTCCTTTAATAATAAGGGGAAACTCTTTCACACCTGTAGTTTGTAATTTTGTCATCATCTGTTCAAGAGAACCGCGAGAACTAGTTTGGCGAGCTACAGCTTTATCACGTGCTAATCGTTGACGATATTCAGAAATTTCTCGTGCCTTTGCTTCATGCGTGACAACAGCAAAACGGTCACCAGCTTGTGGTGTTCCTTGCATGCCCAAAATTTCGATGGGTGTAGAGGGGAGTGCTTCTTTAATATGACGTCCATGGTCATCAATCAAAGCGCGTACGCGGCCCCATTCATTGCCGGCAACAATAATATCAGAAGGATGCAATGTGCCTTTTTGCACAAGAACAGTTGCAACAGATCCACGACCTCGATCTAGTTTTGCTTCAATAACAACACCTTCTGCAGTTCGTTTGGGATCTGCTTTTAGATCAAGAATTTCAGCTTGAAGGAGAATAGCTTCGAGAAGTTTATCAAGATTTTGTCCGGTTTTAGCAGAAACTTCGACTTCCAAAGTTTCTCCACCCATAGTTTCAACAAAAACTTCGTGTTGCAAAAGTTCCGTGCGTACTTTTTGGGGATCAGCAGCTGGTTTATCAATTTTATTGATCGCGACAATAATGGGTACACCAGCAGCTTTAGCATGATTAATTGATTCAATTGTTTGCGGCATAACACTATCATCAGCGGCTACAACTAGAATGGCAATATCCGTAACACGGGCTCCACGAGCACGCATAGCTGTGAAGGCGGCGTGTCCAGGTGTATCAATAAAGGTAATTTTTTGACTGTTGTGTTCTACTTGATAAGCACCAATATGCTGTGTAATACCCCCCGCTTCACTAGAAACAACATTCGCTTTTCGAATAGCATCGAGAAGAGAAGTTTTTCCATGGTCAACATGGCCCATAATTGTTACAACTGGTGGACGTTGCTGCATTTTTTCAGGATTATCAATTATATTAAAGATGCCTTCTTCCACATCAGATTCCAAAACACGTTTAACAGTATGGCCGAATTCAACAGCGATAAGCTCAGCAACATCTGCGTCAATAACGTCTCCGGGTTTCATCATTTGTCCCTGTTTCATCAGAAATTTAATCACATCAACGGAACGTTCAGTCATGCGCTGTGCGAGTTCTTGAATGGTGATGGTTTCAGGAAGAATAACCTCACGAGAAATTTTTTCTTTTGGTTCTTGGTTTTGTGCACGTTTAAATTTTTCCTGCCTGCGGCGCATTGCAGCCATTGAACGCCCACGTGCGCTTCCTTCTTCGTCCAATGCACTATTGAGAGTTAGCTTTCCACGACGTCGTTCATCGGCACCTTTTACAACTTTTGGTGCACGCACTTCTGATTTAGCAGGGGTAGCGCGTCGGTTATGCCGATCATCATCTTTATCATCTGTTTTGCGTTTTTCATTTACAGTTATATTTTTAGGCGTGATAGGAATATCTATCATTTCTATCTGGGAGTGAACAGGGGGAAGAGGTGGAGTTTGTACCGTAAGATTTTGGTTTTTTTCTTCTTGATGTGTTTCAGTTTCTTGAATTGTCTGCCGCAAGCTTTCTTCAAGCTCTTTAGCGCGTTTTGCTTGTTCTTCGGCTTGTTTACGCGCTATTCTTTCTTGGATATGAGCTTCTTCTAACGCACGAAGTCTAGCTTCCATTTCAGCTGATGAAAGATTGCTTTTAGCCACAGGTTCACTTGGCTTAGTTTCTTCGAAGCGTGGTTTAGAGCGTTGAGGAGCCACATGTGGTTTAGTAATTGGCTGTGATATTTCAACTTTTTCATCAGGCCGCGTAATTTTGCGCCGCTTGGTTTCGACGACGACAGCCTTTGTACGGCCATGGCTAAAATTTTGCTTGACCGTGCTAGTTTCTAGGGCTGACCGTTTTAAAGTCAGTGTCCTCTTGACTGTTATTTTGTCGTTATTATTCTCACTCATTGTATTTCCTTCACGGCTTGTGCCGTCATCTCACCAGGCTTACTGTACTTATCATCACGGTAGGTGATCAGCTTATGTAATGTTTTGAGAAATGCTTCTGCAGCCTTCGTATTTAATAAACCAGCATGCATCACAAGATTAGCTCCAAAAGCTACACTCATTTCATCACTTGTAAATAAAGATGTAATTTTTATGTTCTGATTTGTTTTTTTCTGTATTGTATGAATAGCTTGTGAAATTTTTTGTTTCCCATTTTTTGTAGCTTCTTTGGCATGCAGCACCAGGACGACTTGACCAGAGCGTATAGCAGCATCAACTTTGGTTGCTCCCATGACAACGGCGCCTGCTTTTCGCGCCATGGAAAGACTTCCAAGAGCAGATTTTAGCAAAAGTGTATCCACAATATGCGCAAGATTTGATGCAACCTCAACATCTGTTTTAAAACTTTTGTTAAAAGCTTTCTGTCTGATCGCTTCCTCAATAGCAGAGCGGCGGGAAGAGACCCAGACGCCACGCCCAGGCAGATTGGATTTAAGGTCAGGGACAATTTGATTATTGGGACCAATAACAAAACGGATCAGCGTTTTTGCTGAAGCATTTTTTCTTGTCACAATGCAGGTCCGTTCATTCATTTAAAGTGTATCCACATTCAAATTATCTATTTTTTCATTTTCTGCAAAATTTTCACTTTTTGCAGGATTTTCTGTAATAAGATCAGCCTTGTCTATCCAACCTGCTCGCACGCGTGCAGCTAAAACCATAGCTTCTGCATCAGCTCGTGTAATATCAAACGAGGTTAGAATACCAGAAAAACTCTGTGTTTGACCTTCTTTACGCTCTCTCCAGCCAACCAAATCGTCGACTGCATAGCCTGCAAAATCCTCTATTGTTTTTACACCATCTTCGCCAATAGCTACCAACATAGCATTTGTCATTCCAGGAAGTATTCGCAATTCATCAGAAACACCGAGTTTTTTACGTTTTTCATCAAGTTCTTTCTCTTTTTGTTCTAGATATTCACGCGCACGGTTTTGGATTTCAGCAGCAGTTTCATGATCAAAACCATCAATGGAAGCGATTTCTTCAAGATTAATATAGGCAATTTCCTCGATGGAGGAAAAGCCCTCTGATGCCATAACCTGCCCGATCATTTCGTCAACATCTAAAGATTCCATAAACAGCTTGCTGCGTTCAGTAAATTCTTTTTGACGGTTTTCAGATTCTTCCTTTTCCGTTAAGATATCAATATTCCATCCTGTTAGTTGTGAAGCTAAGCGAACATTTTGCCCACGTCGACCAATAGCGAGACTGAGCTGGTCATCAGGTACAACGACTTCGATACGTTCTGCATCTTCATCGAGGACTACTTTAGAAACTTCAGCAGGTTGGAGTGCATTGACAATAAATGTCGCAGCATCAGGTGACCAAGGAATAATATCAATTTTTTCGCCTTGTAATTCTGCAACAACGGCTTGAACACGACTTCCTCTCATCCCAACACAGGCTCCAACGGGATCAATTGAACCATCGCGTGAGACAACAGCAATTTTAGCACGTGAACCTGGATCGCGGGCAACAGACTTAATTTCTATAATACCATCATAGATTTCTGGCACTTCCATGGTAAAAAGCTTTACCATAAATTGAGGATGCGTGCGTGAAAGGAAAATTTGCGGACCTCTTGGTTCGCGGTGCACATCATTAACAAACGCACGAATACGATCTCCATAGCGGAAGGATTCACGTGGAATTAATTCATCACGTCGTACAATAGCTTCACCACGTCCTAGATCGACAATAACATTGCCATATTCCACACGTTTTACCGTACCGGAAATAATTTCACCAATTTTATTTTTGAATTCTTCGTATTGTTGATCACGTTCTGCATCGCGTACTTTTTGTACAATAACCTGTTTAGCAGATTGCGCTGCGATGCGTCCAAAATCCATAGGAGGCAAAAGGTCGGAAAAAAAATCACCAATTTTGGCGTCCGCTTGACGTTTGAGTGCATCAGATAAAGTAATTTCAGATGTATAATCTTCAACGACATCAACAATTTTAAGCAGACGTTGTAATTTAATTTCACCTGTTTTTGAATTGATCTCAGCACGGATATTGGTTTCTTGACCATAACGAGAACGCGCCGCTTTCTGAATAGCATCGGCCATTGCAGAAATGACAATTTCACGGTCAATCGACTTTTCACGTGCAACAGCATCTGCAATTTGCAGTATTTCAAGCCTGTTAGCGCTTGTAGCCATCGATTTTCTCCTTCTTTGTGCCACACGATGGGCATTATCCCAGTGATATTAATTCTTGTAATTTCGCGCCTTTTTTGAGACGTTAAGATTATCTTCTGGAATGAATTGTTGACTTAAATCTTTATTTTTCTTCAACGCATCGCGAATAAGTTCATCAGTAAGCACCAAATGCGCATCGATGATGTCATTAAAAGGAATAGGAACATACAGGGCTTCTCCATAGGCCGCTTTATCGGTGTTTAAGGTAAAGCCATCTTGCGTAATATTTGCGAGTGTTCCACGAAATTTTCGGCGTCCATCAATTGTTATTTTAGTTTCAATTTTTGCAATATGCCCTTGCCAATGAAAAAAATCAGATTTTCTTACCAATGGACGATCAATTCCAGGAGATGAAATTTCTAAATGATATTTGCGTTCAATAACATTTTGTACATCAAGAAGGGGAGAAACAGTTCGACTAACAGTTTCACAATCTTCTATTGTCATAGAGCCATCAACGCGTTCGGCCATAATCTGAAGCGTTAAACCATTTAAGCCAAGGAGTTTTACGCGAACCAAACGAAAACCTAAAGGTTTAAGCAATGGCGTAACAAGAGCAGCAACATGTGCTTCGATGCCGTTCTCTTCAAATAGACGCGGTTCATCAATATCACTCATTCTTTCAGTTTCGCTCATACACTTTATCCAAGTTAGCTTCATCAATTTTATGACATAAAAAAGAGCGGGTCCAGATGGCCCACTCCTCATCATAAGATCAAGAATTTACCCATTGATACTCTTAAATTCAAAGTTTTTCAAGTTGTTTATATAAAAGCGTTTTATCATTTATTTTTTAATAAAAGTAAGATAGGCAGGTATTCGCCCTTCGCGGAGAGCTTTTGCTTCATAGCGGGTGCTTAGCCATAGCGGATAAGGTGTTTTCCAATCCTTAGGATTTTCTGCTTCCCACTCAAAGCTGTGATGGTGTGTACAATGATATAGGGTCCAATTTACATAACTCTCTATATCGCTAGCAAAGCGAAATTTTTTGCCTGTTTTAAGAACGCGAGCGAAACGGTTAAGATTTTTTATGTTGATGAAGCGCCGTTTCCAATGCTTTTTTTTAGGCCATGGATCAGGATAGAAGAGGTCTATTCCATCAAGTGATGCATTTGGGAGCCAATCAAGGAGGTGTGTAGCATCATCATCGTAGAGGCGAAGATGATTGTGATGCTGTTGATGTTGTTCAAGAGACATTAACATTTTTGCCATGCCATTAATGAAGGGTTCTACACCGATAAAACCGGTTTGTGGAAAATGTTTCATTGCATGGAGCAAGTGTTCACCTCCGCCAAAGCCAATTTCAAGTCGCACTTCTCTTACTTTCCTAGAAAATAAGGACTTTAGGTCTAAAGGTGCAGAATTATTTAAATCAATGTTAAGAGTTGGGAGAAGTATTTTTATACGCGTAAGCTGACTATTGCGTAACCGTTTTCCATACCGGCGACCAAAAAAGGCTTCACATGTACGCGCGTTTTTTACAATCATGGTATTTTAATCACTGTTTGAAGTGTTTTAATGAGGTCGGTTTTTTCCCATGAAAACGAACCATCATGCTTTGGTTCACGTCCAAAATGACCATAAGCGGCTGTTTTTGCATAAATCGGTTTGTTGAGGTTAAGATGTTTTCGGATGCCTGTCGGTGAAAGGTCCATTATTTTGCGGATTGCTGCTTCAATAATACTTTCATCCACTTTCCCCGTTCCATGCAGATTAAGATAAATAGATAAGGGTTGTGCAACGCCAATTGCATAGGAGAGTTGAATGGTGCATCGTTCTGCTAAATCAGCTGCAACAATATTCTTAGCCAGATAGCGTGCAGCATAAGCTGCAGAACGATCAACTTTTGTTGTATCTTTGCCTGAAAAAGCTCCTCCCCCATGGGGTGCTGCGCCTCCATAAGTATCAACAATAATTTTGCGCCCCGTTAGTCCTGCATCGCTTTGAGGTCCACCAATAACGAATTTTCCTGTTGGATTAATGTACCAACTACATTGATCCGAAATAGGAATATCATGCAAAGCTTGACGAATATAAGGCTCAACCACTGAACGGACTTTATTGGAATCCCAACTCTCATCTAAATGCTGTGTTGAAAGAACAATGGATGTTACTTCTATAGGTTTTCCGTTTTTATATCGTATTGTTATTTGGCTTTTAGCATCTGGTCCTAATTTCCCGGTTTCTCCCTCTTTTTTATGGCGGGCTTTGGCAAGAAGTTTTAGAATTTTATGTGCATAATAAATTGGCGCGGGCATGAGATCTGGTGTTTCACGGCAAGCATATCCAAACATAATACCCTGATCGCCTGCACCTTCTTCACCATGTCGATCCGCAGCGTTGTCAACTCCTCGTGCAATATCAGCTGATTGGGGGCGCAAAAGAACATCAATTTTAACGGTTTTCCAATGGAAGCCCACTTGTTCATAACCAATTGCACGAATAGCACGGCGCGCTGCTGTACGAAAACGGGTAGGATTAATGCATGGGAAACCAGCGTCATCATAGATAAATTGCTTATTTTTATCTTTTTTTAAGAGAGTATCAGGAACACGTACCTCACCGGCAATAACAACACGATTTACACTTACTAAAGTTTCGCAAGCGATTCGTACTAACCATGGATCAGTACCAGTTTTCTGAGCTTCTTTATAGATCATATCAACGATTTCATCGGAAATACGATCGCAAATTTTGTCAGGGTGTCCTTCCGATACTGATTCACTCGTAAAAAGATAATCTTGATGCGGCATAGGAACTCCTTCAAAAAAGAAAACCAACACTCTATTAAAGTCGCCTTTATTTGCCAATCCCATGACAAATCGTCAATGCTGATTTATGAGATGAGTGAGAGAAAGAATATATTTTTAATTTATAGCTTGTTTTTCAGATCTTCTTCAGAAAGTGCTTTTGCTAAATCAATGATTTTTCGACGCACTCTAGCATCAGATATATTAGTGAAAGCGCGCATAAGTTGGATTCCCTCACTGCTAGAGCAAAAGTCCATAAAATTGTTATCGCTTTCAGCAAAGCCTTCCACATGTTCGGTATTAAGACCTTTATCAAAAAAATAAGAAACAGGTACATCCATAATTTCTGCAATAGCTTGAAGACGACTTGCACCAATACGGTTTGTACCTTTTTCATATTTCTGAATTTGTTGGAAAGTGATGCCTAGTTTTTCTCCCAATTTTTCTTGGGTGAGTCCTAAAATATTACGACGTAGACGAATACGGGTTCCGACATAGATATCTATGGGATCGGGTTTTTTTCTAGTTTCGGTCATAATGCAACTCTTTAAATTTTCAACAATTCGCTTCCAAATCAACATCAGATTTATGTGATGTTGATTTATTATACAATAAAATAATATTTAACACTTTTTCCCAACGCTAGTGGTATATATAACATGATACCATAAATGGGCGTTCGATCATTTAAGCTGTTTTGTAGAACCAAAACAAACGCGGCACAGTAGCATAAGAATAAATAAGATGAAAGTAGAGAATATTCTGTATTCATTGCTTCCTATAGGGGAAATAGATGATGGGATCGGTGAATCAATAATGCCAACAGCATCTTGCTGGAGAGCTACAATGATTCGTCCATAAGAATCAATGACAGTGGATATCCCATTATTAGCTGCTCGTATGAGGGGAATTCCCAATTCAACTGCACGAAGCTGTGCTTGTTGAAGATGTTGGTATGGTCCGGGTGTTACGCCAAACCATGCATCATTTGTAACATTAATGATTGCTTGAGGAGAGGCGCCTTTAAAAGTCATTTCATTGGGAAATATTACTTCATAGCAAATCAGCGGAAGATAAGAAAAACCGTTTGGCATCATGACAGTTTTGCGCACACTTGCAGCACTATATCCTCCAATATTATCAGCAAGGATATGCAGTCCAATTTTTTTCAATAGATTCTGATAGGGAAGATATTCACCAAAGGGAACTAGGTGAAGTTTATCAGAAGTGTTTAAAATATCACCCTTAGCGTTAATGACTGCAATTGTGTTAAAATAGTGGGTTTGTGCATTGGCAGGATCATTACTAGCACGTATAGCGCCAATAATAGCCCATTGTTTGGGCTTAAGAAGAGATGCAATGCGCATTGTGATATCAGAGTTATCATCGAGAAGGTAAGGAATGGATGCTTCGGGCCATATGATAAAGTCGGGTTCTGGATTCTGATCCGCTGTGGATGTCGCAGTTAGTTCCGTATGAGCTGTAAATATAGCTTCTCGTGTAGTATTACTCAATTTTATGTTTTGTTGGATAGAAGGTTGAATAATGCGCACCCAATAACTATTTTTTTTGTAATCAGCTATGTTAGGCGCGCTATTAAGACGATAAAACCCAAAACCACTGTGAAGTAATATAAGTGCTAAGCAAAGAAAAAGTGCGGATTTCTTTTTTTCATCGGTTAATAAAACAGCTGGTAAACTGTAGGCTAAGACGGTAAGAATATTCATTCCGTAAAGTCCTACGAGTGCATCAGATTGCATGAGCATAGGGGTTGGCATAGCTGTATAGCCAAGAGCATTCCACGGAAAGCCTGTGAACAAAATTGCGCGCAACAATTCTGCTAATCCCAGCGCAAAAGCTAGAACAAAAAAGCGTGCTATTCCCTTTGTCCATAACATACCGCCAATAAACCCAGCAAAAAACCAGTAAAGAGAAAGGTAGATGGGAGGGCCCAAAATAGCAAATGGCACTGCCCAACCAAAAGCAGCTGGATCTGTCAACAAAGCATTGCACAGCCACCAAAGGCCGCAAATAAAATAACCGAAGCCAAAGGCTCCATAGCTTAAAGCATAGGTCAGAAGGCGTTTTTTATTGTTTTGGATGGTATTTATTGTATCAAGTAAAACAATAAAGATGGGAAAGGTTAAAAAACAGAGAGGTGTTAAATAAAAGGGTGGAAGCGCAAAAGATGTAAACGCACCACACACAAATAGCACTGCTTGCCGTTGCCAACCAGTAGTGGAAAGCAAGAAAAGTATGAAACTGTTTAAAAACACTCGGCTATTCTTTGGAGATGACATTTTATTTAAAATTTTCATTCTCCGAGATACGAAAAATGCGTAATCGCTTAATCCGACGTTTATCAGCTTCTAAAATACGGAATCGATAGCCTGGTACCGCTTCAACGATTTCACCTTTTGCAGGAATGCGATCAAGAATGGAGACAATCAAACCACCAATAGTATCGACTTCATCCCCATATTCTCCTACGATAAAATCTGGACCAAGAGCTTTTTCCACATCTTCTAGTTCGGTTCTTGCATCAACGAGCCATTTATTATTGGGTTCACGTACGATAGCATTGTTGACATTATCATGTTCATCTTCGATATCACCAACAACTAATTCGACAATGTCTTCCATAGAAACTAAACCATCTGTTCCACCATGTTCATCAATGACTAAAGCCATTTGTGTACGTGTGGCTTGCATTCGTGTCAGTAATTTTCTTGCAAGCATGGAGCTAGGAACGAAGAGAACTGTTCGAATCAGGTCCAACTCACCGATTGGAGTATGTAAATCTGCATGGTTTAACTGCAGTGCATTCGATGTTTGCTCTGTCTGGACTGATTGTATAATAAAGCGCGTTATATAATTAAGGATATCGCGGATATGGATCATTCCCCTCGGATCATCTAAGGTTTCAGCATAAACGGGGATGCGAGAATGACCAATTTTTGCAAAACATTGAAGAGCTTCTCCAAGAGGGGTATTTATTTCTAATGCCTGGATTTCAGAACGTGGAATCATGACATCATCAACGCGTGCTTCACGCAAGCGTAAGATGTTATTGAGCATAGTACGTTCTTCAGGTGAGAAGAGGGCAGTGTCCTTTTCATTGTCAGCAGTGAGAGCAACGGTAAGATCATCGCGCAGTGAGGTATAATTACGGCCACGTAAGAACGAAAATAAATGATTTATCAGAGAATTTTTTTCCGTGTGATTTGTTCTTTGAGAGGGATGTTCTTCAATATTAGAAGATGTTTGACTGTTATTTTGTGCATTTACTTTGTTTGCCATGGTTTTGAGATTTTCTAGACTTTTTTTATTATAATAGAGGCATAAGGTGCTTTAAATTATATGATTGTGATATTTGTTAAGATAATTCAGCATAGGGATCCTTTATAGAAAGCTTTTGAAGAATTTCTCTTTCAAGCTTTTCCATGTGGTGCGCTTCATCATCTGTTTCATGATTATAGCCAAGAAGATGGAGGACACCATGGACGATCATATGCGTTAAGTGGTCCTGAAATGATTTTCCTTCTTTCTCTGCTTCAAGAACAACGGTTTCTCGTGCAATAATGATGTCACCAAGCATCGGCCCAGGACGATCTCCAGCTTTAAGAGGCAAAGCAGGAAAAGATAATACATTTGTGGGTTTATTTTTATTGCGCCATAGCGCATTGATCTTTGCCATATGTTTGTCATCCGTAAAAAGCAAACTAATTTCGCTTATAACATTTTCTAATGAAACATGATGCATTGTTGTTTTTAATGCTTTTTCAGTGATATTATAAAGCATTTTTTCATCATTCCACCCCGTGCTCTCAACAGTTATATCAATAGTAATCATGACAAATCAAATTCGCTTTTGGGGTGCACCATATGAAGGTGGTATTTCCTTATTTTGTGCCCCAGAATCACGATCATAAGCACGCACAATAGCGGTAACAAGAGGATGGCGCACAACATCTTTTTCATTAAAACGAATAATTGCAATATTTTCTACATTGGAAAGAATGCGTATTGCTTCGATTAAACCTGATTTTTGTCCCGCAGGCAAATCAATTTGGCTTACATCACCGGTAACAATCATGCGTGCTCCTTCTCCAAGACGTGTGAGGAACATTTTCATTTGCATGGGTGTAGTATTTTGTGCTTCATCAAGAATAATAGCTGCATGAGTAAGTGTTCGTCCGCGCATGAAAGCAAGAGGAGCAATTTCGATGACACCAGAGGCTAAAATGCGTTCTACTTTTTCGACGGGCATCATATCATAGAGAGCATCATAAAGTGGACGTAAATATGGGTCGACTTTTTCTTTGAGGTCACCGGGAAGAAAACCAAGATGTTCGCCAGCTTCAACAGCCGGACGTGAGAGGATAATTCGTTCAATGATACCACGTTCTAAAAGCATTGCAGCATGAGCAACAGCAAGATATGTTTTGCCTGTTCCTGCTGGTCCTATACCAAAAACAAGTTCAGTGCGTTCCATTGCGTGTATGTAAGCAGCTTGTGTCGGTGTCCGTGCATGGATTGTTTTTTTATGGGTACTCAACCGTGCTGGTATATATTTTGTTGCAGGTTGGTTTGCGGTTAACAATTCTTGCTGTTTATGTGGCAAATTTGCCATGGCAATCGCTCCTTCTATATCCGATAAAGTGAGCTCTTGGTGTGTTTTAACACGTTCATAAAGCTGCTGTAACACATATTGCGCGTGCTTTGTGGCAGTAGTTTTGCCATGGATTAAAACTTCATTGCCGCGTGGATGGATACTAAGTCCAAGCTTTTCTTCGATATAAGCAAGATTTTCGTCGAATTTACCAAATACTGCTTTCGCATATCTATTATTTTCAAAAATTAAAACAATGTGATTAACATCGGATGCATTTTCTTTTTCTGAGATAATATTATTCTCAGGGAAAATACTTATTTCCTCTTTAACGCGCTTTATTTTTTCGGTTGAATCTTTCAACCTATTCTCCCATATCTACAAAGTTTTGCAAACTTTTCTGAGTAAATTTTATAAAAAACAACCATTCTTTGTATAGAGTGTAAATTTGAAGTGTGATCATTTTTTTCAAAAATAAAAAAATTTTCTAAAATTTATTTTTTGAACAAGATTTCAGAAATATATTATACATTTGTTGTTTCGCCGACAAAACTGTTTGAGCTCGCATTTTTTATATGAATTGGTATTACGGTTCCTGTACAAGCCTCTGTATCCACTACAACAGGCAAAAGCCAAGGTGAACGACCTACCATTTGCCCAGAATGACGTCCAGCTTTTTCAATGAGAACATCGGTTGTTTGACCAATTTTGGAGCGCAAAAATGCATTTTGCTGTTCAAGGAGAAGGATTTGTAAATGTTGAAGCCGAGCATCTTTCACAGCTTCATCAACATGATTTTTCATTGTTGCACCAATTGTTCCAGGCCGAGGAGAATACTTGAAAGAATAGGCTGAGCTGTATTGCACTTGCTTAATAAGTTTAATAGTCTCTTCAAAATCTTCATCTGTTTCTCCTGGAAATCCTACAATAAAATCGCCTGAAAAAGCAATATCGGGTCGTGCGGTACGAATTTTTTCGATAAGATGAAGATAATGAACGCTTTTATGTTGACGGTTCATTGCTTTTAAGATGCGATCCGAACCTGATTGGACAGGGAGATGCAGATAAGGCATTAATATGTCAAGATCTCGGTGTGCAGCAATAAGGCTGTCATCCATATCACGTGGGTGGCTAGTTGTGTAACGGAGACGCTTTAAACCATCCAGTTTAGCGAGATGATAGAGAAGATCACCAAGACGCCAAGTTTTACCGTTAGCACTTTGCCCGTGCCAACCGTTGACATTTTGTCCAAGGAGGGTAATCTCTTTGACACCAGCTTCAATGAGTTGGCGGGCTTCTTCGGTAATTTGCTCGACAGATCGCGATATTTCACTACCCCGTGTGTAGGGAACAACACAAAAAGTGCAAAATTTATCACAGCCTTCCTGTACTGTTAAAAACGCGCTAACGCCTCGTTTTCTTACGGCACGTTTATTATGAGGTGGCAAATGCGCAAATTTATCCTCAACAGCATAATCTGTTGCGACAATTTTTTTCCCCTGTTTGGTTTGTTCTAACAAGTCTGGCAAGCGGTGATACATCTGTGGTCCAATGACAAGATCCACTGTTGGTGCACGACGCAAAATTTCACGTCCTTCCGCTTGTGCAACACAACCTGTTACGGCAATCATCAAGGGATTATCAGCTGTACGTTCTTGACGCATTATGCGCAAGCGACCAAGATCAGAATAGAGTTTTTCTGCTGCTTTTTCACGGATGTGACAGGTATTGACAAGAATAAGATCGGCATCATTTGGTGTTTGTGTAGCGACATAACCTTGTGAACTGAGACTATCAGTCATTCGTTGGCTGTCATAAACATTCATTTGACACCCATAGGTTTTGATAAAAACCTTTTTAGGAGCAACAGGGGGCGTATTTTTAGGATTTTTATTCATAGCGCATATCTAAATGTTTTTGACGCAAATCTCAATCTGTTTGCTTAAAAGTTTTTTGCATGATGATTGCATCTATGCGGCTGTTTTTTGATTGATAGTAGGCGGGGCGTTTAGAAATTTTTTGAAATTCGAAACATTGGTAAAGGTTTAAAGCAGAAAGATTAGTTTCTTCTACTTCTAGGAAGAGTTTTATAGCGTGTTTGTGCTGAAGATAGCGAAGTGTACTATCGATAAGCAGATGGCCAATTCCTTGTCGACGACAATGAGGTTGGACAGCAATTGTGATGATTTCTGCTTCATCAAGAATAAGACGGCATAGACAAAAGCCTAAGATTTGATCAGGTTGCCCAATAAGAGAGGCTTTGTATCCGAAGATAGAGTGATCTTGTAAGAAATGATCAAATGTTTGTTTTTTCCAAGAAGGGATAAAACAATGCTGATGAATTTGAGAAAGGGAAGCACTGTCATTTGCTTGTAGTGGAGCAATCCAAAAACGCTTTTTTGTTAATGAAAATTTGGACATTATTTTTTTCTTGGTAAAGCAAAACCGGTTTGTTGTTTAACATCAGCATTACGTAAATAGAGCGGAGAGGGGCGTTCTTGTGGTTGTTTGCTTGCAGCAAGGTGAGCATAACTTACAATATCAGCCGCTTCGCATAAGATTTGATCTAGTACAGCTTTTTTGTTGATCTGATTGTTTTTAATATACAGTGCAACGATATTAGCTGCTGGACCGGTTAGTCTTGTTTGTTGTGGTAAATCTTCAATGATATTTTCAATTGTTTTTAAGCCAGGTGCTCCTAAAGGGGTGAGATCTTGGTTAAAATTCTGATGGTAGAACATATCTCTACCGGCTTCAATGACAACAGTGATTGCTAACGTAGTATTTTTATCTGCCGCCTGTACTGCCAATGCTTCAAGTGCGCTTATGCCAACAGCTGGTATTTCCAGCGCTAGCGCTAAAGCTCTTGCTGTTGAAACGCCTACACGCACACCGGTGAATGATCCAGGTCCAATATTGACAGCAATACGATCAACTTGATCAAGAGTAATATTGGCTTGGTCGATTACTTGTGCAATATGTCCAATAAGTTTTTCTGCGTGCCCTTTGTTCATGCGTTCGCTGATGCGTGCAATGATGGATTTATGACGAATGAGCGCAACAGCGCAATAGATTGAAGCGGTGTCTATGGCAAGGATAAGCATAAGAATATTGTAGTTGAATAATATGATAAACAAAAGGCCTGCTGTATTTTTTACTGTTTTTTATTTTGTTAATGCATTTTGCAATAATTTAAGAAAGTTATAAAACTTATAAAACACGCTGTTTTTTGAATTATTTTTTATGTGCAACCAATATTCAATATGTTTTTGCGCGGTATCTTTTTCGTTTACACGAAAAAGATACCTCCAGTGAGATAGAGTTTTTTTGCAAAAATGTAATATCTTTTTCTTATTAAATGCGGAAGCATTTATTTACCTTTCATTATGTTTTGTTGAAAGAAAAAAGTAAGCAACAACCATTTGAAGGGAAGAAATCATGAGATCACATGTCTTTTTTCCAATAAGAGTTTATTCCATGAACTCTTTGTAAAAACTTCCTTTTGATGAGAACAGAGTTTTTTTTTGATGCACTAAGCATTTTAATACTACGCTGCTCAGTTACAAGCAACTGTGTATTAAAAAAGTAATTGAAAAACCAATTTGAGAGCATATTTTTCAAAATGTTATATGGTTCAGATCAATCAATTTTATCATGATAAGGCTGCAAGCACTGAGAAAGAGGATGGAGGAAGTTGCAGCTAAAATAACGCGCCTTCCTGCTTTTTTAAATGAGCGGATGTCAACACCTAATCCTAAAGCTGCCATTGAAATAACTGTAAACAATTGAGCAATAAATTTGATCGGGTTTATAGCCGTTTCAGGAATAAGCTCGCTTGAACGAATAAGCATCATGATAATGAAACCTATGATAAACCATGGGACGAGGGTGTGTAAACGAAAATGTGTGTGTGCCGTTTGGCGATAGATGATTGACAGGCTAAAAATAACAGGACCTAACATTAAAACCCGCACCAATTTGACAATTGTTGCAATTTGAACACTCACAAAAGAAACAGATGCTGTTGCTACTAAAACCTGTGGTACAGCATAAACAACCATGCCTGCAAGCACACCGTATTGGCTAAATGACAAATTCAAAAGCGGATGTAAAAAAGGGAGAAGTAAAATAATTAGAACTCCTAAAAGGGCAGTAAAGGCAATTGATGCTGCTACATCTTCATGCTTTGCATGGATAACAGGAGCAGTTGCAACAATAGCTGAATTGCCACAAATGGCATTCCCACAAGCGACCAGCATTGCTAAATTTGCAGAAAGTCCAAAAAGTCTGCCTAGAACGAAACTGATGAGGATAGTTATAAATATAACGAATACAATGCTAGCAAGCAAATTCCAACCGGCTGAAAGAACTGTATGGATGCTAATGCTTGCTCCTAGAAGAACAATAGCAATTTCAAGAAGTGTCTTTGCACAAAAGGTTATACCTTCTTGAAAATATTTCGGCAGATTAAAACAGCTACGGATAATAGATCCTAAGAGGATTGCCAAAACAAGGCTTTCGAACCACGGCTCTGAAAAAAGTTGTTTTTCTAGAACTTCTAAACCATAAGCTAAGCCGGATATGAGCAGACATACTAGGTACCCGGTCCAAAATTGTTCAAAAGTGAAAGCTTTTTCTTTAGCATTTTAATATTCCCCCATAAATAAAGCAGCAATAGCAGATAGGAAGTGATAACAGGCATTAGAAGCGAGTTTTAAAGATTAGTCCTTGCTTGTAAGGCTGCAGCCAAGGTTCCATCATCAAGATAATCGAGTTCACCCCCCACGGGCACTCCATGGGCAAGCCGAGTAATTTTAACTGAACAATTAGTGAGTTGATCAGTGATGTAGTGAGCTGTTGTTTGTCCTTCAACTGTAGCATTCACGGCTAAGATAATCTCTGTAATTTGATTTTGTAAAACGCGCTGTATTAAGGAGGTGATGTTGAGTTCATCAGGTCCTATCCCATCTAATGGGGAGAGTCTTCCGCCTAATACATGATAACGTGCAGCTAAAGTTCTGGCACGTTCAAGAGCCCAAAGATCAGCAATATCTTCAACAACAATAATTGTTGTATCATCGCGGCGAGGATCTGTACAAATTGAACAAGGATTCGTTGTATCTACATTTCCACAAATAGAACAAATGCAGACTTTTTCTACAGCTGCTTGTATTGCTGCTCCTAAAGGTTCAAGCAATGTTTCCTTTTTTTTGATGAGGTGAAGTGCAGCACGGCGTGCCGAACGTGGCCCAAGACCTGGTATCCGCGCTAAAAGCTGAATGAGACGCTCAATCTCAGGTCCTGCGATGTGTTTAGACATACTCTTGTTCCAAGGGATTAAATAAAATCCAGTTCGTTAGAACGGAAGTTTGAAACCTGATGGGAGTGGCAGCCCTGCTGTCATGCTTTTGGTTTTTTCTTCCATAGCCATTTGAATTTTTGTTTTGGCTTCATTATAGGCTGCCATAATGAGATCTTCAAGAATTTCAGTTTCCTCAGGTTTGAGGAGTGAAGGATCAATTTTGATTGCGGTTATGGTATTCTTACCGTTTAAGGTGACGCTGACAAGTCCACCGCCGGCAATGCCAGTCACTTGCAAATTCGCTATTTCTTCTTGAATTTGCTGCATTTTTTCTTGCACTTCTTTGGCTTTTTTCATCATACTCATCATATCACGCATAGGAATAGGTATCCTTATTCATCATTGATATCACTTTCATTTTTAAAGGTATCAGCATTTTTAAAGGTATTGGGGAGTAAATCAAGATCGTTTTCTTGTTTATTCAGGCGAATATCGACAATTTTTGCTTCTGGGAAATAGTTGAGAATTTTCGCGATATCCGGATCTGCTTCTGCATTAGAGAAAAGTTTTTTTTGGATAGCAACACTTTCTTCCTGTAGGGTTGGTCCTCCTCCTTCATTGACAAAGGTTATAGTCCAACGTTTTCCAGTCCATTGAGATAGCGTTTTTTTGATATCACTGGCAAGTGAACGTGGAGCATCTTTAGCAAGCCTTAAAGTAATATGTCCTGGTTCAAAAGAAACAGGATGAACAAATTCTTTAACAAGGAGTTTAAAAGAGATTTCATTATACTGTTCAGCTAATTTAATAATATCGTGTAGGGAATCAATAACTATAGTTTTGGGTTCAATAATTTCCTTTGTTGTTTGCGTAGAAGGAAGCGGTAAATTTACAATATTTTCAGAACGTGCAACAGACGGGGACATTTCAAGAACGTCTTTTATTTCAGGTAATTGAGTGCTTTTGGTAGTTTGAACCTTCAATGAATCTTCTGATTGTAAGGAGTGGTTTAATTGGTTTTTCGAGGGTGTTTTTAAATCTGCTTGGTTTGTTGGTGTGTTTGAAACGCATAGAAAAGGATGGGCATCTACAACTGCTATTTTTGTTGTATTATTTGCATTTGTGGATTTTTGATGAGAAGAATTTTCGACAATTGTGAGAGATGTTTTTTCTTGCTCAAGCTTTTTTAAAGCTTCATCAAGGGTTGGCAGATCAGCAGTATGAGCCAGACGAATAAGTAACATTTCAGCAGCTTGAAGTGGACGCGTGGTTTGACTAACTTCTTGTAAGCCTTTGAGTAACATTTGCCAGTTTCTGGACAAAACAGGAACAGAAAGTTTTTGCGAAAAATCTAAGCTTCTCAAACGCTCATTCTCAGTAAGCGAGAGATCTTCGACTTTTTCTGGTGTAAAACGTAAACGTGTGACGAGATGATTGAAATCAGCCAATTCTGTCAATATAGTGAGAGGATCAGCACCTGCATCATATTGGCTGCGCAATTCATGCAATGCATTTACAACGTTGCCCTTCATGATGAATTCAAACAGATCAATAATACGTGCTTGATCAGCTAATCCTAGCATTGTGCGTACTGCAACAGCGCTAACATTGCAATTGCTATGAGCAATTGCTTGATCAAAAATGGACAGTGCGTCACGTGCAGAACCTTCTGCAGCACGTGCGATCATGAAGAGCGCTTGATCTTCTACTTCCACATTTTCATATTTAGCAATTTGGCGCAAATGAGCGACCAAAGCTGTTGATTCAATACGCCGTAAGTCAAAACGCTGGCAACGAGAAAGGATTGTAATCGGAACTTTGCGAATTTCTGTCGTTGCAAAAATAAATTTTACATGTGGCGGTGGTTCTTCAAGTGTTTTCAATAAACCATTAAATGCCTGTGTTGAGAGCATGTGCACTTCATCAATAATATAAACCTTATAGCGTGCAGAAATAGGACGATAACGTATTTGTTCGATAATTTCACGAATATCATCAATACCCGTATGTGAAGCTGCATCCATTTCTATAACATCGATATGGCGTCCTTCGATGATTTGTGTGCAATGTTCACCAAGTGTATTCAATACAGTCGTTGGTTGGTCAATATCTTTTGTTTTGTAGTTGAGCGCACGTGCTAAAATACGCGCTGTTGTTGTTTTCCCCACTCCGCGAATTCCTGTTAGCATCCAAGCTTGTGCAATGCGTCCTGTTTCAAAGGCGTTAGTGAGGGTGCGCACCATTGCTTCTTGACCAATGAGGTCGGAAAAATTTTGAGGTCGATATTTGCGAGCAAGAACGCGATAGGTTGTTTCTACCGACATATTTTTCATCAATAATTCCAACTTTGAAGCTCTTTTTAGTACATTTCGATAACACGCAGGCACGAGCTAATACTGCAATCTAATATAAAAGGATTTTTTCTCAATCAATTTATTTTTTTAAGAAACAGGATTATTTGCCTAAAAACAACAAAGAACCCTTTACTTGCTGTATACACATGGTGCTATGAACTGTATATACATGGTGCTATGAAGATTGAAGATCATATACTGAAAAACGACAAAAGTATGATTTATCCAGCAAAATAGGAGGCTGGTACGATGACCCGTACCAGAACTCGTTGGGGCTGCTTCTTTCCAGACCTGACCCAGTTGGCGAGCGGCTCGTCCATCACCAACCTCCCGGTTACATATTGTCGATTTAAAATAAAAAATCAAGCTAAGAAACGAAAAATATGGACAGAACAACCGAAAATTTTTCCTTTGGACTTAATTCTCATATTATGAATTACAAATATGGGGTATCAATTTCCCTTGGAAGAGCGCTCCACATTTATCTGGTATGAACAAGGTATTTACTTTGTTAACATAACGATTAGCTGTAAGAAGATGCTCGTTGGTTAGGAAATAGTGGCAGAGGGGCTTAATTTGTTAAATCTGCTCACAGAATTATAGCTAGTTTGCAGTAATTAAAGAAAGGGGAAGTATAAGAGGTCGTTCAATAAGCTGAAGTTAGAAAATCGAAGGAAAAGATTGTTGCTGAATTGGCGTGTGTGTTTCACATTTTTTCTGTATTTGACAAAGTATAGAATACATTTACAGAGCATAAAAGTGCAAGTTTTATGATTTAGTTGTTTTTTTGCTATAATATGGTTTATAGGCGATGTGGTTTGTAGCTAGTTTATAAATTGATTAACAGCTTACAGAAATTACAGAACAATTCCATCTGCTTTAAAATTGTAAAATTTTTACAATAGCCAACTTTGTTAAGAAATTTGACTTTGTTGAAGATCTATTGAAATTCAAATTCATGACAAAGTGAGCTTTGAGAATTCATTAAGCCTGCTTAAAAAAAAGATTTGCTTAAATAATTAAGCAACCTCCTTCAAAATTAGGTACTATAGAAAATATTATTAAAAATCCCCTGCATCACACTCTATGCCAATAACATCTGTGTTAGTAATGTTTTTAAAAATATAGCTCCCCGACCCAGGAAAGCCTAAAACGAGAGACTTTACATCTTTAAGGATAAATATTTTATTTTCTTTATCATGCGTTATTTTATTTTCATCGTCAGCAACAATTTTTAATTTTTCTAAATCAGAAGAAGCTGTGTACGATAAAGTAAACGATACTGTCTCGGGGTTAAATTTCTCACAACCGCACTCGAAGCCTTGTTGTATTGTACTAGGCATACCAATTGTAACACTTTCGTTCGGCGCAAAATTCCATTTGTTTTCACCAAATCCAGCAAATGCAACAGTGGAGAAAACCAGCATATTTACAGCTAATAATCCTTGAGTGAAAATTCTTTTCATCGCGTTTTCCCTTGTTATCCCACAAATCGATTAATTTGTATCGGTTTTGATGAATATACGAAGGTTGAATTTAACTGGGAAATGCAGAGCTAAACTACATTTTTTAGCTTTATAAAAACGGCCTTGAAAAATGCTTAAACCGCAGTGTTTAAAAGCACTTTTACTTGATGTTATCATGTAGTAATTTAATTGTCTTTGACCTCATTTTCAAGCTTTATATTTATTGCTTCAGGATAAATCACTGTGAAAGATCGCTTGTATTCTCAATGCACTCCTTACTATTATATAAGGGGCATGATGGCTAAAGCAAACTTTCATTCCCAATATTTGTATTTATGGCATGTTTTTGTGTTGGTTGAACTTGGATTCATTATTATATAAATTCGAGAAGGGATGCTATCTAGATGATTAAATTATTCTGTAAGTAGATGCTGCCGCGCATTTTCTTCTTCAGTATTTTAAAGAGATACCTCTCTTTATTCTTAAGCTCATTTTATGGCGCAACTCGTGAAGAACATAACGCAAAATCCATTGTTCAGCAACATCTTTACGCTTATAAAGGTAGAAGCCAGTACTACATACTCTTTTCCACCTCCTAATGTTGCGACACCTCTTGTATTGAGGTGGCTCATAAGAAGTATTTTCACTTCTTTCTAAAACGTTTTTTGTTCAAACCCAGTCCCTCTTGTGATGTGAAAGCGGATGATTTTGATTGATTCAACATAAACAGGGATTTGAAATGAGAGAATCTTATTATATCCGAAGTTCTAACTTAAGACGCAAAACAATAAATTATTTTTATAAATCCATTTTTTGTCTATTATAAAGAGAAGTTATCTAATTGTCTTTCACTATGTGGCGTGCGATCATTTTTAGATGGATAAATACCTATAATGCGAAATTCAGCAGAAAAGAAAGCGAGTTCTTCCAAAGCGAGTTGCATCATGGGATCTTCAGGGTGTCCTTCAATGTCAACAAAAAATTGTGTTGCATTGAAGTTTCCACCAATTTGGTAACTTTCTAATTTTGTCATATTAATACCGTTTGTAGCAAATCCTCCCATAGCTTTATAAAGGGCAGCTGGGACATTGCGGACTCGAAAAAGAATGCTAGTAATGATTTTTTCGCCGTTTTGCGGTTTTGGTACATGTTTTTGAGAACGTGAAAGGATAACAAAACGGGTAATATTATGAGGACTATCTTCAACATTTTTTTCAAGAATATCAAGTCCATAAAGTTCTGCTGCGATCAGAGGAGCTAAGGCTGCTTGTGAACGCTTTCCATTTTTTTTAATAAATTTTGCAGCTCCAGCTGTATCAGCAGAAGTGACAGGTTTCCAGCCATTTTTACGTATGATTTTACGGCATTGTGCAAGAGCATGTGTATGGCTGTGAATGGTTTTAATTTCTTCATGTGTAACACCGGGTAAAACCATGAGCTGAAAATGGATAGGTAAAAAGTATTCACCAATAATATAGAGGGATGATTGCGGTAACAGGTGATGAATATCCGCAACGCGGCCAGCAAGAGTATTTTCAATAGGAATCATGGCAAGATCGGCTTGTTCGTTTTCCACTAAGTTAAGTGCGTCTTCAAACGTAGCAGAGGGTATAGCATCCATATTGGGAAACATATTAGAACAAGCAATATGGGAATTGGCGCCGTATTCTCCTTGGAAGGAAATTTTATTGGTTTTGTTACGTATTTTCATGCTAAAATCTTGCGTACTCTCTCAAGATCCCTTTGCGTATCAACTCCTAAGGGAATTGTATCCACTATTTCTACATCAATACGCATATTATGCTCTAGTGCACGTAATTGTTCAAGTTTTTCACGTTGCTCAAGCGGTGAGGGTTTGAGTGCTATAAATTGCTCAAGTGCTTTGCGGCGGTAGGCATAGATTCCAATATGGTGGTAAAGAGGACCATCTCCATAAGGCGCTGTTGCTCGGGTAAAATAAAGAGCACGAAGGCGATTTTGGGAAAGCGGTGTACCAATAATTTTGACAACATTCGGATCTATTTTTTCATCTCCTTCAATGATTTTAGCACCCAAGGTTGCAATGTCAGTTAAGCTATTTTCTAAAGGGCGTAAAGCACTGATGATTTCACGAGGCGTTATCGTTGGTAGGTCACCTTGTAGATTCAAAATAGTATTGTAACGTTGTTCAGGATCAATATGGGTTAAAGCTTCATAAATGCGATCTGATCCAGATTTATGATCGCGAGATGTCATGATACATTCATGTCCATAAGCTGTAACGGTTTTGGCAATATCTTTATGATCTGTTGCAACGATAGTACGTCCTAATGCGGCTTTTTTCGCTCGTTCAGCAACATGAACAATCATCGGTTTTCCAGAGATTTCAGCGAGAGCTTTTTGAGGTAGACGGGTTGAGCCTATACGGGCAGGAATCAAAATAATCGGTTCAAGTGTCATTACAAAATTCCAAATGCCGTGTGTTGCTGTGTTTATAAGTTGTGTATTATATTGAAAAAGCTTAAAATAAAAGCGGTAGTGAAAATATAAATGTTTGAATTTTTATGAATCGTTCGACAATAACCTCTTTTGGTTGCGCTTGTCTTTTTGTGTTGCTTATTGTGGTGGGAATTTCCACACTCAGCGATATGCTCTACGATAATTCTGCATCGGTTCAACCTTCTCATACAGTTACAGAAAATAATGTGCTTAAGAAAAAACAACAGGCATCTTCTCCTTCTTTGTCATTGAGTGATCGTCTTCAACAGGGGAAGCTTGAAAATGGACGTAAAGTTTTTCGCCAATGCGCCATATGCCATACTTCTGGACGTGATAGTTCCAATCGTGTTGGTCCAACCCTTTGGGAGATCGTTAACCGTCCTTTGGCCGCTGCACCAGGCTTTGCTTATTCACGGACGTTGCGTACCAACTCTGATCAGAAATGGGACTTTGTGACTTTAGATCGTTATTTGCATTCGCCGCGTGAAACGTTTCCAGGAACAATAATGTCTTTTCGTGGGATCAAAAATGACCAAGATCGTGCCGATCTTTTACTTTATTTACGTAGTTTATCTGATCATCCTGTTCCTTTGCCAATGGATAATAAAGAAGGCAAATCATCTCAGAATAAAGATGAAATATTCCAAAAGTAAATCACTTTAGAAAGAGATGTGGTTGTTTTTTAGATCTTTATTTTTGATTTTAATGTGTTTTTTAATCCACGCATCAATCTACTTTTTGTTGCCCAATTGATCCACTATGTAACATAAAAATATGCAGGTATTTATACTTACCTCGTTGGTTTATCGTTGGTAGATGGTAGTTTTTTTATTATGAAGAACATTCAATTAAAATTTTGAGATTCATGCAGTTAATTATGCTCAGAAAAGCAACTTAATTTTCTCAAAACGCATTATTTTATCAGAAGATTTTCATTTTCAAGAATAAAAATAGATTACCCAAAATTTATCTGGTAAAGAAGTGGGGAATGCGTTAAATTCGGTAGCCACTTAAAAATTGTGCATTGGTGAAAAAAGTTTCAGCTCCATTCTTTCTCTCTAATTTTGGGAGTGAAACACAATATGCCTGTGATTGATTGAATCAAAATAATCCAATCGAAGTTGGGAAATAAAAGCATCAAACAAAATTCCATTGAGAGTTTCGCTTGAAAATAAAATTGCTCTCATCTCTATCAAAGAAGGTGAATAAATACTGTTGAATATGTCATTTGAATTTTGTTGAAGTTAGCTAACTAACTAAGTGCCATAGAAAATAAAGCCCAACAAGCACAAGCTTCCCTGATCTTTCCGAAGGCAAAAGAGAGTCTTACTATGCATTGGGGTATTTTCTGTTTTCTAAGGAGTTCTATCCATATTTTGTAAAGATGCGCACTTTATGCCATATAGTGTATTGACAATAATTATGTTTTGATAAAGATTCGCTTCTGTCACATGAGTGATGCATAATAAAAACATATAAGTATAAAGGGGGGGGATGTCATGGATCATATCGGTTTTAATTGATAAGTAGAGTTCTTTTCCCTGGAATGACTTTTCAGGGAAAAGTTTATTATAATGAATAAGTGGGGGGAGCAATGGAACAGCAATATATTTTGGGAAAATATACCCGCGTTCTTGTCCGTAAAGACGATGCAATTTTCGGTGCTGGTTCAAAGCAGTTTGTTATTAACAAGAAAAAAGACTGGGAAAATTTTGTACTTCTCGCCGCACAATGGATTGAGAAAAAGACG
Organism: Candidatus Bartonella washoeensis Sb944nv; assembly: GCF_000278135.1. Taxonomy (GTDB): domain Bacteria; phylum Pseudomonadota; class Alphaproteobacteria; order Rhizobiales; family Rhizobiaceae; genus Bartonella; species Bartonella washoeensis. Next base: position 107,799 of record NZ_JH725022.1, read on the forward strand.
GTGGAAGAAGCTTATACTGCGCTATCATCCATCATGTTAAGAGAAGACTTTAACCACGCATTTGACTTTCTTTTTTCTAACCATTTCCTTGTTTTAGCGGAGACATCGGACAATATCTTCAATCATCGGTATTCCAGAAATCATCTCCATTATCAAAGTTACGGTATGGATCCAGAGTCTGTTCAACGTACCCTTTCACACAAAGTGGTGGTTATTTTAGGATGTGGCGGAATCGGTAATCATGTATCAGCGATACTTGCATCTTCTGGTGTGGGAAAATTAATTCTTGTCGATAATGATGTGATCGAGATAACCAACCTTACCAGACAAATTCTTTTTACTGAACAAGATGTTGGACTTCCTAAGACAACCGTTCTTCGACGTGAGCTGACACGAAGAAACAATCAAAGTGAGGTTAGTGAATTACAAATGTCAATCACGACGAAAGAAGATATCAACAAATTGCCCAGAGCCGATTTGTGGATCATTTCTGCTGATGAACCTGACCATCTGGTACCATGGATAAATCAATGGTGTGTAAAAAATCAACAAGCTTATATAAATTCCGGTTATGTCAATGACATTGCTATATTGGGACCTTTTTACATACCTGAAAAAACAGGTTGCTATGCATGCAGCTCATCCATAGGAAATCTCCCCGAAAAAAGCGATGGTTTAATCTATGAGGCTTGCGCTTCTATTAATAATAATTTTAAAGTTGCAACATTTCCTCCTGTGAATGCTCTTTCAGCTGCCATGTGTGCTAACGATGCTCTTAAATTTTTGGGTGGTTATGGTGATCTCCTTTCCACGGATCGCCGTGTGGGGATATGGAGTAGCAAACTTTTCACAGAAGAGCGTTCCTTAAAAAAGAACCCTCACTGCAAAGTTTGTGGAACAAAACAATGAACAGACCTCAAACGCTTGCTGTAACCCATGGATCTTACCATGCGATACGAATGCTAATCGGTGTTTATCACGCTATTTTTCTAATATCTATGGGGGTTACCCTTTCTCAATTGGCTTTGCTGCAAGTCGTCTTTTCGATAACCGTTTTGCTTCTTGATTTTCCGTGTGCTGTTTTCGCTGACAGGTATCGACGTAAATACTCAGTCACAGCTGGAGTTTTTATGACGGCAGTGTTTTATCTTCTCTGTCTTCAAGCCCCCAATATGATAATGCTTATCGTTGCACAAATTTTCTATGCAGCGGGGATTTGCTTCATTGCCAGTGCCATTGACGGATGGATTTACCATTCTCTAGGCAACAGACAAGACCGCTTTTCGCATTATGCGCATCTTTCTCACCGAATAAACTCTTTTGGTAGCATTATCAGTGGTGTCCTAGGAATTGCAACGATCTATTATTCTGGGCAATATTTCATGGGATATCTTATCTCAAGTCTGATGATGGGAATAATTTTCTTTATATTTCTTATTGTTCCTGAAGAAAAAATATCTGTGGGTGAAGGAACAAAAACAAAGACGATCTTGCAAAATGCTAAGGAAACGCTCTGGATATTTCAAAACACCGTGGGAGGAACATGGTTTATTTTGCTGATGTGCCTGTTCAGCGCTGGCATCCAGGTTATTTATCATTTCTGGCAGCCTATAATACTCTCAGGTGGGAAAATTGACCACCTCAAAAGCTCGCAGATGCTGGTCCTCATGTGCTGTCATATCGGAGCCTTCTCAGCGCAATATTTTTCCAATTCACTGATGTCGAAATATCACGTATTTGATAAAAAATATAAGAACTCTATAAAGTATTTTTCATTCTTCTCTGCCCTTATGTGTATGGCTCTTTATTTTTTCGTTCAGAGTAGTCAAATTGCTGCGTCAGTTATCGCATTTTCGTTAATTCATGGATTTATTTGCACTGTACCGATAGGAGCAAAGAGCTTGTTTTTTTCAGAGCTTAACCAAAAACAATCCCAACATATTTCTGGCATTGTCGGGGCGGCATCTTTTAGCGGAAGAATATTTTCAATAGCGGTATTAAGCGCCATCTCTTTTCTTCCTGCAAAAATTTCACCATCTTATTACCTTGTACTACCGACTTTGACTTTTTTCATGTGTGGTTTAGTCACCATCAAGTGGATGGCGCTCTTTGGTAAATCTATTTTGAAAAAAACTATATGAAAATACGGTTTAAAAAGTAATTGTTTCTGAAATTTTATAGATCAGAAAAATGATTAGGATGTGTTTTACTCATGAAGCATGACAATCTGCTGCAAGAAGTTTTTCTATGTAGCAAATGACTGAATGAAGCGCACGGAAGTCACACAGAATTCTTTACTGCTGAATCTGGTTTATTTCACCGAACACAGTTTTTGAGATTTCTTTGAAAAACTGCAACTTTGCTTTTATTCAAGAGTGTAGAGAAAAGAACTTTCTCAGAAGTTGTGAGAATATTGAAAAAGAGGAGATTATTAATATATTGAAGCTTTGCATGAGAGGTGATGGTTCCTTTTCCCCGTTTAACTACATGAGTTTTCTCGTGAACAGAGACAGCGGATTGCTCTCTCACGCGCAATCATTATCAAACCACGTTTTATTATGCTTGATGAAACAAATATCTTCTCTTGATATAAATGTGCAGGTGCAGAGCATTGCTCTTTTACTTCCTCTACAGCAAAGATATCATTTGGGCTCTCTGTTTTTATCAGTCATGATTTGAAGATCGTTAAAGTACTGAAACCTGGAGTGATTATTAAGCACAGTAAAGAGATGGTTGACGATGATTCTGCTGATTATATTTTTTTCGTTCCAAAAGTTTTTATACGCAGACTTTAATGGCTGCTGTATTTGCATTGGGATCTGGCCGCTTATAGGCGATTACACGAAATTGTGCTGATAATCCATTGTAGAGGAGAATTTTTCCCACTAAGGGTTCACCAATATTTGTGATAAGTTTAATTGCTTCCATTGCTTGTAGTGTTCCAATAACCCCGGGTAAAGCACCTATGATTCCGGTTTCAGCACATGTCGGAATAGTACCGGGAGCTGGTGGATTGGGGAATAAATCGCGGTAGTGAGGATTATTGTCTTTATAAGGCATGAGCACTGTTAGTGAGCCGTTGAAACGTTCTACAGCACCGCTTATTAAGGGTTTTGCGCATTGGGCAGCGTGATCAGCAAGCAGGTAGCGCGTGGCAAAATTATCACTACCGTCAACAATGATGTCGTAGGCATTTAACAATTTATCCACATTACTTTTATCCAGTCTTAGATTGTGTTTTTCAACTGTAATATGGGGATTAATTTCTTTTAAAGTGGCTTTGGCACTCTCAGTTTTTTTTTGGTTAATCGTGTTTGTTTTGTGAATCACTTGACGTTGTAAATTGGAAAGCGAAACGATGTCGTCATCAACAATTCCAAGGGTTCCAATGCCTGCTGCAGCCAAATAAGTTAGAACAGGAGCACCAAGACCACCGGCACCAATGACAAGGACACGTGCAAGTTTGAGCTTTTGTTGTCCCGCTCCACCAATTTCAGGCAAAAGGATGTGGCGTGCATAGCGTTCAATTTCTTGGTTGCTTAATTTTATATCATCTTCTTGTATCATAGGCTTTCTCTTGTCATAGTTCTTTTATTGTTTACTAAATTTATGGCGTATAGACCAAGCTCTGTCAGTCATAGGAGGTTTTATTTATGAAAATTGCCATTCAAATGGATCATATTTCAACGCTTCGGATTCAAGGAGATACAACATTCGCGCTCGCATTAGCAGCACAAGAACGTGGACACTCACTTTTTCATTATACACCAGATTGCTTGTCGATGCGCGATGGTTGTGTGATTACACGATTAGAGCCGTTGATTGTACGCGATGAAGAGGGGCATCATTATCAATTAGGAGAGTCTGTACGCACAGAATTAATAAATATGGATGTGGTTCTTTTACGCCAAGATCCACCATTTGATCTTAATTATATCACCACAACGCATTTGTTAGAACGCATTCATCCTAAGACATTGGTTGTGAATGATCCAGCATGGGTGCGCAATAGCCCAGAAAAAATTTTTGTTACTGAATTTTCTGATTTGATGCCAGAAACATTAATTACAAAAGATATTGCAGAAATAACTGATTTTAGAGCTAAGTTTGGCGACATCATTATTAAACCACTCTATGGAAATGGGGGCACAGATGTTTTTCATTTAAAACAGGATGATCGCAATTTACCATCACTCTTAGAAATGTTTGCAAAAAGTTATCGCGAACCTTTTATTGTACAGCGTTATTTGGATGCAGTGCGAAAAGGGGACAAGCGGATTATTTTGCTTGATGGTACACCTGTTGGAGCAATTAATCGCGTTCCAGTAGAAATGGATGTGCGCTCTAATATGCATGTTGGAGGGCAGGCGGAAAATGTTGATTTAACAGAACGTGATCATGAAATTTGTAACCGTCTTGCTCCAGCTTTGCGTGAACGTGGTCTTCTTCTTGTAGGGATCGATATTATTGGAGATTATATAACAGAAATCAATGTGACATCTCCTACGGGTATTCGTGAAATTAAACGCTTTGGTGGTGCAGATGTTGCTCATCTTTTCTGGGATGTTGTTGAGTTTAAACGTTCAAATGAAATTTGTTTGAACCGAAAACCAAATATGATTTTGTCAGAAAAATTATAAATGTCGCTTTTTATATTTGTCATACTGCAAATGTGAATTAAAATCCTTATTATCGTATGATAGAAACAAGAGATCTTGGTTGATATTTTAGGGAGTGTATGAATGAGCAGATTGTTATCAGTTGGAGTGGGACTGGTTTTCGCGGTTTTGTTGTCAGTGAATATTGGCAATGCACGTGATCAAATTCAGATTACTGGTTCATCTACCGTTTTACCTTATCAAAAAATCGTTGCTGAGATATTTGGGGAAATGTACCCTAATTTTAAGGTTCCTGTTATTGAATCGGGTGGCTCAGGTGCTGGTATTAAAGAGTTTTGCCGTGGCATTGGGGAGAGTGCTGTTGATATCGTTAATGCTTCTCGGGCAATGAAGCCTAGTGAATTACAGTCTTGTTTTGATGCTGGTGTCAAAGATGTGGAGGAAATACGCATCGGGTATGATGGCATTGTTTTTGCAACCAATATAAATGGTCCTGATTGGAAATTGCAGCCAGTGGATGTTTATAGAGCACTCGCTGCGCAGGTTGTTGTGGATGGAAAATTGCAGCCAAATAAAGTTTTGAAATGGAATGCAGTCAATAGCACTCTTCCTGACTGGACGATAGCAGCTTATATTCCTGGAGAAAAACATGGAACGCGTGAAGTTTTTGAAGAAAAATTGCTAGCTGTGGGCTGTGAAGCCAGTGGAGCATTTGATGCGATGAAATCTATGGGGATGGATGATAAGGCAATTCATGCTGCCTGTGTTGCTGTGCGTAAAGATGGAAAAGCCATTGATATTGATGGTGATTATTCTGAAACATTTGCTCGTCTGATTTCTAATAAAACAGGAGTTGGTGTTTTTGGTTTGTCTTTTTATGAAAATAATGCTGATAGGCTAAAGGTTGCAAATATTAATGGTTTTGCACCAAACGTTGAAACAATTTCTCGTGGTGAATACCCCATTTCTCGTCCACTTTTCTTTTATGTTAAGAAAGCGCATTTAGATATCATTCCAGGTTTGCGGGAATATGTTGAATTTTTTCTTTCTGATCAAATGATTGGTCCAGGTAGCCCATTGGCTGAATATGGTTTGGTTATTGCTTCTGAAGAGGAGAGGCAAGCGCAGCGCTCTGCATTTTCTGCTAGTAAAGTGATGATTTTGAAATAATTTTCTAAATTTGCGATGTAAGAGTTTTGGCTGCTGTTTTTTGAAAAAATTGAAAGATAATATGCGCATTTCCTTCATTATTTTTCTACTGTTGATTCTTGGGTTTGTTGGCTTTTGTATTTCTTATCTACGGGCTCGCATTCTTGAATACGCACAATACAAGATGCATTCACGTACATATTATTATGGTTGGTGGACATTCTTGATAACTGTTATCCCAGCTCTTGTTTTTTTAATTATTTGGGATAGTGGGAGTGCAATTTATTTAGAGTATAGTGCCTCACGAGAGGTTGTGGCGTATAGTGCACGCCTGACAGAGGTTGTTAATCGTGATATTGTTTTAGGGACTATCCGCAGTTTGGTCAAAATTATTCACCACTTTGACGGGGACCTTGTTACGGCTTCGTATGAAGAAGTGCGTGCACAATTATTGGCGAAGGGATTTGTTTTACCTCATGCAGCAACAGATGATGTGTTAAGGATAGTACAGTCATGGTTTTCTTCTTCTCAAAAGCTGCGGTTTATTGGTCATAGTTTATTTTTTATAATTGCGTTGTGTGGCTTTATCTTTGGTATTATGCAAGTTGCTCCGCGCCAGCGTGCGCGCAATAAAGTTGAATGTTTAATCGTTATTGGGTTGGTTTGCGCGTCTATAGTTGCGGTCTTGACAACAGCTGCTATTGCGCTTTCTCTGTTCTTTCAGACAATGAGTTTTTTTCAGTCTGTATCCTTTTCCAATTTCTTTTTGGGAACGGTTTGGGATCCGCGTTTTTCAGCGAGCGGTTCAGCTCATGAAGTGGGGCAATTTGGTCTCATACCACTCTTTGCTGGCACACTTTATATTGCGTTTGTGGCAATGCTTTTTGCTGTTCCTATTGGATTATTTTCTGCCATTTATATGGCTGAATATGCTTCTACGCGATTGCGGTCAATTGTAAAACCATTGTTAGAAGTGCTTGCTGGTATTCCAACCATTGTTTACGGTTTTTTTGCTTTGAAAGTTGTAGGACCATTTTTACAAGATCTCTCTATTTCTCTTTCTGGTGGTGTTGGTTTTATTATGGCCCAAAGTGTTTTGACGGCGGGATTTGTGATGGGAATTATGTTGATTCCTTTTGTTTCTTCCTTATCGGATGATGTTATCACAGCTGTTCCACGTTTTTTGCGTGAAGGATCTTATGGGCTAGGAGCAACGCAATCTGAAACGATTAAAAAGGTCGTTATACCGGCAGCGCTTCCGGGAATTATGGGAGCAATTTTGTTGACGGCATCACGTGCAATTGGGGAGACAATGATTGTGGTTTTGGCCGCAGGTGTTGCAGCAAATTTGACACTTAATCCATTCGAAGCGATGACTACAATGACGGTTAAGATTGTTAATCAATTAACAGGTGATTTTGAGTTTAATTCTCCACAAACTCTTGTAGCTTTTGCTTTGGGAATGACGCTCTTTATTGTAACTCTTTTGATGAATATTCTTGCTCTTTACATTGTACGCAAATATCGGGAACAATATGAATGAATGAGGATTTTCTTTTGCATCGTCGCAATATCGGTCTCAAACGCCGATATTGGGCTGAGCGTCGCTTCCGTATGTATGGTCTGATTGCTATTTTTATTGGTTTGTTTTTTCTATCTGCTCTTTTATGGTCTATCATTAGTCAAGGGTATACGGCTTTTTTTCAAAGTGAAATATCATTATCAGTTTATTTAGATGAAAAGATAATCGATCCAAGTGGTCAACGTGAGACAAATCCACAGCTATTAGTAACTGCTAATTATCCGCTTCTTGTACGCAATGCTTTAGCAAAAAAGCTTGATTTAGATCAAAATGATCGAGCATCATTGCGGGATGTTAACCGCATGTTTTCAAACAGTGTACGCATTCAACTCCGTGAAATGGTGACAAAGAATCCAAAGCTCATTGGAACAACGCAAAAAATCAAAGTTTTAGCGGCTGCAGACATTGATTCTGCCTATAAAGGACAGATTGATTTGCATGTAGCAGAGAAAAGACGCAAAGTTTCTAATCGCCAAGTAGAATGGATGAAACGTTTAGCTCAGGACGGTACACTTTATAAAACATTCAATTTTGGTTTTTTTACATTTGGTGCTTCAAGTCGCGCTGAGACTGCGGGATTAGGTGTTGCGATAATCGGCTCTTTTTACATGATAGCCATAGTTTTATTAGTTTCGCTCCCAATAGGAATAGCAACAGCTCTTTATCTTGAAGAATACGCACGCAAAAATAAATTTACAGATTTTATTGAGGTTAATATCAATAATCTTGCAGCTGTTCCTTCGATTGTTTTTGGTCTTTTAGGACTTGCTGTTTTTGTTAATTTTTTCGGGTTACCGCGTTCAGTACCTTTCGTTGGAGGGCTTGTTTTAGCTCTTATGACGCTCCCAACGATCATTATCGCGACGCGTTCTGCTTTACGGGCTGTGCCTCTCTCTATTCGTGCGGCAGCTTTAGGGTTGGGAGCATCGAAAACACAAATGGTTTTTCATCATGTCGTTCCTTTGGCTGCCCCTGGTATTTTGACTGGTACGATTATTGGTGTCGCTCAGGCTCTGGGTGAAACGGCACCTTTGCTTTTGATTGGAATGGTTGCTTTTGTTGTAAATATTCCCACTACACCAATGGATCCGGCAACAGCTTTGCCTGTTCAAATTTTTATGTGGGCGGGTGAAGCAGAACGCGCTTTTGTCGAAAAAACTTCGGGTGCTATTATCGTATTAATGATTTTTCTCGCTTTCATGAATATTTCTGCTGTATTTTTACGTCGGCGATTTGAACGGCGCCAGTAACTTAGAAAAGTAATCATTTCGATACAGTTTGTGTTTTAAAGTAAGGTAAATTTTGTAATGAAGGTTAAAATGCGTGGACAGGATGTGAAGGTTTTTTATGGAGACAAAGAAGCACTCCATGGTATTACTCTGGATATCCCCGAACAACAAGTTACGGCTTTAATTGGTCCTTCAGGGTGCGGAAAGTCGACCTTTTTGCGTTGTTTTAATCGTATGAATGATACAATTGAAGGCGCTAAAATAACCGGCCTCATTACCTTAGATGGGGAAAATATTTATGATTCGCGAATTGATGTTGTAGAATTGCGTGCGCGTGTTGGTATGGTTTTTCAAAAGCCTAGTCCTTTTCCAAAATCTATTTTTGAGAATGTTGCTTATGGCCCACGTATTCACGGTTTAGTTAAATCGCGTGCCGAATTGCATGATGTGGTTGAAAAGAGTTTAAGGCAGGCGGGTTTATTTGAAGAAGTAAAAGATCGCCTTCATGAGGCAGCGACCAGTTTGTCAGGAGGGCAACAACAGCGTTTATGTATTGCACGTGCTATTGCCGTTAGTCCTGAAGTTATTTTGATGGATGAGCCCTGTTCAGCTCTTGATCCAATTGCAACGGCACGTATTGAAGAGCTTATTGATGCCTTACGAAAGGATTATACAATCGTCATTGTAACACATTCAATGCAGCAGGCAGCTCGTGTTTCTCAATATACAGCCATGTTTCATCTGGGGTATTTAGTAGAAGTTGGTGCAACTGAAATGATATTCACCTCACCGAAAGAGAAACGTACGCAAGATTATATTACGGGGCGTTTTGGATAGGTGAATTGAGGAGTATAGGGCATGTCTATGAATCATACTGTCCGTTCTTACGATAGAGAACTAAACTATTTGGAAAAAAAAGTTATAGAAATGGGGTCTCATGCAGAACGAATGATTGAATGTTCTATAACATCGATTGTATGTGGTGATCTTCAGCTTGCTACTACAGTTATTGCTGATGATTTATTTTTAGATAAAGCAGAACGCGACATCAATGAAAAAGCGATTACCATTATTTGTAAACGCCAACCGATGGCTGTTGATCTGCGTGAAATTGTTGGAGCTATCCGCATTTCTTCTGATCTTGAACGGATTGGAGATATGGCCAAAAACATTGCTAAGCGAACGGTTGCTATTGCAGAAACACGTCAACCCAAAACTTTTTACTGTGGGCTTGAAACGATTACAGCTTTAGCACAAAATCAGTTAAAGGAGGTATTGGGTGCTTACACGAGTCGCTTATTGGATCGTGTTGATGCAGTACGTGAGCGAGATGGAAAAATTGATGCTCTGTATACCTCTCTTTTTCGTGAACTTTTAACTTATATGATGGAAGATATGCGCAATATTACGGTTTGTACGCATTTACTTTTTTGTATAAAAAATATTGAACGAATTGGTGATCATGTCACCAATATTGCTGAAACACTGCACTATATTATAACTGGTTACCATATGTCTTCTGATCGTCCTCGTGATGATCTTACATATAAAGTTGGAATAGATGAGAAAAAATAGATTAAAATTTTTTCTCAGATGCATAAAATGCTTTTGCGCTGGACAAAAGGAAGCATTGTGCATTTTATAAGCCGGAGAAGGATTTGATGTGCGCATGATGAGCGATGGAGAAAAAGCAAAGAGGTTTTTAAAAGCTGATATTGCGGATTTTTGTTAGGTAGTTTGGCATATTTTCATATCCGAGTGATGCCATCATTTACTTTTTAGTCGGAGGGAAAGCTTCTTTCTGATCATTTTGTTAAAATTCATAGCAAAGGGGATAGTCGTGTTAGGAGTTTCAGTATAGAACGCAAACGGTTTTAATCCCCAATCTTTTTTTTGTACAAATATTCAGATAGTTTTTTTGAGAAATTAGTATTTTGTTGCGAGTGAAGCGTGAGGGTTTATATTGTCTAGCTACATCTGATCATCAATAAGGGCAATATTGATTTAATTTGTACAGTAGATTAAGAATTTTTTATTTTTATTTTGCATAAATGCCTTTTCATTACTTTTTGTATTAAAATTTTACTAAGTCGTAACAATTAGTCGTATACTTTCTGTGAATATACATTTAAAACTTATTCAAATTTTGAATATTTCAAAGACATGGAAATATGTTGCATAAGATGAAAAAAAATCGTTGGACTTTTTTTGTTGCCTGTTGTGTAGCACCGTTGGTTATTGTCGGGTGTGCTTCAAATCATTTTGATGCTGGAAAAGTGAATGATAATAAGAAGACAGAAACAGTGATGTATCCATTGACAGAGCGCCAGTGTCTCATGCGTGCAATGTATTTTGAGTCAAATCGCACAAGTCGTGAAGGAATGATTGCAGTTGGAACGGTTGTTATGAATCGTGTTAATTCAACTGCTTATCCAAAGACGATTTGTGGTGTAGTTGGTCAGTATAAGCAGTTCGCTCCCGGTGTTTTAACGCGTCCTATGACGGAACCGGCATCTGTTGCTCGTGTTAAAGAGGCAGCTGATGCTGTTTTGCGTGGTGAACGGGATAAGAAAATTAAAAATGCCATGTTTTTTCATACTGCCGGTTTATCTTTCCCTTATAAAAACATGCACTATGTTCGTGTTGCGGGAGGCAATGCCTTTTATGAAAAGCGTGCGCGTGATGGATCGCTTCAGGTTCCTGCTAATAATCGCCCTTATGATGTTGCTTATGCTTTTGCCCAAGAACGTTCTGGCAATGTGCCGAATTTTATGGATGCAAGTTTAGAAAGTAAAGAAATAAAAGCAGAGGAAAGGCAAAATGTATCTCCTTCAATAGAGTTAGTGCAGGTGAAAAAAGCGCATACCGCACCTTTTATTATGGTACAGCTTGATAAAGTTCCTATTCCCGCATCTGCGCCTAATCGTACAGATAAGAAAGAGGAAAATAAATCGGTTGTGGCATATACTATGCCTTCCTCAGATCAGTTAAATGCAATTGTTGCAATGTTAGAAGAACGGTACAGAAGCCGGTAATCTTATTCATAATCCAACGAAGGGTATTGGTGATGTACTTTGATATTCATGAAACAATTTCACGTGAAGAGCTTAATCGTCTTGCAGAAATTACAGTAAAAGTTGGGCTGAATTTACAAGAGGGGCAGGATCTTGTTTTGACTGCTCCAGTTTCAGCATTACCTTTTGTTCGGCGTATTGCATATCATGCCTATAAGGTTGGTGCTGGTGTAATTACGCCACTTTTTAGTGATGATGTGTTATCGCTTACCCGTTTTGAAAATGCGCATATTTCTAGTTTTGATTGTGCTCCTTCTTGGCTTTATGAGGGAATGGCGAAGGCTTTTGGAAATGGGGCTGCGCGTTTAGCTGTTGTTGGTGATAATCCTTTTCTTCTTTCTAATCAAGACTCGAATAAGGTAGCGCGATTGAATAAGGCTACGTCAATGGCTTATCAGCCTGCTCTCAAAAAAATATCAAATTTTGTCATGAACTGGTCGATTGTTTCTTATCCAACGGCGGGATGGGCTGAGGCGGTATTCCCTTCTTTGCCGCTTAATGAGGCGATTAAGAGGTTAGCTGATGCAATTTTTTCTGCTTCACGTGTTACAGAAGAGGATCCGGTGCATGCGTGGAGTATACATAATGCAACTTTGAAGCAACGGTCATCTTGGCTTAATGAACAACGTTTTTCTGCTCTGCATTTTATCGGACCAGGTACTGATTTAACAGTTGGTTTGGCAGATGATCATGAATGGCATGGTGGTGCATCGGCTGCTCAAAATGGGGTTGTCTGCAACCCTAATATTCCGACAGAGGAGGTATTCACTACTCCCCATGCTTATAAGGTTGAAGGTTTTGTTCGTGCGACGAAGCCACTTTCTTATCAAGGAGCATTGATTGATAATATTGAGATGCGTTTTGAAGCAGGGCGTATTATTGATGCCCGTGCTTCAATGGGGCAGGAAGTTTTGCAAAAGGTTTTGCAAAGTGATGAGGGGGCGAGTCGATTAGGCGAAGTTGCTCTCGTTCCACATTCTTCACCGATTTCTAAGAGTGGACTCCTTTTTTATAATACATTATTTGACGAAAACGCTGCATGTCATATTGCATTAGGGCAATGTTACTCCAAGTGCTTTTTGGATGGAGCATCATTGACAGCAGAAGAGATTGCAGCGCGTGGCGGTAATAAAAGTGTGATACATATTGACTGGATGATTGGATCAGGTGAAATTGACATAGATGGTATTACGCAAGATGGTGCAAAAGTTCCTGTTTTTCGTAAGGGAGAGTGGGCTTAATATCATTGTATTATTCAATAACACTTTATTTTCCAATGTGTAATCATTAAGAAAATGAATGCCTGAACTTCCTGAAGTAGAAACGGTTCGTCGTGGACTTGAGCCGGTTGTAACTGGTGCCAAGATACTATCTGTCACGCTTAATCGTAGAGATTTGCGTTTTCCTTTTCCAGAGGCGTTTTCTGAGCGACTTATGGGCAGGACAATCATGGAACTTAATCGACGTGCAAAATATTTATTGTTTCATCTTTCACAGGATGAAACAATTTTAAGTCATTTAGGAATGTCAGGGTCGTGGCGCATAGAGGATAAGCTGTTAGGAAAACAATATTTTCCTATGGGCAAATTGGTTGCGCATGATCACCTTGTAATGAATATTCAAGCGACAAGCGGTAAAGTTTATCGTCTCACTTATAATGATTCTCGTCGTTTCGGGTTTATACTTTTAGCAGATACAGACAGGCTTTATGAGCATCCGCTTTTAAAGAAGTTAGGACTTGAGCCTATGAGTCATGCATTTTCTGGTCGTTATTTACAAAAGGCTTTTGTTAATAAGAAATCATCGCTTAAAGCAGCTTTGCTTGATCAGTCAATTGTTGCGGGTCTTGGGAATATTTATGTTTGCGAAGCGCTTTGGCGTAGCCAACTGTCACCACAGCGTGGTGCATTTACATTGGCACTGAAAACTGTAATTGCACGCGAATTTGCAGATTCCTTAGCATACAATATACGCAATGTGATTACTGAAGCGATTTCTTCTGGTGGGTCTTCTTTACGTGATTATATTCATACAGATGGCTCACTTGGTTATTTTCAACACGCTTTTTCAGTTTATGGACGAGAAGGCAAGGAATGTTTGCAATGTGGAATGCCTATTGTACGTATTGTGCAGTCTGGGCGTTCAAGCTTTTACTGCTTACAGTGTCAAAAATAAATAAGATGTCTTGCAAAATCCTACAAGAGGCTTAAAGTCATTTATACAATTTTGTTAAAACTGAAAGTTTTTTTTATGCTTAATAAAGTACTAACCCATCTTGATCAGAATATAGAAAAGAGCCTTGAACGCCTTTTTTCTCTTTTACGTTTTCAATCAATTTCTACAGACTCGGCTTATAAGGATGAGTGTCGTAAAGCAGCTGATTGGTTAGTAGAGGATTTAAGAAGCATTGGCTTTGAAGCTTCACGTTGTGATACACCAGGGCATCCAATGGTTGTTGGGCATCATCCAGGACCTTCAGAGAATTGTCTGCATGTGTTGTTTTATGGACATTATGATGTTCAACCTGTTGATCCACTGAGTTTATGGGAGGATGATCCATTTACACCTTCTTTAAAAGAAAGAAATGGAGAAAAAGTTATTTGTGCTCGTGGAGCTTCAGATGACAAAGGTCAGCTCATGACTTTTATTGAAGCATGTCGTGCATTTAAGCAAGAAACGGGGCAGCTTCCTGTCAAAGTTACTATTTTATGCGAAGGTGAAGAAGAGAGTGCTTCTCCTTCTCTTATACCTTTTTTAAAAGCAAATAGGGATGAATTGAAAGCTGATTGTGCATTGGTTTGCGATACAGGGATGTGGGATACAGATACACCAACTGTTTCTGTTGCTCTTCGGGGGATTCTGGCAGAAGAGGTTACAATTACTGCTGCTAATCGTGATTTGCATTCGGGTGCTTTTGGAGGAGCAGCAGCCAATCCCATTCGTATTTTAACTAAGATTCTAGCAGGACTTCATGACGAAAATAATAGGGTAACGCTTCCTGGCTTTTATGATGGAGTAGAAGAAACACCTCCACATATTTTGCAATCATGGAATGAGCTTAATTGCAATGCTGAAAATTTTCTTGGTCCTATTGGGCTTTCCATCCCTTCTGGTGAAAAAGGACGGAGCATTTTAGAGCTCATATGGACGCGGCCTACAGCAGAAATTAATGGTATTAGTGGTGGCTATGAAGGAGAAGGGGTAAAAACGGTTATTGCCTCTCAAGCGAGTGCAAAAGTATCTTTTCGTTTAGTACACAAGCAAGATCCAGAGAAAATACGTCAAGCTTTTCGTGATTATGTACGTAGTCTACTTCCTGCAGATTGTACAGTTGTATTTCAGAATCATGGTGCTTCTCGAGCAATTCAGCTTCCCTATAATTCTCCTTTTATCGAAGCAGCTAAGGATGCTTTATCACAAGAGTGGGGCAATCCGGCTTTATTAACGGGCATGGGTGGTTCAATTCCGATTGTTGGAGATTTTAAATCAATTCTTGGCATGGAAAGTGTTTTGGTTGGTTTTGCACTAAATGATGACTGTATTCATTCACCTAATGAAAAATATAATCTAAAATCGTTTCATAAAGGGCAACGCTCTTGGGCGCGTATTCTTGTGGCTTTAGCAAATAGGAGGGTAAATGACTGAGATCCGCGTTCATCAAGGTGATTTACCAAACTTAGATAATTATCAAATTGATGCTGTTGCGATTGATACTGAAACTTTAGGATTACAACCGTGCCGTGATCGTTTATGTGTTGTTCAGCTCTCTTCTGGAGATGGTACTGCTGACGTTATACAGATTGCCAAAGGACAAAAAAGTGCTCCCAATTTGGTTAAATTGCTTGAAGATAAGACAATTACCAAAATATTTCATTTTGGGCGTTTTGATCTTGCTATTTTAGCGCATACATTTGGTGTTATGCCAGATGCCGTTTTTTGTACAAAGATTGCGTCAAAACTCACGCGTACCTATACTGATCGCCATGGATTAAAAGAAATTTGTAGTGAACTGCTAAATGTTAATATTTCTAAGCAGCAACAGTCTTCAGATTGGGCAGCAGAAGTTTTATCGCGTGCGCAAATTGAATATGCTGCGTCAGATGTTTTATATTTGCACCGTTTAAAAGATGTGTTTGAAGAGCGTTTAAAGCGTGAAGAACGGGAAAATGTTGCAAAGGCATGTTTTGAATTTTTGCCGATGAGAGCAAAACTTGATCTTTTAGGTTGGTCTGAGATTGATATTTTCGCGCATAGCTGAGATTAACAACAAGTTTTTAATCTCAGAGTGTGGAGATATTGATACCACAGAATAAAATGCCCATAGTTCATGGGCATTTACATTTTTTCTTTCACCTATTTTGATTGCTACATTTTATGACAAAATCCTTATGGAGATAGGGTGAGAACTCTTTAATTTGAGGAATGCACAATAACAAAGTACATTTACGCAGATGTGCTTTTTGATGTTTATAACTGTCTTTGTTTTCTAATATTAGACAAGAAAAGAGACAGGCAATTGTATCGGCGATGGTAGCAGAAAATACGAATAAGAGTATACTTTCTATGAATGCTGTCGAGATTGTATTAGGTATACGAAGTGGAATGTTCTTGCTAGAGAGTATTTTGGTAAACATCGGTTTAGTTTGTTTTATATGTGATGGTGCATTGTTTTCTTTATAAGATACAAAACGGATGTTTTTCGTGTTGATATAGCTTAAATTTTCTATCTATTTAAAAATTAAAGTGCTAAAAACCTTTGTTTTTGGGGGATTTTCCCCCTTTTCTATTTTAAGCGTATCATTTTTTATGGAAGTTTGAACAGAGCGCACTATGTAAAATCCATTATGGATATTTATATGGAGATAGATCTATGAAAATGATGTATTTGATTACAGCTTATGCTACTTTTGCTTCAATCTCTGTAGCACAGGCAGCGAGTTTTATGGTTACTCAAAAGTTTGTAGAGGGAGTTTCTTCTTCTAAAAGTTTTTTTGCTGATGCACAGATTAACAATCCTTTATGTGAAGCTTTACGAGAGAAATTTTCTTCTCTTGGTAATAATCAAAAGGAACCAGCTGTTCAGTTGGTACCTGTAGCGTCTTCGTCTCAAAAAAGAAGAGGATCTGGTCAAGGAAGAGGAAGAGGAAAAGGACGACCAAGCCTATTTATGCGCAGTCCGATGAGTTTTTAGTAAGCTAAAGAAGCCAATATTAAGGTCTTGTATTTACTCTCGGTCATGAGTGAAATGAGGAGAATATGAGTGTTTGCTAACTTAAAAGTGGGGTGTTGGCAGTGTTTATTTGCGCTTTAGTTGTGAGGGTGCTTTTGTTGTGACTGAGGGTATCATTCATGTAAGATACAGATACTCCGATTGCGATCAAATGATGCGTGAGGGTGATGGCAAAGCAGAGTACAGAATCTCTTCATTTGTATGTGGCAATCAGGAGATTTTAGTTTATTAGTGATTTAACACATTGCTTTGTATGTGGTGATAAGTTTTTTATTTTTTGTATCAGGGTGTGTTATTTTTACTAAAAATTTTAAAGCTGACTTCTGTTTTTTCGGAGAGAATGGGGGGTAATCAGCATTGCACTTGAAGATTTCGGCAAGAGCTTCTCATTTAGTAGGAGTTTATACTTCAGTTTTCTGGCGTGAGAGGCAGTTTTATGCAAGTTTCAACGTTTATCTGGGAGAGTTGACGAGGTTTTGCTAGGGTTTATCCAATAAGAGTCGACAAAAGAGATGGCAAACCATTATGCAAGACTGTGCAGACGTTCTAAAAAAGATTTTCTAGAACGTTAGCAAAAGCAGAAAATAAAAGAGGTACGACTATATTTCAAAAAAAATAAATGCGTAAAAAGTCCCATTGTTTAAAAAATTGTTTAAAAAATCGATTGGGAAGAAGACCAGTTTTTATGACGTTTTGTGTTGTTCATAATGGAGTTTATACATGGATACGTTTTTTTCATTTGTGAGATAACAATCGAAGAGGCCACATTAATTGCATAAGGTAATGCCGTGGTTAAAGCTAAAGCCGTTGCTTGTGTACATGTGGTGTGCTTTGCATTTTGCAATGATTGACAGTGTTATTATACACGCAGAGGGGTTTTGTTTAGACTTTTTGAGAAAATTCATAAAGAACAGCATTGAATTTGATGAGATTATAATCTGCAACAGCATAATTTACAAATTCTCATTGTATGGCAAATCAAATGACTAAGAGGGGAATGATTTGGTAGATTTCTTGTTTTTTTTATGGGTGTATCATTTTTACTACAGATATCTATAGTTGTAGCTCTATATGAGATCGTGTGTTCAAATATTCAGCTATGGAGAGAAAATTATGAATATAAAATGGTTAATAACGGCTTCTGCTTTCGCTTTTGTTTCAGCTTCAGTAGCGCAGGCAGCGGATGTTATTATTTCCCCTCAGCCTACACCAGTTACTCCAGTTATTATTCCTTCCACTTTTTCTTGGACAGGTTTTTATCTTGGTGGCCAGATTGGGAGTTTTTCCAGTAAAACGAAAATGGATATTCTTAGTAATGGAAAAACTATTCCAGTGGATGATGATTTTTTACCTAAACTGTCAGGTTTTATGGGTGGTCTTTATGCTGGTTCCAATGTTGATCTTGGCAATGGTCTTATTCTGGGTATTGATACAGATATCATTTGGACCGATAAAAATGATACGAAGACGGGGAAAGTATATAGTATTGAGCAACAGCACATACCATATATTAAAAAGATGCTGGACGAAGCTGGGATTAAGATTGGTGAAAAAATACTCCAAGCTGGTAATAAACGCGTAAGCAGTTTCACTTTTAAAGAAAAGTGGGCTGGTGCTACGCGGGTACGTATCGGTTTTGCTGCTGAGCGCATTATGCCTTATGTTGCTGGTGGTATTGCTTATACACAGCTTCAAGATATCGCATCAGTATCCATAACAGACAAGAATACAGGTAAAGTAATTGCTTCTGGTAATTTGTCTGATGAAACAAAAACATTTGTTGGCTACACTCTTGGTGCGGGTGTTGATTTAGCAATGACCAATAATGTTATTATACGGGCGGAATATCGTTACTCGGATTTTGGTAAAAAGAAATACTCAAACGATAAATATGAAACTTCTCATAAAACCAATGATTTCCGTGTTGGTGTGGCTTACAAATTTTAACTTATTATAAGCTTAAATTAAGAAGAGGCTGCGTCTTTGGCGAAGCCTCATTTGTTTTTATGTTGCTATATTATCACATACTTCATAATTATTATACATGCCGAATGTTTTTATTCGTCGATTTTGATAAAAGGAAACTCGCAAATAAAAAGCATGAACTTAATTGTAAATTCAATGATTTCAGTAAGATAACTTATAATCTCTAGTGCAAAACTCAATTATTAAAAGGCTTTGTTTTTGAACGGAGTTTCTATTTTGTATAACTGTGTTATTTTTACTACAGATTTTTTTCGTCAAGGTGTATAGCATTGTGTCATAAAATATAAGGAGCAAAATTTATGAATATAAAATCTTTAATGACGACCTCTGTTATCGCTTTGATTTCAGCTTCTGCAGCACAGGCTGCTGATGTTATCGTTCCACATGAAGTAGCGCCAGTTATTACTGCCCCTACTTTTTCTTGGACAGGTTTCTATATTGGTGGTCAAGTTGGGAACTTTTCGAGTAAGGTTGAGATAACTGATCCAGCTACAAAAAATAAACTTCTCACTAAAGATGAAACACCTCAGCCTTCAGGTTTCATGGGTGGTATTTATGCGGGTTCTAATGTGGATCTTGGAAATGGTCTCATTCTAGGTGTTGAAACCGATGCAGTTTGGGCTGACAGAGGAGAAACAAAAACGATCTCTGTTTTTAGCGGTAATAGCTCTGAGACCTCTAACGCAGGTGCTAGTCAGACTCCTAACGCAGGTGCTGAAGAGAAGAAGTCTATCAGCCTTAAGACAACAGCTTTAGTGGATGCTAAGATTAAGAACAATTTTACTTTTAAAGAAAAATGGTCTGGTGCTACGCGGGTACGTGTTGGTTTTGCTGCTGCTGATCGCATTCTGCCTTATGTTGCTGGTGGTATTGCTTATGCACAGATGCAAGGTATTGCTACAGTTTCAGGAAAAGATGCATCCGGTAAAACCGTTTCTACTAAAGAATCTGATAAAACCATGACAATGGTTGGTTTCACCATTGGTGGTGGTGTTGATTTCGCTATGACTGATAATGTTCTGTTGCGTGCGGAATACCGTTACTCAGATTTTGGTAAAAAGAAATTTGAAAAAGATGATGCTGAATTCCACTACAAGACCAATGATTTTCGTGTTGGCGTAGCTTACAAATTCTAATTGAGCACAAAGCTAACTGATTAGTATAAAATTAGATTACTAAGAGGCCCTGTCTTTGACAGGGCCTCTATTTTTTGTGAATTTTTATAAATGTGCTATTTTTGCTACAGATATTTTAAAATAGATGTCCTATATATAATCCGTTTTGTATATTTGGAGATAACTTATGAACACGAAACGTTTAATATCAGCTTCTATTTTTGCTTTAATATCAGCTTCTGCTGCACAGGCAGCTGATGTGATGGTTCCTCATCAGCCAGCACGAACTATTCAGTCAGCTGTTGTAGTTCCTAATTTCACATGGACAGGTTTTTATTTTGGTGGCCAGGCTGGTGGTTTTTCGAGTAAAACTGATATGGGTTTTGTTGGTAAGGACAAAACTATTCCACTAAGTAAAGATTGGTCCCCTAAACTTTCAGGTTTTCAAGGGGGTCTTTACACAGGTGCTAATATTGATCTTGGCGATAATTTCATTTTTAGTATCGATACGGATTTAAGTTGGGCTGGACAAAAACACACAAAAACGATCACTTTAAGCGGGGCTGATAATGCTTCAGTAGACAATGTGGTAACAAGATCTCGTAGATCAGCACGGTCACTATCAGGACAGTCAGCAAGAACCACTACAGCAGGAACCACTACAGCAGGAACCACTACAGCAGGAACCACTACAGCAGGATCTTCCTCAGCAGCAACTGCTCCAGCAGCAACTGCTCCAGCAGCAACTGCTCCAGCAGCAACTGCTCCAGTAGCAACTCCCTCAGCAGCAACTCCCTCAGCAGCAACTCCCTCAGCAGGAAATACTCCAGCACCAAAAAAGCCAGCAGAAGCGAAGCCAGCAGCAACTAAGCCAGTAGCGGTCAAATCGGAAGCAGTAACGAAATCGGAAGCGGGAAGGAGCTTAGCAAGTAGCCGGATATTATTAGCACCAGCACCAGCACCAGCAGCAGCACCGGCAGCATCCGGGGTACCATCTTCTGGTTCAGCGGCGGGTAGTGCAGATGGGGCAAGAGTAGTTGCTCATGGTCATAATGGTGCATCTAATGGCGGTGGACATGGTGCTCATCCACATGGTATGTCTCATGGAGCTGGACATGGTGGGGCGACTAATCCACATGCTTCTAATTCCCATGCTGCACATAATGTGGCTGGACGCAGTGCGCAAGGTACACAAGCTAAAGATGAGAACGGTACGAGTGTCTATGGTATAGAGCAAGTGAAGAATGAGATCGCTGGTCTGGGTTTGAATCAAGATGGCAACGTTGAAACTGTAAGCCATACTTTAAAACAAAATTGGGCTGGTGCTACACGGGTGCGGATAGGTTTTGCTGCTGATCGCATTATGCCTTATATTGCTGGTGGTATTGCTTATACACAGCTTCAGGATACAGTATCGATATCGTTTAAGAAACAGAGTGAAGAAACAATTTCTTCTAAGGACTTAATCGATGAAAAAAAGACAATGATTGGTTATACTATTGGTGGTGGTGTTGATTTTGCAATGACCGACAATGTTTTGTTGCGTGCGGAATACCGTTACTCAGACTTTGGTAAAAAGAAATTTGCAAAGGAAAAACTTGAAATTAGCTACAAGACCAATGATTTCCGTGTTGGTGTAGCTTACAAATTCTGATTTTTTTGTAAGAGACTTTTTAAGAGGCTCCGCCAATGGTGGGGCCTTTATTTTTTTAAGAGAATCATTTTTAGGTTTCCTTTCTTGATAGTTTCATGATAAAGCCCATGAAATATAATGATATATTTTCTTGATCGCTGCTAATACGAATGATTGGCTTGGCTTTTCCCATAGATCAAAAAACCAGAGTTGCAGGGTTCAGGGAAGTTATGCGAGAATGAAATCGTAAAAGTGGACAGGAATATTTCACAATGACTGTGAAAAATGAAACAATAGATTATTCAAAAACTCTTTATCTACCACAAACTAATTTTCCTATGCGTGCGGGCCTGCCACAAAAAGAGCTTGAACTGATGGCACGATGGGAAGATATGGGGCTTTATGCTCTATTGCGCCAGCAAGCAAAAGATCGTCCACTTTACATTCTTCATGATGGTCCCCCTTATGCAAATGGCCATATTCATGTCGGCCATGCTTTGAACAAAGTTTTAAAAGATGTAATTGTCCGTTCATTCCAAATGCGTGGTTTTAACGCAAATTACGTCCCTGGTTGGGATTGTCATGGTCTTCCGATTGAATGGAAAATTGAAGAAAAATATCGTGCACAAGGAAAAAATAAGGATGATGTACCCCTTAACGAATTTCGTCAAGAATGTCGAGAGTTCGCTCAATATTGGATAACTGTTCAAAGTGAAGAATTTAAACGTCTTGGTGTTGTCGGAGATTTTAACACTCCCTACACCACAATGGCTTTTCATGCAGAAGCACGCATCGCTAGTGAATTGATGAAATTCGCTATGTCAGACCAGATTTATCGTGGTTCAAAGCCTGTAATGTGGTCTGTAGTTGAGCGCACGGCTTTGGCTGAGGCAGAAATTGAATATCATGATCATGAATCAGAGGTTATTTGGGTTAAATTTCCTGTTATTGAAGTCGATTCTAGTGACTTATATGGTGCTTATGTCGTAATTTGGACCACGACTCCATGGACAATTCCTGGTAATCGTGCGGTGAGCTATTCTTCGCAAATTTCTTACAGTGTTTACGAGGTTGAAAGTGCGGAAAATGATTTTGGTCCTCAAGCTGGGGAAAAGCTTCTTTTTGCTGATGCGTTGGCGATGAGTTGTGCAGAAAAAGCAAAACTTGTTTTGAAACATTTGCGTGTTGTTTCTGCTGATGAGCTTAAAACGCTCTTTCTTTCTCATCCATTAAAAGGCTTAGCTGGAGGTTATAATTATAAGATTGCGATGCTTGATGGTTCGCATGTAACAGAAAGTGCTGGTACAGGTTTTGTTCATACAGCGCCCAGCCATGGGCGTGAGGATTTTGAAATTTGGAATGCCTATAAACCTCTATTAGAGCAGGCGGGTATTGATTCATCTATACCCTTTCCTGTTGATGATGCTGGTTTTTATACGAAGGATGCTCCTGGTTTTGGTCCAGATCGTAAAGAGGGCGCTGTGCGCGTTATTGATGATAATGGAAAAATGGGTGACGCTAATAAAGAGGTTATTAATGCTTTAATTAAAGCGAATCGATTGTTTGCACGCGGTCGCTTAAAACATTCTTATCCTCATAGTTGGCGTTCGAAAAAGCCTGTTATTTTTCGTAATACACCGCAATGGTTTATTTCAATGGATAAAGATCTTGGCGATGGTTCAACCCTACGCAGTCGCGCGTTGGAGGCTGTTTCGATGACGCGTTTTGTGCCCTCTTCTGGTCAAAATCGTTTGGCTTCTATGATAGCAGATCGCCCCGATTGGGTCCTTTCTCGTCAGCGTGCTTGGGGCGTTCCGATTTGTATTTTTGCGAATGAGGATGGTGTTGTTCTTAAAGATGAGCGAGTGAATGAGCGTATTTTGCAGGCTTTTGAAGCAGAAGGGGCAGATGCATGGTTTGCGGAAGGAGCGCGCGAACGTTTTTTAGGTGAACGCGCGCATGAGTCTTGGATTCAGGTTCGTGATATTCTTGATGTTTGGTTTGATTCTGGAGCGAGCCATAGCTTTGTATTAGAAGATCGGGATGATTTGAAATGGCCTGCTGATATTTATTTTGAAGGATCTGATCAGCATCGCGGGTGGTTCCAGTCTTCTCTTTTAGAAAGCTGTGGGACGCGTGCTTCTTCACCTTATAAGGCGGTGATTACACACGGTTTTACTTTGGATGAAAATGGCAAGAAAATGTCTAAATCTTTGGGGAATACAGTTGTTCCGCAAGAGATCATTAAAACTTCTGGTGCTGATATTTTTCGTCTTTGGGTGATGACAACTGATTATTGGGAAGATCAGCGTTTAGGCAAAAAAATCCTTCAGACGAATGTGGATTCGTATCGTAAATTACGCAATGCAATTCGTTGGATGCTTGGAACTCTAGCACATGATGAAGGAGAAAAAATATCTTATTGTGCACTGCCAGATCTTGAAAAATTGATATTACATCGTCTTTTTGAACTCGATCAGTTGATTAATCGAGCCTATGACGAATTTGATTTTAAGAAGATTATGCGTGCATTGTTGGATTTTTCGATCACGGAGTTATCAGCATTTTATTTTGATATTCGCAAAGACTCTCTTTATTGTGATGCACCTTCATCAAAAAAACGTAAAGCTTCTTTGCAAGTTGTTCGTGAGATTTTTGAGCGAATGGTAACATGGCTTGCTCCAATGTTGCCTTTTACCATGGAAGAAGCATGGCTGGAACGTTATCCAGAAAGTCAATCGGTGCATTTAGAGCAATTCCGCCCTGTACCAGGGGAATGGAAAAATGAATCTTTAGCTGAGCGTTGGAAAAAAGTTCGGCAGGTTCGTAAAGTTGTGACGGGTGCTTTAGAGCTAGAACGTGCTGACAAACGTATTGGATCATCTTTAGAAGCGGCACCTATTGTTTTTATTTCTAATCCGGTTTTGCTGGAGGCTTTAGAAAATTTGGATATGGCAGAAATTTGTATTACCAGTGCTCTAACAATTACTGAGGATGTACCGCCTGCGGATGCTTTTATTCTAAGCGATGTTGAAGGCGTTGGTGTATATCCAGGTAAGGCTTTGGGGACAAAATGTGCTCGATCATGGCGTTATACACAAGATGTTGGAAGCGATCCCGCTTATCCTGATGTATCTGCTCGCGATGCGGCTACTTTGCGGGAGTTACACATGCTTGGCAAAATTTAAAAGTTTTGCATCAGGGAGGAAAAATCCAAGATTGTAAACAGCGTTTTAGCGTTCAGATTCTGTCATTGATGCGTAAGGTCTTTTATGGTAGGGGTAGGCTCCGTTGTTTTATCTTTGGGGGGTAATTTTCTATGTGGGGATTGATCTCCAGTAAATTGCGGGAATATCTATCAGCCAGATACTTAGAAAAATGGATAAGCAGTGAAAAAACGTGAAGTAAAAATATTTTCAACAAGCATTTTGGGCGTGTGCCTTATCTTAACGGGATGCGGTTTATCTGCTCCTACCTATGGTACAGGTAAGCCGGCTTCCTTGCAATTTTTTGAAGATGTCGCTAACATTACTTCGTTAACGCCGACAAACAACACTAGCCAGCTTGTTATGAAATCTCGTCCAAAACTTGTAATGCCAAGCCCTGGTTCACGGGTAATTTTACCACTACCTCAACAAGATGTAACACAGGCTGGATCTTTTGGTGGAACAGCAACACTAAAGCAACATCCTGACAGAGGCAGCGTTTCTGTTTTCCCCCAAAAAGTATCATCTATTGATGGTTCAGAAAATGTTTCACGGTTGAATGCGGAGCAACGGCAAGAATATTTACGTCGTCAGAGAGCACACGTTGGAAGCCCAGAGTATCGTCGGTATCTTACTGAACCTCCTTTAAGTTATCGTCAGCCGGCAAGGACTGCGCCTGTTGGCCAACAAGGTAAAGACGAAGCATTGAAAGAGCGGGAGAGAAAAAGCACTTCGAAAAGGGGCTCTGGCAAAAAGAGCTGGTAGCCTTTTTAACGCCGCTTTTGTGCAAAAAAGTTTTTAAGCAGTTGAGCAGCTTCTTTTTCCTTGAAGCCAGAATAGACTTCAGGTTTGTGATGACAAGTTGGCTGTTGATATAGGCGTGGACCATGTTCGATAGCACCACCTTTGGGATCACTCGTTGCGTAATAGAGGCGTCGTATCCGTGCAAATGAAATAGCTGCTGCACACATAGCACAAGGTTCAAGCGTTACATAAAGGTCGCAATCAGGAAGCCTTTCACTTTGGAGTGCTTCACAGGCTATACGGATAACCCGCATTTCTGCGTGTCCCGTAGGATCATGTGGGGTTTTTGTATAATTACCAGCGCGTGCAATGATTATTGTTCCACGTGTTATGACTGCTCCGACAGGGACTTCCTCTTTTTTTTCTGCTAATTGTGCTTCTAAAAGAGCTATTTCCATAGGAGTTAAAGTCATCGTGTTTTTTCTACTTGAAATGTAGTGCCCAAAGGCTCTTTTTTATAGTGAGATACTTTTATAGTGAGATACTGTAAAGTAAGTAAGCTATTACCATGTCAGAAGGTACCATAGCTTTTTTAAAGTGTTTAAAACTGACTTGCAAGTAATAGGTATATTATTGCTGTCAAAGGATAGAAAATGATCAATGATTGTGCTACTCCCCCTTACAAGGTAAGCAATATAGTGCGTGTAAAAAGTTTGCTGAATGTACTGGAAAAAAATGGTGTGAAAAGCAAATGAATGACAAAAATGAGAGTGAGCGGATTGCTAAAAGATTAGCGCGTGCTGGTGTTGCGTCACGGCGTGATGCAGAAATGATGATTGTGGCAGGTCGTATTGTTGTTAATGGCACAGTTGTGACGACGCCTGCTTTTAACGTTACACGCTCTGATATTATTACAGTTGATGGTAAACCTTTATCTCCTATAGAACGAACACGGTTATGGCTTTACCATAAGCCGGCAGGACTTGTCACCACAACCCGTGATCCTGAAGGTAGGCCGACAGTATTTGACAATTTGCCGAAAGGAATGCCACGTGTCCTTTCTGTCGGCAGGCTTGATATTAATACAGAAGGGCTTTTGTTGCTCACCAATGACGGTGGACTAGCGCGTGTATTAGAGCTTCCGTTGACGGGCTGGGTGCGTAAATATCGGGTTCGTGCTCATGGAAGAGTGAAACAGAGCGCGCTTGATAACCTTAAAAATGGCATTGCAATTAATGGTATTTTCTATGGTTCGATTGAGGCATCGATTGAACGTGAACAAGGGGCGAATGTGTGGCTTTCTGTGGCTTTGCGTGAAGGAAAAAATCGTGAAATAAAGAATGTTTTGGGTGCATTAGGACTATCAGTTAATCGTTTGATTCGTGTATCTTATGGTCCATTTCAGCTCTCTGATTTAGAAGAGGGAGCAGTTCGTGAGTTAAAAGGGCGGATGTTACGTGATCAATTGGGAGAGCGTTTAATTATGCAAGCCAATGCAGATTTTGATGCTCCTATTCTCAAGCCATTTTCAAATTCTGCAGTTTTTCCGGAAAAACGAAGTCATAAAGATCTTGCTGTCACGAATGATGGATGGATTTTTTCAAGTGGGAGAGATGTACAGCGCAGACAGAGAGGCGGCTCTCTTGAGCGCGGTCGAGCACGATTGAGCACAAAGTCTGATGAAAAATTTATGCGAAAAGATAAAAACGAGGGTGAAAAAGCAGAGCAATTTTTGCCTCGTTCTCGGCGTTCTAATGTTTGGATGGCTCCTGGCGCACGTCCGCAGAGTACGCGTAAGAAGTCTTTCTATAGTGAGGATAATTCTCGTGGTCATAAAAGCGATTTGTCTGGTAGAAGAACTTTCCATAGAGGTAAGGAAAAGCCATTAGAAGACCGGTTTAAAAAAGATAAGGGCATTAATTTTGATAAAAAACGTGGCAAAACATCTTATGGTGCGGTGCGTATTTCTGGTAAGAAAGATTGTTTTTCTAATAAAGAAGGGAAGGTTATTAAAGAGGGGCATGAAGGGCGCCCCTTTGAGTATAAGAGAAAGACGAAATCATTTGATGGTGTCATGAAGAAATCTAAACCGTATGGCAGTGGTGTAAAAACATCGAAGCCATTTGGAGGATCGCGTGCGAGTCATCGGCGGTAAATTTGCTGGACGTGTTTTGTTTTCGCCTATTGATCAGTCGATTCGCCCAACGAGTGATCGTACGCGCGAAAGCCTTTTTAATATTCTTTCTAGCCGAGAAGAACAATTTTGGACCAATAAACGTATCCTTGATCTTTTTTCTGGGACTGGTGCTTTAGGCATAGAAGCTCTATCGCGTGGTGCAAAAGCTGCTGTTTTTGTTGAAAATTCAGTTGAGGGGCGTGGATTAATTCAAAAAAATATTGAATTGTTGGAATTACAAGGGTTTGGGCGAATTTTGCGTCGTGATGCAACTAAACTTGGCAGTATTGGAACAATGCTTCCATTTGATGTTATCTGTGCGGATCCTCCTTATGGCCATTGTTTAGGTGAGCGTGCTTTTGTAGAGGCTTTGAAAGGGGGGTGGGCAAAAGCTGATACACTTTTCGTGCTTGAAGAAAAGAAAGAAGCAATTATTCATTTACCTGATGTATTTTATCTAGATGATGAACGTTTTTATGGTGAGACAGCAATACGTTTCTATAAACTGCGATCATGTTCTCAGACTTGAGAAAGTTTTCATTTTATCCGATAGGATAAAAAAATTATTCTGTACAGTTTTTTCATGCACACTTTATTTTAGAGCGGTTTGCTTTGTGAACGTGAATTACGGAGAAAAAACCGTAAAATTTTATCTTTTCATCAAAGATTCTTAGGATCATACCGCATAAAGTTGTTTTTTCATATATTTCTGTTTCTCATAATAGGCTTTCTATGTCTTATACTTAAAAAATGCAGCAAGTATATGAATGAGATGGTTGGTAATGATGGTAATGTATCTCTTTATATTAGAAAGGAAAGCACTGGAGGAGAGATAACTTCTTGAAAACACTCTTTACTAACCCTGAATTTACGCTTAATTCAATAGCGGGTTGTATATTCTCTTCTTTAAGGATGTATATTTTACTCCTCATTTTAGGTTCAACTTTTTTCGATCATATAGGTTATTAACTACCTAATCAATAATTGAGAAATTAATCCACTTGGCTTGGTTGTGTATTTTCAATGGTGCAGAGTAGACGGCTTTGTTATACATAAATTTAAAAAAGATATTTCACGTAGTGTAAAAAATATCGCTTGTTTTGTGAAAGAGTAAATACACAATGAAACATTGGGCAGCGGTGATTTTGCGGGCCTACGCACGCCTTGCAGCCGAATTTGGTTTTCTTCAAGTCTGTCACGGTAAAGCCGCCCCCCTTCGACAAACATCTAAGGGAGATGAAGTCTTCATTTACTGTCCACGCAATGAAATGGGTACAGGACAAAACCTTCAAACAATAGAATTTCAGTGTGTGTTTACAGGTAATCACATTTATCAAGTAGAGCAAGCTCCTCATTTTTACCATTTCGAAAAAATATCATTTTAAATAAACAAGCACAACCTGTTATTTTAAAAGACAATGAAGGAATTGAATTTCTGATCAACCCTCATTGAGGGATGTTAGCGCGATGAGTTTTTTTGAAATTACGGCTTACGATGCAATTCTAATTCGCGAAGCAATGGGGATTTTTAATGGCTAATTATTCATCTATTTCTGCTATTTTTGATCAGGTGTCTAAAAAAGATTTCTTCAAAAAACTTGAATGGTCCTATTTAATTAAAGCATGGTCTAAAATAATTGATTGGCATCAACTAACTCGCCACAAAGTTTTATTAAAATTATCAGGATTAGATGGATTGGAGTCTTTGCTTATTACATGAGGAAAGTGGAAAAAACGTATTTTTATTTATGCTAAGAAAATTATAGAGAAGTTATACAATCTAGATTTTTAAAATATGATAAAAAAAATAATTTATGTATATGTTATAGACCTATATACAAGCTAGAAATTGTAAGTGTAGTGAGAAGAAGATTACTGAATTTGCATTGCCCTTTAATGTATTTAAACGTAAATTATTTGAAAAAAAATAGGGGGGACTAATGTTTAAATGGACGTATAGCGAAGAAATTAATACAGAAGCAAGTGCTGAGCAAATTTGGGCTCTGTGGGAAGATGTGGCAACTTGGCCTTGTTGGGATAAAGAACTTGAGTTGGTAGAACTTTCTGGTGTTTTCAAAGCAGGAGCTGTAGGGAAAATGAAGCTTAAAAAAGGACCGAAAGTAACCTTTACACTTGATAAAGTTATTAAAAATCTTTGTTTTTCTGATTATGCTAAACTTCCTCTTACGCGCATGATTTTTGATCATGAGTATATTGGTTCAACGAAATCTAGTTCTTCAAACAATAGAATTCGTCATACTGTAAATATGTCTGGCTTATTTGCTCCCTTAATATGGGGTCATTATTGGATCGAAAATTAAATTACACCTTCGTGATGCAATGCTTGAAATGAGCCGTCGTGCTCTTACTAAAAATAAAACGCTTCTATAGTTACATTTATTCACGAAGAAAATTGATATTTGTCAAAAAGGAGATGATGCAGCGGTTATAGTCCGCATTAGAACTAAGTCTTGGAATCTTTGGTGACAAACCAATTGTATCTGCGAAGTATTTTTCAGTTATTCATTTAAATCTAATAATGCCATAATATGGGATCAATTCTACATTAAAGCTTTTATAGAAATCAAAGCTTATAAACTCCTTTTTTCGTTGAGATTAAGAGAGTTGTGGATCGTTAATTGTTGTTTTATAAGAGTTTATAAAGCCAAAAGATTCCTTCTTTGGTACTTTTTTGAAAGTACAGTTTGAAAGCTTCTAGATAATAAATAAGCTGAATATCTATACCACAAAGATTGATCTGACTCCGCTAGATATATCTGTTAAAAAACATTGTTTTTTATGTGCACAGATGTTTCGTTATTGGAAAATACCTCTGTAGTTGTGAAAAAAATTGTGAACTATGATTCTTCTAAAATTAGTTGCGTGGATGCTGTTATTTGTAATTTGAATCGAAGGAGAGATGTAATATTTGAGACTCTTCTAAAAATTTTAATTCTCTATCATCCATTTATGATAACATGGCACTAAAATCGTCATTTCAATAAAATGCTGGGGGGAAACGTGTCAATGTTTAAAGCAAGATCTTTCTAGCAATTTTGAATTTGTGTTTTGAGGAGAGGAAGTTGATTAGGCTTTTCTGTTTAATGATAAAGTGGCCTATTAATTATGGCGCATAAGATAAGACAATATCGTACTGTTTATATCCTATAAGATAGCATCAAGAGAGAATATTATAATCTAATTTATTTTTGATAGATGTAAAATAAAGTAATTGGCGATAGTATTATTGATATCCATTCAGAGTTAAAGAAATTTATGGCTGCTGATCTCGGTAAAATTATCACGAAAGAAGATATTTTTTATTTTGTTTATAGTTTATTTCATTCATAAGATTCGTATTTGTGATAAGAGAGCTCGTAAAAGAAAAATGGATCCTACAAGAGTTAAATTATTTCCTTATACTTGTTTATAAATTAAAGAATGCTATTGGAGGAATAACGTGAGGATTGGTTTAGCCTTCCGTAGCTGAAGGAGAGGAGGTTTAGAACATTCTTTGGTTATTTGAGTGGTTGAGAGTTTTAAAGCTAATGTCAATTGCATGATCTTCTATTGGTTGGATTGTAAGTGCAGATTTTGATCGTGGAATGACAAAAGTGAATTGGAAAGGCTTAAGTCAAAAAAAATACAACATATTGTGCTTTTTCAAAAAGAGAAATTTCTCACTTCATTGAAAAAAAGAGTGCATGAATAGTGCATAATTTTTATCAATGAGCATGTGAGTGTTATATTTTTGTATAGATTGGCTAATTTTATCAATATGAACGATTAATATTTGAGGGAGCTATGATGGCTGACAAGGACCAAATAGATAAAGCCGCTTCGTTAATTGAATCGGCAAGGCGTTCTGGAGCAGATGCTGCTGATGCTGTTATTATTCACGCGCATTCTACCCGTGTATCGGTTCGTTTGGGAAAAGTTGAATCGACAGAAGCTTCGGAAAGCGATGATTTTACATTGAGGGTTTTTGTTGGGAGGAAAGTAGCAAGTGTTTCTGCTAATTTAGCGGCTTATCCGCAGGAACTAGCAGAACGTGCTGTTGCGATGGCTAAAGCTTCTCCAGACAGTTTATTTGAAGGTTTGGCAGATAAAGAGTATTTGGCTACGCATCCTAAAGATCTTGATCTTTTTGATAATTTTGTTCCGGACAGTCATTTTTTAACGGAAGATGCTTTGAAAATGGAAGCAGCAGCACTTGATGTTAAAGGGGTAAGCAATTCTGGTGGATCTGCAACCTCTTATGGCCGTAGTGGATTTGTTCTTGTGACCAGTGATGGTTTTTGTGGGGCCTATCGCTCTAGTTATTTTTCACGTTCTTGCAGTGCGCTTGCTGGGGAGGGGACGGCGATGGAGCGAGATTATGATTACACAACGGCCTTACATTTTTCTGATTTGGAAGCACCTGAAACGGTAGGCAGGAATGCAGGATTAGGTGCAGTTCGACGTTTAGGTGCAGTTCGTGCTGCTACTGGGGGGATTGATGTTATTTTTGATCCGCGTACGGCTCGAGGAATTGCTGGGCATATCGCATGTATGGTGAATGGAGCATCTGTAGCGCGTAAGACGAGTCTTTTACAAAATTTCATGGGTAAATCAGTGATGAAATCTGATGTGAATGTGACAGATCAGCCTTTGCGATTGCGTGGGAATTCTTCTCGTCCTTTCGATGGGGAAGGAGTAGAGGGGCAAACATTAAATATTATTGAAAATGGTGTTTTGAAAAATTGGCTTCTTTCCTCATCTTCAGCGCGTGAATTGGGGCTTAAAACCAATGGTCACGGTGTGCGTTCGGCGTCGTTAGTTCAGCCGGCAAGTACAAATTTTGCTATTGAACCAGGTTTGATATCGCCTCACGATATGATAAAAAGTTTGCAGAGTGGTTTTTATGTTACAGAATTATTTGGACACGGTATTGATTTTGTTACCGGCCAATATAGTCGTGGCGCTTCCGGTTTTTGGATTGACAACGGTGAAATTTCTTATCCGGTAAATGAAGTAACGCTAGGTTCTGATTTACTCCATATGTTAGCACATTTAACACCTGCGAGCGACATTGATCGGCGTTATGGTACAGCGGCTCCGACATTGTTAATTGAAGGGATGACACTTGCAGGAAAATAAGACGCATCATTCTTCTGACCTAAACCTTTTGCTTGATGTTTGTCGACAGGCAGGGGATTTAGCAATGGAATATTTTGGATGTGAATTGGACGTTTGGATTAAAGA
Source organism: Candidatus Bartonella washoeensis Sb944nv (assembly GCF_000278135.1). Lineage (GTDB taxonomy): Bacteria > Pseudomonadota > Alphaproteobacteria > Rhizobiales > Rhizobiaceae > Bartonella > Bartonella washoeensis. The sequence continues at coordinate 140,786 of NZ_JH725022.1, forward strand.
TGGCAATTCACCGGTCAGTGAGGCGGATTTTGCAGTTGATCATTTTTTGAAGGAAAAACTTCTTGGAGCACGTCCAAATTACGGATGGATTTCAGAAGAAACAAAAGATGATCGCGGGGAAAAGGTCTATGAACGCTACTTTGTGGTTGATCCTATTGATGGGACTCGTGGTTTTCTTTCTGGCAGTATCTATTGGTGTATTTCGATTGCCATTATTGAAAATGGGCGTCCTATCGTAGGTGTTTTGCAATGTCCGGCTCAGGGAGATGTTTATGCAGCTGTTACTGGTGAAGGGGCGACATTAAATGGCAGAGAGCTTCCTCTTTTAGAATCTGAGGTTAATCACAAATATAGGGTTTCGCTTGATAAATCGCTAGCTCAAAAATTGCCGGATGATTTTTGCAATCAAGTCAGTTTTTACCAATACATTCCCTCCCTTGCGTATCGTATTGTTCTTGTTGCCCAAGGTGAGGTCGATATAGTGTTGGTTCGTCCGAATTGTCATGCGTGGGATATTGCCGCTGCTGATCTTATTTTGCAGGAATGTGGGGGATGTTTTCTATCACTTGATGCATCTTTTATATCTTACGGAATTGAACCTTATCAATATGGACTATTAGTTGCTGGTAAAAATAATTGCTGTCAAAATATGATAGATGTTGTTCGTCAAGCAAAGTTAGTTTAATCACATAAAAGCGCGCTAAAATCTCTGAAAGATATGGAGGCACACATGATTGAAAACAACAAAAAAAAACAATATTTGCATCTTGTATTTGGTGGGGAATTAAAAAATCTTAATAGTAATCAATTTAGGAATCCTGATGATTTAGATGTGGTTGGTATTTTCGCAGATTACCAATCAGCGCATGAAGCTTGGCAGGCGAAGGCACAAAGCAGTGTAGATAATGCATTACAACGTTATTACATCGTAGATTTGCATCAGTTTCTTGATCCTGAAACAGGTGATGCAGAGTAAAGTTTGAATATTCGATTTCTGTTTTCTTGGTTATACGACTGTAGCAAGGTTGAATATCAGGATGAGTGAAATAATTCAGAAAAAGAAACAATGCGCTTTAAAGCGCTTTTGGCAAGAGAAGCATTTATCGATAAAGACGTGGTTTACAAAGTTTTTTGTTGTATGGATGAATTATTTGCGTTTTTTTTGTTGGATAAATCTGCTGTTGAAAAGTTAAAATAATGTTGTGAAGGCATAGAGCATTTATAATCAATTTATTATCATTTTTTTACATGAATAGCATATGATGAGCTCTCTTTTTCATCCTCAAAGTGAAGAAATTGTTCCTATGTTTTCTTGTTTGATTCATACAGGAATGAAGCCACAATTTGCAAAAAATGAGAATTTAAATTTGTGCATGGTTCGAGGGGACGAAGTAGAATGCATGATGTTAATAAAGATGGGTGTGAGCACGATTAACTAAAATGCTCTTAAATCTAACAAAAGATATTATGATTGCTGATATTTCACATGGAAAAACGTATAAAATTGGGAAAGGAATTATTTTATTAGTCAAATTATTTATCTGCCCTATCATACTTTGTGCACACTCACTTTTTTATGAGGCAAGATTCTTGAAAAAATAGGGAATAAAACTGTGATTTCTTTTCTTGTTGGAGATCAAATTGATCTTAGAGAGGGAGTCATTTTGTCTCCTAAAATGTGAAGAGTGTTTTATGAGAAGAGAAATCAATGCAATGAAAAGAGTTGATGAATCGTTTAACAAAAGAAGCTTATAAATGTCTCAAGATAGGTAAATGAGGTGATTTTAAATGTTGGAACTAAAGGCACGTGTGGCTCTTTTAATCTATCGGATGATTGGTTTTTGCTTACGTCCCATGATCCCTTTTTATTTGTTTTTTCGTACTGTCCGTGGAAAAGAAGAGCAAGGTCGCCAAAAAGAACGCCTAGGTAAAAGCCATGAAGTACGTCCTCCAAGTCCATTAATTTGGCTGCATGCAGCAAGCGTTGGAGAAACGCTTGCCCTTATCCCACTGATTAATTATATCTTATCATTGAAAATCAATGTATTATTGACAACTTGTACTGTAACATCTTCTTCTCTTGTGAAAAAGCATTTTGGTAATCGGTTAATTCATCAATATGCTCCGTTAGATTTGGACTTGGCAGTACGCCGTTTTATAAGCCATTGGAAGCCTGATTTAGCACTGATTTGTGAATCGGAAATTTGGCCTTTACGTATTAGAGAACTTGCCAAAATGCATATTCCACAGATTTTAGTTAATGCTCATATGTCTGAATGTTCTTTTAACGCTTGGCAAAAACGGCGCGTTCTTGCCAGACATATTTTTAAGCATATTGACCTAGCTATTGCTCAGAACGAAAGGGATGTGGCTTATTTCCATGCACTTGGGGTAAAATCTGTTGTGCTTTCTGGTAATTTGAAAGCTGATGTTTTTCTGGTTAAAGATAAAACAGTGTTAGCACGGTATCGTGATGCTATTGGTAATCGTCCAGTTTGGGCAGCTGTTTCAACCCATGAAGGGGAAGAGCAGATTGCTTTTGAAGTTCATAAGATTCTTAAAAATTATTTGCCAGATTTATTGACAATCATTGTGCCTCGTCATCCTGAACGTTCAGAAGATCTTATCAAGAAATGTGACAATAATTTGCGTTTTATTCGTAGAAGCGAAAACGCTGTTCCAGATACGAAGACAGATGTTTTGTGGGGAGATACAATTGGAGAAATGGGACTTTTCCTTCGCTTATCGAAAGTTGCTTTCCTTGGGAAGTCTTTGTGTGGACATGGTGGACATAATCCATTGGAGTTGGCTTTGTTAGGTTCAGCTATTTTAACGGGTCCTCATGTCTCAAATTTCCAAGAAATGTTTGAACAATTTTTAAAGCGTGATGCAGCATGTATGGTTCAAGATACAAAACAGCTTGCTATTCAGGTATATAGGCTTTTAACAAATGAAGCATTACGGGAAAAAATGGTTGATAAAGCTCATGAAGTAGCGACAGATATGGCAGGGGCACTCGAGCGTACACTAAAGGTTCTTGATCCATTTTTGCAACCCCTTGTAATACAGACAAGTTTAAGCCAACATCGGGGTCAATATGCATATTAGCGCACCTCGTTTTTGGTGGAAGGAAAGAAGCTTTTTACGTTTTTTATTAGCTCCAATTTCTTGGGTATATGGTTATTTTTCTCGTTGCCGTATGACAAGACAGTCCCTTATTATTGATCTTCCGGTTTTATGTATTGGCAATTTTACATGTGGTGGTGCTGGTAAAACGCCTGTTGTCATTGCTTTTGCGAAAGCCGCTAAAGAGCTTGGTTTTGTCCCTGGTGTTGTATCGCGTGGTTATGGTGCGATGGTTAAGGGGGTGCATCTTGTAAATGAGAAATGGGATAATGCGCGCGATGTTGGTGATGAGGCACTCTTACTTGCACGGCATGCATTTGTTGCTATATCACCAGACCGTTATGAAGCGGCACAACGACTTAAGCAAGAAGGATGTGATTTTATTTTAATGGATGACGGATTTCAAAGCCGTCGTCTTCACATAGATTACGCATTGCTCGTTGTCGATGCAATGCGTAGTTTGGGGAATAGAGCTGTTTTCCCAGCAGGGCCTTTGCGTGTACCCTTAAAAACACAGTTTTCTTTGATGGACAGTGTTTTATTGATTGGCCATTCGGATGCGTGTGATAATATTGATTTCCTTGTCACCCGTACTGGAAAAGCTTTGCATTATGCTCATTTTAAACCATTAGCATCCGATAGGGTTGCGGGAAAATCATTTTTGGCATTTTCAGGCATTGGCAATCCGGATAAATTTTTTCAATCCATTAAAGAATTATCTGGTTATGTTGTGCAAGCTTACTCTTATCCTGACCACTATTTTTTTACTGATACTGATTTAACAAATCTTGCACAAAGGGCTAAAATGCACAATTTATGGTTGGCAACAACGGCTAAGGATTACACACGTATACAGACAAGCGGTGTGCAAAAAGATTTAAAAAATCTTATTGTCTTTGATGTTAAAGTTGATTTTGCTCAAAGAGATTTTTGCCATATGCTCCTTGAGGAAGTTATGACCCGTTTTAGAGAACGCAAACACCTCTTTTAAATTACACTTTTAAAAGTGAGGGCTGGATTTATAATTTTCAATTGGTTATTTTTTTTGTGTTTTTAACAATTGGCTGAGATACGGATTACATTCAAGTTCGCGATGATAGGAAATTTCACAACTGGCATATGCTTCTTGGCGGTGATGATTCCAATATTTTAGATCATCGAGAGGTATTTTTTGTCCGCTAACAGCACAAAAGGTATAGGTTCCATATTCGACGATTTTATATCCATTGTTGGAATAATGGATTTTTGCTTCACGTTCATCATTGGAAAACATTCTTTATAATCCCTTTTTATCTTTGTGAGAGATGATCGAAATAAAATGCCATAAGATATATTATAAAGTCGAGAGCGAATTAAAAAAATTCTTTTTCACCAAAACGACGGTAATTTATTTTCTGCCAAAAAGCCGTTCTATATCAGTTAATTTAAGTTCAATATAAGTAGGACGACCGTGATTGCACGTACCTGTATTGGGTGTGGATTCTATTTGTCGTAAGAGTGCATTCATTTCTTCGGGGCGTAAAAGACGCCCTGATCGTACCGAACCGTGACAGGCCATAGTTGCTGCAACATAATCAAGCATTGCTTTTAAATTGTTTGTAGTATCATATTCAGCTGCTTCATCTGCAAGATCTTTAATCAGGGCTTGCACGTTGATTTCCCCCAACATAGCAGGCGTTTCCCGCACAACGATTGCACCAGATCCAAATGGCTCTATACTCAAGCCAAATTTTTGCAAAGCATCTTTATGCGTTAAAAGGCACGTTGCATCTTCTTCAGAAAGTTCTACAATTTCAGGAATAAGTAACAATTGTGAAGGAAGCGGTTTAGAATAAAGGGCATTCTTGAGTGCTTCATAAACCAGTCTTTCATGAGCAGCATGCTGATCAACAATAATCAAACTGTCTTGGGTTTGAGCGATAATGTAGTTTTTATGAATTTGTGCTCTTGCAGCTCCTAGTGGATAATGTAATTCTTCCGCTGAAGGTGTAAGGTTTGCAGTGCAGACATCACCACTTGGCCTATCTAAACACTCCATGATTGGGGTAGTGCCCTCTCTTAAACTGATAGAACTTGTAGCATCTAGTGGTTTATGAATCATTGATGCGGTTGATGCAAAGTGATGGTTCTGTTGCTGTGGGTTATAAGAAAAAGGTCGGTGAGCGCTCTTAAAAGTTCCCACTGGTTGTGGTGCTTGAAATGCATCCAACATTGCTTCAGAGCGCGTTGAAGTTGGACGAACACCACTTTGATGCAAAGCTTCATGAATTGCTCCAACGATTAAACCGCGAATGAGTCCTGGGTCACGGAATCTTACATCGGCTTTGGTTGGATGCACATTAACGTCTACATCAGTGGGTGGTAGATCAATAAAAAGGATAGATACGGGATGACGATCTTTAGCCATAACATCAGCATAGGCTCCTCGGATTGCTCCCCAGAGTAATTTATCGCGCACTGGACGACCATTAACATAAGCAAATTGGTGAAGACTATTGCTACGGTTGAAGGACGGCAAACAGGCAAATCCGCTTAAGCGAACAGCTTCGCGTTCAGCATTAAGGACAATGCTGTTGGGAGCGAATTCATTTCCCATAATCTGTGTAATACGTTGTAATTGCCCTTGGGTATTATTTTCCGTAGCAGGTAATTCTATAGAAGTTCGGTCTGATCCAGAAAGAGAAAAGCGGATATGTGGAAATGCAATAGCAATTCGTTTAATCATATCGGTAATGGCGTTTGTTTCAGCACGATCAGTTTTCATAAATTTTAGCCGTGCTGGAGTGACAAAGAAGAGGTCACGAACTTCAACAATAGTTCCAGGGTTAGCAGCAGCCGGTTTGGGACCGACAATTTTTCCTGCTGTGACAATAATTTCAGCAGCATTGTCAGCGTGCTGTGTTCGTGAGATTAATTTAAGTTTAGCGACAGAACCAATGGAGGGTAAGGCTTCTCCTCGAAAACCAAGAAAACAGATATTGTGAACATCATCTGTAATTTTTGATGTACAATGGCGAGAAACTGCTAAAGTTAACTGATCTGCAGGAATACCGAAGCCATTATCACTTACCTTTATAAAATTTTTTCCACCGTTTACTGTCACGATTTCAATACGGGTTGCTCCAGCGTCAATAGCATTTTCAACCAGTTCTTTGACAACATTTGCCGGCCGTTCAATAACTTCACCAGCGGCAATTTGATTAATAATATTTTCGCTAAGATGGCGTATGATCATAATAAATTCTAAACAGATTCCTGAAAACTTAAAGAAGCTTGAAATCATGATAACATTATTTGTTGAACATTCAAGGATGAGAGAGTGTAAAGATATTATCTTCGAAAGTTGTATTTACTTTCAAAGAATGTTTTTACCAGTTACTGCTTTATTGTTTGTGGCATCCATGTATTGATTGTGGTAGCAAATTAACTGACAAAATTGGGAGGGAATGATTTGTATCATTTTAAAAGATTTACACTGATCGATTATTTGGGTCAAAAAGAAGCAGAGTAAAGATGGAAGGCAGGATCATATGGTGCGTATGAGTGGTATTTTGGCAGATAGTGATCTACAGGCTTTAATTGACAATGGTATTCTTAAGGCTCTTTGGCCATTTGATGCAGCCCAAATACAACCTGCAAGTCTTGATTTGCGTTTAGGGGAAAAAGCTTATCGTATCCGTGCTTCTTTTATGCCGGGATCTGATGCAAAAGTTTTAGATAAGCTCGAACGGTTAAAGTTGCATGAATTTGATTTGCGGGAGGGGGCGGTTTTGGAAACGGGGTGTGTTTATATTGTGCCTCTTTTGGAAAGTTTGGCTTTACCAGAAACTTTATCTGCGGTTGCTAATCCAAAAAGTTCTACGGGACGGTTAGATATTTTTACGCGTGTGATTACGGATAATGCTCAGGAGTTTGATAAAATTTGTGCAGGTTATCATGGCCCACTTTATCTAGAAATTAGTCCACGTACATTTCCAATTTTAGTACGCACCGGATCGCATTTATCTCAGCTTCGGCTTAGAAAGGGACAAAGTTATTTAAATGAAATTGAGTTGCACGCTTTGCATAGGCAAGAAACGCTTATATCAGACGATTTTCCTAATATTAGCGATGGTGGTATTGGGCTTTCCATTAATTTGAAAGGGAACGAAAACGGACTTGTGGGATATCGTGGGAAACGTCATACAAGTGTTATTGATATTGATAAGCGTGCTGTTGCCGATGTTTTAGATTTTTGGGAACCTCTTTTTGACCGTGGTCAAAGAGAAATGGTACTTGATCCTGATGAGTTTTATATTTTAGTTTCACGAGAAGCTGTCCATGTTCCTCCGCTTTATGCAGCTGAAATGACACCTTTTGATCCCTTAGTTGGTGAGTTTAGGGTGCATTATGCAGGTTTTTTTGATCCAGGATTTGGGCATATGGAGGCCAGTGGAAAAGGGGCAAAGGCAGTTTTGGAAGTTCGCAGCCATGAGGTTCCATTTATCTTGGAGCATGGCCAAATTATTGGTCGTTTAGTATATGAGCACATGCTTAATCGACCGTTAGCGCTTTATGGGCATGATGTTGGCTCACATTATCAAGCGCAGGGATTAAAGTTATCTAAGCATTTTAAGTGAGTTTTAAAACGCGGACTTTGATAAAGTGTATGTAGAAAGCATCTTCATTAGAAGGGAAGCTTTAGTTTTCAAAATAAATATATAAGATCGGTTGCCACTACTTACTTGATTCCTAAAAGTTTAGATGAAGACATCGTACATTTATTCTGTATAAAATCTCACTAAGGGACAAATAAATAAGCTTTCACATACAATGCATTAACAGTTTTTTTCAAAAAAAACGTAGTGCTTTCTAATAAATATTGTCCCTAAATTTTAATGTATTTCATTTCTGCTTTAGATGATTTTATCTTGATGTTCTAAGTTACCCATTTTGTGTATAAAGCAATTTGTAGTATGACCAAAATCGCTCAACAAAAGTGAAACTTTTTCTGTTGAGACATACTCATATTTCAAATCCTTTAGAAGGCTCTATATATCGCATTTTTGATATTCCCCCATTAAATGTCTGCATTACAATAAATTGCCGCATCTTTAATGTGACGCAGCTTTTTACTGTTTTAAAGTAAGCGTTTCCACCAAAAACTATCATCTATTCTATACAAAAACAATATTTTCAATGACAGGTTCTTTATAATCATCACCAATTTTTGTATCACCATTAATCTCAGCTTTATGAGAAATTAAAGCATTACCTCAAGCTCTAGCGCGCCTGTAAACTCTACAAAAAAACCGAATATTATCATAAATCAATGCACCAACACCATTTCAGCAATTTTCCTGATGAGAGAGGTTGGCTTCCTTTTCAATAAAGCCACTAAGATCAACAGCTTTATCAAAAAAAACATCATATCTAAGTTATTAAGAGCATTCTTCACCCCCCTGAATAAGACCGGTGATATTTATAAAATAACTCAACAGATAATATTGAAGCTACAATCAAAGGCTTTTCTTTTCAAGATTAAGCAAGTTTTGTAGCCTATATTTATCTCCATAGAAGTAAACAGCCTATATGGACGGGGGTGAGTAGCTATGCCTTCACAGCTAGTGCTTTACAGGTGTTTTTATAATACTCACTCAGACCCAAATATAGAATTGCGTTTTATTAAATAACTCACACGCATATAGTTAAATATAGAAACGATTAAGCTTGCACCAATCATGCCTAGCCAATAGCCAATAAAGCCATATTCAAAAAAATGCGCTATGAGCGCTCCTCCCAATAGGCCTACTCCCCAATAGCTTGTTGCTACAACAAGTGTTGACCAAAATGTATCAAGAAAGCCCACAAGTATGCCATTGAGCATCGCCCCTAAAGTGCCAAAAGCAAAAGACAATAAAATGAGCGGAAGCAACTCCCAAGAAAAAACAATGACACTGGCCTCGGAAATATCAAAGATAGTTGTAAGAATAAATTCATAAGAGAGATAAACAACCCCTGATAAAAACAAGACATAAACTACAGCAAAAACTGTAACACTCATACGCAACTGTTTTATAGCCATATTATTCTCATCTGCTCTATACCACGCTGCTATTGTCGCGGCTGCGCTAGATATCCCCAAAGCCACCACGGAAATAAGCATATCAAGACGCATTCCAATCGCATGCGTAGCCAAAGCTTGGACCCCATAATCAGTAATCATGAATGCAATGACAGAAGGAAAACCTTCCGCAATAAGAATACGTATACCAATGGGTAGCCCTACGCGCAGCAATGTTGTTATTCGTGAAATCTCTAACTTCGGTCTCAAATAATTAAAGTGAAAGGCATGAAAAGCAGAATTGCGGGTCAGAATTATTGCCGCTGCAATGACAATCAAAATACGGATGAAACTGCTTGCAATTCCTGCACCAAAGACACCTAATCCGCTTGCAAAACCTATACCCAAAATAAGCGGCCAAGAAATAAGAAAATTCACGAGGATAGCCGCAAGCATAACCCAGGTTAAGGGCTTTGGATTACCAATTGCTGACAGTAATCCGCGGCTATTCACATAAAGATAAAAAAACACCACCCCTATAGCAGCGCCACTATTATATTCCTGCGCTATATTGGCAATTGCCACATCTTGGCCGAGAAGACACAAAATATTCCTCGTATTGAGTAAAATGATCGCATTCATCATTCCAATCAAAAGGGAAAGCCATATTCCTTGATCAAACCACGCCTTCAATGCATATCCCTCTTGTCTGCGAAAGCTTTCCGCAAGTTTTGGTGCAACAGCGGTAATAATACCTAGCCCCAACAACATAACAAAACTAAACATACTCAGAGCCAACATTGTACCACTCAAGGCTTGAACGCCTAAATGCGCCACAAGCGCTGCATCTGTGAAGGAAATCATCATCTGAGAGATAAACCCAACAGCCAGTGGCATGCCAAGAAATAGCAATTGTTTCATCACAACAAACATTGTGAAATACCCTTCCATATTGAAGGATGTATTAAACTCGGATCTTTTAAACAAAACGCATTGATTTTTTCCGTAAAATCTTTCCATCGCAAATCTTGCGTAAAGGATGCATAATGAGAACTCATTAAGCTAAGAGGAGATGTCCAGTTCTTAAAGGAGAAGCGCAATGCGCCTTTATGGTTTTTTGGACTTCATGCCATGCGTTTTTTTGTACAACATTATGCTCCCAACAAGTTACAGTCGTTGATACAATATCTTCAGCAAGCGTTTGTTCGTCTTGCATATCCATTTTCAATATTTTCAATAACATTTTTGGAAGATTTCTTGGTACAAAACTTGATATGCTCCCCCTAAAAAACAAAAAGCAATTTTGTGGTTGATTTCTGATAAGAATTAAAACTCTTAAATACTCTCTTGCTAAACAATAAATCTTCATATATATCCCCGCAGATATTCCACAATAACTTCTTTCTTCATTTAAAAGTTAAAGAAGATCTGCATGTGTTTCAGTGTGTGCATCACGACAGCCTCATTAATCATCTCTCAATAGATGACATTATACTTTCTTTGCCTTTATCACTAGCTCTATCCGTATTCATCAGAGCATAAAATGGTCTTTCCAGATATAATTCACTGCGATTTTCTTTAGCAATCATGCCACGCAGAGATCCGCTTGGTGACGGATGAGGTGCCGGTAATATTTTTTGATGATCATACCAATAGCGAGAGCAGCTTTTTTAGCCCTATAGTTTTTTAGCCTTTTCAAAAGCGCTAGATGAGATTCTGGATATTTTAGGTAAAAAGTCCATAGCCATTATTAAATCATTTTCAGATTCAAGCTCATATTTGAGATACATAAGCCTGATTTGGCAATGCCTTTCTTAACATCTCCGGCTTAATTTGAGGCAATATACTACCTTTTAAAGGAAATGATGTTTCGGCTTTGCCTTTTTCTTTATTTTCATAAGTAATTTTATTGTGACCGAAGCTCACATTACTGCTTTGAGTGTGTTCAGATTTTTCTAAACACACTTTTTTATTACAATTACAATTTGAGTTAAGGGTTGTATGTTCTATGTGAATTGTTAGTAGTAAATCTACAAGATTTTGGATATTAATATGAGGGAAAATAACCAAATTTATTCAACAGTTTGATTTATGTCTATTAATGTTTTGTCTTTTAGATAAGGTTGAATGATTGTTTATATACTCTTACAGATTGTAATGTGATACATCTTTGTAGAAGAGAATTACTTTGAAAGTAGAATAAATGATGAAAGCGATGCTTCGGAATGGCATCAATCATAAAGGGGAAAGCCTTACTTAGGTTATGATGAATTTATACGTTATTTATCGAGGTTGAATATTTCTCAGGTATTTAAATCTGGAAAAGAGAAGTAAGGACTTTATTTTTGTTGTTTAGTTTTTTGAGTTGCAATCTTTGTTGCCTGCATCTACTGAGTGGAGTGTTCTATTGAAACGTTTAATAGGAGGTGCGCGGGTTGGGGCTTATAGGTTTAAGGTGTTTTCGCTTTTCATTCAGAAACAATGGTGCCATAATGATTATTTCCTCAACATTTGATTACCGCAAAGCAGCAAAGCGTCGGCTTCCACCTTTTCTTTTTCATTATATTGATGGCGGTGCTTATGCTGAGGAAACGTTGCGGCGCAATTGTACAGATCTTCAAGCACTTGCACTCCGTCAAAGGATTCTGAGGCAGGTTGGTGAAGTTGATCTTTCAATCAAGCTTTTTGATCAAACACTTGATTTGCCGATTATTCTTGCACCTGTAGGGTTAACTGGTATGTATGCACGTCGTGGTGAGGTAAAAGCTGCGCGTGCGGCAGTTTCGAAAGGCATTCCTTTTACACTATCTTCAGTTTCAGTTTGTTCCATTGCAGAAGTGCAAGAAGCGGTTGGAAATGCATTTTGGTTTCAACTTTATGTTCTCAAGGATCGCGGGTTTATGCGTGATGCATTAGAGCGGTCTTGGTTGGCTGGTGTGCGTACATTAGTTTTTACAGTTGATATGCCCGTTCCTGGTGCGCGTTATCGTGATGCGCATTCAGGAATGTCTGGGCCTTATTCTGGATTACGCCGTATTTTACAAGCTGTTGCCCATCCACATTGGGCTTGGAATGTTGGTGTTATGGGACGCCCTCATGATCTTGGAAATGTCTCTACTTATCTAAAAAAGAAGATTACATTGGAAGACTATGTTGGGTGGCTTGGTGCAAATTTTGATCCATCAATTGGTTGGTCTGATCTGCAATGGATTCGAGATTTTTGGAAGGGAAAAATGGTTCTGAAAGGTATTCTCGATCCAAAAGATGCACGGGAGGCAGTACAATTTGGTGCTGATGGTATTGTTGTTTCCAATCATGGTGGGCGCCAACTTGATGGTGTCTTGTCCACTGCGCGAGCACTGCCGGCAATTGCGGAGGCTGTAAAAGGTGATTTGACCATTTTAGTTGATTCTGGTGTTCGTTCTGGGCTTGATGTTGTACGTATGATAGCACAAGGTGCAGATGCCGTCATGATTGGTCGTGCTTTTGTATATGCACTCGCAGCAGCAGGGGAGAAAGGTGTTGCTCACCTTCTTGATCTTTTTGCTAATGAAATGCGTATAGCTATGACATTAACTGGAGCGTATGCAATTAAAGAAATAACACACGAGAGTTTAGCAAGTACAGATGTTCTTATACAATGAAGAAAATGTATTTTTACTAGTTCTCTCTTTAAATAAAAGAATTTTTTCATTGAATGCAGAAAAAGTACGATTCCGTATGCTTATTATTTTTTATTTTCTTTTTATCATGCTCAATGATTTGTGATGTTTTTTAGCTGATGAGCATATTCAGATGCAGTTTGATATTCTTTGTATATTACTGCATTGCCTAATACAGTTTTTATTATGCCATTTCTACTGATTTCATAATTTGCTAAAATGTTTAATTATCTTTCATTCCAGACGAGCTCATTCGGTATTCCTAGTGATACAAATCTGTATGCAATGCTATATTCCATAAGTAATCTCGCAATTGCTTCTTTAAGCTCTCATTGATACTAGTTTTTCACAGGCAAAAAAATTGTTGGGATTGGCATAGTTTTAGCACAGATTCACCATCTAAAGGTTGAATTGTTGAAACACTTACAATTGTTGGCATAACTTCATATTTTGGGAGTTCTTCAACGGCATCGAGACAAATGTGAACGGTTTCTCCAGTTGCAAGCAAGAGAATATCTTTTCCCTCTCTTATAACAGAAGCTTTACAAGCATTGATTTTTCGAAAGATAACTATGAATATTTGTAGCAGCACGCTTTCCTAAATGTATATAAGCAGGCGTAGGGTTACTTAAAGTAGAGAGAATTGCAGCTTCTGTTTCTTTATTATTATCAGCATGAGCAATGATGCGTATATTAGGAATAGCGCGAAGTGACGCAAAATCGGAAATGGTATGATGTGTGGCCCTTAAGTGGTCCATAGCTAATACCAATTAGTCTAACTGGATGTTTCGCAATAAGCGATATTTACCTTTATTTGTTCACGTGTACGCGTCGTCAAAAAACATGCCTGTGAAACAACACATGGCTTTTTTCACATGAAGCAAGACCAGCAGCAATGACTACCAAATTTTGTTCAAAAATACCAACTTCTATAATACGTCCTGGATAAAGCTTTGCGAATTGATCAATCTTTCCGGATATTCGTGAATCAGCAGTTAAAACGACAATATCTTTATCAAATTGCGCTATCCTTATAAGGACCTTATTCATAATTTCGAGGTTTGAACTTCACAGCAGTTTGCGTTTCTTGATGATACGCATCTACGCTTATTTTCCCATTAATTGAATTTTTGTCTGAATTTCATTGACAGCAATATTATATTCCTCATCTGTTGGAACTTTATGGTGCCAGCGTATGTCATTTTTCATCGTGGAAATTCCACATCCCTTTATGGTGTTTATAAGTATTGCTGTTGGTTTGTCCTTACGAGATGGAGGAGAACCTAATGATGTTTTCAGTTGTGTTATATCGTGACTATCAATTTCTACAATATGCTACTCAAAACTTGTAAATTTATCTGCTAAGGCTTTGTTTTCATTAAGACATCAGTTGTATCAGAAATTTGTAGCGGATTTTTATCAACAATTGCGGTAAGATTACTGAGTTTATAGTGCGCTGAAAATAATGCAGCCTCCCAGACGGATCCCTCTGTCATTTCGCCATCGCTAAAAAGCACCAAAACACAAATAGGATTGAGATTAAACTGTCTAGAAAGAGTCATTCTCGCACCAAGAGATAAGCCATGACCAAGAGAATCTGTGCTTTATTCAATATCAGGGACTTTTTTAGTTACATGACCAATAAATTTTGAACAAAATTTTAAATAAGTATCGAGAAGTTGAGGATCAAAATATCCCATTTCTGATAATACAATATACAATGCTTCAACTGCATGTCCCTTACTTTGAATATATCGATCGCGATTAGAATCATGAAGAAGCGTTAAACTTATTCTAAGAATATATTTATATAAGACATAAATCAAATCAATGCAGGAAAGGTTACCCGCTGTGTGTCCAGATTTCGCTTTTCTGATGAAGTCAAGTATTTTAAGGCGTAAACGGAGAGCATAGATTGCATTGACAGTATCCGCTTTATTGCTTGTATAAGCCACACTCTATCCCCTCAAAAGATTTATAAAATAATCACCTTAAATTCTCTTTATGTATCATGGACTCTTTAATTTATTAGATATAAATATTAGATATTTCTTATTTTAATCTATAAAATATTTAAATAAAATTTATTAATTTTAAAATAATATTATTAAATATTTTTTAATATATATTGTTCATTGTATAATGGTTTTATGGTATAAATTTCAATAATTATAAAATTTATTTATTGCAAATAAGCAAAACTTTCTGAAAAAAATTTACTTTTTATAAGAGTTAAAGTGAAAAAATACGCAGATTTTTACTGGTGTGTAAGATGCTTACATATTTTATATAAAAATTATGAAATCATTTTTTATTCAGAATGCAATCTTATTTATGAGCACGAGGTTTTAACATTTATAGTTTTTCTATTGAAATTCTGCTGCCAAAACACTAGAGTTGTGGCTACTTAGTACACACTCTGAACTACATTTACAGCGCCGCAATTTGTAGCAGGAGAGTTCTTGCGAACCCTTCCTCTTTATCATAACATATCTTCAAATTCTTTGAAAACGAATGTCTCAAATATGGATGGATATTACCTATCGCATCTATGAGATAAACAAAATCAACCACTAATAAGACAAAAACACCCTATTTCACACAACGAGACACTATTTTCATACTTGGGTAGGTATTGATTATCTCATGAAAAAGCTGTCTTTCTTAATTCTGTGAATTCTATATTTCTGTCACTTTGTTTCCTGTTCACGTTTCCACCCACACAGACGCTCACCTTGCTTGTTATGTTTTAGGATATCTCTTGCCAAGTTTGGGCTAATCACATTGAGATCTTGGTGGTTCAAATAAATTGGCAGCCACCCAAGACAAGAAGTTCGTTCATTCGTTGCGCAGCCAGTCAGAAAGCTCAGTACGCACACTAGCATCACTTTTTTTGTTAATTTCATTTTCTACCTCAAGCCTTGTCTTTGCTGTGTTTAAAGCTTTCTCTGTTTGTTTTTGCTGCTCAGCTTTTTTCCCAAGAAAAAAAGCTTTCACTAAAGCTACAAAAAAAGCTGCTGAGATTGTTGCTATTATCGTCAGATATTTTTTTATCCATAAGATCATAGACGGTGCTCCTGAAAGCGTTTAGCGATATATACCATAGCCGTACAAGCAGCCAAAACCATAATGCCTGCTAAAGCCCATTGAACAGGACCATTCCCTGCGAAAAGTCCTCCAAGCCCTGAGAAAGAACCTATAATTGGTGCAAGAGCTTCTACTTTGCAAATACCTGTGACGCCTTGCGCTTCTACTTTTTGATAATTGGGAGATACATGAGCTCCTTGAGTCCATAGCCATGCTTCGGCTGCTCGACGATTGACAAGGCCTTGGAGACGCTTTCCTCCTGCTCTCGTCCATTTTTGTAATTCAATTGGTATAGCATCATAATTGCCTTTATTAAGCTTTTTTAAGAGTGTAGAGCGATGAAAAGCTTCTGTTCCAACATTATAGCAAAACGACACCAGTGCTGCGAACTGCTCATCGCTTAAAGGAACATTAACAGTTTGTTTAATAACATCTTCAAATTGTCTCAAATCTTGACGAAGGATTTTTTCTGCTTCTTTTTCCGTAATTTGCATTCCTTCATAGACATCTGGAGCACCAGCAGCACTTGTATGTCCATAACCAATTGTCCACACACCAATAGCATCTTCGTAAGCACTTAACCGCAAACCCTCCAATTGCTTAATTAGTGCAAGCCCTTCTTTTGATATTTTCCGCATTATTCTTAATCCGAATTATTCTTAATCCGCTAAAAAAGCCCCACACAAAGTAGGACGTGAAGTAAAATTCAAAACTCACCCTTCTCACCCTAAAGAACGGAAGAGTAAGATAGCCTATTAGAACTAAAAGATCTTTGCGACAGGAAGTATTAAAACCTATGACGCTTTGTTCATTGGAAAAAAAGATTATATTTTAATGATTATCCACTCTGTAGCTATCAACTTCCTTTCTGCCTTAAGATAATGACTTTCAATAAATCTAATTCATAATCAGATAAAATTCTCTCGATAAATTTCTTTTGCTTCTTGTGCGATTCATTTCATGAATTCTATGCACAAAGACTATCCTGTGTATTTACTGTAATTAATGACAAATCACACTTACAATACTCCATTGAATAAAACCTTATAGCACTGCCCTAAAAAACAAGTTTTACGGCAAGCCAAATAATCAAAATTTATAAAGTATACAAATACGGAAGTCATTGAGATCTTACGACTAATTACAAATTTTCCTTTGCGAACTTATTTATAAAAAAACTGAATAATACTTAGCACACATGACAAAATTACTAATTGTTGCAAACTCAATACGAACAGCAAACTATTTAGTTATTGTTTTTCTTATTATCTTCCATCCACTTCATTTGTATCCTCTTTACAACACTACAACACACCAAAATCGCTCCAGAAAAAAGCTCTTTCCGAGGCAAATACTAAGATTTGCATAAAAACTCCTTATCGTCCATTAAGGTTTAGGTAATAAATTTCAAATCATAATTCTCCAGCATTAGCCTCTTTAGAGCATTTTTAAAGTAGCTTTACTTGAAAAAAGCATCAATCCACCACCAATAAATAATCTATTCAATAAAATCATGTATTACAATAACTTATGAAGTAACGGATACTGATTCTTTAAGAATTATAGCATCCATTACTTGTACTGTAGAAGTTGCTATCAAACTGAAAAAATATACCGCAATTAAACATTTTGTATTCATAGATTATATCGAATCCATATTGTAGACACAAAACGTACTATACATGTTTTGTTCAAAAAAACTACAGTTAATTTGAATATCCTCTATTTTGTTTTCTAATTGCATTAAAAAATATAAACCGATATTGCTTATCACTTCATTGTTTGTTTTTCAGATAAAAAGCGAAATTATTCATGAATTTATATTATATAAAAGTCAAAAATAATTGTTAAAAAATGATTGATCAATGAGTTTCGAAGTGTGTCTCTGATAATTGTGCCGTATCATGCGTGTGTCAAACCGTGTTCAATTTGGAGTGCTTATCATGGAGAACCAGAGGTAAAAAAACCTGTGAAGATATGTTACCTATATTTTCTGTTGTCTTAAATCACTTGAATTAATAGAAACATAATTAGTTGCTTAGAGGGCAACACTTTTCTTTTGGCGCTTAATTTGAGCCTCATGTTCTGAGGTAATCTTTATGCTCTCTAGTGTTATAAGTTCTAACGTAATATCATCACCTTTTCTCGATATGCTTCAGAAATCATAATAATGAAATTCCTTCTGATTTGATGATGAGTATATAGTATTTTATTTATCATCATACGCAACTGTTATTCTATTAGAGGGTATGGTTCGATAAATTCTACTTTTATCGGCGGTTTAGTTGGTATCCGTATGAATGAAGTTAACGATTACTTTTTGCTATAAATCCTTTGATGAAGAGAGAACAAGAATTTGTTCTCTAACATCGCATTCCTCATGGGAATGCAGTTTACCAGCGTGGGCTTGTTTATGAAAGGCAATACTAATGAGATTGCTACTTTTTTATCCAGTCGAGCGCGTTTCTGTGATCAGCATAGCTAATTCTGTCCACTATAAGTATTTTATAAATGAGGCTTGAGATCGGTGATTTCCTTGTCATGCCATTCAAGCATAGGAACCTCAATTTTTGTGTATTTATCTTCATTTTTTATTTCTGTTTCTGGTGAAAAAATTATGATGGGCTCAGATTGTCCTGCTGTTGCATTCTTTTATTTATGGTGTGGATATTTCTCAGATAAGTGACTTCAAAGGTTAAAGTTGCACTATGAAGTGTGTGTGAGCCGTTATCATCAAATGTTATAGCAATATGTTTGTAAACAATAGATTTCAATCGTGTTATTAAAATTAGAATTGACAAGAAAAATCTCTTCAACTTGGCGTGATAATAAAGCAATACAGCACGCTGTCTTCTTTCGTTGTGTAGTATTCTACATAGTTACAGTATATCACCCTAACCATAATCATACCAATCTTCAGCTTTAACAAGCGCCATCATAAAAACCATTGCAGCTCTGATGGCTTTTAATATTGCTTTGCGGGTGTTGCGTTTTACCATGGCTGGTACACGCCTTGGGCTTCTGCAACTCATGACTTCTTTTGTAAAGCTTGGAGCGCTCAGCCGTGCTCTTAAAACAAGTTGGTGAGGTTTAATCGCATCAGGGCGCTCAGTGGGAATAATGGCAGCAAGTCTTGGTGGGAGCACGCTGCGTCTTCTCCGACCGATGACTTTACTCGTGGCTGCGTTTCGAGGGCTTATGGTCTCTGGCTCTGCATTCGCCGCTACTTTCGGTTGGATAGGCACAGTGATCGAAGTGGTTGGTGCTGGCATTGCCTCTGTGGTTGGTGCTGTTTTTAGCCCGATAGGGGCTTTGATTGCTGCTGTTGTGGCGGTGATCCTTGCTAGCTGTTTTGTTTTGTGGAAATATTGGGATCGTTTTTCTTCCTTTGTTAAAGGCTTTGCACGGGGAATAGCACATGCTCTTGTTTTGATTTCTCTGAACATTGGCAAAAGTTTAAACAGGGACTTAGCATTGTTGGCAAGTGGTTTGGCAATGTGGGGGATGGTTTCAAGCAAAGTCTTTCCAACTTTTGGGGCTGGTTGGGAAGCTTTTTTGCGCGCGAAAAGCTCCCTGAGGATGCCAAAGCCAGTATGGAACAAGCAGGGGAAGACTTGGCCAATTGGATTGTCGGTGGTTTTATGGCACCCATTACAAAATTGAAGGACTTTTTTCAATCTTTGCCAAATCGCATCAGAGAATGGATTGGCAATGTTGATTTATCTGATCTGTTTCATTTGCCCAGTTGGCATTTATCAAGTTGGTTGGGCGGCAAAACAGCCATCCAGCCCATTATGCAATTTGCTGGTGCTGGTTATGCAAATCGATCTGGTCGAGAGCAAAGAGACAATAACAAAGATCACTCCACCACTACGCACAATCGAAAATGTCACGGTGCATATTAATGGCGCTCGTGATCCCGTAGCCACTGGTCGTGCGGTTGCTCACGCCATTCAACGTGCACGCGCCAATGCTCTGCATGGTGGAACAGAATAATGGAAAGAATAAAATGAGGGGAGGGAGGCAATGAGAGATCCTTTGATGATGTTAGGACCGCATCAATTTTACGTGGACTGGCTGAATTTCCAATCCTTTGAAGAAGAGTTTTCTGCCTCATGGGTTTGCCTAGAGCGTTTTGGTAGGTCGCCCAGTTTACAATTTACTGGCTATGGCAATGATGCAAAGACCATTTATGGGGTTTGGTTTCCAGAGGAATTTGGTGACCGTGTCGCCATTGATGCCATCACCCAAACAATTAGAAGAGCCAAGCCTGTGCAGATGCTTCGGTGGATCAATGATACGAGCTATAGTGCTATCCTCCATGGCCCTGTGGTGATCACCGCACTCACGCAAGACCACGACTATATCAGCCGCTCTGCTCAATCACAGCGCATCCGCTATTTCCTCAGTCTTTTGCCATTTTTTGATGGGGGCAAACCGCAAGGTCAATATCAGGTGGAACAATCTCAAGGAGGACAAACTCCATGAAGATACCCCAAAAGCGCATTGTTGTAGAGCTAGAGGATATGAGTCTTGATCTCATCTGCTTTCACCATGCCATGGCTGTGTTAGGAGACCGTGCACAAGTTGGGGCACTAAACGGCTATCTCGAAGCCACACTGGAAGCCAATCCAGAGATTGCCAAATATGGTGTGCTTTTGCCGCGCGGCTTAACTGTTGTTTTGCCTGAATTCGCACTTCACAATCCTCAAAGCACGGTGAAGCGGTTATGGGATTAATGCGCACATACCCTTTTATTGTGGTCAAGGTGGGAGACAAACCTGTTTATGAGGTTTTTTACCAACGTCTTTTAACGGCAACCATCACTGATCATGCCGGCAATGAAGCCGATAGATTTGAAGCGGAGTTTGACGATAGTGGCAATGATTTAGAGGTTCCACAAACGGGCAGTGCTCTGCAGGTGATCTTTGGTTATGAGAACAGCATCAGTGCTTCGATGGGGTGTTTTGTTATCGAATCAGTTGTAAGTATCGGTGGCAGTTATGGCGAGATCTTGCGCCTTTGTGGCAAAAGCGCCTCGATGCGTAAAGAACTCAAAGAACAAACAAGTGAACATTTTGATGGTAAAACTGTTGGCGAGATTGTGGAAACCTTAGCCAAACGCCATGGCTATCAAGCAAAGATAAGCCCCCAGTTCACTCAACAAACTCTCCCTTATGTGATTCGTACGGATCAATCGGCTGTTGATTTTTTAACGCGCCTTGCTGAGCGCATGCAGGCACGTTTTTTCATCAAAGACAATAAGTTTTTATTTTTAAGTGGAGAGAACTTACCGGCATTAGCAATCCATAAGCATGACTGTTCGAGCTGGGAATTTACCTTTGAGCCGCGTACGCAATATGGCACCATTGAAGCCTGTTATTTTGATCGTTCACAAGGGCAACAATGCCAAGTCAAACATCAGACAGGTTTTACTGGTCCCGTACGCCGTCTGCGTTGTTGCTACACTTGTAAGGAAGAGGCACTGGCTGCTGCCGCTTCAGAATCAGACCGGCTGTGTCGTGCTGTAGGCAGTGGCTCTTTGTCCCTTGAAGGGCGCCCCGAAATCATGGCGGATCAACCGCTGCTTCTTCAAGGGTTCCGCAGTGAAATCGATGGACCATGGAAAGCCCAAAGCGTCACCCATCGCTATGAGAAACAAAGCGGATACACCACAGACATTACTCTTGAAGCACCAGACAAGGGAAGGGACAGCAATAAAGAATAGAGGCTGGGTTGGTTGTCCAGCCAACGGGACTAGTTTTGCGAACACACCCCGTCCGATGTAACACAACTTAACATCGCAGCCACTTCTTATCACTTGAAGCAATGAGAAGATGGCTACTAGTGATGAAAGAGTGTTAAAAAAGTATGGATACACTTTGTAAAGAAACATTAAAATCTATTGATCCTATAGAACCAGCTGCCGCTTATATTGGTGGCAAAATCAGGTTAGCAAAAACCATTATCAAAATCATTGAAGCGATCCCACATCGCACTTATGCTGAGCCTTTTGTTGGCATGGGGGGAATATTCTTCAGACGGAAATTGATACCCTTATATGAAGTCATCAATGATCGCTCAGGGGATGTGGTGAATTTTTTTCGGGTTTTGCAACGCCATTATCACCCTTTTATGGATCTGTTAGAGTTCCAAATTAGCAGCCGTGAGGCGTTTTAAAGTTTTGCTCTGCAAGATCCAAAGACACTGACGGATTTAGAGCGGGCTTTGCGGTTTTTATATCTACAGCGGTTGAGTTTTGGTGGGCAGGTAGCAAAGCGGTCGTTTGGAGTTGATCCCTACCGTAGTGCCCGGTTTAACTCTTTCAAACTTGAGGGGTTCTTAAAGCTGATTTACCGGCGTTTATCAAATGTGACCATTGAACATTTAGACTGGTTTGACTTTATCAAGCGCTATGACTTGCCAACGACCTTGTTTTACCTTGATCCACCTTATTGGGGCGTTGAGGATTGCTATGGAAAGGATTTGTTTAAGCGAGAGGATTACCAGAAAATGTCGACACTGCTTGCACAATTAAAGGGGAAGTTTGTTTTGTCTCTCAATGATGTGCCAGAGATCCGAACAACCTTTAGCCAATTTAAACGAAAAGAGGTGAATACGTCTTATACATGTGGTTCAAAGTATCCGATTCCGGCGAAGGAGCTGATCATCTCAAATTGCGATTTTTAGAAGAAGAGAAAAATGACTCATAAAAGGGGCTTTAAATGACCTTTGAAAGGTCTTTGAAGACCCTTTGAGAACCTCTTAAAAAACTTTTGAAAAAATAAATTGGTACAAAACCTACTGTCAAGCTACAGTCAAATTATATAAATTGTAGAAGGTGGTCCAAAAGGTGGTCTGAAAATAATTGTTTAAAGGAAAAACCTATATATTTCAATGTGTTAAAAGCAAAACATGGTGCCGCATGCCGGATTCGAACCAGCGACCCCATCATTACGAATGATGTGCTCTACCAACTGAGCTAATGCGGCATAAGCTTACATATTAATCAGACAAAAGTCAGACCGAAGGTAATAACCAAAAGAATGCACAAAAGCAAGTGTGCATTTTGTTCGATTAATCTAGAAGATTCAGGAGTCATTGAGGCAGTTGAGGTAAAAAGCGTGGCTTGCTGAAATTAGCAGTGCAGAGCGATATTTTTTTCATCTTAATGCTATGAAGTTGCCGATAATATATCTTTTCAATTTACAATTGTATTTAATGTTGGAGGCGGTATAATAAGTCGATTTTTGGGATAGAGATTGCGTTAAGAGATCTTTGCACAGATTAAGGATGCCTTTCTTATCCGAAAGGGAGAGATTTATTTTATAGATTATTTTTGAAATAAAAAAATACCATCAATCTTTATAACCTAAAGAGAAGATCAGTGTAAGAATTGTTTTTTAGAAAAGCTACTTTTCATTCTTATATCACAGGAATGGAGGTAAAGGGGAATAATGTGATAAAATCGGCTTTCAGGACGACAGACAATACCGAATCAAGCAAAAGCAAGCACATCAAGAAAAGGTTCATTGAGAAGCTTTCTTGCGTGGTAAGTGATCAAGGCAAGAATATGAAATATCTAAAAATTTAATATTTTAACAAGGCGATTTTCATATTTAGAAAAATGAAGTTTCTCTGAAACAGCTGCTATATTATTTCTTCATGAATAGGGATATTGGATATTTTTGTTGAAGCTTTCAATTTTTGTCAGTAAAGCCTTCTTTTTTTCAAGGTATGTATCTCCTAGACTACAATAGGATGAAATGTTTTTTTGTTGTAATTGTAACCGTTTATTGCACAGATTTTTCAGTTTAATGCATCTCAGTAGATATAAGGGATGGTTTTTGCAAAATCTATGTTATCATCATTATTTCAAAAGATATCAATTCAATAAAGAGTTTCCATATTATTTTAGGGTACATTTTTTGTCTACGATCACTGTTCCAAAGAACGGAGAAAAACTTTTAAGAGATAAATTAGGGATAATAAATAATTTTAGCTACAGCAATATGTTGTTCAGTTTTTTCTATGCAGAATTTTCTTACAGGTAGGAACAGAAGTAACATTGCAATAGCTAAATGCTTTTATTGATAAAAGTAAAGCTTATTTATAGTAGTAGCCCACAGTGATCATCGGGTAGGGTAGGCCACTTTATATTCATAATAAAGCCTTATTCAGTTATGCCTATTGGTGAAATAGCTTTTGTTTTATCAAGAGGATAAATTTCTTTAAGGTGTGCCGATTATTTATAGCGCAATAGATTTTGAAAATCTTATTAAATATCAAATGTATTTTTCTTTATCTATAGAAGATTTTATGAAAAGGCTTTTGTTTTTCATAACTCAAAATACAAAATATTATTGCTAAGGTACCTAAAATAGACCATATTGGTAAACAGATGAGGGTGATGCAAATTGAGTGTAAGAGAGGGAGTGTCATATTATGCATAGATTGGTTGAGTCCATAGATATCTGTTTGTAGGAGATTTTCTAGCATTTTATTGAGGGGTGTTGTTTCCCAATGTGATGTGCTCACAGAGCGCGTACCATCGATGACTAATGCTATAATCATCAACGTAAAAGAAATAAAAGCCATTAATTTAAATAAAGGACGAAGCATATTTCTTCCTGTTATTTTAACGCAGCGTTTGCTCAATTCAACACTTGCATAACGCACAGAAAAAAAAGTCGTTGCACATTGTGAGACGAAAGGTGTGTTTACGTTTGTGTTCGTGATTTTTTTAGAAAAATACATAAAAGTCATGGGCGGCGTTTTTGATAAAATTGAAGTTAAACCTAACAGGAAACGAGGAATGATGTTTGAAGAAAAGCATAGTGAATTGAAACGTAGCCTTCAAAATCGTCATGTTCAAATGATTGCTTTAGGAGGCGTTATTGGGACCGGTCTTTTTTATGGCTCAGCGGAATCTATACAATTGGCTGGTCCTTCAACTATTTTAGCTTATCTTTTCGGTGGACTTATTATCTATTTTATCATGAGAATGCTTGGTGAAATGTCAGTAGAAGAGCCAACTTCGGGTGCTTTTAGCTTCTTTGCCTATAAATATTGGGGAGATAAGGTTGGTTTCATAACGGGTTGGAATTATTGGTTTCTTTATATTCTTGTCAGTATGACTGAACTTACAGTTATTGGATTTTATCTTGATCATTGGGTTTTAATGGATCATTGGAAGTCATCCCTCATTGTTCTTATGTTTGTTACATTAATCAATTTGTTTAATGTTCGCTTTTACGGAGAATTTGAATTTGGCTTGGCTTTGATTAAAGTAGTTACTGTTGTTGGCATGATTATTTTTGGAATTTTCCTTATTGTCACTGGAACAAATGATAATCAAGCGAGTATTCACCATCTTTGGGATCATGGCGGTTTTTTCCCTTACGGTGCAATAGGAGTTGTATTAGCTACTGCTGTGGTGATGTTTTCTTTTGGTGGAACAGAACTTATTGGTATTGCGGCTGGAGAGGTCTCCAATCCCCAAAAAACAATTCCAATGGCTATTCGTAAAGTGATGTGGAGGATTATCATTTTTTATATTGGTTCTATTGGCGTAATTATGATGATAAGTCCGTGGGATACGATTGGAAAAGATGGCAGTCCTTTCGTTACTATTTTTGAAACCGTGGGAATTCCTGCAGCTGGACATATTTTGAATTTTGTGGTGATTATGGCTGCTATTTCTGTCTATAATAGTGGCATTTATTCGAATAGCCGCATGCTTTATAGTTTAGCAATACAAAAAAATGCACCATATATTTTTGGTAAACTTAATGCTGCCCATGTTCCTTATGTTGCTATCCTTTTTTCATCATTATGTACTTCGGTAATTGTTGTTGTTAATGCTCTTGTTCCCGACAATAGTTTTATGCGGATTATGGCTCTTGCGACTGCGGCAGCAGTTATTACTTGGGCTATTATTGTTATTGTTCATTTAAAGTTTCGAAAAGCACACAAGGACAGGGAAGGATCTTTTGTTTATGCGTTTGGTCTGTATCCTTATGCTAACTATTTTTGCCTCTTTTTTCTTGCTTTATTATTTTGTATTATGTTTATAAGTGGCTTTGGAAAAAATGGGTTAATGGCTCAAATTTTTGATATGATAGGAGTCAAAGCGACCTTTTTTGAATCATATATTCCTACGCAGATGCCTGATATGAGTTTGGCGGTTATTATCATTCCTCTGTGGTGTTTACTTTTGCTTTTAAGCTATAAGCTTAAGAGATAGCGTTGGGATAATATAAGGGGAATGATTGGAAGAAATCTTGGGAATCATAAAATTTAATAATGTCACACAAAATTTTGGTGATTTGTGCGTTTTAAGAGATATCACTGTAGAGCTTACTGAAAGACGAATTGCAGTTATTGGTGCCAATGGTTCTGGAAAAAGTACATTTGTTCGTCTTATCAGTGGGCTACAGTTACCATCAAATGGTTTTGTGAGCGTTGATGGTCTTGATACAAAGCGTGATGCAAAAGCAGTAAGGCGTAAAATAGGATTTGTTTTTCAAAATCCTGATAATCAAATTGTTTTGCCATTAGTAGAAGAAGATTTATCGTTTGGTCTTAAGAATTTAAAACTTAGTAAAGATGAAATTAAGGAGCGTGTAGATGAAATCCTACAGCGCTATGATCTCCAAACTTTAAGAAATCATGCGGTTCATTTATTAAGTGGCGGACAAAAACAATTAGTTGCCATTTCGGGTGTGGTGGCGATGAAACCCGATTATATTATTTTTGATGAGCCAACAACATTACTTGATTTACGAAATAAGCGTCGTATTACGCAAGTCATAGAAGAATTATCACAAACGGCAATTGTGGTATCACATGATTTGGAATTTCTCAGGAACTTTGATAGAGTACTAGTTTTTGATAAGGGGGAAATAATTGTTGATGATATACCGTTTGTTGCAATTAAAGAATATATAAGAAGAATGTCGTGATCGGCTTATATCTTCCCAAGGATACATTTATCCATCGGCTTAAACCAGAGGTTAAGCTGGTGTTTCTAGCTTTATGTGGAACTATTATATTTACGGTTTCATCTTTACCTGTGCTCTCGTTTTTTTTACTGTTTGTAGCTTTGTTGTATGGAGTTGCGAAGGTTCCTTTCAACAATGTTGTAAAACAGCTCAAATCGATGAGTTTATTTTTAGTACTTATATTTGTTTTTCAAGTTTTTTTTAAGAGTTGGTTTACGGGCTTTGAAGTCATATTACGCTTTATTACTCTTATTTTTTTAGCGTCGCTTGTTTCTTTAACAACCAAAGTTTCAGATATGGTAAATTCAGTTGAAAGAAGGCTTCGACCATTTCGATGCTTTGGTATAAATCCATCAAAATTGAGTATGGCTTTATCTCTGGCGATCAGATTTATTCCGGTTGTTAGTGAAAAGTTCAATGAGGTGCGTGAAGCACAGCGGGCACGCGGATTTGATACCAACATTTTCGCTCTTGCAATGCCCCTTATTATACGAACTATCAAGATGGCTTCAGAGGTGGCTGAAGCCTTAGATGCACGTTCTTATGACAGTGATACTGATGATAAAGTCTAGTGTCGATAAAAACACTCATAATAAAGGAATAATTTAATGAATACAAAAGATTTAACCTACGTTGCTTTATTTGCAGCTATTTATGCAGTTTTAGGACTTTTCCCCCCTATTTTTCTTCCTGTTTTTCTTGGGCTTCCTATTACAGCTCAGTCTATGGGGCCGATGTTAGCAGGGTCTATACTTGGAGCGAAAAGAGGGGCTTTGGCTTCAATTCTTTTTCTTGTACTTGTTGCTATTGGATTGCCTCTATTGGCTGGTGGGCGTGGAGGTATTAGTGTTTTTTTAGGAGCTGGGGGTGGCTATATGATTGGGTATCCAGTTGCTGCATTTTTTATTGGCATTATGGTTGAGTTATTTTGGCGACGGTTAAATTTTATTACATTGTTTGTGATAAATGCTTTAGGTGGTATTGGGATTGTTTATCTTTTTGGAGTTCCGTGGATGGCTTATATTACTCAAATTCCTTTGCTAACAGCTTTAATAAGTTCCTTAGGTTTTTTGATTGGCGATTCTCTGAAAGTGCTGATTACATCCTTTGTAGCACTTACAGTTAAAAAATCTGTTCCTCTCATTGTGTCAAAGAAAAGGTAATTCTTGCTGTAAAGGAGGGATTTATATTGCGATATACCTAGGAGAGAAAGGACAGAAATAATAATATGGAAAAGTTTTCTGTCTTATTGTTTGCGCTTTCATAAGAGGAAATATGTAGGATAAAAGAAAAATTATTCTATGCTATCTAAGTGATCATCTCAAAACTAATAAATGTAATTTATATCCGTTATTATTAATAGATATTAAAAATATCATTGAATATTAAAGTGAATTTTTGATATAAAATAGTTAATAATATTCTTCATATATAAGAAAATTTCATTCTTTTTTGAAAAATTAATTACAATGGATTATTATTATCATATTTTTATTTAAATAATTTGAATAAGAAATTTATATTTTAATGCAGTGAATATAACATATTTTAATATCTATGTTTAATAAATATTATTATTGCAATTATTTCATTTGTAATATATAAATACATAACAATATTTATGTTAAACCCATTTTGTCTTATTTAATAAGCTAAATTGTAAAAGTAAAAACCATGAATGTAAGATATTTTTTTTCTATATTTTTTATTATTTTCTTTCTTTCTTCTGGTGCGAATGCATCAGATCGAACTCTTATTCAAGGAGAGACATCTTTTATTATTTCTCCTACTCTTTCTAGGACAGCTTTATTTTCTAATAAACAGGTTCGTCCTTTATTGAATAAAGTGATCATGTCTGCTCATTCAAGCAATCAAGTTGTATTTTGGGAAAGTGTAACATCATTTTTTATGAAAGTGGCGCTTGTATATGCTAATTTATGGCAATATTTATACTCTTCCATATTTTCCATATTTAGGTAGGATAAAAGAGTATATTATAGTATTATTTGGCTTAATTATTTGCAATAAAGGCATGAAATGTATTTTATGGAATATCCGAATTTTATTGTAAGAATAAAATAAAAAGAGGATTACTATCAAGGCAAAATTGGGGGGGCATGCATCATATATATACATAAATTTATGCGTTAATAATTTAATTATTGGGTGTATTAAATAATCTTTTACAAGCATAAGTAGTTGCAGGTGAGATCACTAAGCTTTTCTAATGCTTCGGAATAATTTTGCTTATTTGGCAATTGGAATTGTTCATTTTTTCAAAGAGATTTTTACTTGATTATAAAAAAAAATTGATCTTGGCAACTTGCTTCCTGTGAAAAGAGTAGTCCAGTTTTTGTGATTGTAATGCTGTTCTATTTGGAAAAAAGACTAAAAGTGTTTTAAATTAAAAAAAAAGATCAGTCGCTTATAATCTAGAAAAGCTTTGAAGAAGAATGAAATAAGTTAAGCAAAACTTCACTGATATCAAGAAATTTTTTATGGAACATGCTATTGAGTTTTAATCTTTATGATGCTCCATAGAGTTTATTTTTTTATATCCTCTGTAGTTTCAAGGATCATTATTCTTCTGCGGATAATTTTAATGCAGATGATTTTGTTAATATGGCATACATCGTCAAGGATATCGAAAGCAAGTTTGTTTAAATCTTAAAGATTGTAATGAGGTATCAGAGGTCTTCAAAGGGATCTATTTTTTTAGAAACGGAAACACTTTTGATGTTTAATGCAGCTAGGAATTCCTCAAAAAAGTCCTTTTTCAAATAATTAGAAAGGAATATTTTAAAATTCTATTCCCTCACTTTTATCGACGCATCCCTCACCTTAAAAAAACATATGGAAAATCAATAAGTTATTTAGAGAAAAAAAGAATGTGGTGCCCAGACGCGGATTCGAACCACGGACACGCGGATTTTCAGTCCGCTGCTCTACCAACTGAGCTATCTGGGCACATTTCACAAAACACGTGAAACGTGTGCGGTTATAACATTAAAATTTTCTCTGTCCAGTCATCAAAAGAAAAATAATTGATTTTTTATAAATTTATTTCCGTATTTGAGGCAATTATAATTTCTCTTTTCATAAAATCAACTTGATAGGTATATTGCGATACGTTAGTGTATCGTCATCAGAATGTTGTCTTATCGTGGTGATGACGCAAGGAAATCTTTCTAAAGAATCAATAAAAATATAATTGAGAGGAATATTTTTCATAAGATTTCCACGTATTTTAAGCTTACGAAATAAATAGAAAATGTTTTTGATCTTTGTTTAAGGGGACTATTGGCACAGTCTTTATAATAATTCGTTTTTCTTTAAAGAAAGGCAAGCCATTTAAAAGGGGAGACTAATAATAATGTTTAAAAAACCAAGTTATCGTCCAAATAATCCTAATTTTTCTTCAGGCCCTTGTCGTAAGCGACCTGGTTGGACTCTTGAAGTCCTTAAAGAAGCATTAGTTGGACGTTCACATCGATCTAGAGCAGCAGAATCAAGACTGGCTGAGGTTGTTAATTTAACACGTGAAGTTCTTGAAGTGCCTTCTGATTATCGTATAGGAATTGTTCCTGCTTCCGATACTGGTGCTGTTGAGATGTCTCTATGGTCCTTATTAGGCGAACGTGGTGTCGATATGGCAGCATGGGAAAGTTTTGGTTCGGGGTGGATTGCAGATGTTGTTGAGCAATTAAAGCTTTCTGATGTGCGTCGTTTTGAAGCCCCTTATGGCGAATTGCCGGACCTAACACAAATGGATTTTGATCGTGATGTTGTTTTTACATGGAATGGGACAACTTCTGGTGTGCGTATTCCTAATGCAGATTTCATTCCAGATAAGCGGGCAGGATTAACAATTTGTGATGCAACATCAGCGGCTTTTGCGCAAAATCTTGATTTTTCAAAATTAGATGTTGTGACTTTTTCCTGGCAAAAAGTTTTGGGAGGTGAGGCTGCGCATGGCATGTTGATTTTAAGTCCTCGTGCTGTTGAACGGCTTGAAAGTTATGTTCCACCTTGGCCCATGCCCCAAATTTTCTGTATGAAAAAAGAAGGAAAATTAAACGAAAATATTTTTAAGGGTAAGACAATTAATACACCCTCTCTGCTATGTGTTGAAGATTATCTTGATGCATTGAAGTGGGCAAAATCATTGGGTGGAGTGCAGGCATTAAGGGCGCGAGTTGATAAAAATTTTTCTGTAATTGATGCGTTTGTTCGCAAAACACCGTGGTTAGAATATTTGGCCAAGGATCCTCAAGTGCGGTCTAATACATCTGTTTGTTTAGATATTGTTGATCCAGTTATTACTACTTTGGATATTGAAAAGCGAGTATCTTTTATAAAAGCGGTAGTAAACCGTCTTGAAGAGGAAGATGCTGCTTATGATATTGGTTCCTATCGAAATGCTCCTCCAGGACTTCGGATTTGGACAGGTATAACCGTTGAGGCTTCTGATCTTGAAATTTTAACACAATGGCTTGAATGGGCATTTCAGGTCGAAAAAGCTCGACTTTAAAGCATTGTTGGCAATTTTATAATGTGACTTTTCCAGAAAAATACGGGCGACCATGATGGCCTCTCGTATTTTTAAATAAGAAAACGATGTTAAAATATCGCGCAGATTGTAAGGAATTACAGGGGCTATGAATGATTTTTCAAATATTGGCGAAAGCAACAACCAAAGGTTCTAAAGTCTTCTACTTTTTACAGAAAAAATGACTGATTGAGAATGAAGATATATTTTATGTCTTAAGTATTGTTTTCTTTTAATTATCATAAAGTTGCAGATTGAAATCACCTAGAGATTTGGAAAAAGCTGAAATGAAGAGTCGCACTTTCTCTAAGGTTTCGTTATAAAACACCGTTTGTTTTTGAATGCTGGTTTTGTTTGACCAAACATGATGGAGAAAGTTATGGCCAATGTAGTAGTTGTCGGTACACAATGGGGCGATGAAGGCAAAGGTAAAATTGTAGATTGGTTGTCTGAGCGGGCAGATATCGTGGTGAGATATCAGGGCGGACACAATGCAGGGCACACATTGGTTATTGATGGGGTTAGTTATAAATTATCGCTTTTACCGTCTGGTTTAGTACGTGGGAAGTTATCAATTATTGGGAATGGGGTTGTCGTTGATCCCCATCATTTTGTGTCAGAATTAAAAAAACTACGTGATCAGGGCGTGAAAATTACACCGGAAATTTTACGTATTGCTGAAAATGCTCCGTTGATTCTCTCTTTGCATCGCGATCTTGATGCGACCCGAGAAAGTGGTTTATCGGGTTTAAAAATTGGTACGACAAAGCGTGGTATTGGTCCGGCTTATGAAGATAAGGTGGGGCGTCGTGCTATCCGAGTGATGGATTTAGCAGAACCTGATACGCTTATGGCTAAGATTGAACGGCTTTTGGGACATCATAATGCTTTGCGTCGCGGGATGGGTGTTGCAGAGATTGATTCCAAGGCGCTTTATGATGAATTAATGCAAGTAGCGGACGAAATTCTACCCTTTATAGATTGCACGTGGCGTCTTTTAGATGAAAGTTATCGGATGGGAAAGCATGTTCTTTTTGAAGGTGCGCAAGGTGCTTTATTAGATAATGATTTCGGTACTTATCCTTACGTGACATCATCCAATACAGTTGCTGGGCAGGCATGTACTGGTTCAGGTATGGGACCTAGCTCAATTCACTATGTTTTAGGTATTGCAAAAGCTTATACAACACGAGTTGGAGAAGGACCATTTCCGACAGAGCAGATAAATGATATTGGCGAATTTATTGGAATGCGTGGCAAAGAATTTGGTGTCGTGACTGGTCGAAAACGTCGATGTGGTTGGTTTGATGCTGTTTTAGTACGTCAGATGGTAGCGATTTGCGGTGTTCACGGTATAGCACTGACAAAGCTTGATGTTTTGGATGGTTTGGATGAAATTAAAATTTGTGTTGGGTATGAGCTTGATGGAAAAAAGATTGATTATTTACCCTCTTCCATGGGAGCGCAAGCTCGTGTAAAGCCTGTGTATGAGACATTGGAAGGTTGGAAGGAAGAAACAGCACATGCATTGAGCTGGGAAAATTTACCGGTGCAGGCTGTTAAATATATACGCTATATTGAAGAATTGATTAATACGCGGGTGGCTTTATTATCTACTAGCCCTGAGCGTGAAGATACCATCCTTGTTACTGATCCATTTGCAGATTAATCATTATCTTGAGATTTCCATATTGATTTTTGTTTTGGCTCTGTATTTTCCTATAGAACAGAGACTGATACGAGAGGGTGTGAGAGAAAGGTGCAAAATAGCATTGTTTATTTCGTATATTCACTTTAAACTGAGGCAATAGTTGTATCAATATAAATGGCAATCAACTTAGAAGGCTAAAATAAACGCTGGCCTGGGGGCTGGGGTTTTTCTTCTCAGTTTGAGAAAGATTATAGAAGATATGGTAGATTTCATTGGAATCTTAAAAAAAACAATCAATGCGCAAAGTAATGTTACACCACAAGTGCGTAAGCGGGTTTATAAACGAGCTATCGAAACATTAGAACATCAATTTGTAGCAGCAACAATACCACAAGCGATGGCAGATAAGCAGAGAAAGATTTTGCAAAGTGCTATTGCAACTGTTGAAGAAGAATATTTAGCTGTTGAAAAGAATTTGCTGTCTTCAGTTATTGGGTGGAAAACTACACATATAGCTGAAGATGACAAACACACACAAGACTCTGTATTGCTACAGGGTAATGAGTTTTCAGTAGTAAAAACAGAAGGAAGACAAGACACTGTTACAAGTTTAAAGAACAATGAGGCAGTTGATGAGCTTTCTGTATCAGCGGTGCCAGATGCAGAGCTTGTCAGTATGGAAGCTTATTTGTCTTCTGAGCATGTTGACAACAATACCTTAAAGGCTTCATCTTTAGCTTCTCCTTTGCAAGGAGATAATACGTACATTGTTTCGCATATTTTTTCTCAAGCTTTGCGTCGTGCTAATAGGTCATCGATGCAAAGGCGTATTGTGATAAGTGCTGCTGTTTTTGTTGGTTTTTTCACCTTAGTGATAGGTATTTATTTTATCTGTGAACGTTTGTTTGTATCAAATAATTATCGATTGTCAGGGGAAAATATTCACGTTTCTCATGCATTATCCAGGACACTTTCGGTTAACAGAAAGTTAACACAACGTCTGTTAGAGGATGGGAGCGAAATTGATGTTGGCTTAGATCAAACGGCAGATTCTTCGAATGAAGAAGGAACCTCAACAGTTATTGCTAAAAATTTGCAGTCAAGTGAACAATTAGGTGAGGCTGTTTTTTATCAAGCGCGTACGGATTATGATGCAGAAAAAGTAGCAACAGGGAGCGCTCGTTGGACACTTATAAAGGAGTCTCGCGGAAAGGGGGCTCCAGAAGAATTGGCTATCCAAGGTGATATAAAAATTCCAGATGAAGGATTATCATTACGGTTAATTTTGCGTCGTAATACCGATCTATCTTTTCCTGCTGCGTATATTATGGATCTTATTTTCATTCTTTCTGATAAATTTTCAGGTCAATCTATAAGCAATGTTCAGGCACTAACTTTTAAAGCAAGTGAACAATCCATTGGACAGACTTTAACAAGGACTGTTGCAGCGAAGATTGATGAGAATTTTTTTCTTGTTGCATTGAGCAGCAATCATCCATTTCTTAACCGAAATTTACAATTAATGCGGGAATTGGATTGGGTGCGTTTAGTATTGACTGATAAAAACGGACGTACAAACGAATTGACTTTTGCAAAAGGACCAACAGGTGAGTCTATTTTTAATGAAGTCATTGGACAATGGCTTGTTAAATCAGAGAAGCTGACAATTCTTGGGCAGAAAAAATAAAATATTAGCGCGAATGAGACAGAAGACTATAAAAAGAATTCTCGTTACAGAAAGCTTCTGGTAGCTTAGCTCAAACTGAAAGAGCCAACAGATGTCAGCTCTTTCTTATGTTCAAAATGCACAAATAATTGATTTTATACTTAAAATTTAGGAGCTTTATACCTAACTTTGGGATAAAGCAAAAGCTTTTATAGAATCTTGCACTTTTTCAAATGCACGCATTTCAATTTGTCTTACACGCTCGCGACTAATGTTAAATTCACTTGAGAGTTCTTCTAATGTCAGCGGTATATCGCTTAAACGACGTGCTTTGAATATACGCCTTTCTCGTTCATTCAAATTACTCATGGCATGTATTAGCATGGAACGACGATTTTCCAATTCATTTTGTTCAATCAAAGTTTGTTCCTGATTGTTTGAGTCATCCACCAACCAATCTTGCCATTGTCCACTTTCACCTTCTTTGGTGCGAACAGGTGCATTGAGCGAAGTGTCACCACCAAGTCGACGGTTCATCGATACGACTTCATCTTCTGTGACATTCAATTGGGTTGCAATTTCTTTCACTTGCTCTGCGTTGAGATCACCACTATCAAGCGCTTGAAGCCTACTTTTTAACTTACGAAGGTTGAAAAATAAGCGCTTTTGATTAGCAGTTGTCCCCATTTTTACCAAGCTCCAAGACCGCAATACATATTCTTGGATTGATGCTTTAATCCACCATATTGCATAGGTTGCAAGACGAAAACCACGTTCCGGCTCGAAACGCTTAACAGCTTGCATAAGTCCAACATTGCCTTCTGAAATGACTTCCCCAATAGGCAATCCGTAGCCCCGATATCCCATTGCAATTTTAGCCACGAGGCGTAAATGACTGGTTACCAATCTATGCGCAGCCTTTAGATCATTATGTTCACGATAACGTTGAGCCAGCATGTACTCTTCTTTTGGCTCAAGCATTGGAAAACGACGAACTTCTTCTAGGTAACGATTCAATCCTCCGTCACCTGTCGTTACTGATAGCAGATTCATATGGGCCATATAGCACCCTCCTTTTGCATGAATTCCCTGATAAGGCAAATTCGATTTGTAGACATTACCAATATCTCTAATGCATCACCTTATCATAATTTTTAATTTTGTTCAAAAAGAGACATTTTATTGTGAAATCATAAGAAGGCTAAAAGTTTCAATTCATTTTTTGAAAATGCTTGATAAGTTCAGCCATATCGTGGGGAAGAGGTGAAGAAAAAGACATAATTTTACCTGTAGCAGGATGTTCAAAGGTAAGACTGACTGCATGAAGCGCTTGTCGGTTGAATTGATCGATTGCATTTCTAATTATGGGATTAAGCACGTTTGATTTTGTTTTAAAAGCATTTCCATAAACAGTATCACCTACGAGTGGATGTCCTATATGGGCCATATGAACACGAATTTGGTGTGTGCGCCCGGTTTCCAAACGACATTCCAGAAGGCTAGCAAAAGATGTTGTATCTGCGAGAGTTCCATATTTTTCAAGGAGAGAAATATGTGTAATAGCGTGACGAGCATGAGAACTTTGGCTATGGACGACAGCTTGTTTCGTTCGGTTATGGGGGGAACGGCCAAGAGATGCATCAATTGTTAAAACATTACGGCTGGGAGATCCCCAAATCAAGGCGTGATAGCGTCGATCTAATGCACTGGTACGTCCGTGGTCAGAAAATTGTGCACTTAAGCTTTGATGAGCAAGGTCATTTTTGGCGACAACCATGACTCCGCTTGTATTTTTATCGAGACGATGGACAATACCCGGACGTTTAATGCCACCGATACCAGACAAACTATCGTGACAGTGATAGATAAGAGCATTAACCAATGTACCTGTCCAGTTACCGTTTCCAGGATGAACAACGAGACCAGCCGGTTTATTGATGACAATGACATGATCATCTTCAAAGAGAATGTCCAATGCAATGGCTTCACCGCTAGGTTTTGCATCAGAAAGGACAGGTATTGTCAATTCGATCATTTGATTGGGTTTTAATTTTGTTTTCGGCTCTTTTATTAATTGACCATCAATTTTAAGGGAGCCTTCACGGATGAGGACTTGCAAACGCGAACGCGATAACTCATTTTTATATTGTTCGGCTAGCCATTGATCAAGCCGCTGCCCAAGAGCATTTTCATCTGTTACTCGCTGTGTTATCATACATTTCCTATTAAGTTTTTAATAAGATTATTTTACCAATATGAAATTGCTTTGGTATCGAGGAATTCTTTAATTCCCCATCGTCCGCCTTCACGGGCACGTCCAGAAAACTTTACGCCTCCAAAGTAACTACCATCGGGTAATCCATGTCCGTTAATTTCTACCATACCAGACCGTAGTTGCACAGCTATACGACGGCATTTGCTTCGATCTTGCGATTGTATATAGTTTGTAAGACCATACTCAGTATCATTGGCTAAAGCTACGGCTTCATCTTCTGTATTAAAGGGAAGAATAGACAGGACCGGACCAAAGATTTCTTCTCTAAAAATACGCATACTAGATTTCACATTGGCAAAGACGGTTGGACGTACATAATAACCGCGTTCCATTCCCATCGGTAAACCAGTTCCACCTGCGACAAGTGTTGCACCTTCATCAATTCCGGATTGGATAAGATCTTGAATTTTTTCGTATTGTTGTTTTGAAACTACGGGACCAATATGATTTCCTACTTGGTGGCTTGGGCCTACCTTTGTTTGTTCGGCGATATCTTTGGCTATTTCGATAGCTTTTTCATAGATGGTTTGTTCCACAAGCATACGTGTTGGCGCATTACAGCTTTGCCCACTATTATAGAAGCAGTGGTGTACACCACGTTGAATAGCGTCTGTATCGGCGTCAGCAAAGATGATATTAGCGCCTTTGCCTCCAAGTTCTAGACAGACTCGTTTTAAAGTGTTGCTGGCATTTTTAGAAATATCTTTTCCTGCTCTGGTGGATCCAGTAAAACTGATCATTTCCAGATCTGGATGAGCAGAGAGGTAAGAGCCGACATTTTTTCCATCACCATTGATCAAATTAAAAACGCCGGCAGGTAAGGCGGCTTCATCTAAAATTTCAGCAAAGAGCATAGCAGAAAGAGGAGCAATTTCTGAGGGTTTCAAAACCATAGTACAGCCAGCTAAGAGAGCAGGAATAACTTTAAGAGTTATTTGGTTCATCGGCCAATTCCAAGGAGTAATCAATCCTACGACGCCGATAGGGTCATAATGAAGAATCGCTTTCTCATTGTCTTCTATTAAAAGACCTTGGAACGAAAACTCTTTGTAAGCTTTGATAAAGTTGCGAATATGGTCACTGCCGGTTGCGGTCTGCGCATTGAGCGCCATATCAATAGGTGCTCCCATTTCCATTGAAATGGCTTGTGCCATATCTTCTGAGCGTTTTTCATAGATTTCTAAAATTTTTTCAACGAAACTAAGACGTTCACTGGGCAAGGTTTTTTTCCAATTTGGAAAAGCTTTTTTAGCAGCGTTAATTGCTTTATCTGCATCTGTTGTATTGCCCATGCTAATGACAGCACAAGCTTCTTCTGTTGATGGGTCAATGACGTGTAAATCGTGAGGAGTGCTCGGATCATCCCATAAACCATTAATATAAAATTTCCGCTTATTAAACATAATGCACTCCCTACTTTTTTATTTTTGTATTGTTAAATGATGTTCTATTTGAACCTTTTTTAATAAGGATAACAAGGATAATCTTATCAAAGGTAAAGAAATTGGACTGTTTTATAACAATGAGGCATGGAGCATTGAAAAAGTAGGACTTAACTCTTTGTATTATTTTTACTAATCTTCTATAAGAAATTTTTCTTTAAAACCAACGAAGTACAGCTGTATAACACTATGAATTTTATCATTTACACAGCAAGAATAAAGGGAAAATTATAGAGAGAAATTATATTATTTTTTAAAAAAAAGTGACAGCCAGCAAAAGGTTATTAACCTTCGTACTGTAGTCTCTATCCATTCTTTTTGAAGAAGCAAGTGTTCTTATTGCTATAATTTTGTTGGGTGTCATGCATAGTTCGAAAACAAAATCCATTTCTACATCTTTTTTTTCTGATGAGAGTGCACAAGGTGCATCAGAAAGAGATTCATCTACTAATATTGCTGAAATATTTTCTTATCCAGAAGTATGGAAAAAGGCATTCATGCTTGGACAGAATGTGCGTTTTACACGAACACCAGAAGTGGAAATTTTGCGTCGTCGTATAGAAACAGATCCAGTTTTTGCGAAACAGTTTCAAGTCTTTACGAAGCAAGAAAGAAAAAAGCTTACGAACATTATACATTGTAACAAGAAAACAAAAAATTTCCCATCGACCAAAAGAGTGATTAATCCGCGATCTATAGAGAATAAAGCGTCAATTTGTCATTCAGCAGTTTTGGAGCAGTTGTCACGACAAACTGTTAATACGCCGGTTGAGGAGGATGCAGGAAAGCATAAATTACAAGTAAAAAATGTGGTGCAAAAAACAAAGGCTGTTGTTCATCTTTCTGATGATGCATTTTTTGAGTGTGAATCCTTTATGCTAGAACAGATTGACACTAAAATTTCAGAAAAAGATGTAACACGGATTGATTTTGTAAGTGATGAGGTTGCACTGAATACGGCTTCTGCTTTTGATGAGTCAATTACTGCTCTTTATCGTGTTCTTGAATATCGTTTTCCGCAATTTTACGATTCCATTACATCAGAAGCTCCAACGGAGAATAATCAGGGCATTGAGCAAATTTCTAATTTAATACATGCAAAGAATACTACTGTTAAAGAGCCTCAAAAGTGTCATTCTAAGTCTCAGCTTGTTGTAGAAGATTCTGCTCATAATTTAAGCGCAGCAGGGGCTGCTATGGAGCCTCAAAATACCAATAATATTTCCGGTTGTATAACAGAAGGTATAGCGAAGAGTTCAGAAGATTTATCTGTGATAAAACCAAAACACAAAGCATTGCACTCCGCTTATAAGTCGTTAGGAAATTATGATTCTGCTTTTAAGTCAAATGTTAAATCTCTTGACTATGGTACTTATGAATTTCCTCCAATTGATTTATTACAAGAACCTATCTTTCAGGATGATAAAATTATTTCGCAAGAAATATTGGAACGTAGTGCTCGGCTTTTAGAAAGCGTTTTAGAAGATTTTGGAATTAAGGGAGAAATTATTCATGTCCGCCCAGGACCAGTAGTGACAATGTATGAATTTGAGCCTGCTGCTGGGGTGAAATCGTCTCGGGTTATTGGTCTTTCTGACGATATTGCCCGTTCTATGTCTGCCATTTCTGCCCGTGTTGCTGTGATTCCTGGACGCAATGTTATCGGAATTGAATTACCAAATGCAGTTCGTGAAACCGTTTATTTGCGTGAATTAATCCAATCAAAAACTTTTCGTGATAGCCAATTTAAATTAGTGCTTGCCTTAGGGAAGGGGATTAATGGTGAGCCTGTCATTGCAGAATTAGCAAAAATGCCCCATTTGTTGGTTGCAGGAACAACAGGGTCAGGAAAATCTGTTGCAATTAATACAATGATCTTATCGATCCTTTATCGCATGACGCCAGAGCAATGTCGCCTCATTATGGTTGACCCTAAGATGTTGGAGCTTTCTATCTATGACGGCATTCCACATCTTCTAACGCCTGTTGTAACTGATCCAAAGAAAGCTGTGACAGCCTTAAAGTGGGTAGTGCGTGAAATGGAAGAGCGTTACCGTAAAATGGCTAAGTTAGGTGTGCGTAATATTGACGGCTTTAATGCCCGAGTCGCACTAGCCATGAAAAAGGGCGAAACCATTATGTGCACTGTACAGTCGGGATTTGATAAAGAAAGTGGCGAAATGCTTTATCATGAAGAGGCAATGGATTTAACGCAGCTTCCTTATATTGTTGTCATTGTTGACGAAATGGCTGATCTTATGATGGTGGCTGGTAAAGAAATTGAGAATGCTATTCAACGTTTAGCACAAATGGCGCGTGCTGCTGGTATTCATCTTATTATGGCTACACAGCGTCCTTCTGTTGATGTTATTACGGGTACGATTAAGGCAAATTTTCCGACCCGCATTTCTTTCCAAGTAACTTCAAAAATTGATAGTCGCACAATTTTGGGAGAACAAGGTGCTGAAACCCTTTTGGGCCAAGGAGATATGCTTCATATGGCTGGTGGTGGGCGCATTGTACGTGTTCATGGACCTTTCGTTTCTGATAAGGAAGTTGAATCTGTGGTTGCACATCTTAAAAGACAAGGAAAACCTCATTATTTAGCGACAGTAACGGACAGTGAAGACAATAATAATGATTTAGAAATTGCTGATTCTGTTACTAAAAATGTTACAACAGAAAACCTTGGTGAAGATGGTGAAGAACTTTATGTGCAAGCTGTTAAAATTGTAATGCGTGATAAGAAATGTTCAACATCTTATATCCAGCGTCGACTTGCAATCGGTTATAATAAGGCGGCGTCTCTTGTTGAGCGGATGGAAGAAGAAGGTATTGTTGGGGCTGCAAATCATGTTGGTAAACGTGAAATTTTGCTTCATGGTTATAATAATCATCAAGATTCTTTTAAGAGTGTATAATACTAGTAATTTCAAAGCCTGAAGCTTTATTTTGTTTATGAGAATGGAAATTATCTCGCGCTTATTTTTTATTGTGAAATATTAAAAAGATTAAATAGGAAACAACAGAGCAGGAAAGCTATCTTATATTAAAATTATTGGCAGGGAGATCAGATTAAGACAACGAAAGGTCACAGACTGCCTTTCGCATTTTTAGATTATCTGAAATGTAAAGAAGTTAAACAAGCCTTCATGCGAGGGCAGATGGCTTTTTTTCCTTTTTTAGCGGCTATGATTCAAGAAAGGTCTTTTTTTGACCAAGTAGAGCAGGACAAGATACTAAAAGGTGCAAGATACTAAAAGGTGTAAAATGTGCGATTGTTGCGTTGTGTGGTTTAAAGCGCATCGCTAAATTTTCTGTAATTTCTATTAATGTTTGTGGTTTAGGCAAAGCGTTTTTGCTGGATCTTCTAGGGAAGAAGATATTTCTCTTATTGCTGGTTTGGATGGCGCAGTAACGTCTGTTGCAATGATTAATGAAAATACAACTGTGTTAGAGGCTCCATCTCATTTTTGTTCTGTTGATAAAATGGTCAAAATTTTGCTACAGACAATTGATAATGGGGTAATTGTCAAAACCATTTTATCCATAGGAGGTATCAGTAAACAGGTTAGCATTATTCGCTTGAAGGTAAATCCGGAAAGTTTTTTGGTGTTATGCCCGCCATTAGAGGCAAAAGAGTTTGAATGTGAAAAAGAATTTTTTTGTTTTATGCCAGAACTTGTGCCACGACATTTTACTTGGAAAATGGATAAAAGTGGATGGCTTTTTAATGTTTCAAAAGATTTAGCACAAATTATTTGGCATGTATCCTCTTCTATTTTAGGATCTAATTTTCATGAGCTTGCCAATCAATTTAATGATGAACGATATCAAGTACTCAGCGGGTTTATTGAAGCGGCTATGCCTTGGAGTAAACAGGCTGTTCAATCGCCTGTTGATGGTTGTTGAGAGTGGTTTGATGTTGAATTGTTTGCTTTGCCAATTTTTGATGCCAAACAGATGCTTAAAGGGTTTCGTGGCTTTGGTGTTTTGAAGATGCAAGAAAAAGTACAAGAAGGAAGAGCTGAAAAGCCGGATATAAAAACATCGAGTCTTTCAGAGAGTGAGCGTTCAGCTTTTCATGAGATAGCAGAACGGTTGCGTGGCGAATTGAAGTCATCGGTAAGGGGAAAGTCTTTTGTTGAAGAAACGGTGGTTCAATTGCCTTGTGCACAGACATTGCCTGGAAATGTTATAGAACAAGTGCTCATAAAAGAACCAGCAGCGGTTTTATCATTGTTGGATACAGCTACGGATGGCGTTTTATGGTTGGATGGACAAGGTTGCATTCAATCGGTTAGTAGTGCTGCTTTGGTATTAATGGGCTATGAAATAAATGAATTACTGGCACAGCCATTATCATCATTATTTACTTTGCAAAGTCGATCTTTGGTTGAAAAGTATTTTGAGTGGATCCGTTTGAAGGGACAAAATCAGGTTTTTAATCGCGGTGAAACTGCTGATTTATTGACAAAAAGCCATAAGAATATAACGGTTTCTATAGTAATCGTACCTTTGGCACGACGAGATAATTATGCTGTTATACTGCATGATATGACAGGACGGGGTCTACCCTTAGATAAAAAAGCAGAAGAAAATAAAATGGTTGGGGTTGTTCATGAAATGCGAACGCCTTTGAATGCTCTCATTGGTTTTGCAGAAATTATGAGGGATGGCTGCTTTGGTTCAATAGATAATGAGCGTTATCGTGGATATTTACGTGACATTATCTCATCTGGAAAACATATATTATCGCTGGTGAATCAATTACTAGAGTGTTCAAAAGTACATCATTTTGGCTCAAATAATCAGATTAATACCCCCCTTATAGCT
The DNA here is from genome assembly GCF_000278135.1 of Candidatus Bartonella washoeensis Sb944nv. Classification (GTDB taxonomy): domain Bacteria; phylum Pseudomonadota; class Alphaproteobacteria; order Rhizobiales; family Rhizobiaceae; genus Bartonella; species Bartonella washoeensis. The sequence goes on from NZ_JH725022.1 coordinate 184,126, forward strand.
GAAGCATTTGATGTGACATCTTGTTTGCGTGCTAGTATGGCTTTTCTTGAAACACAAGCCAATCATAGTGGCATTATCATGCGTATTGTTGCACCGGTTCATGTGCCATTTATTTGTGTATCACAACAAATATTCCGCCAGATTATATGGAATCTTCTTTCCAATGCCATCCGTTTTACACCATCGGGTGGGCAAATTATTGTCCACGTTTCTTATAGAAAAAATGAGCGAGTGAAAATTTCAGTGAGTGATAATGGTATTGGGATGAGTGACGAAGAGATTTTACAAGCACTGCAACCTTATGGTCAAATAAAGCGCAAAAACGGCCGATCTGGTGACAGCGTTTTTGTTGGGACTGGTTTAGGATTACCGATGTGTAAGGCAATGGTGGAAGAGATTGGTGGTCAATTTTTATTATTTTCAAAACCCAATCATGGAACAACTGTAGAGATGTTTTTTCCTGTGTTCCATGAGTAAGTTTATACATAGATATTTATTTTTTCTTAGCTAATAGGTCCCTGATTTCTGACAGAAGTTGTTCTTCTAAAGACATTGTTTTTGAACTTTCTTCTTCTTTCCGGCGCACTTTGTTCATTCCTTTAACAAAGAGGAAAAGAACCCAAGCAATAATAAGAAAGTTGATAAGTAAAGTTATAAAGTTACCATAGCTAATTGTTGCTCCAACTGCTTTGGCAGCACTCAATGTAGCTTGTTTTTCACCGGCAAGTTGAATAAACATGTTAGAAAAATCAATTCCACCCGTGATAAGCCCAATGATTGGCATAAAAATATCATTGACAAGTGAGTTGACTAAGCCACCGAAAGCACCCCCTATAATGACACCGATAGCCAGATCAATCATATTACCTTTTAAGGCAAATTCTTTGAATTCTTTAAGCATTGCGTTTTCCCCTTTGTGTATGCGACATATGGTAAATTTAACTATGGCTTTTGCTAAAAAAGGAAAGGGTCGTTTCTATTTTCTTATAGAGTTATATTACAATATTAAAATTCTTTTCCAAAAGTATTATGATGTGTTAAAGGACTTTAGCGAGGGGCTTTATTTTGATTAATACTGGAGCATCTTATAGAGCTTCAACCTGAAGAGAAGCTTTTTTATCAAAAAAACTGCAAATATATAAAGAGAAAATGTGCTTGATTTATAAGATCGTTTTAAGGCATTTATTATAATGCATTGAAAATAATGTGTATTTTTAGATTATTTTTTGATTTTGTTGACAGATTGCTCAAATTTTAATGCTCTTTATTCTTTCGGAAAAAGAGAGGAAATTATAAGGCAAAAAAGTCTTTATTGGTTAGTATTTGCAAACATAAATTTGATTGTTAATGATATCGTTATTTTTCTTGCCGTGGAGATTTTTTTCCTCATGTAAAGAGTGTGTTATCTTGATCTGTAGTTTTGGTTGTTAAGAAGATGCAAAGGCTAATTTTTATTGTCTGGAGAAAGATTTATGAGTTTCTTTCGTTGTATTGGTCGTCCTGCTTTATTTATGTTGGATCCAGAGTATGCACATCGTTTAGCAATTTTGGGTCTTAAAAGTGGGTTGAACAGTTGTAAGAAGATCGTTGATGAGCGTTTATCTGTAACTGTTGCAGGTCTTGAATTTGAAAATTTTATTGGTCTTGCTGCAGGTTTTGATAAGAATGCAGAGGTTATAGAGGCTGTTTTACGTTTAGGATTTGGTTTTACTGAGATTGGTACAGTTACGCCAAGACCTCAAGTTGGAAACCAGAAGCCACGGCTTTTTCGCTTGATAGAAGATGAAGCGCTTATTAATAAAATGGGCTTTAACAATGATGGGCATCAAATTGTTTATAACAGACTTTGTTCATATAAATGGCCTGGTATCGTAGGGATCAATGTTGGAGCTAATAAGGATACGGTTAATAGAATCGACGATTATACTGCTGGTATTGCTTGTTTTTATGATGTTGCCAATTATTTCACGATTAATATTTCTTCGCCTAATACGCCGGGTTTACGTGATTTACAGGTGCGTGATAGTTTACGGCTTTTGTTAAACGCGATTTCGCAAGCGCGCAGTGAACAAAAAGAAAAGTGCGGATTTCTTGTTCCGATTTTTTTAAAAATTGCTCCTGATTTGTCAGAGGAGGAATTGGATGATGTGGCTGAAGAAATAAAATTTTCTGATTTTGATGGATTGATTATTTCTAATACCACTCTTTCACGTAAAGGACTGACAAATAGTCTATTGGCTAGCGAAGAAGGAGGATTATCAGGACGTCCACTGTTTGAGCGTTCTACGATTGTACTGGCAAAGATGCGTCAAAAATTGGGTAAAGAAATTGCAATTATTGGTGTTGGTGGCGTACGGGATGCTTATACAGCTTTGGAAAAAGTTAAGGCTGGTGCAGATTTGATACAACTTTATAGTGGAATGGTTTATGAAGGGCCGCACCTTGCTGTAACCATTTTGAAAGAAGTTTTACAACTTATGCAGCAAGATGGCGTTGATACTATAAAAGCTTATCGTGATCATAGTACTGAAGATTGGGCAAAACGTTCGCTTTCTTTGGAATAAAATTGTTGTTTTTTGATAAAAAATGTAGGATTTTTTTTTAAGGGCTTGCAAACTCTTTTGATCTTCCTTATGTCACAGAAGATGAAGAGTTAAGTATTTATCAAACAGTGAATACTTATAAGGCATTGGCAGTTTGTTTTGTGCGGTTGTAGCTCAGCTGGTTAGAGCGCTGGTTTGTGGCACCAGAGGTCGTAGGTTCAAATCCCACCAACCGTACCATTTATCTTGTTACGACTGTTCTAATTTTTATTTAGTGCTATTTTTGCTGTGGTTAAAAGCCGCAGTTATCGGCCTTTTTGGTGTTTGAGCCGTTACAGAGCAAAGACCTTGCACGAGTGATTTTATGCGTTTTTTGCCAAAAATGGCCAATTTGTCTAAAAGAGTGAAGACTTGGTTGCAGAAGGTTTTGGCTTATTTTCCCCTTGTTTTTCAATCTTTTATAAAAATAGCACTTTCTGAAGTTCGAATGCACCTCATGGGGTGCAGACAAGATACAAACCGACGAACTTCATTGAGAAGACACTATAAGTAGCATCTAAACCATTGTTTATTATATATAAAATTGTTGTTATGGCAGAAAATAGCATCTTATAATTTATTCTAGCGTAGGGGAGCGCCGATATGACGATTATAGCGGATAAGAAGAAGATAGAGGGCTTGAGCCAAAGCCCACAAGAGCAAGACATAGATAAGTTAAAGGCCGCCTTTCCGCAATGTTTTCGGGAGGGCAAGCTAGATATAGATCAGCTTTTAAACCTTATGCGGTGAATATATCGAAAATGATTTTGAGAATTAAGTTTGAATGGAAAGGCAAAGGAGCAAGTCTATAAAACTTGCGCAAAAGCCTTCTTTGGCAACGTTGCGGCCTAAGTTTGATGAAAGTGTAGACTTTGACAACACGCATAATGTTTATATTAAAAGCGATAATCTCGAAGTCTTAAAGCTTATCCAACGGCCTTATTTTCAAGGGGTCAAGATGATTTATATTGACCCACCTTATAATATGGGGAACGATTTTGTCTATGAGGATGATTTTAAGGACCCGCTAGCGCGCTATAAGGAGGTGATGCGCCAAACGACAAAATCGAATCCCGAGACAATGGGGCGCTTTCACACGGCGTGGCTGAATATGATCTACCCGCGCTTAAGGTTGGCTCAAAGCTTATTGCGTGATGATGGGGTGATCTTTATCTCGATTGATGATCATGAAGTGCATAATTTGCGCAAAGTGTGTGATGAGGTGTTTGGCGAAGAGAATTTTGTTGCGCAATTGGTGTGGGAACGCGCCTATGCGCCCCTTCAGTTCGCTTGCACGATCTATTTCGGATCATACAGGACTGCAACCCAATGTCGATTTTCTAATTGCAAGCATCATGAGCAAACATTGGGCTGTTCTTGAGCTGGGATTGTTAGCTTTTTTCGTTTGTCGTATGCTGATACTTCTCGCACACTATCAATCGCGGTTTAGCTCTCATTCCTCCAATCATGGCTATAAAGCATCGCACCGAGCCAAATTTATTGGGTATATGTCAGAGTATCACCTTAACCGCACCGATGCGTGCTTGCGGGCAAATCGATATTTCTCACTGGGATTTAGCCCATAATTATTTGAAACAGGGCTTGTTACTCGAAGCCTTGCATCAGTTTTCAGTTCGATTCGCCACCGTGGTGGCTAAAAACTCGGATCTCACTTATCGCTATCTCCCTGTTATGGTTGAACAGTTTTTCTCTACCGCCCATTTTGATAGCGATCGGTTGCGCGTTGAAGGACATATTGAACGCATTAATGAGGCCTATCGTATTCACTTGTAAGGCCAGCCCATACGACAATGGCAGGGCCGTTAATTGCGCAGGCAATCATCATTGTCAGTAAGGTCTGCTTCTCTGGCTCGTGTTTTGAGAAAGCCGCTCTTCCATTACTAGGCTATTTATGTAAGATTTTCTCCGTAACCGGAGATTCTTGTAATTTTTCCTTTAATGCGCATCACCCGCTTTTTGATGAACATTTCCCCACCCGCGCCGTATGTTCTGGTTCACTATTGATTGAGATGATTCTGGCTTTGTCTACGCAGGGTAGGGCGAAAAATATCGCATCTGTTACGCTGAAAAAAGTAAAGTTCATTGAAGCAGTTTATCCGGGAGATACCTATCAGTTGACCATTAAACAGGATACAGAGCGTGAACTAGGTGGCGTTTTTTATATTCATACAGAAACTAAAAAACGAAGCACTTGCGGTAAGTTTTCTATCAAATATAAAAAGGAGGATGCGCCATGTTTAACATAATAATCTCTTTTATTCCGTGGAGTATTTACTCCTGGGTTATCAATGGAAACGTTTTAACTCTGGTCGAACGCTCTCTCATCTTAACTGTGATTTTATTGTCCATTATTGCTGTGAATATTAAAATTGTCCGACAGGGAGAATCCGTGATGATTACTAACATTCTGACAGTTATTGTCCTGTTTGTTAATTATTTCGCTGGATGGTCTACACTTTTACTGAATTAACCCACAGTTTTTTGCTATCTGTCACTTGCTCTGGTTTCATTGATTAGCTTGCTGGTAAAGAAACCCTTTACCATTTTTTATGCCAGTGCTGGTGTTTCTGAAGAAAAACGCAAACATATCCTATTTTATCTCATCAATAGATATATTACATGGATTTTGGTAATCATCTTTTTTGCCAATGGTCTTCTCGTGGCTTTTTTTGCATGGATCCCCCAGCTTTTGTGGGTCACTATGGGTTTAATTTGTGCTGGTATTCTTTTTTCTAAATATCTTCCTAATATCATGCAATATTTTTATCGAGTCAAACACCACGGTGCATAATATGTCATTGTTTAACATTCTGACCGGACCTTCTTTATGGGTCTGGATTTTGCTTATTTTTCTCATTACGAGGGGAATAAGCGCATTGAAAGATAGGGAAATGAAGGTTAACTGCCTTTTTCTATTGCCGTTAATCTTTCTTTTTTGGGCGCAAGCGATGTGATTAACGAGCTGGCGTTCCCACGCTGAGGAGCAATCTCAATATTGGCGGGGCTGATGATCGGCGTTGGCGTTGGCTGGTTTCTCTGACGTGCCGCTCCGCGTTTAAAAATCAAAGAGGGAACGGATTTAATTATTCGGCCTGGTACGCCGTTGACACTGATATTTATTCTTATCGCTTTTGTCATCAAATTCACATTGATTGTTTTTCTCAATGTTGAACCTGATTTGAAATATGCATTTGATTTTAAACTTCTTTTTGCTCTTTTAAGTGGGTTCACTGATGATATGTTTTGGGGCGGCACATTAAATTTATATATAACATTTCAAAAGAATCCAAATTAATCCCTATACCATTAGCTGTGGGTGCTTCCCATCAGAACTATCTCAATAGAAGCTTATTCCTAACAACAACGCTGCATACAAACGCAGCGTTGCCTCATAGTTTCGGATTTTTTTGTCTCAGCGCGTGAATACGTGACGGAAGTGATATATCTGACTATGCCCCACTTGGGGGCAGAGTAAGCCTAAAGGTTTAGAATGCTATAAGTTTAAGCTAGCTGGACTTTGAGCAGATGGTTTATCGCTAATGGTAAATCATTTTGTTTTACGATTCAAAAAGAGGATAGTGATGGTCTCATTGGCGTAGGTGGGCAAGAAAACTCTTAGTTTGGCAATGCGTCAACAGTTTGTAGAACTATGTTGTTGAATCCATACGCAAAGCGGTTGCTATGATGGCATGATGCTTTTGTCAAGCGTTATGATATGGTAGGAACCGGTGTTTAAGGGTGCACCTGCGGTCACTGTACGACCCAGTAGCATTACGTTTAAGTATTTAGGAGCGGCAGACTCCGTACAGGCTACGCGTACAATATGTGAAGTACGCTTGCAGGAATCAGTGTGTCATTATTGCGTTGTGCACGCAACCCTCTAGCTAGTATACTTCATTGGTAAGGCTGTTTTTTGAAGCTGTTTGTAATATCTGTGTGTTTTTAAAGAGAACGTTAGCACCGATGTATCGCATGCAGTACCAATTGTTTCACTTAGTTTTTTAGAATTGGCGGCTTTAGAAAGCGCAAAGTGTATTTTATTTTGATAAAGGTTATGTCATCCTTAGAATCAATTACGATGAGGTTTTGCATAGTGTTTATGCATGAATGATTCTAAAAAATGGGGATAATTGTTTTCTGAATTGGTGTTTTATGGCTGTAAGAAATAGTGAACAAATGAAAAGAAAAAAATGTAAGCCTATTGCCGATTTTTTAAAAAACTTACGCGGTGTAAACAATTGGGAACAGGTTTCGCAATGGCTTGCCTTCCGAGATGTAGAAGATATCGAGTGTATTACGCCTGATCAAGCAGGTGTGGCACGTGGCAAGATGATGCTTTCTAAAAAGTTTATATCAGAGACGTCATTGGCATTACCTTCAGCAGTTTTTATGGCAACAATTTCAGGAGATTATCCTGAAGATGGCCATGGCTTCGAATATCCCAAAACGGATGGTGATTTACGTCTTGAGCCTGATCTTTCTACATTAAGCATTGTGCCATGGGAAGATGCTCCTACTGCACAAGTGATTTGTGATCTTGTTTATCAAAATGGGCAGGTTGTTGATTATACGCCTCGGAATGTTTTAAGGAAAGTGATTAATTTTTATACTCAAATGGGTTTGAAACCAGTTGTTTCACCAGAAATTGAGTTTTATTTGGTGGAAAAGAATCCGGATCCGGATTATCCTTTAACTCCTCCAGTGGGGCGTTCTGGACGCTCAATTGGTGGTGGGCAGGGTTATTCTATTGCTGGTGTTAATGAATTTGATGAACTCATTGATGATATTTATCAATTTTCAGAAGCACAAGGATTAGAAATTGATACTCTCATTCATGAAGAAGGGGCTGGTCAGTTTGAAATTAATTTACGCCATGGTGATCCTGTTGAATTAGCTGACCAAGTTTTTATGTTTAAACGAACAATTCGTGAAGCAGCACTTAAACATAATATGTATGCAACGTTTATGGCGAAACCTATTCAGGGACAACCTGGATCTGCTATGCATATTCACCAATCGGTTATTGATCAAAAAACGGGTTCTAATATTTTTACAGAGAAGGATGGCAGCGAAAATGTCTGTTTTCGCCATTTTATTGGTGGGTTACAAAGACATATGCCTGGGGTTCTTGTGATGCTTGCTCCTTATGTGAATTCTTATCGGCGTCTTATGCCAGATCTTTCAGCACCTGTTAATTTGCGATGGGGATATGATAATCGTACAACAGCTTTTCGGGTGCCACGTTCTATTCCGCAGGGACGGCGTGTTGAAAATAGACTTCCTTCGTCAGATGCTAATCCTTATTTAGCTCTCGCAGCTTCTTTGACTTGTGGTCTCATTGGTTTGCAGCAAAAGCTTGAACCAGATGAGCCGGCAGAAAAAACTGTGAATGCTGACAATATTGAATTACCTCGTGGATTGATTGAAGCGGTTAATTTGTTTGAACAAGATACGGCTGTACGTGCTATTTTAGGGGATGCGTTTGTAAGTACTTACGCTGCTATCAAACGACAAGAGTTTGAAACTTTTATGGAAGTGATTAGCCCGTGGGAGCGCGAATATCTTCTACTTAATGTTTAAATTTTATCACGATGATTGATTATAATCAAATTTCGCCAGGAATTTCTTGGTATGAGGATGCTTTAGAGGAACGCCCCTCTTATCCATTTTTAGACGAACAAAAACAATGTGATGTGGTTATTGTTGGAGGTGGATTTACAGGGCTTTCAGCGGCTTATCATTTAGCTAAAGCTGGAGTGGGTGTTGTTTTGCTTGAAGCTTCGCGTTTTGGCGATGGTGCTTCGGGACGCAATGGGGGCCAATTAGGAACAGGTCATCGACAATGGATAGAAACATTAGAAAAACAGTATGGTTTTGAACGAAGTAAAGTGCTGTTTGATTTAGCGGAGGAAGCTAAAAGTGATGTTTTATCTTGGGATGCACTATCTGATTGCTCTATCGACTTTAAGGCAGGACAGCTTTCAGTTATCCATAAAAAACGTAAAATAAATGCGTATCAGAGGCATGTTGAAACAATGCAGCGTTATGGGTATAAAGGACTTACTTTTATGGATAAAGCTGCAACAGCTGAACGGCTTGGATCATCTTTTTATTATGGTGGTATCTATGATGCTAACACTGGCCATGTAAATCCCTTAAAGCTGATTGTTTTGTTGGCAAAAAAAGCAAAAAATGTTGGCGCTAAACTTTATGAAAAAACACAAGTCACTGCGATAGAGCGCAATGGCAGCCATTATAGAGTGAGAACAAAACGAGGCGACATAAAGGCTGCGCATGTTTTATTGGCAACCAATGGATATAAGCTTGGACTTCAGTGTTTTATTGAGAAAAATATTATTTCTATCCGGTCTTATATTGGAGCAACGGAGCCATTATCAAAGCAGTGTTCGATTCTTGAGGGGGGTGAATCTGTGGATGATTCTCGTTTTATGGTTCGCTATTTTCGCAAAAGCATTGATAATCGCTTGTTATTTGGCGGAGTAGAAAGTTATGATAATCAACACCCTATAAATTTAGATGAACGTATACGAAGGCAGATTGCTGAAATTTATCCTCAACTAGAATCTATAAATCTGACGCATTGTTGGGGTGCGACGGTAGCAATTACTGTTGAACGTATGCCTTATGTTCGCCAACTGATGCCAGGTATCACTTATTGTGGTGGCTATTCAGGGCATGGAGTTATGCTTGCCCCTTTTATGGGAAAATTATATGCTGAGTGGCTGACAGAAAAGCGTGAACGTTTTGCATATTTTCAGGATTTAAAGATTTCCTCTTTTCCAGGAGGAAGAGTTTTTCGTTATCCATTTGTATTTTTAGCAATGCGTTGGTTTTCCTTGATGGATCATTTTTAATTGGATATCGTTTGAAGTGAAGAAAATTAATGGCTTGTTTAGCATCTGTCTGCTTTAATGAGTGAGCTTATACACACTATTTAAACTTTTATAATCAAATGGGAAAATAGACAAGTTTATGGTTAGTAAAATTATTCCAGTCTCTCCCTTTGATTGTGTTGTTTTTGGTGGTAATGGCGATTTGGCATCACGCAAGCTTATACCTGCTCTCTATCATTGTCAGTGTGTTGGACAATTTAGTGAGCCAACACGTATCATTGCGGTTTCACGCTCTTCGTTGAGTAGTGAAGAATATAAAAATTTTGTTCGCATTTCTCTAGAGAAGTATGTTCATCCAAAAGATCTCAACCGAATTGAGCTTGATCGTTTTCTTGCACGTTTAACCTATGTTTCTATTGATATTACCTCAAACCGAGGGTGGGGAGATTTAGCTCTCTTGTTATCAAAAGAAGCTGCTGATATTCGGGCTTTTTATTTAGCAGTTGGTTCGCCACTTTTGGGTGATATCGCAATGCGATTGGCACAAAACGATTTGGTGACGCAGCAAACACGGATTATCATTGAAAAACCTGTTGGTCGCAATGTAAAAACAGCAGTTGAACTCAATGATACATTTGCAAGAGTATTTGATGAAAATCAAATTTTCCGCATTGATCATTATCTTGGTAAGGAAACTGTTCAAAATTTAATGGCATTGCGGTTTGTTAATACACTTTATGAACCGTTATGGAACTCCAATTATATTGATCATGTTCAGATAACGGTTGCTGAAACTATAGGATTGGAAGGGCGGATAGAATATTATGAGAGTGCAGGTGCGCTACGCGACATGGTACAGAATCATATGCTACAATTGCTCTGTTTGGTTGCTATGGAAATGCCGTTTACCAACAGTGCAAATGCTGTGCGTGATGAAAAACTTAAAGTTTTGAATTCTTTAATGCCTCTCGATGTTCATAATGTAGAACAAAATACTGTGCGTGGGCAGTATCTTGCTGGTATATCGGAGGGTGTTTCTGTAAAATCTTATCTTGACGATTTGGGAGAAAAGGTCAGTAAGAACGAAACATTTGTGGCGCTTAAGATTAAGATTAATAACTGGCGTTGGGCGGATACACCTTTTTATTTACGAACTGGTAAGCGTATGTCCACGCGTATGTCTGAAATCGTTATAGTTTTCAAATCCATCCCCCATAATATTTTTGATACGGATTTAGATGAAATTTTTTCTAATCGATTAGTTATTCGTCTTCAACCTGATGAGGGGGTAAAACAATGGTTGATGATTAAGGATCCAGGTCCTGGTGGTATGCGGTTTCGTCATATTCCATTGGATATGAGTTTTGCGTCTGCGTTTTCTGAGCGTAATCCTGATGCGTATGAACGCTTATTGATGGACGTTGTTCGCGGAAATCAAACATTATTTATGCGTCGTGACGAAGTTGAGGCTGCTTGGCGTTGGATTGACCCAATTCTTGAGGGATGGGAGGCAGTAAAGCAGCCTATTCATGGATATAGTGCTGGTTCATGGGGGCCATCTGCTTCGACTCTTTTGATGGAACGTGATAGGCGCATATGGAACAACTTAGTTTAGAGCGATAAGAATAATGTATGGAATGAGTATCGACCGTTTAAATTTTGAAACACCCACGGATTTAGCTTTGGCATTGGCTGATCGAGTCGCAGCAGAGCTTAGTGTATCTATTCTTGAGCGTAAACGAGCGATTTTAGCGGTTTCTGGTGGGAAAACACCAGAATTGTTTTTTCATTATTTGTCAAAAGCTGATATTGATTGGAAAAATATCATTATTACTTTGGTTGATGAACGTTTTGTACCTGCTCATCATGAGCGTTCAAATGAATATGTTGTACGGCGCTATTTATTACAAAATTTTGCTGCTAAAGCCCGTTTTGTAGGACTTTATCAGAAGGCAATTACTGCCGAGCTTGCAGCTTTTTCAGCAGCTAGTCGTATCAATGCTTTGCCTAGACCATTTGATGTGGTTGTTTTGGGAATGGGTGATGATGGACATACTGCTTCTTTTTTTCCTGATGCTGATCGTTTGAAACAAGCGCTCGATCTTCAGACACAGGCACTTGTTTTACCACTTCATGCGAAGAGTGCTTTTGAGCCAAGACTTACGCTAACTTTGCCAGTCATAATGCAATCTCGTTGCATTATTCTCCATTTTGAGGGTTTTCAGAAACGCGATTGTTTTGAAGTAGTTTGTCGGGACGGATCTGAAATAGAAATGCCTGTTCGAGCAGTTTTACGCAATGCCAATCATCTTGTTCAAGTTTATTGGTCGCCTACAGAAGATGAAATAAGTGAAGCAGAACATGATAAAGAAGCTGTCGAGACTTGAATCTTTTTTAGGTATCAGAATGTGCGTATAAAAATGTGCGTATAAATAAGGAATAAATATGGCAATTTCAAAGACAATCGCTACGGTTACACGAAGAATTTATGAACGTTCTCTCCCAACGCGAGAAATTTATGTAGGCCTTATTGCAAAGGCGCAAGCAAATCGTCCTAAGCGGAGTTTTTTGGGGTGTGCTAATCAGGCTCATGGTTTTGCTGCCTGTGGTCCATTAGACAAAAACGTTTGAAGTGTAATATTGTTGGGAATATTGGTATCATCACTGCATATAATGATATACTTTCAGCACATCACCCTTTTGAGACTTTTCGTCACTTAATTTAAAGAGGCTGCTCGTATGGTTGGTTGTGTGGCACAAGTGGCAGATGGTGAGCCTGCGATGTGTGATGGTGTAACACAAAGGAATGCGGGGATAGAGCTTTCCCTTTTTTCACGTGAAGTGATTGCAATGGCAACGGCTTTAAGTTTATCTCATGATATGTTTGATGCAGTACTTTATTTGGGGGGTGTAATAAAATTGTACCTGGTTTAGTGATTGGAGCACTTACATTTGGCCACTTACCAGGAATTTTTGTTCCTGCAGGTCCTATGACAAGTGGTCAAGGTAATGACGAAAAGACAAAAATACTCCAACTTTATTCAGAAAAAAAGTAGATCGACAAACATTGTTGGAATCAGAAGCACGTTCTTATCATGGTTCAGGAACGTGTACATTTTATGAGACTGCTAATTCAAATCAGATGCTGATGGATATGATGGGTCTACACATGCCTGGAGCCTCTTTTATTAATTCTAATACATCATTACGTGATGCTTTACACAGGAAGCTACCAAACGCGCACTTAAAAATTACGGCTTTGGGTAATGATTATACGCCTATTGGCAAGATGATTGATGAACGTTCTTTCGTGAATGCCATTGTAGGATTACATGCAACTGGGGGATCTACCAATCATGCGATTCATTTAATTACTATGGCAGCTGCTGATGGTATCCAATTAACATGGCATGATATTGCAGAAATTTCTTCAGTTTTTCCTCTTTTAGCAAGGATTTATCTTAACGGTTTAGCTGATATAAACCATTTTCATGCAGCAGGTGGTATGGGGTCTATTATTCGTGAGCTTATTGAGGAAAATTTGGTTCATGATAATGTTCATACAGTTTTTGGTCAAGATCTCAATGCTTATGCGATTGAAGCAAAGTTTGGCTCTGATGGTAATGTGGTGCACGAGCCTGCTTTAAATAAAAGTGGTAACCATAAAGTGTTAGCAGGATGGAGAAAGCCGTTTCAGCCTGATGGTGGTATTCGTGTTTTATCCGGAGATTTGGGGACAGCTATTATGCAAGTTTCAGCTGTTAAGTTTGAGCATTGGCAGATTGAGGCTCCAGTTCTTGTCTTTAATGATCAAGAAGGATTGCAGGAGGCTTTTAAAGCCGGAGAGTTAAATGATAAAGACTTTATTGCTGTTGTTTGTTATCAAGGGCCAAAAGCGAATGGTATACCAAAGCTTCATAAATTAACGACAATTTTAGGTGTTTTACAAAATCGTGGACAAAAGGTAGCATTGGTAACGGATGGTCGTATGTCAGGTGCATCAGGAGAAATCCTTGCCGCAATTCATGTGACCTCAGAGGCTTTAGATCATGGTCCAATTTCACGTTTACAGGATGGTGACATCGTTTGTCTTGATGCTCCATGTGGGCAAGTTAGCTGTTTTAGAAGATATGGTAAAATTTAATGCACAAACGATTATGCCCCCTTATTTTTTAAAGAATGAACATGGTGTTGGGCGCGAGCTCTTTCGTGTTTTTCGTCAATCAGTTAATCGTGCAGATCAAGGTGCATCTGTTATTATAGCATGAGTAAAGCGCAAAAAAGGTAAAAAGTAATGCGCGTGCAATGAAAGTGCGTAAAATTCTTAGAATTTTGGTACGGGCAGATTATGTAATCGAGCAGTGGCTTTGAGCGTATTAACCATAAGCATAGCAATTGTCATAGGTCCAACTCCTCCTGGAACCGGGGTAATTGCAGCAACTTTTCCTTTTATTCCTTCAAAATCAACATCACCAACAAGACGCGTTTTGTCCACACCTTTTTCTGGTGCAGCAATGCGGTTAATGCCAACGTCAATAACAATAGCGCCATTTTTAACCCAGTCTTTTTTAATCATTTGTGGGCGGCCTACAGCTGCTACTAAAATATCAGCGCTACGACATACATCATCAAGATCGCGGGTACGACTATGGGCAATCGTCACAGTAGCATTAGCTGCTGTTAAGAGTGCAGCCATAGGTTTGCCGACAATATTAGAGCGTCCAACAACGACGGCATCAAGACCAGATAAATCTCGTCCGCATTGTTGTTCAATCATCATCATAGCACCAGCTGGTGTGCAGGGAATGATAGCGTCTTCAAGTGCGTTCGCTGCAAGTTTTCCTACATTGATATAATGAAAACCATCAACATCTTTTTGGAAAGCAATGGCTTGTGTTATGCGGTTAGTGTTAATATGCGCAGGCAAGGGAAGTTGCACCAAAATACCATGGATTTTTGGATCAGAATTTAATGCTGCAATGAGTTGAAGGAGCTCTTTTTCTTGTACTTCTTTGGAAATCATATGTTTGATTGAAAAAAAACCACACTCTTCGGCTTTTTTGCTCTTTGATGTGACATATACCTGACTTGCGGGGTCGTCTCCAACAATGATAACAGCGATACCAGGTTGTATCTTATAGTTATTACGCATGTTTGTTGTTTCAGCTTTAACTTTCACAATAATCTCTTCAGCGAGCTTTTTTCCGTCGATAATATTGTTCATGGCAGCGATCCTTTCAGTAGGGCTGTTTGTTTTTGTAAAGCATTTGCTGACGATACAATAGAGCTTTGTAGCAGTATTAATCCTGGGAATGCTAAGAGTGGTTTCGATAGTATTATATATTTTTTGGTGTTCAGAAGACTTTAAAATAATTGCTTTGTTAAGAAGCAGCAATATTGCTGTTGCAATAAACTTTGGATAAAAACAAGAATAATTAAATTATTAAATGAGATATGACGGATTTTAGGATTATAACAAGTTTTTTTATTGAGATATGCTTTTAATTTGTTACAGGGGTGAAGGTTAGAGGAAGATTGTGCACGCCAGAATAATAAAATTTTTGAGCGGGATTTTTATTACAATTATTTTTTTGTTTGGAGTAGGTATTTTCATTTTACCTTATCTTGTGTCAACAGATACGATTCGTGTTCGTTTGGCTCAGGAGTTGAGTGCGTGGACAGGTTATAAGGTGCAATTACGGAATCCACCACAGTTAAAACTCTTTCCTTATCCTAAAGCATTTCTTTCTGGTGTTAGTTTAACATCAAAAATTAATAATGCTGTACCGTTGATGGAAGCTGAATCGATAGAAGTTGAGCTTTCTTTGGTAGATCTTCTTCGGGGGCATGTTTCTTTTTCAGAGACGCGGATTGTGCATCCACAATTTGTTATAGAAAAGCCGGTTAAAACAGTAGCTGATTTTTTTGAGAGATTTTCGCGGTCACAAGGTGCATTAGGGTTAGCGATACGTAATGTTCGTGAAATAATTAAGCATAACCCTGAACAGCCAGATATCAAGCGTCTTTTGAATCAACCTTTTGGACGGATTGTTATTGAAAATGGCATGCTCGTTTATCATGATAGTATTTCTGGTGTGCCAGAAAAAATAACAGGATTAAATGCAACTTTAGATTGGCCAGAATCAACTCAAGAAATTCAGTTTCGTGCAGATGCACGTTGGCACGGGGAGTTGACGAAATTATCGATTGATGCCAACCAAGCATTGTTGCTTTTAGCAGGAGGGAAAAGCCAGATTAAGGCAAGCGTCAATTCTGTTCGCGGTGGTATAACCTTTACAGGGCAGGCACGATTATCTGAATATTATATTTTTGACGGGAAGATATCGATGCGTTCTCCAGCGTGGAATCAAACATTGGCCTGGATTGGAAGCAATCATTTTTGGGGACAGAGATTGAAAATACCCATTGTATGGGAGTCTGATTTTTTAGCGCAGCCAATGCATATCAAAATGAATAATGTGGCATTTACAGTGGGTAAAGCAAGTGCACGTGGAGCTTTAGAAATTGATTTTCATGATAAGGTACCAATCGTAATTGGATCTTTAGCATTTGATAACCTAGACTTTAATCTCTTTGAGTCGCGATTTCCTTTAGTTGAAGAAAAGAAGACATTCCTTGATATGAAGATTTTTGATCGCATTGGAGTAGATGTAAGACTTTCTGCTCCTCAGGCGAAAGTAGGGAATATTGCATTTACTAATTTAGCTGCTGCGATACAAATAAGAAATAAGCATATTATTTTTGACCTTGGGCATGCGAATGTTTTTGGTGGATCACTTCAAAGCAATATTGAAATTGCACCAGTTCATCAGAAAGTGCGTATTGAAGGACGTACTTCAGGTGTTTCCATTGATACGCAAGCTGCTTCAGAGGCTCTAGGAATTATTCCATTGGTACAGAGCAAAGCCAATTTTACCATGACACTACGCACGCTTGCTCGTGGTTGGTCGGAAATTTTTGCAAAGATGCAGGGTGAATTAATACTGAATATGTCTTCTGGCCGTCTGTTAGGGTATGATTTAGATGATTTGCAGACAAAACTTTCAGAAAAGGAACAATTTCTATTAGTAAGTAATGACTCCTTATCCACAGCATTTGATCGTTGGGATATTCAAACAAGATTTTCAGACGGAACAATGACGATAGCAGAATCATTGATGCGCACGGCTGACTGGAAGTTATCAATTCAGGGAGTGATTGCAGCTGCTATTACTCAGGAGAGGCAGAACGAATTAAGATTGCAGGCGCAATTACGAAAAGGGGATAGCTCAGAAACTCTTTGTAGAAATATCCAATGTCTTACTAACAGTCTTGCATGGCCTTTCACTTTTTCTCTTAGTTCTAAAGGGCAAGAACGCGGCAATTTTTGGATCAAAAAAGACATTGATGCAGATTGATCGTTGTTCTTCATTTTTGATAAAAATCTTAGAAAATTGTTGAAAGATATTATGTTAATATAAAAATTTGAATGATATGTAGCTCATGCCTATTGAATCTGAGAGGAGATTCCATAGCCATCTTCAGCGATTGTATGTTTTCCATCGGCTCCAACGGAGCCAATTCCTACAGTAATCAAAATAAAGGCTAGAAGGGTGGTGATAGTAATAACTGTGGCTTTTTTTGCAGACATATTTTTCCTCCAATCATGCAATAAATCACAAAACGCAATGGTAAATGACCTGTTATGATGAGTTTGTACAAGAGCAGAATCACTTAGCATTCTGTTTGTTCCCGTTATTATCTCATAAAGCTGAAAAAACTCTATATTCCTTTATAGATTATAGTTCTATAGATATAATTTTTTCTTTTTGTTATATATTTTCCTTCATTTTCGTAACGATTATAGTTAGCTCTGGCACAATTTTTATGCGCATGAATTATAAACTTAAAAGATTATTTATTCGGCAGCCACTTGCTTTGAATAAAGAAATAACAATAGAGGGTCCTCAAGCTTCTTACCTTGTACGTGTTTTGCGCATGCAAGAAGGGGCTGAAATTTTGCTCTTTAATGGACAGGATGGTGAGTGGCTTGCTAAACTCGTCACGGTTGGAAAAAAATTTGTTGTGGCTCAACTTACCTATCAGGAAAGATTGCAAACGGCGCATACGAATCTCATTTACTGTTTTGCTCCACTGAAAAATGCACGTTTGGATTACATGGTACAAAAGGCTGTAGAAATGGGGGTATCAGTTTTGCAGCCTGTTGTAACACATCACACGCAGGTTACTCGTATCAATATGGCCCGTATGGAAGCTAATGTTATCGAGGCTTCTGAACAGTGTGGTATTTTATCTCTGCCTGAATGCGTACCTGCTGTGTCGTTAGCAGAGCTTTTAGCACGTTGGGATCAGACACGACCTTTGTTCTTTTGTGATGAAGCGCACAAATTGAAAAATCCATTTCCTATTTTAAGAGAGCAAGAAATTACAGCATCGGGCGTCCTTATTGGACCAGAAGGTGGGTTTAGTGAAGAAGAGCGGAGCTTTTTAAAAAAACATTCTTTTGTGATTCCGATATCATTAGGTCCGCGTATTTTGCGCGCTGATACTGCAGCTGTTGCCGCTTTGGCCCTTCTTAATGCTAGCGTGGGGGATTGGTCAATTGATTGAGAAGCTTGTAAAATCATTCTAAACGGTTCATTTTAAAGTGATAGAACTAATGATAGGATAAAATAAGTTATGGCGCTTGATATAACTGATGAAAGTGAAATTTATAACTTAGATTCCCTGGTTAGCTATTTCCAAGGGGGGTGTAAAGCAGAAAATGATTGGCGTATTGGTACAGAACATGAAAAATTTCCATTCTATAAAGATGGTTTCCGCCCTGTTCCGTATGAAGGCAAAAGAGGAATCCGTGCGCTTTTAGAGGGAATGCAAGAAGCTTTAGGATGGAAACCCATTTTAGATGAAGGGAATATTATCGGGCTCATAGGATCAGTTGGTCAAGGTGCTATTTCTTTGGAACCTGGAGGGCAATTTGAATTATCTGGTGCACCGCTGGAAACAATTGGTCATACTTATTGCGAAGCAATGGAGCATTTAGCTCTTCTCAAGAAAATTTCAGAGCCATTGGGCATTGGCTTTCTTGGTATTGGTGCTAGCCCAAAGTGGACATTAGCCGAAACTCCGCGGATGCCCAAGTCTCGTTATCAGATTATGACCAATTATATGCCGAAAGTTGGAAAAAGTGGTCTTGATATGATGTATCGAACATCGACTGTTCAGGTTAATCTTGATTTTGCATCTGAAACTGACATGCGACGAAAAATGCAAGTGTCAATGAAGTTACAGCCTATTGCGACGGCATTATTTGCCAGTTCACCTTTTACTGAAAGGTGTCCAAATGGCTTTTTATCTTGGCGTTCTAAAATTTGGTGCGATACGGATAATAAGAGATCTGGGGTTCTTCCTTTTATATTTTCTGAGCGTTTTGGTTTTTTGGATTACATTGAATGGGCGCTTGATGTGCCAATGTATTTCATTGTCCGCAATGGTCATTATCATGATTGTACACATGTAACATTTCGCCAATTCATGAATGGAGCTTTAAAGGGGCAGGTTGTAAATTCAACGCCAAATATAGGAGATTGGATTAATCATTTATCGACTTTGTTTCCCGAAGTACGCTTAAAACGATTTTTAGAAATGAGAGGCGCTGATAGTGGGTCTTTGCAGCATATTTGTGCGTTGTCGGCTTTTTGGGTTGGTCTTCTTTATGATAGTGAAGCGCTAAATGAGGCAGAGGCATTGACAAAAGATTGGTGTTTTGAAGAAGTTTTAGAGCTACGCAAACGTGTTCCAAAAGAAGGTCTAAAAACACCTTTTCGTCAGACCATAATTTTAGAATTAGCACGTCAAGTTATTGCTATTTCGCGCAAAGGTTTAAAAAATCGCCGGAAGTATGATGTTGATGGTTGTGATGAGACAATTTTTCTCAATCCTTTGGAAGAGGTGATTGTTATGGAGCAGACAGCTGCTGATAAACTTTTATCCAATTACCATTCTATTTGGGGAAAGGCTATTGAACCAGTTTTTTTAGAATGCGCCTATTAGGATTTTGAAGTAAAAAAAATCACTGCATTTTCTAAAGAAGTGTACACCATTATTGCTGTTAACTCACAGGCTTTCTTTAAAAGAAACATTGCATTTCTCAGTGTCATTGATGAGAAGTATAATGCAAAGTTTATTAAGTGTTGTCATCTTTACTTATACAAGCAATAGATCAGTACTATGGTGATACTTTCTCAACTTAAATTGTTTTTTTTGCATTAAAACGAGGGTTAAAGAGGCATATTTCACTGTTTCTTAAACATTTTTTCTACATACTCATCCTGCCTGTAATGTATAAGCGAATATTTTTTAATTTACTTTAAGACAGTTATAAAATGAGAACATATTATTGTCTGCAGTACACTTAGTTAAGTAAAGAAAGGATAAATTATCTTTATAAATCAAAATATTGTACGAAAAAAATATTTTTTTGAAATACGCTTTCGACATAAATGTTTTTTTTGTTCCTCAGTATTTGATTTACCTTATAACTTTTTCTTTTTGTATCAATACATGTTATTTTATTCACTACGGATATACAAGATGTTCTGTTATTTGAAATAAAAAATACAAGAGCTAAATTTTTGTTCAGATAAGGTAACAAGCGCTTATTTTGTTGATTAAAGATATATTGTATTGCTTCCATCTTTTAAAAGGGCAATCTCATTAGTGATATTATCTCTCTTTTCGCGTTATGAAATGGTATAGCTGTATAGCAAGACCGCAAACGGCAGCTGTATTTTAAAAACGCGTTATAGAATTGCGTGTTATTATTCTTTCTGTCCCCATAATTTTCTCTTCTCGAATAATGCCATTTGGAGAAGATAGAAATTTTTTGCATAATCAAACATTGGATCATCAATGTTTGTTGCAAATTTTGCTAGGAGGAAAATGCCTTCTAAATTATTCCAAGCAGCATCGTATTTGATTGCATTAGCTTGAAAAATCTTGAGTCTTTCTTTTAAGTTGTTAGACACTAGCGTTGATTTTTCTCTATCATCTTGCCACAAATTGGCAAAGTGTCCCCCTAAAACAAACGCTATATGATAATGCTTTAGGATATCAAATTTTGGAGGATCAGTTCGCAATTCTATTAAATATTTCCAAAACTGCCCCTTAACATATTCTGTAGGTGTGACATGCTTTAGCTTCGTCGTGAATACTTCTACATATTCTTTTGCTATTTCCGTCTTGTTGCGGAACTCTAAAACTTTGTATTTTTTATTATATATGTTTGATAAAGTTTGTTGTATTCATTTAGATTTTTTACTTTAGTATATCCAGATAATATTATAGAAGATAAAGCTCTAAATATCACAGTACACATTATAGAAAACTTAGTTCCTTGTTTTCATAAACAGATAAATTTTGAATACAGCTATTACTTCATAAATGTCAGTTATTTGTTCACACTGATTATATTGTATGTATTTTTTGTGTTGGTAATTTATTACAAATTGTATTAATGGCACATTCAGCACGTATCATAGTGCGTTTCGACATAACATTATGAATCCAAAACTCTTTGCGTTTGTGTTTAGAAGAAATATTTTATGACAGAAGAGAATTTACAACAGATGTTTCAAAGAACAGAGAAGAGGTTCCATAAAGAGCTAGGAAAGAAAGTGTAAAGGCTGTTTCCAACAAATTGATACATATTTAAAGAGAGATGGCGTTGAAAGCTTCTGAAAATGTCGATAATAAAATTGGTAAGGATGGTTTGATATTGTAATATTAAGAAAAACAAGTCATGGAATTGTCTACAAGTTTCTTGCTCGTTACTAAAGAGCTTATCGTTTTAAGTAGCAGGAAGAATGATAACGTTATTCATTCGATTTTTTATCTTCTTTAAACAGTTATTAGTAGATAAAAAATTCTCTTTTAATCGATAAATTAAAAAATAATGATTTTATAAAAAAAGCGTAAGTTTTATATTTTATTTCCGAATATTACGCATTGATTTTAAGTCATGCATGCTATTCAATATCAAGCATAAACACAAGCATAACAATAATGGGCATAGGCAATGACATTTAATTTTTTCATCAATTTATTTTTATTTGTTATTTTTTTGTTATGGCTTGTTCAAACTAAGAACATGCAGTGGAGTCTTTCTCTGCGTGTCATGCTTGGCCTTATTCTTGGCTTGATTTTCGGAACTGTTTTGCAGGTTATTTATGGGAGCGGGGAAACGACTCTTTTGAAATCTGTTGAATGGTTTAACATTGTTGGCGATGGTTATATCTCGTTACTGCAAATGATTGTTATGCCATTGGTTTTTATTTCTATTGTTTCAGCAGTTGCTCATTTGCATTCTGTTTATGCTGTTGGCAAAATTAGTATAATGGCAATTTCAATATTGCTTTTTACAACAGCTATTTCAGCATTGGTGGGCGTTTTGGTGGTTAACTTTTTTGGATTAACAGTGAATGGTTTGGTACATGAAGGGCAAAATGTGGCTGCTATTCTTGAATCGCGTGTTTCTCAACTTGGAGATATGAGCGTACCAAAGATGATTTTATCCTTTATTCCTAAAAATCCATTTGCTGAGTTGAGTGGGGCCAAGCGTACATCAATTATCGGTGTTGTTATCTTTTCGGCATTTTTAGGGGCAGCGGTTACTCTTTTAAAGAAAGATGATTCAGATCAAGGGGAAAAAGCCCTTTTATTTATTCAGGTTGCACAAGCTTGGATTATGCGGTTAGTACGTATTGTGATTGCTTTGACACCTTATGGTATTTTTGCACTTATGACTAAGGTAGGAGCGACTTCAAGTGTTGCAGATATTTTAAAATTACTGGTTTTCGTCATTGCTTCTTATATTGGTATTATCTTCATGTTTGGAGTTCATGCTGTATTGCTTGGTATATCGGGGATTAATCCATTTCGCTTTTTCAAAAAGGTCTTACCGGTTTTAACATTTGCTTTTAGTAGCCGTTCAAGTGCTGCAAGTATTCCTTTGAACATTGAGGCACAAACGCAGTGGATCGGTGTACCACAATCAATTGCAAGTTTTGCAGCTTCTTTTGGGGCAACAATTGGACAAAATGGTTGTGCAGGTCTTTATCCAGCGATGCTTGCAACCATGATAGCACCATCAGTAGGTATTAATCCTCTTGATCCTACCTGGATTGCTACTCTCGTTGGTGTTGTCACATTGAGTTCTATTGGTGTTGCTGGTGTTGGTGGTGGTGCTATTTTTGCTGCATTGATTGTGTTACCAATTATGGGGCTTCCTGTTTCTTTGGTTGCTGTACTCATTTCTATTGAACCTTTAATTGATATGGGACGTACAGCCTTAAATGTAAGTGATTCAATGGTGGCTGGCACTATAACCAGTCAGATGTTGCGTACAACGGATAAAAGTATTTTTGAAAAATAATTTTTATAGTTTCTTCCGTGCTCTTACTAAAACATTTGCAAGAGATATTTGAGCTGAGCCTGGCTTTAGAGGCTTTTGTTGACTTTCATGCGGAGCCCAACCTGAGAGCCAGATGAAAGAAAAATGTGCGCGAATGCGACCATCGGGATCACTGAAGCGTTTTGCATAGATTTCAGCAGCGCGAAGGAAAAAACGTTTAGACACGGGGCGTCGTGAGCGATTAATGAGTGCGTTTTGCATCCCCATAGCTTTAAGATCATGCATAAGATCAAACATTGTATTATAGCGTATAGTGATTTCTTCAACATCTGCTACGGGTAAGGCAAAACCAATACGCTGTAAAAGAGCTCCGGCATCACGAATATCGGCAAAAGGATAAATTCTTGGACTAACTCCACCGTAAATTTCAGTTTCAGCCTGCAGTAAGCTTTCCCGCAATTCTCTTAATGTACCAGCTCCAACCATAACAGCAAGAAATAATCCATCTGGTTTAAGGATATTTTTTATCTGAGTGAGAACACCAGGGGTATCATTGGTCAATTGTAATGAAAGTAGTGAAACGATAAGGTCACAATAATATTGAGGAAAATCAAGGAATTCTCGATGACGTAAATGAAATTTTTTGTCATGGCTTTGATAGAGCATGTCGGTTTCGACGCGTTCTATGGAATGGACTTTTCCAGATTTCATTAAAACTTGTGCTGCAAGATCTGTATGACTGTGTAGATCTAGAGCTAATGTAAAATGACGATCAACAGTACTGAGACGTTTATAGAGATCCTCAGCCATATAGGACAGTAAAAAATCGTATCCCTCTTTTGCTTTTTGGAAAGCACGTTTGCGGAATTGTTCAATACGGGCATGGTCAAAAATTAAAGAGTATGACATGTCGTTGAGGTCTTTCGCTCTATGATTCAAAGTATATTTTACAAAGGTTCATTTTTACGCAAGTTCTGTCAAGTTTATGATGTGAAAGAAAAACAAATTTATAAGAGGTAAGAGTTTTTAAAGGAATTAAATTTAAAAAATACATAAAAAACTTTGGTGTGTAGGGAAGCTATAAAAGCCTGAATTGATGATGTTATGCTTTCGAGAAATGGCTTTAAGTGGTGGGGATATACTCAGTAAGCTCGTTGAACGCTTACTAACAATTCTTTATCCACCGATTTGCCCTGGATGTAAGCAAAGAGTTTCTGCTTATGGTACAATTTGTTCTGAGTGTTGGAAAGGTCTTCAATTTATCACCAAACCTTATTGTCCTGTTATGGGGATTCCTTTTGTTTGTGATATGGGGGATGGTTTTCTCAGTGGTGAAGCACTTCAAAAGATTCCTCCTTTTTCGCGTGTTCGCTCGGCTATCGTTCATAAGGGAGTGGCGCAAACCCTTGTAACACGATTGAAATATGGTGATCATATAGAACTGGCATCTTTTATGGCCAATTGGATGGTGTTTGCTGGGCGCGAGATTATTGATGATTGTGATGTCATTATTTCCATTCCTTTGCATTTTCGTCGTTTTTTGGGGCGACGTTACAATCAATCTGCTGAGCTTGCTCGTTATATTGCAGTAACACAGAAAAAAAATTTTAAGCCCGGATGGCTCACGCGTTGTCGACATACACGTCCACAGGTTAGTTTATCTGCTAGAGAACGAAAACTTAATATGCTAAATGCCTTTGAGGTGCCGCGTAAAGTTAAGAAATATCTAAAGGGACGTTCTATTTTGTTGATTGATGATGTTTTCACCACAGGTGCAACAGTTACTGCGGCGGCTGCAACATTAAAACGTGCAGGTGCACGGCAGGTTGATGTTCTAACATTTTCGCGAGTTCTAGAAGAAGCCTCCGTTTTTCCCAATTATTGAGAGTGACTTAAAGTTGATACTATTTAAAAAACATTGGAAAATAATATTATGAAAGAGATAATACTTTATACACGCCCTAACTGTCCTTATTGCGCAAAAGCACGTGATTTGCTTGATAAAAAAGGTGTAAAATATACAGACATTGATGCCTCAACTTCGCTTCGTCAAGAAATGGTGCAGCGTGCAAATGGCCGTAATACATTTCCACAAATTTTTATAGGTGATTATCATGTCGGCGGTTGCGATGATCTCTACGCTTTAGATGATGAGGGAAAACTCGACGCTTTACTGGAAGGCACGAAATAGAGAAGGCATGAAATAGCTGTAGTTTATGGTTTGCACTATGAAGGTCGTTTTGCGAGGAGCAGATAGTTAACATCCATGTCTTTTGAGCGATTCCAGCTGTCATTTAAGGGGTTATAGGTAATGCCTATCTCATCAATGACAGTCAGATCGTTTTGTAATAAGAAATTTTTAAGTTCTTGAGGTTTTAGGAATTTTTTATAATCATGAGTTCCTTTAGGAAGCCAGCGTAAAACATATTCAGCACCTACGATAGCTAGCCCCCATGCTTTCCATGTGCGGTTAAGTGTTGAGATAAACATCAGTCCTTTTGGTTTAAGCATTTTTGCTGTAGCTGCTATGAAGAGATTGACATCAGCAACATGTTCAACAACCTCCATATTGAGGATGATATCAAATTGCTCTCCTTCAGCGGCCAGCATTTCTGCAGTAGTGGTACGGTAATCAATTGAAAGACCGCTTTGGCTTGCATGGATTTTTGCAACTTCAATATTCGTTTGCGCAGCATCAGCTCCTATAACAGTAGCGCCAAGACGTGCCATTGGTTCGCATAATAAACCTCCCCCACAGCCAATATCGAGAATTTTCAAATTTTTGAAAGGTGTGAGTGAAACAGGATTACGATTAAATGCTAGACAGATTTTTTCTCTAATGTACGCAAGACGCGTTGGATTAAATTTATGAAGGGGGCGAAATTTTCCTTTTGGATTCCACCATTCCGCAGCAATACGAGAAAAATGATCAATTTCATTCTGATCAATAGTGGTGCGTGTTTCATTTATCATATTGCTCTCCTTTTATTTTTTAATCATCAAATCAAGTGGATTTTATCCAAAGTCAAGGGAAATTAACATATACATACTGGGCTTGCGCAAATGATAGATATTGGGTATGTGAGAAAGGAGTTTGTTGATACGGGGGAAGGCCTTATTCTCACTGTCGTTTGAGATAAGAAACGTAAAGGTAAGAGTGTTATTGATGGCGCGGATTGTCATGAAATTTGGCGGAACGTCTGTGGCAAACATTGAACGTATTCATAATGTTGCGCGGCATGTCAAAAGAGAAGTGGATGCAGGCAATGAGATTGCAGTTGTTGTATCTGCAATGGCGGGGAAAACCAATGAGCTTGTTCAGTGGGCGCGTGAGGCTTCTCCAACGCATGAGAATGCTTACGAATATGATGTGGTTGTTGCTTCTGGTGAGCAGGTTACGGCGGGTTTATTAGCCCTTACACTTCAAGCAATGGGAGTAAATGCTCGTTCATGGCTTGGTTGGCAAATTCCTATTCATACTGATAATGCACATAGTAGTGCCCGTATTACAGATATTGATGGATCTTTTTTAATACAGCGTTTTCAGGAAGGTCAGGTAGCAGTTATTGCTGGTTTTCAGGGATTAGCACCAGATAATCGGATTTCTACTTTGGGGCGTGGTGGATCAGATACAAGCGCTGTTGCAATAGCGGCAGCTATACAGGCTGATCGTTGTGATATTTATACAGATGTGGATGGTGTTTATACAACTGATCCACGCGTAGAACCTAAGGCACGCCGTTTACCCAAAGTGGCTTTTGAAGAAATGCTTGAAATGGCTTCTCTTGGGGCGAAGGTTTTACAGGTTCGTTCTGTTGAACTGGCTATGGTTCATCAAGTCCGTACCTTTGTGCGTTCAAGCTTTGAGGATCCCGATGCTTTAGGCGTGGGAGATCCAATGAATTCTCCTGGAACACTTATTTGCGATGAGGATGAAATCGTGGAACAACAGAATGTTACTGGTATTGCTTTTGCTAAGGATGAAGCGCAAATTTCGCTCCGTCGACTTGCAGATCGCCCAGGGATCTCCGCAGCAATTTTTGGCCCCTTGGCTGAAGAGCGAATTAATGTTGATATGATTGTGCAAAATATTTCTGAAGATGGCTCAAAAACTGATATGACTTTTACTGTACCATCAGCAGATGTGGATAAAGCCGTTGCACTTCTTGAGAAAAATCGTAAAGAAATAGGGTTTGACGTTATTCAATTTGAAAGCGACCTTGCCAAGGTGTCTGTTATTGGTATTGGAATGCGCAGTCATGCAGGTGTTGCGGCTACAGCATTTAAGGCTCTGTCTGAAAAAGGTATTAATATTCAAGCAATCACGACTTCCGAGATTAAGATTTCTATTTTGATTGATAGCGCTTACACTGAACTTGCGGTCAGAACATTACATGCTGTTTATGGACTTGATAAGAGATAAGAATTTTTTAATTCCAAGCACATTCGAAATACTATGAGATATTCATATTTGTAGGAATATGGAGGTTTCCTACGAGCGGGGTATATTAGGGAAGGGGAGGTGCGGCTGTTCAGAGATGCGTATTACGCGAGGGAAGCTGTATAAATGCAGTGGTTAATATCAGAGTGCTCACAAAAATTGTTTTCATCGGGTTATTCATGCAATTACGCAAAATATAATGGATAAAATATTTTCTATTGATATTTTGCTTTTCTCAAAGGCTCATTTAGAGCTTTATGTTTATCGCGTAGGAGAATTTTATCCTTTTCATGAGGATAAAATAAATATCTGGAATAAAGATTTTCTTAACAATTACTGGTAAAAGAATACTCTCAATTTAGAAAATGTGCAAAAGCTTTCTTTTTCCTTTGGCATATCGATTGAGGGGAAGGTCTAATTTATCTACTTTTGTTAGCCTTGGATATAAGCTTATTTATATCAAGCGTAAAAAAGTGTCTCATAATTCTCAATGAATCAAAAGATAATCCACTTTGTTATACCAACTGTTTAAAAAGCAGGTTGGTTGATTTGTTATGCTGTAGCTGATCATAGTTATAAAAAAGTATTCTAAGTATATTTTGTTTTTTCATTGATGAATAAGTGGGAAAAGTGCATTGCCTTTTTGAAATTTATTCAACTTTATCGTGAAGCTGCATAAAAAAGATTCATTGCAATTACGATAATGGGTGATTGGCATAGAATATTATATCTTCATTTCAATTTCATCATGCAGATTTGATTAGTTAATGGATATAAACGGCGTATATAGGATAATCGACAAGCAAGAGATGCGCAACACATTGTTCATTGCAGTCTTTTTACCAAGGTTGTAGTTGGGGTTTCGAGTGCTTCACTTCAAGTCAAAAACGTTGCATGTATTGTGACAGACAATTTCTACTAAGACCACTACGTCCAGAAAAAGCAAGAAATCACTTTTGGAAAGACAACGGATCTTTTTAATCACCTTTATTGTCTTTGATGATACAGGTACGCGAAAATCTGTTTTAGCACTATGTCGACCTTTCATATTTTTAGCAGGAATTTTCCATAGATCACCATCAATCTTGTCTTTACGAATATGATGCAAAGGATGTTTACCAACATTTATAAGGATAGCCAGATGTTTTATGGATTATTGTTTTGCAAAGTATTGTATAAAAAGCGCGGATATTTCTCCAAATCCATTGCCGATCTATTAATGGTTTTTTATAACGTTGTTTACCTAATAAAGCTTTTTCTTTTGCTTGCAAAACAACATCTAATCCCAACGCAGCAGTCTGTTTGAGGCATAGATTAAGATGGATTCAATACTTTATGAGCAGTTCAAGCTTTTGTATGCCAAATGGGTGGAAGAGTGTTCCATCTATCTATTTGCGTAATTTCTGAAACAGGTAGACTGCCTAATTGGGGGAGAATATGAAGCTATACAGGTGAAAACCAGCTTCCATTTTTATCATTTCCTTTTAATTCGGCTTTACGACTTTTAAAAGCATCCACAGCAACACCTTTTAAATAATAAAGATTGTGTATTGCCTCATGCTTTTGTTTTTCACGTTCTTTAATGGGAATACGCCGCTCATATAAAACAGAACGCAATTGTATTGCAATTCACGTGCTCCCGTGCTTTTTTTTAAAAGAAATATTTCTCAATGGGACCCAAGCCTATTTCACGACGACACTCGTGATTGATATAACGATAGATTCATTGAACAACACGATCTTTACGCTTATGAAGGTATAAGCTGGCACCATTATACTATTTTCTAGCTCTCAATGTCGTGACAGCTCTTGCGTTGAGACGGTTCATAAGAAGTATTTTTCCTTCTTTCTTCAAGTGTTTTTTATCTACATGCCAGTTCCGCTTGTGACGCGTAAGTGAATGGTTTTAATTGATTCAATATAAAAAGATTTGAAATAAAAGAATCTTACGGTATTAGGGGTCTCTTCAACATGCAAAAAATAAATTATCATTATAAAGCAAAGTGTTTTCCTTATCATCATCCCTATAATTGCGTAAAACTCGGTTTCCATAAAAAAGTGGAATTTTTTTAATTCATTGAGAATTATGAGGCACCTTTTTTACTGCGCTTATTGCGCTTAATATAAATGAACCCATACCCAAGGCCGACAAGAGCAGATAAACCAGAACCACAGAGCACACCAATTTTTGCAGAATCAAGCAAAACAATATCTTTAAAAGCCAACATTGAAACGAAGATAGACATTGTAAAACCAATTCCTGCTAAAAATCCAATCAGCAAAATGCCTGTCCATGTTATATGAGGAGGCAAGCGGCATAGTCCTGATTTTACTGCTAGATAACTAGCAGTGATAATACCAAACGGTTTACCGATAAATAAGCCAATGACAATACCGAGAACAACAAAGAATGATTTGTCAGAAGAAAGGTCAAAATTTGCAAAACTAACACCAGCATTTGCAAAGGCAAAAATTGGCATCACACCGTATGCAACCCATGGATGTAATGCTTTCTGAACACGTATTACTGGTGCAATCATATCACGTTGCCCTTTGCGTATTTTTTTCAATGCAGTTGAGATATGGTGCAGATCTGTTTTTATATTTTTTTCTTGAAGGATTTGCATTGCATTGCTCAATATTGTGAGCGGAGCTACAAGAGTACGAGTAGGAAAAACCGGAGTCATCATACCTAGAATTACGCCAGCCAGTGATGGATGAACGCCCGTTATCATTAAGCCCCACCAGATGATGGCACCAGGTAGAATGTAGAGCCATGCCGATGCGAGACCAATCCATTGAAAAAAGAGCACCAGAGCAATCCCTGCTACTACAATGGTTAAACCACTAGGATCAATGTTAGTTGAATAGAAGAAAGCAATGATAAGAACAGCGATGATATCATCAATAATTGCTAATGATAAAAGAATAACATGAAGGTTAGCAGGAATTTTTTTCCCAAGAAGAGCAAGAATGCCTAGGGCAAAGGCAATATCTGTTGCTGTTGGCACGGCCCAACCATGTGTATGGCCACCATTAAAGTTGAAGCTAAGATAAATAATTGCAGGGAGACAAACTCCGCCTATTGCTGCAACAATTGGCAAAATTGCTTGTTTAAAATCGGCGAGAGCGCCTTCGTGAATTTCTCGCCGAATTTCCATTCCGGCTACGAGAAAGAAAACAGTCATGAGAGCATCATTCACCCAGAAATGTAAATCCCATGAAAGTGAAAAATGGCCAAAGTTAAAGCCAAGAGGCGTATGCCAAAATGATTCATAAAGAGAAGCATATTGAGAGTTAGCAAAAATGAGCGCGGCAGCAGCGGCTAATAAAAGAACGATACCACTGAGCGCCTCAATATGGAGAAAACGCTCAAGAGCAGAGAGTGCCCTATTTGTGACAAGAGAGGCGCGATTTGGCAAGCGATTTGAGGATAAAGCAGACATAAGCAACTCCAACTATCAACATTCCTGCTAATATATATCTTTTGCGTAGATTGTTACACGTATCATTCTATTCTACCACACAAAAGAAAAAAAGAGGAATAAAGCTCTTAAATCTTATGAGCAAGATTATCATTTTTTAAACTGAACAAATGCTTTAGGGTGATGATTGATTTTTGACACTTAGATTTACTTTATTCAGAACAGTGGAAAAATCATTTTGAAGTGCGGTTCCCAGATCTACCATTGTAAGGCCTTTGTTATCTTTTGCTGTTATTTTTATGGTTAATGTTTGTGGATTTTTAGCGAAGTCTCCAAGAGAATTTGAAATATTTTCGGCTTTTTCATGATCTTTTAGCAATATTTTTGGGGTTTGTGTCATCATCAGATAGAAATTGTCATAGAGTTCTTTTTTGAGATCATGCTTTGTGTCACCAAGATTTTGTGCAAGATAAGAAAAAAGCTTATCAATGAAACCAGCATCTGTATAGCTAATGTTAATATCAGTGATACCAAGGTCTTGAGAAGCAGTAATCATTAAATCTTTTTGAGCAGAAAAAAGTTTTTCATCAACATTAACAAGCTTCGCTGATACTTTTCCAGATCCAATATTTTCTATATTGAAAGACATTGCATTAAGAGAAAGCGTACGCTCTCTCTCGTCATAAGAAATATCAAATTTTTCTGAAAAATCAAAGTGTTCAATACCTATTTTTTTTAAGAGCTCTAAATCTTCTTTTCTCATTTTTTTAGGTAAAATTGAAAGGTTATTGAAAGAGATAAGAAGTTTTTTTGGTATAGGCTGCTTCCATAAGCTTTGTGTGAATTGGAATGATTCGAGTGTTTCTTTAAATCGTGGTGTATCGATCTTGAGGTTATTCACTTCTGCATCGGCTAAGGTAATAGCGAGCAAGTTATTTATGAGAATATCACGACGTGCTGTTTTCTCAGTTTTTTTGTTAGTTACTTTTTTTTCGTTAAGATAAGCTTTGATCAAATTTTCAGTTGTTTGCTCCAATGGTTGCATTTTAAAACCAGATGTTTTAAATGTACCAAGAGATAAAGAGATGTTTTTCTCTTCTCCTTCAGAAATATCAACGATTAGATTTTTCAGAGAAATAGGACCAGTAACGTTTTTTACTTGATTGATAGAATTCTTTTTTCCAAAAATAATAAAATCAGCATAGTTATAGATGTCAATATCATGTGCTTTTATTGCATCACTTTTGCTGATAATATGCGTTTTTTTTTCACCATTTTTAGCTGTCATATTAAGGTTCATATTTTTAAAGCCGACAGAACCAATATGACCATTTTTAAAACCTAAAAGCTGAAAGTCCTTTATCTCAAGTTTTTCGGTGATTTTATTTTCATCTTCTATAGAAAGTAGTATATCTGGTGCAACAATTGAGGAAAGTTCAATACGCATAATCGATTGCAGAATGTGGGATAGAATTTTTGTATCCTTTTTTTTAAGATATACGCTGTTAAGAGAAATTTGGGGAATTTTTATGTGAATATTATTATGCTTTAAGTCAATATCATAAAGTGTGAAAGTACCAGGAATAAAAGAAAGAGGAGGACGGGCTGAAATGGCACCAATTTTAAGTGATACATCTGCAGGAACTGGCAGAGTAACATTTGTCAAGTTGACTTTGCCTATGATGCTGACTTCAGCTGTTTCTGCTCTTATTGAACGGTGGGCTATTTCTTGTTTTACAAAACTGTCAAGATAGGGTTTTGCTATATAAAAACCGCCAACAACTATCATCGTCAGAACAGCAACAAATCCGCTAATACATGTTAGCCAGTATTTCAGATTCCATTGGTATCGACCATTAAGATTAACCATCATTTCTTCTTTCGCTTTTATCACTCTCTGTGATACTTTGTTTTACTCTGAGAATGTACACAAATTTCTTTAAGCAATGACAAGGGCTCAAACATAGCGTGCACCAGTTCAATAATTATCTATTTTTATCCTCTTTTACGTGGAGAGTCATTCTAATTTTTTTGCAAAACGTTTTTGTCAACTGTCAGCAATTTTCTTTGGTTTCAACATTTTATAAAAAAGCGTTTATAACTAAGCAGAGAAGTATGTGCTGACCATATTTATCACTCTAAAGTGAGCTTATGTCTGCTGTTATCTTGCCGCTATTTATAGGAACAGTTAAAACACAAAAGATATAGTTTTATTTATTGCAGTTTAATGGGGAGAGATGGGAAACATGACAGAAAATCAAATAATGGCTTTTTCTATCATTGGTCTCATGATGGTCGTTTTTATTTGGGATCGGTTCCGTTATGATCTTGTCGCTATTTGTACATTATTGATTGCTTGCACTGTTGGCTTAGTTAGCCCGAAGCAGGCATTTAGTGGTTTTAGTAATGATATTGTTATTATTGTGGGGAGTGTATTTGTTGTTAGTACGGCTGTATCGCGTTCTGGAATAATGGAATTTATTATTCAACGGATATGGCCAGAAGTGAATTCAGTGCGCCTTCAATTAGCTTTTTTGGTTATTTCTGTGGTGTTTTTATCAATGTTTGTTAAAAACATTGGAGCTTTGGCTATTATGCTTCCGATTGCTTTTCAATTTGCTCGTCGTTCTCAGATTTCACCCTCTATTTTTTTAATGCCAATGGCATTTGGTTCTTTGTTGGGTGGTCTTATGACTCAGATAGGGACTTCCCCCAATGTCGTTATTTCAGCTATGCAAGAACGTTTAACAGGTGCTCCTTTTTCTATGTTTGATTTTACGCCGGTTGGTGCAGCTGTTGCTACTGTTGGTGTTCTATATTTGATCTTTTTTTCTTGGCGTTTACCTGTGCGTGTACGTTCAGGTGCTTCGTTTGATGATGCTATTGATATCCGTAATTATGTTTCGGAAGTCCATGTTCCAATAAATTCACCAATTGTAGGAAAAACCATTGTTGATCTGGTTAAGCCATCAGGCGGTGATGTTATGGTGATTCAAATCATCAGAAACGAAGTATTTATTTCACCACTTCCAGATTTTGTTTTGTCTGAAAACGATATTGTCTTGCTGGAAGGCTCGCATACAGGGCTAGATAGTGTGATGAGTGCTGCTCGTTTAGAATTTTCTACGGATCGAGCTATTTCCGCAGGAGATAAGGATAGCGACATTGATATTGTTGAAGCAGTCATCACACATAATTCGCCTCTTATTGGTATCAGTGCGAAAAGCTTTTCACTCTTTGATCATTATAATGTGAATTTGCTTGCGTTAAGTCGCCAACATGAAAGAGTACGGGGAAGGCTTGGTGATATTGTTTTCCATCTTGGAGATGTGATTGTTTTGCAAGGACAGGATATGGTTATTCCAACTTTGTTAAGGGAACTGAAATGTTTGCCTTTAGCAAAACGGAATATTGTGTTTGGCAATTTACGACATGGTTTCGTATCTTTAGCTATTCTTTTTATAGCTGTCATTTTTACGGCTTTTCAGATTATTCCAGTTGCATTTTCTTTCTTTTCTGCTGCCGCTGCAATGGTTATCTTTCGAGTTCTTCCAGCGCGTGATTTGTATCAGGCATTAGATGGCCAAATATTAGTGTTATTAGCAGCGCTTATTCCGGTAAGTGAAGCACTAGAGAAGACAGGATGCACAGATCTTATAGGTCAGTGGCTTAGTCAATTAGCAGTATTTTTTCCACCATCTGGTGCATTAGCACTTATGTTGATTACAGCTATGTTGGTAACGCCATTTTTGAATAATGCAGCAACAGTGATGATGGTTGCACCAATTGCGTCAAGTTTTGCTCATTCTCTTCATTATAAGCCTGAAGCTTTTCTGATGGCTGTTGCAATTGGTGCGGGGTGTGAGTTTCTCACCCCTATTGGACATCAAAGTAATATGCTTGTGATGGCGCCTGGAGGATATCGTTTTAGTGATTATCCACGCTTTGGTGCTCCGTTGGCAATATTAATAGTAATTGTTGCGGTTCCAATGCTCATGTGGATTTGGCCATTATAATAGAACATTTGCGGAACCTCTAAGTAATCAGTGAAACGGGTTATTAATTGGATGAAGCTAAGTTGAAGAGAATACATTATGTAAAGAGTTTTGCTTGGAATTTTCGTTTTGCATCAAGCCTCTATTATAAACTCCAGCATTTCTTTGATGTTAGATAACAATACTTGTTTATTTGGTTTCCGATATTTCCAATGATAGAAATTTCGTCATATTTTTTTGTTCAAGTTTTTTAATAAATTGGCTTCCCAATGTAATTTCACAACCAAGGATTTTGAAAAGCCAATGCAACGGTTGCTTTTCAGTTTTTAAAAGGATGCTTCGTACATATTAATTAGTGGGTTGTGGATATACTATGTGGAAATTAAGGTGGTGATAAATTTATTGTTTTTACAAAATGAAGATATGTAAAAGCTGTAATATGAATCAAAAGGCAGTAACATTTTTTGAGGGATGTATTTGCAAAAGCCTAATCTGATTGGATATACAATTTATTTGGAACGAATAGGCTGTCAATTTTTAGATTTTGGTTTAATTAGAGCTACCATCTTTGTTCATTTATGCGTAAAAGCGCGGAAAGTAATTGTTTTTCAAGGTATGATTATATGTCGTATGATAGTTTTATTGCTGAAGTGAATGCAGAGTTTCGTCAGGACAAGGCTCTTGCTTTTTGGAAACGTTATGGTTTTTCTATTATTGTTGCAGCTATTATTTTCTTGCTGACGGTAGTCACTTATCAAATTTATCATCATGAGCAAATGAAAAAAGCCGCTTATATTGGTGATTTATTTGTAAAATCCTTTGATTTTGCGGGTACACGTCGTTTTGATGAAGCGATGAAACAATTGGAAACTGTTAAAGCTTCTAACGTTGGGGGGTATCCTTTTCTTGCTCGTTTGCATGAGGCTTCTTTACTTATGGAAAAAGGGGATACTGTTAAATCGGTAGAGGTCTTTGATTCTGTCGCAGCTGATGAAAAAGCACCGCAAATTTTGCGGAAAGTTGCAAAAATTCGGGCAGCTTATATTTTGGTTGATACAGGGAGTTTTGATGATGTGCAAAAACGCGTCAAAGATATAGCAAGTGATGTTGACCCTATGCGTATGTCTGCGAGAGAGGCTTTGGGTTTAGCTGCTTATAAAGCAGATAAAATAGATGATGCGGTTTATTATTTTAGGAAGATTTCTGAAGAAGGTACTCTAGGATCCAAAATAGCAGATAGGGCGCGAATTATGCTTGAGCTTATACAAGCTGAGGGCAAGGCAAATAAGGAATAAATTGATGAGCCTTACCATTGTTATAGTTGGTCGCCCCAATGTTGGGAAGTCAACGCTCTTTAATCGTTTGGTTGGGCAAAAATTGGCTTTAGTTGATGATAAGCCAGGTGTGACTCGCGATCGGCGTATTCATGCGGCAAAACTTCAAGATCTGCGTTTTGATGTGATTGATACAGCTGGGTTAGAAGAAGCGGGTGATCATACACTCGAAGGTCGTATGCGTTCTCAGACAAAAGCCGCCATTGATGAAGCTGATCTTATTTTATTCATGTTTGATGCGAAAAGTGGAATAATGCCGAGTGATTTAAATTTTGCTTCATTAGTTCGCAAGTCGGGGAAACCTATTGTGCTTGTTGCCAATAAATCGGAGTCAAAATTGGCAACAGGGGGAGAATATGAGGCGTGGTCATTGGGTTTGGGGGAGCCCTGTCCAATATCTGCTGAACATGGTTTGGGGCTTTCAGATCTTCGTGATGCAATTGTCGGTTCTCTTGGTAAAGAGAGAGCTTTTGAAAGCAAGGACGAAGAAGAACATATTTCTAGACAGTCCGCTTCTGTTGATGATTATGTGCATAATTTGGAGGAGGAAGATTCTGTTTATGATGAAAGTAAACCCCTTCGGATTGCAATTGCTGGTCGCCCAAACACGGGAAAATCAACCCTCATTAATAGGATGTTGGGACAGGAGCGTTTGTTAACAGGACCTGAAGCAGGATTGACCCGTGATTCTATTTCTGTGGATTGGGAATGGTGTGGTCGTCATATTAAACTTTTTGATACTGCAGGATTGCGTCGAAAGTCGAAAATTCAAGAAAAATTAGAAAAACTCTCTGTTGCTGACACTTTGCGTGCAATCCGTTTTGCTGAAGTGGTTGTAATCGTTTTTGATGCAACTGCGCCTTTTGAAAAGCAAGATTTACAAATTGCTGATCTTGTGATTCGTGAAGGGCGTGTTCCAATTATTGCTTTCAATAAGTGGGATCTTGTTGAAAATAGTCAGATAACATTGGTTGATTTACATGAAAAATGTGCTCGCCTTCTTCCTCAAGTTCGTGGTTTGAGAGCTATTCCTTTATCGGGTCAATATGGCCAAGGAATTGATAAACTTATGGAAAATATCATGATGATGCACCGTGTATGGAATCGTCGTATTTCCACTGGAAAACTCAACCGGTGGCTTGAAACTGTCGTTGCGCATCATCCACCGCCTGCAGTTTCTGGTCGCCGACTTAAGATTAAATATATAACGCAGGTTAAGACACGTCCTCCTGGATTTGTGATTTATTGCTCGCGACCAAAGGTTATGCCTCAATCGTATTTGCGTTATCTTGTCAATGGATTATACGATACATTTGAGATGCTAGGTATACCAATTCGCATATCATTACGGGCCTCTGAAAATCCTTTTGTAGGGCGTTCCAAAAAGAAATGATACCCACTCTATTATTTAAAGTTCATAAATTTGCACTGAGGAGCAAGTAAAAGAATAAACGTTTTCATGAATTATTGAGTTTTAATATCGAAAAATTAATTGATCACCTAAAAAATAAAGATGTTATCTTCAATAGATAAGGAAAAAACATTTCTTTTTCTGCGAAAAGAATCTCTTACCATCAGCCAATAAGTGTTGTTGGGGGGGGCAGAAATGCTGCTGTTTATAGCTATTTATGCAGAATCAAGAATGGAAATATTTACAAAGCTATTAATTTTAAAACACAGGAACGAAGTGAATGGGTAAAAAGACGAATAAACCTTAATGCTAATTTTCGCTTACTAAAGATGGAGAGAATGTATGACAATTGATCTATTCGGGTGGGTATTTTCTCAATATGTTTCTAGAGTTTTCACATGAGGATGAGTATAACTGTACTTAAGGTGAGGTAGTAACGTATTATCACGCAGAAGAGGGGGGATTTGAAGATGTATGAATTTCTGGAGTTTATAAAATTGAAGATATGTTATTTATGCGATAAATTGTGATAGATTTCTTTTAGTGGCTTGACGAATAAATTTGAGAACAATATGTTACTCACGGTCTTGTGAAATGCGTTTTGATTTTGCTTTTTGATTTAAGGAGCCAATGATGGCAAAGGGCAAAAACCCCATTGTGCCAAAAGAAAAGGCTAAAGAGAAAAGGCAAAGAGACTGTTCTCATTCAGAGGATTTGCAATGTCGTAGTAAGAGTTTAAGTTTAGCTTTAATGCGCAAAGAAGCATTAAAGAAGCAGAAGAATGAGAATGAGGAAAAAGAGCCACAAGGGATGATAGCCCGTGCGATTAAGCTGTCAAGTGAGTTTTTGGCGAGTGTTATTGTAGGTGTTGTTTTGGGGTTAGGGTTTGACAAGCTAGCAGGGACAATGCCATGGGGTTTGGTATTTTTCCTTTTTCTTGGATTTGCTGCTGGTGTATTGAGTATTCTTCGGTCTGTGGGGTACATTGCTCCCAGTCAGTTAGGTCAAAAAGGCGCGTTGCGCCAAGATAAAGGGACTGATAAAAGGTCCGATAAATGAGGTTAAAGTGACATCGCACGCTCCAGATCCTATCCATCAGTTTGAGATTACACGGCTGATTAATATTTCCATAGGAAATATGGATTTCTCGTTTACAAATGTATCATTTTTTATAGTAGCGACAGTTGTTGTAACTTCAGCTTTCCTCTTCATTTCATCATCAAGTCGTGGATTAGTTCCAACACGGATGCAATCTCTTTCAGAAATGGCGTATGAATTTGTGGCATCAACTTTGCGAGAATCGTCTGGTGTGCAGGGAATGCAATTTTTTCCTTTAGTTTTTTCTCTGTTTACTTTTATTTTGGTTGCTAATTTTATTGGTCTTTTCCCCTATTTTTATACCGTTACCTCTCAGATTATGATTACGTTCTCGTTGGCAATGTTGGTGATTTTGACGGTCATTTGTTATGGTTTTTATAAGCATGGAATCGGTTTTTTAAAACTATTCGTTCCCAGTGGTGTTCCTGTTGTGATTTTACCCCTTGTTACGATGATTGAGGTTATTTCTTTTTTCTCTCGCCCTATTAGTCTTTCACTTCGTCTTTTCGCTAATATGCTTGCTGGTCATATTACCCTCAAAGTATTTTCTGGTTTTATTGTCTCAATGATTGGGTTAGGTATCATGGGCGTTGGTGGTTCGATTTTACCGCTTATCATGACCGTAGCGATTACTGCTCTTGAATTTTTGGTTGCATTTCTTCAGGCTTATGTATTTACGGTTTTAACTTGTATGTATCTTAATGATGCAGTCCATCCGGGACATTAATGGAACTGGCGGTTTTCCGTCGAATGGTGTAATTTCGCTTTAAAGGAGAATAATATGGAATTGGTGCTTGCAGCAAAATATATTGGTGCTGGTCTTGCTTGCTTTGGTATGGCGGGGACAGCTTTGGGCCTTGGAAACATTTTTGGGAGCTATCTTTCTGGTGCATTACGCAATCCATCAGCAGCTGATAGTCAGTTTGGTCGTCTGGTTTTTGGTTTTGCTGTGACGGAAGCTTTGGGTATTTTTTCATTGCTCGTTGCTTTGTTGCTTCTTTTTGCGGTTTAATCATTTTTGAAAGGGGTATACCTGCTTTTTTATGAGAGGCGGGCATGCTCTTTTGATTTTGCTTTGGAAAAAAAGGTGAGTCAGCTGTTTGAAGGATGGGATAGAATGTTTATTTCTAGCGCTTATGCACGGAGCATAGAGACACCGGTAGGGCATATTAAAAATGCAACAGAGCATACGGATCGTGTGTTTCCTCCCTTTGATTTTGTGCATTTTGGTTCACATTTTTTTTGGTTGGCTCTTTCTTTTGGGCTTTTTTATCTTTTCATTTCTCGTGTGATTGTACCACGTATTGGCGGTGTTATTGAAACACGTCGGGATCGAATCGCATCCGATTTAGATCAGGCAATGCGTATGAAACAAGAAGCAGATAGCGTGGTTGAAACTTACGAGCGGAAATTAGCAGAAGCGCGTTCACAAGCCCACGTTATAGCCCAAGAAGCTGGTGAGGAAATAAAAGCAAAGGCTGAGCTTGAACGAAAAGAAATTGAAGCAAGTTTAGAGAAAAAATTAACAGATGCTGAAAAGCAGATAGCGAAAATTCGCGATAAAGCTATGCAAAATGTTGGCTCAATTGCTGAAGAAGTGGCTCTTGAAATTGTGAAAAAATTGATTGATGTTGATGTCAGTAAAGAATCTGTTCGTTCAGCTGTTAAAACTGCAGGTTACTGAGGATTACAACGATGACAGATACTTTTTGGGCTTTTGTTGGATTAGTTCTTTTTCTGGCTCTTTTGGTCTATTTCAAGGTTCCAGAAATGGCTGTGCGCCATCTTGATGCGCGGGCAAAGCGTATCAAGGATGAGCTTGATGAGGCCCTGCGTCTTCGTGAAGAAGCTCAGGAACTTTTAGCCGAATATCAGCGCAAACATGCGGAAGCAGAAAAGGATGCGCAAGAGATTATTGCTGCAGCTAAGCGTGAAGTTGAAGCTGTTATCTCTCAAGCGCGTACAAAAGCAGAAGAATACGTAAAGAATCGCAATAAGTTGGCAGAGCAAAAAATTGCTCAAGCGGAAGCTGATGCGGTACGCATGGTTTCTTCATCTGCTATCGATTTAGCAATTTCCGCTGCCCGCACGCTTATCGCGAAGGAATTAGATTCTAACAAAGCAAATGAACTGATTAAGGAGTCTTTTGTTGAAGAATATCTCACAAAAATGAAAAAATATCTTAATTAGAGATATGAGGTATGTTCAAAGGAGGAATCCTTTGGAGGAGAGTTATTTTTCGAGATTTGTAGCACTTTTTGTGTTTTATAATTTTCAGCTTATATTCTTAATAAATAATGAGTTGTTTACTTTACAAATTTTGCGATTTTTGGAACTTATTTTTGAAATATTTAATGATAAGATTGCTAAGAAAACAAAAGAGTTCTATCTTCATTATTTTTTTAGTTCATGGTGCTTAATTTTAGATTACGAATTTTGAAAATTCTGCAACAGTTTGTGTAATACTGTGGGTGCGGTTGAGAAGAGCGAGACGGTTGGTACGCACATTAGGATTTTTATCATTTACCAATACTTTTTCGAAAAATGTGTCGATGAATTTTCCCAGTTGCGCTAGCGTATTGAGTGCGCATGATAAATTTTGGGCGTTGATGTAGTCACGAACTTTTTCTTCTGCTTCAATAATTGCTTGATAGAGTTGTTTTTCTTCTGTTTCAATAAAGAGTTCAGGGGTAATTTCATTTGTTATTGTTGAGCCTTTTTGGCATTCATTCTCAAGAATATTTACAGTACGTTTTACAGCGGCTAAAAAGTTGCCTCCATCACTTGTATTGATAAAGGCGATAAGTGCTTCAACACGACGTGCAACCAATAAAAAATCATCAGCGTCTTTGTTTAAGACTGCTTCGATAGCATCATAACGAGCGCCTTCCTCTTTTAGATAGATTTTTAAACGTTCATGAAAAAAGAACAACAGATCTGATAAAATATGTTCTTTTTTCTCTAGAAGTCGATTTTGCGATTTTTCAGATTCTATTTGAGATGTTTCATATTTGTTTTTCTGTTGTAAAAAGAGATCCATTGCCAGATTAAACAATGGCATAAGATTAATTTTCCAATCACGCAAAAGCACAAGTCTGATAATTCCCAATGCTGCTCGTCTTAATGCATAGGGATCTTTTGAACCGGTCGGTTTTTCATTAATCAGCCAAAAGCCAACGAGCATGTCAATTTTATCAGCTAATGAAACTGTTATAGCAAGAGGTTCTTGCGGAATACGATCTTTTGGCCCTTGAGGCTTATAATGATCTTCGATTGCTTCAGCTACACGAGGATCTTCTCCTTGAAGGAGGGCATATTTTCGTCCCATGAGTCCTTGCAGTTCAGGAAATTCTCCAACAATTTCTGTTTGTAAATCAGCTTTTGCAAGTATTGCTGCACGTTTAGCTAAGAGAGGATCGGCTTGCACCAAAGGTGCAATTTTTTGTGCTAAGGCAGCAATTCGCTCCACTCTTGCACCCTGTGTGCCTAGTTTTGCATGAAAAGTAACATTCAAGTGATCAAGCTGTGCCATTCTTTGATCGAGAGGTTTTTTAAAATCAAGATCAAATCTCTGAATTGAGGGTTTCAAGTTTTTAATATCGGGCAAATCACGTTGGTCTGTTTGCCAAAAATACAGTGCATCGGAAAGACGAGCACAGACAACTTTACTGTTTCCCTTAGAAATTTCTTTGCCTTCATCGCTTGCAAGAATATTAGAAACGAGAATAAAATGATGAGAGAGCTGGATCTTTTCTCCTTGTTTGCGTGTTACAAAACATTTTTGATTGGCTCGAATGGTCAAGCGAATAATTTCCGGAGGGATATCAAGGAAAGACTTGTCAAAATCACCGATAAGAACAACGGGCCACTCAACGAGTCCTACAACTTCTTCTAAGAGGGTACTATCTTGTACCAGTTCTAAGCCGTTTGCAAAACACAGATTTTGAGCATCTGCTAAAATAATATTCTTTCGCCTTTCTGCATCCAGAATGACTTTATGGACTTCAAGTTGAGTAATATAGTCGTCAAAGCGGCGGACTTGAAGTGGTTTTCCGTCACTTAAGAAGCGATGACCATAGGTTAGATTATTGCTTTTGAGAGAACCAATTGTAAACGGAATAACGTGCGTTTCACCAATTTCTGGTCCAAAGACGCAAAGAATGTTTTGTAAAGATCGAATCCACTTCAGTGCTCCACTGTTTGCTGAATCTTGGCCCCAACGCATAGACTTCTGCCATGGAAAGTTGCGAATAATGTCTGGTAAAATATCAGCAATAATTTCTTCTGCACTTCGGCCTTTTTTTATGATTTTAGCGATATAAAAATCGCCCTTTTTACGATCATGTGCAATGTGTGCTTCAGAAATATCATTCAGTCCTGTTGCACGTAGAAAGCCATCAATTACATGTTGTGGTGAGTTTATACTCGGTCCTTTGCGTTCTTCATGGATATCTTTTGAGCGTATAGAAAGACCGCGTATGTCTAATGTTAGTCGACGGGGTGTCCAATATTCACGAGCAGCTTTATAAGTCAAACCTGCATTCAAAAGTTTATCCGTAAAACATTTTTTAAGGTCGGAGGCAGCTTTTCGCTGCATGCGAGCAGGGATTTCTTCGCTGAAGAGTTCAAGAAGAAGATCAGACATTAAGCTTCTCCATTAGTGTTTATTTGTCCAGCTTCAGTGAGTAAGAAGGCTTCTCCACAGCGGCGAGCAAGATCGCGAACGCGAAGAATATAACTTTGTCGTTCGGTTACAGAAATCACGCCACGTGCTTGCAAAAGATTAAAGATATGGCTGGCTTTAATACATTGATCATACGCTGGGAAAACACACAGATGTGAACCATTGTCTTTATTTGGTTTTCCCGCCTCGAGGAGTGCAAGACATTCATGTTCTGCATCAATAAAATGCTGGTGCAGCATTTTGGTATTAGCAAATTCAAAATTATAGTGTGAATATTCCTGTTCTGCTTGTAAAAAAATATCTCCATAGCTTATTTGATTTTCTCCATCTGAGCCATTAAAGTTAAGATCATAGACGTTATCAATACCTTGGATATACATTGCTAAACGCTCCAGCCCATAAGTGAGTTCTCCTGAAACTGGAGCACATTCAATGCCACAAACCTGTTGAAAATAAGTGAATTGAGAAATTTCCATTCCATCACACCAGCATTCCCATCCAAGCCCCCAAGCCCCGAGCGTTGGGCTTTCCCAATCATCTTCAACAAAACGAATATCGTGAAGTTTCGTATCAAGACCGATAGCTTGTAGCGACTCAATGTAAAGTTCTTGTAAATTAGGGGGCGAAGGCTTGAGAAGCACTTGGAATTGATAATAGTGCTGTAAACGATTCGGATTTTTACCATATCGGCCATCTGTTGGGCGTCGAGAGGGTTGGACATAAGCTACTTTCCAAGGGCGTGGTCCAAGTGAGCGCAGTGTTGTTGCTGGATGAAAAGTTCCAGCTCCGACTTCCATATCGTAAGGTTGCAAAATTGCACATCCATAATGGGCCCAATAATTTTGCAAAGTTAAGATCAGTCCCTGAAAAGAACGTGTAGGATTGAGATATTCAGGCAGTTTCACGCTTTATACTCTTGAATGTTTGACCAATAGATAACGACCAAAGGAATTTCAGCCTTCATAACTGTCTATTGTTTCATAAGGTTATGGTCAAGCATCATTGTTTATTGCAAGCCAAATTTCAGTTTTTCTTGGATTCTCTTAGAATCTTTTGCTTCTCCATCAATTGCATGATTCCACTGAAATATTGCTTCACGTTTACGTCCAACTTGCCAATAGGCATCACCTAAGTGATCATTTAATGTTGGATCTTCAGGTTGTAACTTGACAGCCTTTTCCAATATTTGAACAGCTTTATCGTATTCTTTAAGCTTGTAATGGGCCCACCCTAGAGAATCTAGGATATGGC
Organism: Candidatus Bartonella washoeensis Sb944nv; assembly: GCF_000278135.1. Classification (GTDB taxonomy): domain Bacteria; phylum Pseudomonadota; class Alphaproteobacteria; order Rhizobiales; family Rhizobiaceae; genus Bartonella; species Bartonella washoeensis. The sequence continues at coordinate 228,654 of NZ_JH725022.1, forward strand.
TATCTTGCGATTGTACTGCACAAGCCCTTTGCAGCATATAGAGCGATTCTTCAAGCTTTTCATTCCGCTCAACAAGTGAATAGCCTAGATAATTAAGGACTTGGGGCTGATCAGGCACAAATTCAAGCGCTTTTCGCAAATCAAGTTCGGCTTTTGGCCATTGATCTAAACGTTCGAAAGCGATTCCGCGCTGATAAAAGAGCTTCCAATCATCTTGTTGAAAATTTTTTATTTGTGCAATAGCACGGTTCAAAATTTTTGTAGCTTCGACAAATTTATTGTCTTGCATATAAAAAGCAGCAAGCGTTATCAAAATGTGCCGATCATTGGGAAATTTTTTCTTTAAAGATGTAAGTAATTTGATGGCTTCATTATAATTATTTTTATTTGCAAGAATGAAGCTAAGCCGTAACTGTCCAACTTTATAATAAGGGGAGCTTTGTGGTAAAGCACGGTAAAGTTTCATTGCTTGATTGAGGTCATTCAGTTTGGCAGAAATATTTGCCAGTTGAAACATTGTTGCATCATTTTGTGGGGATAAGATTAAAGATAATTGTTTTAAAATACGTGCAATTCGCCCTGAGTTTTTGTGGTTGAGTGCTGTTCCAAAGTTATATAACACCTCACCCGCTCCTTGTTGAGCTGTTTTGACGAGCCTTTCTAAGGAAGTACTTTTTTCAACTTTTTCTCGAATGTTTTTGAGTATTTCTCGATTTAAAAGCATTTTTTCGCCGTACTTAAGGGTTTCAATGGCTTGATTGCGCATTTTATGACGCAATTGGAATGAGGCGTAAGCTATGATAACATGTTCATAGGTATTAGGAGATATAAGAGGCCCCTGTTTGTTATTGAGCGCTTGAGTGAAATATTTTTTTGCATCTTGCTTACGTCCTGCTAGGTCACACATGAGTGCAAGGTGGTAACGTATAAAAAAATCATACCAAGCAGGCGGTTGGATTTTTTCAAGATCAGCAATTGCTTGAGATTGGAGCCCAGATCCAAATGTGGCCCAAGCATGAATTAATTCAGGTATTGGATTATTGGTTGCTGGAGGTACTTTTAATTGCAGAAGAAGCTTGGCGTTGTTGTAGTTTTTTTGCATGAGACTTTTTATCGATAACGTCAAGGAAACAAAAGGCGTCATATTACCTTGCTCTTTCAGTTTTTGGGCTTGTTTAACAGCCTCGTTAAAAGCACCAGAAAAGAGCATCGCTTCGAGAATCTCTGTTTGTGTTTCAATGTTATCAGGTTTATAAGTGAGAGCTTGTTTAAAATAATTGATAGCAAGATCTGTTTTGTTTTCATGATTTGCGACCCTCCCAGCTAGATAGGCACCTGTAAATGAGCTTGCATTAATAGCGGCATTAATTTTACTATAGGTGGGGGATGATATCAGCATAATACTCCCTACAAAGAGAGTAAAAAAGCGGGATACTGTCGCATTGTGCATAGAGCTAATCCTTATTTAAGATAATCAATCGACTGTAGACTGTACGGTTTATAAATCATTCCAATTATTTTGTTGAAAAATATTTTGATTCTTGCAAATAATCAGTTTACGCGGGCAATACAAAATTCGACAGTTTCAACTAAAGCATTGCAAGCAGGGCTTTCATTCATTGAAGCAAGAGTGTCGATTGCCCGTTTCCCGTAGGTGCGTGCTTGTTCTATCGTATCTGTGAGGCTATCATATTTTTCTATTAAATGTTGTGCGTATGCGAAGGCCTCATCATGGTTATTACCATTTTCAAGAGCCTGTTTCCAGAATGTTTTTTCTGTCGTATTGCCTCGTGCATATGCAAGAATAACAGGCAAAGTAATTTTACCTTCCCGGAAATCATCACCTATATTTTTCCCTAAGTGTTTAGCGGCCCCACCATAGTCAAGTGCATCGTCAATTAATTGGAAAGCTAACCCTAGCAATGTTCCATATTCGCGCAATGCAAAACGTTTTTCATGTTTACATCCAGCGATAATTGGTCCAACTTCAGCTGCTGCTGAAAAAAGTGCAGCCGTTTTTGCGTTGATGATTTTGAGATAATCAGAAGTACTGGTTTCTATATTTTTTGCGGCAGAAAGTTGCATAACTTCTCCCTCAGCAATAACTGCTGCAGCGTTTGCTAAAACAGAGAGCGCTTCTATAGAACCAACATCAACCATCATTTTAAAAGCTTGTCCCAACAGGAAATCGCCAACAAGTATGCTTGCTTGGTTTCCCCAAACCATTCGTGCAGTAGATTTTCCGCGTCGTAAATTACTTTCATCAATTACATCATCATGCAATAAGGTTGCTGTATGCATAAATTCAACTGCTGTTGCGAGTTTTATATGTCCATCATTTTTGTACTCAAACATATGAGCAGAAGCCAACGTGATCATTGGGCGCAATCGTTTTCCACCTGATGAAATCAGATGGTTGGAAATTTCAGGGATCATTTCAACCTCTGATTTTGCCATAGAGAGTATAAATTGGTTTACGCGTTCCATGTCATCTTTGGTAAGATTAATGAGGGATTGGAGAGACGTTTGATTATTTTTTATCTGATCTGGTTTTGTGGCAGCACTCAATGTATTTACTCCTAGAGTATTGCAGTGAACATATATGAATTTTATTTTTACTCATAGCATAAAGGGGGTTTTGCTTTGACTCAAGCTTTGATAGCGCTTTGAGGCATAAGTCTTAAATGATATTTGTAAGGAATATTTTTTAGACTTTAAGTAATGTCATTGTTATGAAATTAAGGGAGAAACTTGAAACAGCTTCATTTAGACAACGGTTTACAGGTGAAGGTGCAGGTTATAAGAATGAATATTGGGCTTGCAAATGAATAAAACAGAGAATCATAGAGATGAAACAATTGATGCGTTTCATCGTGGGAGGTTTTATTTGGTTCAGCCACGTTTACGTGGTCACCGTTCCGGTATGGAAGCTATGTTGTTAGCTAGTTTGGTTCCCAATAGTTTTAAGGGTAAGGTTGTTGACTTAGGTGCTGGTGCTGGTGCTGCAGGATTGGCTGTCGCCTCGCGTTGTTTAGACGTTCATGTTACATTGGTTGAGCGGTCGGCTTTTATGGCATCTTATGCTCAAAAAACACTTGTGCTAAAACAAAATCAGAAACTTGCGGATCGAATTTGCTTATTAAAAGCGGATATTACCCTCAAAGGTAAGGCACGCTTAAAAGCAGGTTTAGCGAATAATGCTTTTGATTTTGCGATTATGAATCCACCTTTTAATAATCCTGCGGATCGCAAAACACCTGATGAGCAAAAATCTGAAGCACATGTGATGCCTGAAGCGATGTTTGAGAATTGGTTACGAAGCGCGGCAGCAATTGTTAAACCAGGTGGATATTTGGGATTAATTGCACGTCCGCAATCGTTGATAGATATATTGCGTGCTTTAGAGGGGCGTTTTGGGAATATTTGTATAATTCCTGTTCACGCGCGCGCTGCAACAGCCGCAATTCGTGTTTTGTTTTATGCAAAACGAGGAAGTCGAGCAGCTTTATCGGTATTGCCTCCGTTGGTTATGCATGAAGGGGGGAAGCATACTTTTTCACCGCGGATTGATGCAATCAATAATGGACATATAAGCTTGTGGGAACTTTTTTAGTGATATCTTGTGTTTTCCAGTTTATCATTTAAATTCACAATGAATCTTTATTAAAAAGGAGATTTTAATTTTGAGCCGACTTGGGTTTATGATTTAGGCTTTTATTGGCACTTTATATGTACAGTTATGGTCTTTTTTATCTCCCTTGCTTATTTGGCTCACTCTAACTTATAAAGGAAATTCTATTTTGATTGACGTTATCAAAAATCTTGTTCCCCGTCGTTTTGGTTCTAGTAAACTTGAAATCCCTATTGTGCGCCTTCATGGAGCGATTATGGATTCAACTTCATTGATGGCGCGTACGCTTTCACTAGGCAAGTGTGCAAACCTTTTAGAGAAGGCTTTTGCTTATAAAAAAGCGCCGGCTGTTGCCCTTATTATTAATTCTCCAGGTGGCTCTCCTGTCCAATCTCGGCTTATCTTTAAACGTATTCGTGATTTAGCAGAGGAAAAAAATAAAAAGGTTCTTGTATTTATTGAAGATATAGCAGCATCAGGGGGCTATATGATTGCTTGTGCTGGAGATGAAATTTTTGCCGATCCTTCTTCCATTGTTGGTTCTATCGGGGTTGTTTCAGCTTCCTTTGGTTTTCCTGAACTTTTGAAGAAAATTGGCGTTGAGCGACGTGTTTATACAGCAGGAAAGAACAAAGTTGCATTGGATCCATTTCAGCCAGAAAAGAAGGCAGATATTGAACATTTGAAATCTTTGCAAGTTGAAGTGCACCAAACATTTATCGATTTAGTTAAGGAGCGGCGAGCATCGAAGTTATCAGATGACCAAAATATTTTTACAGGAATGTTTTGGAGCGGAAAGAAAGGTGTTGAACTAGGTTTGATTGATGGATTGAATGATGTGCGCTCTGTACTTAAAGAGCGGTTTGGTAACGATACGAAGCTTCGCTTAATTTCTCCTCCGAAAAGTTTTTTAGGACCTAAAGCTCCTTCAGGGGTTACAGCTAATGCGATTTATACAGCGGTTGATAGTGCATGGATGGCAGCACAAGAGCGGGCACTCTGGCAGCGTTATGGTTTGTGACTAGAAGTATGTTTTGATATGTGCCAGCTTATCGTTAGTAATTTTGCCTAAAGATGATTGTGGATGGAAAAGGACTTTAGATGATACGATTAATTGCATCAAGTTTAATTGTGATTATAGCTCTTTACATTTACTGTTTTTTTAGGAAGCGATTACACAGGATATTACAGCATATTTTTTGTGCAGAAAAAAAACCATATGTAGAGATAAGAGCTACATTGGTGAAAGATCCGCACACTGGTAAATATTACGTCAGATGATATCAGATGTACAAACTTCATTCAGAGGGCATTCTTACATATTTACACCCATTAAAGTGAACTTAGCTTTACATGTTGTGGGGCAGCGCACTGATGGTTATCATTTAATAGAAAGTTTGGTCTATTTTAGTCTCAGCGGTGATTGTTTAAGCTATGCGCCCTTTGGAAATGATCATTTTGTTTTAACAGGTCCTTTTGCTGATGGGCTTGTTTCTGATACAGGCAATTTAGTTGTTCGCGCACATAACTTGATGCGTAAGACATTTCCTGAACATGCTAAGCCTGCCTTTTTTCGACTTGTTAAAATGTTGCCGGTTGCTTCGGGGATTGGAGGCGGTTCGGGTGATGCTGCTGGTGTTTTAAGCATATTGCGTCAGCAATGGAACCTTGATTTCTCTTGTGAAAAATTAGCGGAAATGAGTTTAGTACTTGGTGCTGATGTGCCAATGTGTCTTTTCGCATTGGAATATCAACAGCCGCTTTTTGTTAAAGGAATTGGGCAAGATATAACACGATTCAAGGAAGCCTGTTCTCTTGCAATGGTATTGGTTAATCATGGGCAACATCTTGCAACGGAAGCTGTTTTTAAAGCTTTAGAGAAGCGCGATCATTCTCCCTTGAAAATTGATCCAGCAGCTCTGAAGACAGTTTATTCATTGGTTGAAGCTTTGCAAAAGACGCGTAACGACCTTTTTGCTCCTGCATTAAAAATTGCGCCTCGACTGTCTAAAGTTTTATCTGCATTAGATAAGAGTGGAGCTATTTTTTCTCGCATGTCTGGGGCTGGTGCAACTTGCTTTGGAATTTTTAAAGATCAGCAAGCAGCCCAAAATGCTGCTCTTTTTATCAAATCGATGCATCCAGATTGGTTTGTTAAACCTGTCATAACTTTAGGAACGCTTTAAAGGAGATGATATAAAATAAGAGTTTGCTTAGTAACGATGATGTTGCATGCAACAACTGGGTAATTTTTAGAACTTGTGTTTTTCAGGTTTACATGGAGGCTGTAAAAAGCGGTAAGAGACTGGGTATCCATTAGATATTTCATGAATTTAGTTTTTTCTTTTTTGTATTAGTATGAGGTGTATAGAAATACAGTGGATGCGCTATTTTTGCTGTAGGGCTTGCAGAAAATGGGCGGTGGTGCAAAAATAGAGTATGCCTCATCGTATCGATAACTTATCAAACATATTTAATCTACCGCGGAAGCCAGACTTTTTGTGCGAATTGAATTTGCAGAAACAGGGTTTTTTTCATATAGCAGGCGTTGATGAAGTTGGACGTGGTCCTCTTGCCGGACCCGTAGTAACTGCAGCAGTTATTTTAGATAAAGACCATATTCCGGATGGATTGAATGATTCCAAAAAACTTTCTGTCAAACGACGGAATGGACTTTATTATGAAATTTTGCAAAGAGCGTTAGCCGTTTCGATTGCTAGCCTTTGTGCTCGTACGGTTGATCAGTCTGATATTAGAAAAGCAACTTTAGAAGCAATGCGTCGTTGTATTACAGGACTAGCCGTTCCAGCCCACTATGCACTGATTGATGGGCGTGATATTCCTTTACAGTTGCCATGTCCGGCAACTGCTTTGATTAAAGGTGATCAGCGTTCGGCTTCAATTGCAGCAGCATCCATTATTGCGAAAGTAACACGTGATCGGATGATGGAAAATGCAGGTCAGGTTTATAAAGGTTATGGTTTAGAGAAGCATGTTGGTTATGCAACGCTAGCGCATCGTTTAGCTCTTGCTAAATATGGTCCAGTTGTTGGATTGCACCGCTATAGTTTTTCACCACTCAAAGAGCGCTATAGGAATGATATCTCATGACGATTTTGCCTTTCAACAGTGCTTCGATAAAAGAGGCCGTTGCATTTCTGGAACGGGGAAAATTAGTAGCACTGCCGACAGAAACTGTCTACGGATTGGCTGGTGATGCAACCAATGGGAGAGCAGTAGCGTCTATTTTTTCTGCAAAGAAGCGACCGCAATTTAATCCTCTTATTGTTCATGTGAGTAGTATCATTATGGCTGAACGCTACGTAGAAATTGATCGTCTCTCGCGTCGATTAATGGAAGTGTTTTGGCCAGGGCCTTTGACATTAGTCTTACCTTTAAAGACACATCATAATATCCATCCTTTAGCGACTTCTGGTCTTAATACATTGGCTGTCCGTTTTCCAGATAGCGGTTTTGCGGAAGTTGTACGATGTTTTGGCCGACCTTTAGCTGCTCCTAGTGCGAATCAATCAGGACGTCTGAGCCCGACTTCTGCTGAAGCTGTTTTTGCGTCTTTAGGGCTATCTGTTCCTTTAATACTTGATGGAGGGTTTTCTAAGATAGGGCTTGAATCAACGATCATTAAGGTTTGTGATGAAAGTGTTTATCTTTTGCGTCCTGGGGGGCTCGCTGCTGAAGAAATTGAAAAAGTCATAGGAAAATCACTAAAACGGCGTGATCAGTGGACAGCAATTGAAGCACCAGGTATGTTAAAGTCGCATTATGCGCCCAATGCTGCGGTTCGTTTGAATGTGCAAAATGTGGAAAGCGGCGAAGCTCTTTTGGCATTTGGTCCCAAACGCACTATGGGTGTTGAAAATGCCATTTCTGTTTTAAATCTTAGCGAGAGTGGGCAGTTAGAAGAGGCGGCAGCTCATTTATTTGAATATATAAAGCAATTGGATTCACTCAAGGTGAAATCTATTGCAGTAGAATCCATCCCATCATACGGATTAGGTGAGGCTATCAACGATCGTTTAGTACGTGCAGCGGCTCCAAAGGAGAAATAAAAATGGAGCAGGATTTAATTGAGAGATTTAGAAAAATTGTTGGTGTTGCAAACGCTATAACAGATCAGGTATTAATTGCACCGTATTTACTTGAAGAGCGCGGACGGTTTCATGGAAAAACACCATTACTTTTACGGCCATCTTCTTGCGCAGAGGTCTCATCAATTATGCAGTTGGCTAGCCAGACCCGCACACCGATTGTGCCTCAGGGTGGAAATACAGGTCTTGTAGGTGGTCAACAGCCAGATGAAAATGGGTATGGTGTTCTTTTATCTATGGAGCGATTGAACAAGATTAGATGTATGAGTCTTAAGGGTAATTTTGCTGTGGTGGAAGCTGGTGTTATTTTACAGGACTTACAGAAAAAAGTGGATGAATGGGGTCGTTTTTTTCCTCTTTCTTTGGCTTCAGAAGGTTCTTGCCAAATAGGTGGAAACCTTTCATCTAATGCTGGAGGAACAGCTGTTTTAGCTTATGGCAATATGCGTGAGCTTTGTCTTGGTTTAGAAGTCGTTTTGCCTGATGGACGTATTTTGGATGATTTACGTTTTGTGAAGAAAGACAATAGTGGCTATGATTTGAAAAATCTTTTCATTGGTGCAGAGGGCACTTTAGGAGTTATAACAGCAGCCGTTTTAAAGCTTTTTCCAAAGGTGAAAGGAAAAGCAGTTGCTTTTGTAGGATTACATAGTCCAGTGAAGGCTCTAGAGTTTTTATCTCTTGCTCAATCTCAGGGAGGGGGAATGTTGACTGGTTTTGAGCTTATGTCAAAACTGAGCTTGCAGCTGTCCTTAAGCTATAATACGTGCGAGAAATCCCCTTTTGAACATGAGCATGAATGGTATGTATTGATTAATATTTCATCATTGCAGGGTGATGATGAGGCGTTATCAGTGTTAAGTACTATCTTGGAAGAAGCGTTAAATAATGCTGTGATAGAAGATGCAGTTATTGCGCAATCGTTAAAGCAGCAAGATTTTTTTTGGCAATTACGTGAAAGTGTGTCATATGCACAGAAATTAGCGGGTGGATCTATTAAGCACGACATTGCGGTACCTATTGATTCTATTCCTGATTTTATCGCTGAGGCAGCTCTTATTGTTGAAGAGATTGTTCCAGGAGCGCGGGTGGTTTGTTTTGGCCATTTAGGTGACGGGAACCTTCATTACAATATTACGCAGCCTATTGGGGCTGATCCTGCAGTATTTTTACAATTATGGTCACAAATGAATCACCGGATTCATAGTTTAGTAATGCATTATCAAGGTACATTTTCTGCTGAACATGGAATTGGTCAGCTTAAACGTGAAGAACTTCGCACTTTCAAATCACCTGTTGCATTGGACATTATGCAGAAGATTAAGGAAATACTTGACCCTTTAGGAATTATGAATCCTGGAAAAATCTTATAATTCAAGAGTGATAAACTTTGTCATGTGTTTTTGTTTAGATTTCAATAACCAAAAAAGAAATCAGTTGTTTTTTATTCAATCTTTTAATAATCCGGTGGGGAAAAGCTGTTAGAGGGTGTATATTATTAAAATAAATTGGGACACTTTAATATGGCTAATCAATGCTTTAATCAGGCAAAAGCGGGGCTTGAATTTCGGTTAGATCCGTGCCATTTGCCACAAACGACAACGTATTTTTCATTGAAAACGGGCAATAAAATAATTTGTTCGTTGAGTGAACGCGGGGTTTTTTTAAAAATTGATTCTCCCTCAAACTTATCTCGTTTAATACTGGCTTATCATTTCAGAGGGATTGCAGCACGTACAGTGAAAACACGTTCGGGAGAAAGAGCAGTTGCATTAGAGTTGCTTCATACAGATGAAGAGGCTTGTATTCCGCTTTTAGTTTCTAGAGATTTGAATAATGTTCTTCTGGATTGGCGATTATGGGCCGATACTTATGACCTCCCTATGCTTATGATCAATGAAGATAATAGTATTATGGTTGTTAAAGATCGTTCTGATTTACGTCAATTTTTTTGTACAACACTGCATTCTAAACAAAGACGCTTTTTACTGCGTTATAGAAATCCCTTGGGTCTGCGTTTAATGATCGCGAATCGGATTTTGCTACATTAATATTGATGCGCATACATTTTTTACTATTGTTCTGCTGGATGTATTTATTTTTTTGCGATATTTTGCATTGTTTGAAATATCGTATTAGCAGGCATGAACTGTTTTAAATGTTTTCTCCGTTGTTGTTACAATACTAACGCTTTTTTCCAGAATCTCAGTTATCAGCTTTGAATAACATTGGGGACACCTTATTGCTGCAGCTAGGCTTTGATTTTGCGGCATAATTGAAACATTTGTAGGGGGATTTTAAATGAATTTTTTTATAGCTTTCTCGGTACAAAGACAATGACAATCCATGAGATGCTTATTTCAAGTTTAATTAAGCGAAAGGCTGTTTGTAAAAAATGATGAACAAATGGGTCTTAAATAAACATGACAAGAGATGATGATTGAAAAGTGATGATCACAATTTCATAATTAGGAAAATCTCTTGTTTTGTGTTGAGCACAATATTTTATTTTTTAAGGAAAATGCAATATTGTGAGCAATACAGAAGAGTTAGCAAATTTGTATACCATGCTATCAAGTCATAAAAAAGAATCTTCAAAGGATTTAGCTTTCTCGCGCAATTGCTCGCCATCCGATATCACGGCGAACAAAGCCTTCTGGCCAATCAATACAATCAACAGCTTCATAGGCACGTTTTTGCGCTTGCGTAACGTTTTCTCCTGTTGCTGTTATATTTAAAACGCGTCCACCATGAGCAATGAGTTCTCCATTGCGTAGTGCTGTGCCGGCTTGAAAAACTTTTACATCAGAAAGAGCGTTGACCTTATCAACATTACGAATGACAGTACCTTTTTGAGGAGCGTCTGGGTAACCGTTAGCAGCCATAACAACGGTTAAGGCAGTTTTTTCAGACCACTGAAGGGGTTTGTTTTCAAGGTTTCCCTGGGCTGCGGTGAGAAGAAGCGGAAGAATATCATCTTTTAAGCGCATCATTAAAACCTGACATTCGGGATCACCGAATCGTACATTAAATTCAATTAATTCCGGTCCTTTTTGCGTTATCATTAATCCAACGAAGAGAATACCTTTAAAGGGAGCGCCCATTTTATTCATACCGGACAAAGCTGGTTCAACAATTTCTTTGAGGGTACGATTAACCATTTCTTGGGTCATGATGGGGGCTGGTGAATAAGCTCCCATGCCACCGGTATTAGCTCCTATATCACCATCACCAACACGTTTATGATCTTGTGCAGATCCAAAGGGAAGAGCAATTTTGCCATCACAAAGACAGAAGAAGCTTGCTTCTTCACCTTCAAGAAAGGATTCTATAACGATTTTTTCTCCTGCATCGCCAAAGGCACTTTTCAAACAGGCATCAACTGCCTTAAATGCTTCTTCCATTGTCATTGCAACAACCACACCTTTACCAGCAGCTAAGCCATCGGCTTTAATGACAATAGGGACCCCTTGTTGACGAATGTAGTCTTTAGCTTTGGAAGCATCATGAAAGCATTGGTAAGTTCCTGTCGGAATGTTATTCTGACGACATAAATCTTTTGTGAATGATTTTGAACCTTCCAGCTGAGCAGCTTTTTGAGTAGGTCCAAATACACAGATGTTAGCGCGATTAAGGGAGTCTGTTATACCTGCAACCAGTGGTGCTTCTGGTCCAACAACGACAAGATCAATAGAATGTGTGTTGCAAAAATCAATGACGAGAGGATGATTATCAATGTTTAAATCAATATTTTCACCAAATTCTTTTGTTGCAGGATTTCCAGGAGCGCAATATAATTTTTTTAGCAGTGGCGATGCTGCTATTTTCCATGCTAAAGCATGTTCTCGTCCGCCTGAACCGATAAGAAGAATGTTCATTGTTTGTTCCTATCATAGAATATGACCAAATCAGTTTCTTGTCATAAGAGTGAAATGCTTCTATCGCAAGACTAAAGGTGAAGCCATTTGATGAAAAAAAGTAAGAATATTACACATATTCAATCTTGTGAGAGTCAGGGAAGGGTTATAGATGCTCCTTCCAACCAATGGGTCTACCATTTGCTGCCTCCTTCTTTGTGGTTTTATGCTCAATTGGCACGTTGGGATCGGCCTATCGGATGGCAGTTGTTGATGTGGCCTTGTTTCTGGTCAACGACAATGGCTCTTCTTTCTTATGAGATGCATCGGTACTCTCTTTTATCAATGTTAATGAATTGGTTTTGGTATCTTTTTCTTTTTTTTCTAGGTTCTATAGCTATGCGGGGTGCGGGGTGCACTTGGAATGATCTTATTGATCATAAAATTGATTCTAAGGTAGAACGGACACGTTCTCGTCCATTGCCAACAGGCCATGTAAGCCGATTCCAGGCAAAAGTTTTTATATTGGTGCAATGTTTGGTTGGTTTAGGTGTTTTATCGCAATTTAATAGATATAGTTTTTTTCTAGGTCTCTCATCATTAGTGGCGGTTGCACTTTATCCTTTTATGAAACGCATAACATATTGGCCACAATTTTTTTTAGGTATTGCATTTAATTGGGGGGCATTAATGGGATGGGCAGTTGTGTTTGGAAGTCTGAATTGGGCTCCGATCTTACTTTATGTAGGATCAATCTTATGGACAATAGGGTATGATACAATTTACGCGCATCAAGATAAGGAGGATGATGCTACTGTTGGCGTACTTTCCACAGCACTTCTCTTTGGTAAAGCCACCAAACGTGCTTTGGTATTTTTGTATAGTGGTTTTGTGGTCTTCGTTAGCTTAGCATTTTATTTAGCACAGGTTCCCATTCTTAGTTTTTTTGGCATTCTTGTTGCAAGTATCCATATGTTTATTCAAATTAAAGTTCTTGATATCGATGACAATTCACAATGCCTAAAGCTTTTCAAATCGAATTCATTTATTGGTTTTGTGATTTTTGCTGGTTTGGTATGCGGTGGTATAGGAATGATACTTCATCCTATTATTTAACAAAAAGTTAAAAAATAAAATCGTATGTTATGTGATGCTTGAAAGTAAAGAGAATGAAAACCTAAGGTTTTTCTCATTGATTTTTAATTTTTTTCTTTTAGTCTTAGAGCTCTTTTTCGTGCGCAATTGCTATTTTTTAGAAATAAATTAAAAATAATCTCTTATTCTAATTTTATTTTTCCGAACTTCAGAATGTGCAAGATCATCTTACCTTTTTAAGCTCTGTTTGAACACCGCTGATCACCTTACGGAGGTTCTCATAAAACAGCATTTTCATTGGGATAGGGCTTATAACTGTAACCTTTCTATCAAATGGTATAGTAGGTGAAAGATCGTTTCAAATAAGTTTTATGGTAAAAATGCAATTCTCCGATTTAAACTGAAATTAATAATCTATTCTTAGTTTTGTGAATAGCTGTTTAGTCTTTATATAAACAAAGGCTTCATGCTCTTTAATGCCTGAAGAATTAGGGATAAAGCTGTTGTCTTTGCCAATCGACATTTTCAACAGAATCGCGTGTAAAGAGTAGACGATCATGTAAACGAAACGGACGGTCACGCCAGAATTCAATAGAAAGGGGTTTAACACGAAAACCAGACCAATAAGATGGGCGTGGTATATTACCTACTGCATAATGAGCAGTATATTTGGCAATTGCTTTTTTGAGGGCAAAACGGTTTTCTAATGGCTGAGATTGTTTGGATGCCCATGCGCCAATTCGACTGCCACGTGGTCGCGATTGGAAATACGCATCTGCTTCTTGAGGTGTAACCTTTTCAACGATTCCTCTAATTCTGACTTGACGGCGAAGCGATTTCCAATGAAAACTTAATGATGCTTTCATTGATTTTAAAATTTCTTGTCCTTTGCGGCTTTCATAATTGGTATAGAAGACGAATCCTTGGGGACTGTAGTCTTTGAGAAGAACCATACGAACATTAGGCAAGCCTGTTTCATCAACTGTTGCTAATGCCATAGCGTTGGGATCATTTATTTCGCTCGCAGTTGCCTCTTCAAGCCATTTTGCGAAGAGTGCGAAAGGTTTTTCCATTTGCATGAAGTCATTGTCTGTTTGTTCTTTATTGCTCATAGTATCTCCGAACATCAGTGAGCACGAGTGAGGCATTCTTTAAGTTATTCTATCATAGAGAGGTAAAGCGCTATTTTTTCTCTTTCAAAAAATCAATTCTGTTATGTATTTTTATAGTGTTTTAATTATTTTTTCTTTAGCATTGAATGGGATGCGCTATATTAAAAAAATGTCTATTGTAGATGGTATTTTAGTTTCTTTATAGACATTATAAACATAAACAGAGAAAATTATTCTCTAAAATAGACTGATTAAGCTATGAAGGATATTAAATAACACATCAGTTGATATTTTGAGAACAAAAAAGTGAAAAGAGGACAATATGCGTGATCCCTACACAATTTTGGGTGTGACACGTACCGCGAAACCGCAAGAGATTAAATCGGCATTCAGAAGACTAGCAAAGAAGTATCATCCAGACCATAATATGGATGATGCAAAAGCTAAAGAAAAGTTTGCTGAAATTAATCAAGCTTATGAAATTATAGGGGATAAAGACAAAAAAGCACAATTTGACCGTGGTGAAATTGATATGGAGGGAAAACCACTTTATCAAACTTATGGTGCTGGTGAAAATTTTAGCAATAGACACAATCCTTTTTCACGAGGAGCGAAGGGTTTTGATTTTGGTTCTTCAGGTGGTGCAGATTTTGATGCGAGCGATATTTTTCGTGATCTGTTTGGAGGAAAAGGGAGCTTTTCAAATTCTGCACAATATAATCGGTCTCAACAAGGGGCTCATGTTCGTGCAAATCTTGCGATAACATTGGAGCAGATGGTTGGTGCAGAAAAGGTGGAAGCAGTTTTTCCTAATGGGAAAAAGTTAAAAATTAAGCTGCCAGACTATGTTGAAGATGGGCAAACCATTCGTTTAAAAGGCCAGGGAGAAGAGGTGGCTTACGGACAAGCAGGAGATGCATTGATAACTATTCATATTCAAAAACATCCTCGCTTGCGGCTTGAAGGAAGGGCTCTTCATCTTGATTTACCAGTTCCCCTTAAACATGCTGTTCTTGGAGCAAAAGAAGAAGTTGAGACTTTGGAAGGGCGGGTGGTTTTAACTATTCCTGCGTGGTCAAGTTCTGATCGTGTTTTACGGTTGAAAGGAAAAGGACTCCGTTTAAAAAATGGTAAAAGAGACGATCTTTATGTGCATGTTCGTGTCATGTTGCCAGAAGGTGGCGATGCCGCGTTAGAACAGTTTTTGCAAATGCAGAAAGAATAATTTTTAACTGTATAAACGCTGCAGTTTTGGTTTGCTTTTAAAGCAATCACTTGAAGAAAAAGTTGACCTATGCCATAGGCAGATAAATAATATTAATTCGAGTAGTAACGGGGCAGTGCTAATGGCTAAGGGTAATGGTTTATTGTACGGCAAGCGTGGTTTAATTTTGGGATTGGCCAATAATCGTTCTATCGCTTGGGGCATAGCTAAAGCGGCGAGTAACGCAGGTGCGGAGCTCGCTTTTACCTATCAAGGTGAGGCGATGAAAAAGCGTGTTGAGCCTTTGGCTGAGGAAGTAAAGGGGGTTGTTTGTGGTCATTGTGATGTTTCTGATAGTGCATCAATAGATGCGGTTTTTAGAGCAATAGAGAAGAAATGGGGCAAATTAGATTTTTTAGTTCATGCTATTGGTTTTTCTGATAAGGATGAATTAAGTGGTCGTTATATTGATATTAGCGAATCGAACTTTATGATGACCATGAATATTTCTGTTTATTCCTTAACGGCTCTGACGAAGCGTGCAGAGAAATTGATGTCGGATGGTGGTTCAATTTTAACACTGACTTATTATGGTGCAGAAAAGGTTGTTCCCAATTATAATGTGATGGGAGTTGCAAAAGCGGCTCTTGAAGCAAGCGTGAAATATCTAGCAGTCGATTTAGGTCCTAAGCGTATTCGCGTTAATGCTATCTCTGCTGGGCCAATCAAAACGCTAGCTGCTTCTGGTATTGGTGATTTCCGTTATATTTTAAAATGGAATGAATATAATGCTCCCTTACGGCGTACAGTAACAATTGAAGAGGTGGGTGATTCTGCTCTTTACTTTCTTTCCGATTTGTCTCGTTCTGTTACTGGTGAAGTGCATCATGTGGATTCAGGTTATAACATCATAGGCATGAAAGCCGTTGATGCACCAGACATTTCTGTCGTTAAAGAATAAAGTTTGGTTTATAAGCCTTTAATTAACAGCAGTGATTTGACTGAATCTAAAACGGCCGAATAATATTTTGAGATAGAGGTTGTTGGTGCAAAGTTCGACATTCGCTGTCGTTGCATATATTTGACAAAGAAACGGTCATTTTTCATGTCGCATAATACATTTGGACATTTGTTTCGTGTAACAACATGGGGTGAAAGTCATGGGGTTGCTCTCGGGTGTGTCATTGATGGTTGTCCTCCGGGGATTGTTTTTACTCTGTCAGATGTTCAATCATATCTTGATAAACGCAGACCGGGACAATCCAAATATACAACGCAGCGCCGAGAATCAGATCAAGTAGAGATTCTTTCAGGAGTTATTGTCCAAGATGATGGCACGACATTCGTGACAACGGGTACGCCAATTTCTCTGTTTATTCGAAATACAGATCAACGCTCGAAAGACTATAGTTCTATTGTTCATCAGTATCGTCCAGGTCATGCGGATTATACTTATGATGTTAAATATGGCATTCGTGATTTTCGAGGTGGAGGACGTGCTTCAGCGCGTGAGACGGCAGCACGTGTTGCAGCAGGTGCACTTGCACGTAAAATTGTTCCTGGCCTGATTGTCCGGGGCGCTGTGATAGCCATTGGTCCTCATACTATTAATCGCGATCATTGGGATTGGTCAGAGGTTGATAACAATCCTTTTTTT
Organism: Candidatus Bartonella washoeensis Sb944nv; assembly: GCF_000278135.1. GTDB lineage: Bacteria > Pseudomonadota > Alphaproteobacteria > Rhizobiales > Rhizobiaceae > Bartonella > Bartonella washoeensis. The sequence continues at coordinate 245,319 of NZ_JH725022.1, forward strand.
ACACCTGATGCAGAGATGGTGCGCGTTTTTAGTGATTATATTAATAAATTACGTAAAGATGGTTCATCTGTTGGTGCTGTTGTTGAGATTGTTGCAGAAAATGTTCCGGCGGGTTTGGGAGCGCCTATTTACGCAAAGCTTGATCAAGATATTGCATCATTACTCATGTCGATTAATGCAGTTAAGGGTGTTGAAATTGGTGATGGTTTTGCAGCAGCTTGCCTAAAGGGAGAAGAAAATGCAGATGAAATGCGGATGGGAAGTGATGGAAAACCACTCTTTCTGTCCAATCATGCTGGTGGTATTTTAGGTGGAATATCGAGCGGACAGCCAATTATTGCACGTTTTGCCGTGAAGCCTACTTCATCAATTTTGGTTCCCCGTCGTTCAATTGATGTTGATGGTAACAATGTAGATGTTACAACCAAGGGACGCCATGATCCATGTGTTGGAATTCGCGCTGTTCCTGTTGGTGAAGCGATGGTCGCTTGTGCTATTGCTGATCATTATTTAAGGCATCGCGGTCAGGTTGGTTGATTTGAAAGGTAAGTGATGACTTATGATCAGAAAAAAATTGTTTCTGCGCTTCGAGCTTTTGAACGCGGTGAAATTGTTGTAGTTACGGATGATGATGGCCGTGAAAATGAGGGTGATTTAACTGTTGCCGCTGTCCATTGTACAGAGGAAAAGATGGCGTTTATCATTCGCCACACAACAGGTATTGTGTGTGCACCTATGCCAAAAGAAGAAGCGCAACGGTTTCATCTTGCTCCTATGGTGCCAGATAATAATTCAGCACACCGGACCCAATTTACTGTTACTGTGGATTTTAAACATGGGATAACCACGGGTATTTCTGCACACGATCGTACATTGGCGGTTCGTAATCTTGCTAATCCCAATGCCGGTCCTCACGATTTTGTCCGTCCAGGACATATTTTCCCTTTGATTGCGCATGAAGGGGGGGTTCTGATGCGTTCAGGTCACACGGAGGCGGCTGTTGATTTATGTAAATTAGCTGGTTTGCCGCCAGTCGGTGTTATTGGTGAGTTGGTCAATGATGATGGCAGCGTTAAACACGGAGATGAAGTTACAAAATTTGCACAAGATAATCGATTGCATATGATAACGGTTGCAGATTTAATTGCTTATCGTCAGCGTAAGGAAATGTTAATCAGGCATGTTGGAGAAATGCATATTGAAACACCGGTAGGAATAGCTGTCGTTCAGAGTTATCAACTCCCTTGGGAAGCAGTTCAGCATGTTGCAATCATTTTTGGTGATATTCGTGATGGTGAAGATATCCCTGTGCGTTTGCATCGTGAAAACATTATGAATGATGTTTTTGGTCAATCATCGGATATTATCGCTATCATGCGACGTATGATGGAAAAGGAAAAACGTGGTGTTTTTGTTTATTTGCGTGAAGGATCGGTTGGTGTTGGTCACCAACCAGCTATTAGTGTTCAGAAAATGGCAAAAGAAGGTTTAGAAAACCATGTACAGGCGATTGAGCGCGAAGAAGAATGGCGCCAAATTGGTTTAGGGTCACAAATTTTGAAACATTTAGGGATTAGTTCTGTTATTGTTTACGCTTCTAAAGAGCGTCATTATGTAGGTTTAGAAGGTTTTGGGATTCGTATATCCAGAACCGATATCTTGTGAGGGTTGCATGAAACAAGAGATAAAAAAGGGGGATATTACAGCATTAAGTTTTGAGGAAGCACTTAAGCAGCTTGAAATGATTGTTGAAAATTTGGAGCGCGGTGATGTTCCTTTAGAACAATCAATTGATATTTATGAGCGTGGTGAGGCTCTTAAAAAGCATTGCGAGAGACTCTTGAAAGTAGCTGAAGCTAAAGTTGAGAAAATTCAGCTTTCAGAAGCAGGTTTTCCAGAAGGAGTAGAGCCGCTTGATCCTGAATAAATTTCAGTAATTTTTCTGTATTTTTTGAGTTAAAAAAGGTAAAGAGACCTCATTTATGGACAACAGATTTTATTAATTTCTTTTTATGTAATGAGCTGGAAATAAGAAAATCTGTAGATAATCTCGAATATGTGAAGTATTCCAGTATAAAATACGACACACTGTGAACAAAATAGAGAAAAATGTGCGCCTATCTTTTCATTCTAATAAATATAAGGAGCTCTATTTTTGTCTAAGCCAATAACGCCACTTCTTGATTGTATTCGTTTGCCACAGGATTTGCGAGCATTGCCCCAGTCTGATTTGGTGCAATTGGCTGATGAGTTGCGAGCTGAAACAATTGATGCGGTTTCGATAACAGGTGGTCATCTTGGTGCTGGGCTTGGTGTTGTTGAACTTACTGTTGCGTTGCACTATGTTTTTAATACACCTGACGATAGGATTATTTGGGATGTTGGTCATCAAACCTATCCCCATAAAATTTTGACGGGGCGTAGAAATAGAATTCGCACATTGCGTCAAGATGGTGGATTGTCAGGTTTTACCAAGCGTTCAGAAAGTGTGTATGATCCATTTGGGGCGGGACATTCTTCTACTTCTATCTCAGCCGGTCTTGGTATGGCGGTTGCTAGTGCTTTGAAGGCTGAGGAAAGGCGAAACATTATTGCTGTAATTGGTGATGGTGCTATGTCTGCTGGTATGGCTTATGAAGCGATGAATAACGCAGGCGCTTTAGATGCTCGTTTGATTGTTATCCTTAACGATAATGACATGTCTATTGCACCTCCTACAGGTGCTATGAGTGCCCATCTTGCGCGGCTTGTTTCCCGACCATCATACCGTAATTTGCGTGAACGAGTAAAGATACTAAGTGAGAAATTACCAAAGTTCTTTTTAGATAAAGCACGTCGTTCGGAAGAATTCGCACGTGGTTTTTTGGTTGGAGGAACTTTATTTGATGAGCTTGGCTTTTACTATGTTGGACCAATAGATGGCCATAATTTGGGGCATTTATTGCCTGTTTTGAAAAATGTTCGTGAATATCCTGATGGTCCTGTTTTGGTGCATGTAGTAACTCATAAGGGCAAGGGTTATGCACCTGCGGAAGCATCATCTGATAAATATCATGGTGTTAATCGTTTTGATATTGTTACAGGTAAACAGATTAAGACACAAAGCAATGCTCTTTCCTATACTAAGGTGTTTTCTAAAGCTTTAATAGAGGAAGCCAGTCATGATGATAAAATTGTTAGTATAACAGCTGCAATGCCGACAGGAACAGGTCTTGATTCTTTTGCTGAAAAATTCCCTGAAAGAATGTTTGATGTTGGTATTGCTGAGCAGCATGCGGTAACTTTTGCTGCTGGTATTGCTTGTGAAGGTTATAAACCTTTTGTTGCAATTTATTCTACTTTTTTACAACGTGCTTATGATCAGATTATTCACGATGTATCGATTCAAAAGTTACCGGTGCGTTTTGCGATTGATCGAGCAGGTTTCGTGGGGGCAGATGGTGCGACGCACGCTGGCAGTTTTGATATTGTTTTTTTGACCACTCTTCCTGAATTCGTTGTGATGGCGCCTTCTGATGAAATCGAGCTAATGCATATGGTGCGTACTGCTGCAGCTTATGATCAGGGGCCAATTTCTTTTCGTTATCCGCGTGGTGAAGGTGTTGGTATGGATTTGCCACAGCGTGGTGAGGTACTAGAGATTGGAAAAGGACGTGTTTTGCGTGAGGGAAACAGGATAGCTTTGGTTTGTTTTGGAGCGCGGATGACAGAAGTTTTGGTAGCTGCTGATGAGTTGCGTGCAGAGGGATTATCTACGACGGTTGCGGATGCACGGTTTGCAAAACCTTTGGATAAAGATTTGATGCGTCGTTTGGCACGTGAGCATGAAGTATTGGTGACAATTGAAGAAGGTGCAATGGGTGGATTTGGAGCGCATTTATTACAGTTTTTGGCGCAAGAAGGGCTTTTAGAACATGGTTTGAAAGTTCGCACATTAAAATTTCCTGATGAATATTTGAATCACGGTTCACCAAAGACAGTTCTTTCACGTATTGGGCTTGATGCTTTAGGTATTATTAATACTGTCTTTACTGCTTTAGGACGCAAAATTCGGACAGAGCAGAAAGTTCGAGTATGAAATGGGCGTTAAGAAAAGACTTGATGTTCTTTTAGTTGAAAAAAACTTTTTTACGACGCGCTCACGGGCACGTGACGCTATTATCCGCCAAACTATTAAGGTTGATGGCGAAATAATTTTAAAAGCTGGGCATATTATTTCTGATAACGCAGAAATTGTAGTTTGCGATCCTGCACAAAATTATGTTTCACGCGCGGCGTTAAAATTGATCAGTGCACTTGATGCATTTCCAATTATAACCGATAAAGTGACTGCCATTGATATTGGTGCATCGACAGGTGGTTTTACGCAAGTTCTTTTAGAGCGCGGAGCAGCTCATGTTATTGCTGTTGATGTGGGCCATAATCAATTGGATGCACGTTTATCTGGCAACAGTGCTATAACCTTATTAGAGGGCTTAAATGTTAGAGATTTGAAACAGAAACATTTAGGTGGTCGGGAAATTGATCTCATAGTATCAGATGTCAGTTTTATTTCTCTTAAACTTGCATTGCCTCCTGTTTTGTCTCTAGCTAGGAGGGGAGCTCAAGCGGTTTTATTAGTAAAGCCACAATTTGAAATTGGTCGAGAAGCTCTTGGTAAGGGTGGGATATTGAGAAATCTATCGATAGCAAAACAAACTGCTGAAGGTCTTTTTGATTGGCTAAACACTCAAAGAGGGTGGATAGCAAAAGGTTTGCTTCCTTCACCTATAGCAGGTGGTGATGGCAATGTAGAATATTTGTTATTTGGAGAAAAAAAAGAGTGAACAACAGAGTTATAATCGACCATATTGGAGCGAGAGGTTATGGTATTTCCAATACACTGTACGACTCTGTTTATGTTCCTTTTACTTTACCAGGAGAGGTGGCCACAATTACTCTTTGTGGAAAATATGGAAAACTTATTACGCTAGAAGAAAAATCACCAGAACGCATTGAAGCTCTTTGCCAACATTTTGAGAATTGTGGAGGGTGTGTGCTTCAGCATTGGCGTAGCGATGCTTATTGCTCTTGGAAACGTCAATTGGTTGTTGATGCGCTTAAAAGGTATGGGATTGATATCTTTGTCTCTCCTTTAATTGAATGTGGATATCACAGTCGCCGGCGCATCACTTTAACAGCATTAGCTACCCAGCAAGGTTGTGTTATTGGTTTTAACCGTTATCTATCTCATGATATTATTACACTTAAGGAATGCCCAGTTACACGTTTAGAGATTATGTCTAAATTAGAGGATATCAAGGTACTTTGTACTCTTGTAAGCAATCATAACAAACGGTTTCATATTACGATAACCTCTGTTGAAAATGGCTTAGACGTTGCTTTAAATGGGTGTGTTGTGCGGGAAGAGCGCATTCGTCAGAAAATGATTCATACAGCTCTTGCACGTGGAATTACACGTTTATCTGTTGAAGGTGAGGTTTTAGTTGAACGAGAAAAACCGTTTGTTTATTTCGGAGATGTTTGTGTTGAATTTCCCACTGCTGGATTTCTTCAAGCGACTTTTGAAGCAGAAAATATTATGAGCAATATTATTTTAGCTCATTTAAAAAAAGCAAAGAATGCCGTTGATTTATTTTCAGGAGTGGGAACATTTGCGTTGCGCATGGCAAAAAAAGTAAATGTTTATGCGGTAGAAAATAATGGGGCAGCATTAGCAAATTTAGATCGGGCAGCACGTTTTGCGACTGGTTTAAAAACAGTAACTTGTGAAAAACGTGATCTCTTTCGTCGTCCACTTTCTGCAAAAGAACTTGAGCGTTTTGAGTACGTTGTTTTTGATCCTCCACGCGCTGGTGCACAAGAGCAGGTGCGTGAATTGGCGAAGGCAACAATCCCACGTGTGGTGGCTGTTTCGTGCAATCCTGTTACGTTTGCTCGTGATTTATCTCTTCTTGTTGCAGGTGGTTATACAATAGAAAAAATCATACCGATTGATCAATTTTTATGGTCACCGCATGTTGAAATTGTTGCTGTTTTGCGTAAGCGTAGAATGAATAAAAGTTGGAAACTTTAGCTTAGAAGGATACAAAAAATTGTTGAGTGAAAGACCTTTGATGAGATTCTCTAGCCTTCGTTAAACTTTGAGATAAGAGATAAAGTGGTGGGAAAATTTCATTTGTAAAGAACAGAACCGTTACGAAGGAAAGGCATGGCATCAAGTGCAGGAATTGGCGAGTAATCTAAGCTTTATTGGGGATAAGTCTTTGGGATGCATATGAAGGCTAAAAAATATCTCTGTCGTTTTATTGAAGGTATTCATGATGTTTTAAAATGGTGAGAGCTTTTTCTTATTCTCAGATAAGTGGCGTAGCATCCATAAACTTTATGAATCTAGTATCAGAAAGGGATCTATCTTTGCGGTGTGGAAGCATTTACAAAGGATTGGTTGTGATGGAGATGCTGTGAGGATTGATATCCCTTTTCTCTAGCCTTATCCCTACGCTGGAAGCTATAGATAAGTTTAGCATGCAAGGGAAGGGGTGGGAAGAAAGAGAAGATTTATTACAAAGATTCATGCTGTGATGAATGTTTTAGAGCTGATTTTTACCTTTTATTCGTTCTAGAAAATTTGAGTGATATTTTCCAAACATCGCAGCTTGTTGCAGGGGATAAAAATACAAAAGCTATTGCTAATAAAGTCATGCTCAGATGCATGAAAAGAAAGGGAGAAAGTAAACAATTGTATTGCTGTTCTTCTTTCTCACTCAAATAAGAAAACACTGCCGAATAATGATAAACATCTTTACAAATACAAAGAAGATCGTCTTGTCGGATTCTTCTTCAATAAACGTCACCACTTTAGATGCATCTTCTAGCGATTAGATAAAAAAGCTTCTTCTTTTATGGGATTGCGGATCTATGTTTCAATCGCCCTCTAGATGAGGAAATTATTTGTACAGAATGAGTTTATGAAAGTGCTGTTCCACCAATTGTCATATTATTGATTCGTAGATGAGGTTGCCCGACACCAACAGGGACATTTTGTCCAGCTTTTCCACACATACCAATGCCATTATCAAGTTTGCTATCATTCCCAATCATTGTAATGCGTTTCATAGCTTCTGGTCCATTTCCAATAAGGGTTGCACCTTTGATTGGTGCTATAATTTTGCCATTCTCTACTCGATAAGCTTCAGTACATTCAAAGACGAATTTTCCAGAAGTGATATCAACTTGTCCGCCACCAAATGAAACAGCATAAATACCATTTTTTAGTGAGGAGAGAATTTCTTCAGGTGTTTTATCTCCTCCCAACATTATCGTATTTGTCATCCGTGGCATTGGTGCATATGCATAGGATTCACGCCGTCCATTTCCAGTTGGATTAACACCCATAAGTCGAGCATTGAGTCTATCTTGCATAAAGCCAACAAGTTTTCCATCTTCAATAAGAACATTATATCCTGATGGTGTGCCTTCATCATCGACAGTAAGTGAACCACGGCATTCGGGAATTGTACCATCATCAACGACTGTTACGCCTTTTGCGGCAATTTGTTTGCCTAAAAGTTCAGCGAAAGCAGATGTTTTTTTGCGGTTAAAATCCCCTTCCAATCCATGACCTACGGCTTCATGAAGCATAACGCCGGGCCATCCATTAGCTAAGACAACATCAAATGTTCCTGCTGGTGCTGGTTCTGCTTCTAGGTTTATTAAAGCCATACGCAAAGCCTCATCGGCAGCTTTTTTCCAATTTTCTTCGCTAATGAATTTGCTAAATGCTTGCCGGCCACCACATCCATAGAAACCATTTTCACGCCGATCCCCCTCAGCTGCAACCACCGATATAGAAAGTCGCACAAGAGGGCGGATATCACGAACAAGGTACCCATCAGCACGTAAAATTTCAACATGCTGGAGTGAACCGGAAAGAGAAACAGTGACTTGATGCAATTTATCATTTTTTTTACGTAAATAAGCATCAATGTTTTGCAGAAGTGTACTTTTTTCTTCGAATGATGGAGTATCAAGAGGGTTATGTGGTTGATAGAGTCTTTTGTTTGTTTGTTGAGGTGCTGCACTATAAGATCCTACATGATTATTATAGGTAACAGCTTTAGCCGCTTCACTGGCACGTTTGAGCGCTGCAGCTGATAATTCACTAGAATGAGCATATCCAGTAGCCTCTCCAGCAACAATTCGTAGACCAAATCCCATATCTTGATGAAATGAGCCATTTTTAAGCTGTCCATTATCAAACAAAAGAGTTTCACTTTCTGTATACTCAAGGTAAAGTTCACCGTCGTCAGCATTGTGAAGAGATTCTTGTACAAGTGATTGCACTTTAGATGAGGCAATATCAAAATAGTCAATCAGGGATTTCATAGTGGCTATCCTATATTTTTATGGTGTCTAGAAGATTTCCATTTGTTTTGTTTGAGAAGCTATAAAATGAGCTATAGTATAAGATTTTATTGGTCAATATATGTTAATTCTATATTGTATTATCTTGGTAAAGTTGCATAAGCATCACTAAGTCCTTGGAGATCAATAATGCCTCCGATTGCTTGCTCGGGAGTTGTGAAGATGAAATAGGTTGCTCTTTTACCTTTTAAAAACAGTTGTAGTATATCTTCTTTAAGAAGAGCTTCAGCAACGCAATTATCACCAAGACAACGACGATATTCCATTTTCCCCATATCTTTATCGTCAATTTTGATTCCAACACCAAGGCGCAATTCAACACGAATTGGAACAAAAACACGCATCAAAGCTCCTTGATTTTTAGGGAGTTTATAAAACGTAACACGGAAGCTAATATCATGGCGATTTTTTGTGTATACGTTTTGTACAACTTCACATTGTATGTTAGGTGTACCCGGTGGCAAAGAACAAACTTTTGTCCATGCACCGTAAGTTTGTGGAGCAGGGACATTTTGCGTGTTGGATGTTTGTGCAACGGCGTAATTGGTAGAAATATTACAAAGTGTATAAATAACAACACCAATAAAGAAAGTTTTTTTTAGCAATTTATAAAGTATCACAGAAAACCTTACCCTCATCAACACTAAGCACTCGTGCAGTGAGTTATATAAAAAGTGAATTTTCAAACAAAAATTATAACACAAAACCGGTATCTACCAAAACATATTAATCCATAGACACAAAAGAAAAATTGAAAAAAACAGTATCTTATAGGAGAAAAAGATTTGAACATTGCTTTAGAATGTTTGCTAGGTTGTATTTTGTTTTTATGATACGTTTTTAATGAATGTAAAAAATGTGTATTGAAAAAATGTATTTTTATTGCAAATGCTTCTATCTGTTTTTAATGAATGCGTATAAGAGGACTATCCTCTATGTTCTCAAAAGTACTCATATTAATTGGTCATTCGTATATACGAGACAATATTTGCTTGTGTATGACAGAGGAAAAAAAGGGTTTTGAGGGGAATGTCTGTTTCAGAAGAATTACCGGCTGACAATGGTAAATTGCTCCGTCCAGAATCTAGTATTTATGATTATATCACGTTATTGAAACCACGGGTTATGTCGCTTGTTGTATTTACAGCTATGGTTGGATTGCTTGTATCACCTGTTTCTATAAATCCATTGTATGGTTTCTTAGCAATTTTGTGTATTGCTGTAGGTGGTGGTGGTGCTGGAGCACTTAATATGTGGTATGATGCTGATATTGATGCAGTGATGGAACGTACTAAAAATCGCCCTGTTCCTAGCGGTAAAATCAGCTCCAAGAAGGCATTTTTTTTTGGCATGGCTCTTTCTATGCTTTCGGTATTGATTATGGGAAGCTTCATTAATTGGTTTGCAGCATTTCTTCTTGCGTTTACCATCTTCTTTTATATTGTTGTCTATACAATTTGGCTAAAACGTATAACGCCACAAAATATTGTTATTGGTGGTGCAGCTGGAGCCTTCCCACCTATGATTGGATGGGTTGCAGCAACGGGTACGGTGAATATTGAGAGTTTTTTATTATTTTTAATCATTTTTATGTGGACCCCCCCACATTTTTGGTCCCTTTCTTTATTTTCATCTCTTGATTATGATGCAGCGGGTATTCCTATGATGCCTAATGTACGAGGAGAATATTCAACAAAAAAACAGATTTTATTTTATACTATCCTTATGACAATATGCGCCGCTGGACCTTTTATGAGTGGTTTTGCAGGGGTTGCCTATGGTATTTTTTCGACAATTTTGAGCATCATCTTTATTTATTTTGCCTATCGTTTATGGAAAACTGATACGCATGACTCAACTATTTTATTGGCAAAAAAAACGTTTTTCTTTTCGTTATTTTATTTGGCCGCTATATTCGGAGCTCTTTTAATTGAATCTCTAGTTTGGAGGTTTTTCATCTCTTAAATCTGATGCAGCCAAGCAACGAAAATTAAAAATTGTGTTTTAATAAAGTACAAAAATAACCTAAAAAAGGTTGGAATGTTGTGTCATAGAGGAGGGAGTGTTTCGTAATTTTTACTACCCTATCTATTATACTGCCTGCATGATGTATAGCAATAGTAAGTTGAGGTATATGATAAAGTCTATAGATATCAAGGGATAAATTATGTTAGAATTTTCTTCTTTAACAATGCGGCTTTGTAGTCCGAGGGGGTTTTGTGCTGGAGTTGATCGTGCGATTCAGATTGTTATTCTTGCGTTAAAAAAATATGGTGCTCCAGTCTATGTTCGTCATGAGATTGTACACAATCGTTATGTAGTTGAGGGTTTGCAGCAGCGTGGAGCTATTTTTGTTGAAGAGCTTAATGAGATTCCAGAAGAGCATCGTAGTCAACCCGTTGTATTTTCTGCCCATGGGGTACCAAAATCGGTACCAGAAGAAGCACGTCGATATAATCTGCTATATCTTGATGCAACATGTCCTTTGGTTTCTAAGGTTCATAAACAAGCGATAAGACATCAACGACATGGCCGTCATGTCATATTGATTGGTCATTCTGGTCATCCAGAGGTCATAGGAACAATGGGACAGCTTGAAAAAGGGGCTGTTACATTAATTGAGACAGTAAAGGATGCTTTATATTATCAACCAGATGATCCGCAAAAATTGGGATTTGTCACGCAAACAACACTTTCTGTTGAAGATACAGCGGAGATTCTTGATGTATTGCAACGGCGTTTTCCTATGTTAGAATCACCGGCAGCTGAATCAATTTGCTATGCTACTACGAATCGGCAAGAAGCTGTTAAAGCGGCAGCGCTGGGAAGTGATCTATTTTTAATTGTCGGTGCACCAAATTCTTCTAATTCACGACGTTTGGTAGAAGTTGCTGAGAGATTTGGTGCGCGCCAAGCTATTTTAGTGCAAGGTGTTAACGAAATTGATTTTGATCGTCTTGGAGCTCTTTCGGTCGTAAGTCTCTCAGCTGGTGCATCCGCTCCTGAAGTTATTGTTAATGAAATTATTACAGCTTTTCGTAAGCGTTATGACGTTAGAATAGAATTAACTGAAACTGCAGTAGAAACGGAGACATTTTTAGTTAATAGGGAATTGCGTGATGTCATTTTGACCCCTAAAGATATGGCTTTCGTTAATGGTTGAGCTAAGTCGTTAACAAATGAAAATGATGAGACATAAAGGGGTAAAAACGAAAGCAAAATAATGGCAGTTTATACTGATATTCATCAGAATGATTTGAAGAAATTTTTAACACGTTATTCGATAGGTTCACTTCTGTCCTATCAAGGCATAGCGGAGGGTATCGAGAATTCTAATTTTATGCTTTATACAACTGAAGGGAAGTTTATTTTAACGCTTTATGAAAAACGTATTTCAAAAGGTGATTTGCCTTTTTTTTGTAGTCTTATGCAACATTTAGGGCGGCGTGGAATTCCTTGCCCTCAACCGGTAATTCAAAGTGATGGGACAATAATCGGAGAATTAGCAGGACGTCCTGCTGCTATTATTACTTTTCTGGAAGGAATGTGGGTTCGTCAAGCCGATGTATATCATTGCTGTAAAGTGGGTAGTAGTTTAGCGCAATTGCATTTAGCAGGACAGGATTTTTCGCTTAACCGTAGGAATACTCTTTCTCTTGTCGATTGGAAACTATTATGGGAAAATTGTCAAACAAAGGAAGATATGTTGCTGAAAGAGTTTGGAAGAAAAATTGATACCGAGTTGGCTTTTTTAGAAAAAAATTGGCCGTCGAATTTGCCAACAGGTATTATTCATGCCGATTTATTTAATGATAATGTATTTTTTTTGAATCGTCGTCTTTCTGGTATTATAGACTTCTATTTTGCTTGTACTGATTTTTGGGCCTATGATTTAGCTATCTGTTTGAATGCTTGGTGTTTTGAACAGGACCATTCCTATAATCTTGCTAAAGCACGTGGGCTATTGGAAAATTATCAAAAGATAAGGTCATTGACGCCTTTAGAATTGAACGCAATTGTTTTTTTGGTGCGTGGTGCAGCTTTACGCTTTTTACTCACGCGTCTTTATGATTGGTTTAATACACCGCCCGGTAGTTTTGTTGTTAAGAAAGATCCGTGGGAATATTGGCACAAGCTTTGTTTTTTCAGTAATGTAAGTTCGCTGAGTGAATTAGGTTTTTGAATTTTATGTTAAATAAGCAAAAAATCGTCGAAATTTATACAGATGGTGCTTGCTCAGGTAATCCTGGAGTTGGAGGGTGGGGAGCAATTTTACGCTGGAATAGTCATGAACGTGAGCTTTATGGTGGAGAAGCACAAACAACCAACAATCAAATGGAACTGATGGCAGCAATTTGTGCATTGAAGGCACTTAAAGAATCTTGTTTTGTCGATCTTTATACGGACTCAGTTTATGTGCGCAACGGTATATCTTTATGGCTTGAAGGATGGAAGAAGAATAATTGGCGTACTGTATCAAAAAAAGCTGTTAAAAATAGAGAGTTATGGCAAACTCTTGAGGAGGTTTGTTCGCGTCATACTGTCAGATGGCACTGGATAAAAGGCCATGCTGGCCACCCAGATAATGAACGTGCAGACACGCTTGCACGTAAAGCAATTGCAGAATATCGTGAAAACGGATATTTTTTAGTATAGTTTTTGTTTGGAAAGTTTGCTCTTTTATCACGGAGTAGCAGGAGGATTTGATTTCTTAAGGAGTTTGAATGTACCACTTAATGCGTGATCTTTAAAGGAAACTGTATAAAAAACTGTTTGGTTTTTTTCATCTGGTATGAAATAAATCGGGGCGCTAAAAACTGTACACTCAACCTTATCACTTACTTTTTTTGCTGGTCCAATTTGCATTTCTCCTCCATCTAAAAAGAGAGAGATAGGTGTAATTTTACTATTATTTTGTATTTTGATGAAAAGGGTTTTGTTATTTTTTTCAGCATTTATTTTTAATGCATGATTGGTTGTGCGGGGTAAGGTATCTTGAGCCTTCTGTAACAAGGATGAAGGGAGACGTTTGTTTTTTTCAATCGATGAAGAAAAATTAAAGTTAACAGTAAATGGAAGACAGATTTCATTACATAATCCAAGAGTTAAAGAACCAGTTAAATTATTGTGTGCGTTGGAAATAGTAAAAGGCAATAAAACCTTATTTTTATAACCTATTGACCAATCATTTTCTGTTTCATAAAGTTGTGGTGTAGGATAAAATATTTCATAAGAAACCTGTTGCTCGAAATTAAAAAATGGTGCCATACCTGAATTTCCTGGATTACGCCAGTACGTTTTCCATCCAGGTTTAAGTGTAATTTCAATAATACCGTTTCTTATTCCAGAGAGAGATGGGGTGGTGATAGCTATTCTGATGCGGCCACCATCTGATTCATACCAAGGTGTTGCAAGAAGATATGATTTTTGTTTTGTTTGAGCGCTTAAAGAGAAGCTAAGTAATCCTAAAAATACGAATATTAAATTTAGAGTAATTAAGAGTTTTTTATGAAAGAAAGTTGATATACTTTGTAAGTTTAGAAATATTTGAATTTTTTTCATTGGAGATTTATTTTCTTATTTTATGAATTGAATTCAGTTTTAACATGTAAATTATGGAGAATGACAGATTGATGAAGCAGTGTAATGGCTTTTTAGGTGGGCAGTTACTCATAGCAATGCCTGGGATGAATGACAAACGCTTTATTCGTTCTGTTATTTATGTTTGTGCACATTCTGATGCTGGTGCTATGGGCATTATTCTCAATCAATTGCACCATATTAATTTTCCTGAGCTTTTGCTTCATCTTGGGATAATAAACAGTGCCCAAAAAAAACATCTTTCTGAACCGATAAAAAATTTTCCCGTACGCTATGGTGGCCCTGTTGATCTTTCCCGTGGTTTTGTGCTCCATTCAGATGATTATGCTTGTGAAGAAACTGTTCTTGTTGCAGATAAGATCTGCTTTACTGCAACGATTGATATATTAAAAGCGATCAGTTGCGAAAAAGGCCCTCAACATGCCTTGATAGCACTAGGTTATGCTGGATGGAAAGCAGGACAGCTCGAGGCAGAAATTTCCACAAACGGTTGGTTAATCAGCCCTACATCGCCTAGTTTTCTTTTTGAAAGCAATTTAAGTTGCAAGTATGATGAAAGTTTAATTCGCATGGGAATTAATCCGACTTATCTTGCTTCTGAAATGGGTCATGCGTAAAGAGTTTCACTATTTCACAAATTTAGTATTAAACAGTGTCCTATCTACGAGGTCTTAATTTTAATAAGGGAAGTGATTTTGAACGAGAGTAATTAATTCTTCGATGGCAATTGGCTTAGTAACGAGTGTGCTTTGAACATATTTACAGCCTTCTTGACGTAGGAATATCGCTTCTTTTTCATTTTCAACGCCTTCTGCGATGATTTGCAAATTAAGGTCAGTCGCTATGTTGATAATGGACTTGAGAACCAGTTTTTTCTTGAGAGAATCGATTGCGATAAGCGAACGATCCAATTTAACCATGTCGAATGGATAACGGACGAGATAGGCAAGTGATGAATAACCTGTTCCAAAATTATCCAATGCGAGATTCATTCCTAGTGCTTTAATTTGTTCAAGAAAGTGTGCTGATTGTTCAGGATTTTTTCTCAAGACAAACTCAGATATTTCTATCATCAAGCTTCCTTTATTGAGTGGGTAGCGAAGCAGAGTGGAACGCAATTGACTTATAAAGCGAGGATGAACCATTTCGGCGCTTGGTAAATTGATTGAAATAAAAAAAGATTTTTGGAAAAATTTTTCTTGTATATTTGTAAGATCAATAACGGCATTATCAATAATAAATTGTGCCAAATCCATAACGATTTGTTCGTTTTCTACGATCTTGATAAAATCAGAGACATTTAAATTTCCATAATTTGGATGATGCCATTCTACAATTGTCTCAAAACCAATAATGTGTCCGTCTGATAAATTAAGAATAGGATGATAGAGGATTTTTATTTCATTACGTTTTATGGCATGATGAATGTCTTGCACCATAGTGTTATGCTCGAGGCCTAAAGTGCGAAAATTAGGGCGAAAAGGTTCAATATGGTTGCCACCCATTTGTTTTGCACGGATCATTGCGAGTTCGCTATCATTTAAAATATCTTTAGCAGTCGACCTACTTTCACTCCACGTGACCAGTCCAATTGATGTTGAAAGCGTTATTTTTCTTTCTGTAAGTGAAATAGGGGCTGAGATTGTTTTGTGCAAATGATCGGCAAATGCTGCAATTTTCTGTGGTTCAGTTTCACTGAGTAAAATGATTGCAAAACGATCTGCGGAAAGACGTGACAAGGTATCTTGAAAGTTAATAAGACGACTCAAACGGCGCGCTATAATGAGCAGTACAGTATCACCAACAGCTATACCTAGTTTGCGATTAATTTGACGGAAATTGTCAAAGTCAATCATAAAGACGGTTGGTTTAATTTTGATATTTGCTTTAGCCAACGAAGTGTAGTTTTGTAGTCTATCGAAAAAAATTTGTTGGTTAGGGAGTCCCGTTAAGCTGTCGTAAATTGCATCATGCAATAAGCGTTCTTCGGCTTTTTTGTGGTTAGTAATATTGACAATGGTCCCAATGACACGCGTGATTTTTCCATCTTTTTGCATAGCTGGGCGTGCACGGAGAGAAAACCAATGATAATAGCCACCACCGGAAGAAAGTCGAAAAATTTGATCAATGCGTCCCTTTTTATTTTTAAGAATGATATCCAATATGGCTTGAAAGCGTTCACGGTCATCATGGTGCAAAGCTGAAATCCAGTTACGCATAGGTCCATTAAGTTTGTGGGTTCCGGTACCAAAGAGGGATGCCATCTCTGGATGAACAACAATATGATCACGTTCGACATTCCAGTCCCAGATAATATTTCCAGCTCCCTTTGCTGCTAGCACTTGTTGTTCAAGGTCAGAAAATATTCCTTCATGGAAAGCATCATTGGAAAAAGTTTGTTGCATGACAGTAAAGCTAATGAGAAGAACAATGAGCACCAATCCGCCTGCTAGAGCTGGTTGTATAATATCATTGTCTAAATGTCCCGCTATGCAGGTATAAGCTCCAAAACACCAAAAACTAATAAGCAACCATGTTGGGATAAGCATGATTGCACGGTCATAGCTTCTGATCGAAAAATAGCTAATTAAGAGTGTACCAATCACGGTGGTGAGTGCAAATGACAAACGGGCGATTCCAGCTGCTCTGGTTGGATCATAAATAGCAAAGGTTCCCAGACCACAAAGAGCTATGGTCCAAGCGATTGCGCCATAACTAAAATGATAGTGCCAGCGATTAAGACATAAGTAGGTGAAGAGAAAAATGAAAAGTGTAGCAGCAAGCGCTACTTCTGTTCCAGCACGCCAGATTGGTTGCGTTGTTAATGTAACGGCAAAGAATTTATTTAAAAAGTTAAAGTCAATACCAATATAAAAAAGGACCGCCCAAGCAACAGCAGCTGTTGCAGGAAAGAGTCCTGTTCCACGAACGACGAAGAGAACAGTTAATAAGAGCGCTAAAAGACCTGATATACCAAGAAGAATACCATGATAAAGCGTATAAGAATTGATTGCATCCTTGTAAGCTTCAGGTTGCCATAAATAGATTTGTGGTAGATTTGCAGAGTTAAGCTCGGCAACAAATGTAACGACAGTGCCAGGATTGAGTGTAATCCGAAAGATATCTGAGTTTGTACTGGCTTGGCGATCAAGGGAAAAGCCTTCGCTTGGAGTAATGGATTGAATCCGCGCTGATCCAAGATCAGGCCAAAGAAAACCTGAATGTGCCATGCGA
The DNA here is from genome assembly GCF_000278135.1 of Candidatus Bartonella washoeensis Sb944nv. Taxonomy (GTDB): domain Bacteria; phylum Pseudomonadota; class Alphaproteobacteria; order Rhizobiales; family Rhizobiaceae; genus Bartonella; species Bartonella washoeensis. The sequence goes on from NZ_JH725022.1 coordinate 262,581, forward strand.
TAATGGGGGGCAACGATAAGGCGATCAATTTGTTCATCTGTTGGATTTGCAAGAGAAAATACTGCCCAGTTTCCAGAAAAATTTTCACTTTTTGCTTGGACCTCAATGCGCCATACAATACCATCTGGTCCTGGTGCTGTACTTGTTTGAAAGATAGGGCTGTTTGTATGGTGAATTTCGATTGCTTTTGAGAGATCAAGAGCAGCATCTTGAGAAGAAATTTTAACTGGCTCAATTGCTTGTGCTGACGTCAAGTGGACAAAAGAGCTGACTATTAAAACAAAAATGATATAAATTATTTTACGCAAACTCGTCACAATGTCTTACTCTCAATTTTTTTTGATGTTTAATTTTAACTTAGATTTTAAAAAAAATACGTCCACCTTTTACAATTTGTTTTACATAACAAGCGGCTATCATTTTCTTTTGAAAAAGTTACACGATTTTACACAAAGATAAATCAGATATCTGTTTTCTTCAGCAGGCTTTTAAATTTATGAGACTTTATATTTTTGGAGAGAAAAATTAAGCCATTAGTTTTCAGATCTCGCGTTACATCTTCATTTATTAGATTCTTTAGCACATGGAGCGTAAATTGAGTAGTTTTGTATACCTCTTTGATAAATATTTCCCAAACTTATTAAGTTGTGATGAATTTTAGCATAAGACATGTGCATGTCATGACGCCGTTATTTTTAAAAATACTTTTTTATATCCCAATATACTCTAAAGTGTTTGGAAAAAACTATATTGAATCTTACTTTATATTATATAAAAGAGTTGATGTTAAATCATCAAAATTCATGAGAGGACCAACAGGCCCGACAGCTGCTAATGTCGGAGTGGAATTAATAAAAAGACGATCAGCTAAATCAGTTAATCTTTGGGTGGTAATGAGTTCTAAGCGTTCAATTGTTTCAGATATGGGAATTGGTCGACCATAAAGAAGCATTTGGCGAGCAATGAGCTGCGCCTGACTGGATGGATTTTCCTGTGACATTGTGAGGTTAGCACGATATTGTGCTTGTGCTCGTTGAAGTTCATTAGCATGAATGTTTTTGCTTGCCTTAGAGAGTTCATCAAGAATCACAGGAAGCAACTCCTTTAATCCCTCTTGTCCGGTGGCGGCGTGAATGCCAAAAAGTCCAATATCTGAAAAGCCCCAATGAAAAGCATAAATAGAATAACATAATCCACGTTTTTCTCTTACTTCTTGGAAAAGACGTGATGACATGCCTCCACCAAGAATAATTGAAAGAATTTGGGCAGCATAAAAGTCACGAGCATGATAGGCACGCCCTTCAAAACCAAGAACAATTTGTGTGTCCATTAAATCGCGATATTCACGAAAATCGCCACCGACATAATTCGCAAGGTTTGTAAGAGGAGCTGTTGAATGAGAACGAAAAGTGCTAAGACGGCTTTCGACTTCTTGCAGGAAATTTTCGTGTTGTACAGCTCCTGCCGCAACCACAATCATACGGTCTGCGCTATATTGTTTATTCATGAAATTATGAAGATCAGCAGATGTAAATGATTGAATTGTTTTGGGGGTCCCTAAAATAGAGCGACCAAGCGACTGATGGCGAAAGGCTGTTTCAGTAAAGTGATCAAAAACAACATCATCAGGAACATCGCGAGCAGCACCAATTTCCTGAAAAATCACTTGTTTTTCTCGTTCTAATTCATCTTCATCAAATTTTGAAAACATCAAAATATCGGCTAGAATATCAATAGCCAGTGGGATATCATCTTTAAGTACGCGTGCGAAATAGGCAGTGGTTTCAGTACTGGTGGTAGCATTGATTTCGCCGCCAACATCTTCAATATCAGTTGCAATCTGAAAAGCTGTGCGGTTTTCGGTTCCTTTGAAAGCCATGTGTTCAAGGAGATGTGCGATGCCATGTTGTGTAAAGGTTTCGTTGCGTGAGCCTACTTTAACCCATATTCCGAGCGCTACACTATCAATTTGTTGCATTGTCTGTGTGGCAATAGTCAAACCGTTACTCAGGCGACTGATATCTACACCCATGTGCTTACGACTCCATTAAACAAGCCAAATACCTCTTTGAAAAGGCATTGGAATATTTGTGATTTAAATCAATGCACCTAAGCTTAATAAGATGCATGTGATTTTAAAGAAATGTAATTTTTTACTATTTTTTCATCATTAGCAAGACTTGTAAAGTGCTCTTCGCATTCCATCAATCCATTCAAGCAAGATATCCATGGTGGATTAATACCACAGGCATTTTGGATTGCATCAGGAAATTTAGCAGGATGAGCGGTGGCAAGAATGATCATTGGAATATGCGTTTTTTTGTGTTCGCGCGCTACTTTGAGTGCAACGGCTGTATGTGGATCAGCGAGATAGCCACTTTCTCTATAAACACTGTCAATTGTTTGTGCTGTTTCAGCCATGCTACTTTTCCCAGCACAAAACATGGAACGAATATTTTGGAGTCGTGTTTCATCAAGAGTAAAACGTCCTGATTGTTGCAAGTTTTCCATCGCATTGCGAATCCATACTGGATCACGATTACCACTTTCAAACAGCAAGCGTTCAAAATTAGAAGAAATTTGAATGTCCATAGAAGGTGATGTTGTATGGGTTATAGGTCGTGTTTCGTAAGTACCACTGGTTAATGTGCGTGCAAGGATATCATTATCATTTGTCGCAATGACCAATTGTGCAATAGGTAATCCCATACGAGCGGCGACATACCCTGCAAAAATATCACCGAAATTTCCAGTAGGAACAGTAAATGAAACAGATCTATCAGGGGCTCCTAGGGAAAGTGCGGATGAAAAATAATAAACAATTTGCGCCATAATACGAGCCCAGTTTATAGAATTAACTCCTGAAAGGGCTCTCTTTTGACAAAAATTTTGGTCATTAAATATCGCTTTGACGAGTGCTTGGCAATCATCAAAGTTTCCTTCAATGGCTATAGCATGAACATTATCACTTTGATTGGTGGTCATTTGCCGTTGCTGAATGGGTGATACGCGTCCTTTAGGGAACAAAATAAAAACATCTGCATTTTTTCTTCCAGCAAAGGCTTGTATCGCAGCACCACCTGTATCACCTGATGTAGCACCAATAATTGTTGCTCGTTTATTTTGTTTAGTTAAAAAATAGTCCATTAACCTAGAAAGAAACTGCATTGCAACATCTTTAAATGCCAAAGTAGGACCGTGAAAAAGTTCAAGGATAAACTCATCTTGACCAGTTTGCAGTAATGGGCAGGTTGCTGGATGGCGAAAGGTAGCATAAGATTCGACAATCATCTTCTCAAAGGATACGTATTCGATTTCGTTATTCACAAAGGGCCAAAGAATGGTTTTAGCAATTGTCGTATAGGATTGTCCGCGCAGAGTCCGTAATATATCGGGTGATAATTGAGGAAATTTTTCTGGAAGGTAAAGACCACCATCACTGGCGAGACCAGTCATAACCGTTTCGGTAAAGCCTAAAATAGGGGCTTCACCTCTCGTGCTGATATATTTCATGAATCTTTTCTTTCATTTATTTTCGGTGAACGAATGAAGTTGTATATTTCACGTTTTTAATAATATTTAAATCGTTAAATAAATGGAAGTTTGTTTGATTATGCTTATAAATAACGGAAAATCAATGGTATTGTTTTTTCGAATATTGAGATGTAATAAATTGAATATTAAAGATTTTTTGTTTATGTTGGAAGGGATAATTTATTTTTAACTTCTGCTTCTTTATTCAATTACTTGAATATTGTAAACGAGGAGAGAGGGTAGTATCTGCGAGGAATTTTTAGTAGATTTAATTTCTTATGCCTGTTTTTCTACTCTTATTTGTATAATCAAAGACTCATATCACAATCAAGTTCTTCCAGCTTAGACTCATCTTAGAGAGTTTATCGAGAAATTTTATAGCGTTGTAACACCCATATTATGCATCTGGAATATTTTTTCAGTATAAATTATCAATTTTTATACCGGTCGCTATTGTACTGTTTTGCATAGTATTTTGGCTATTTTTAGCAAAATGCTTCATAGAAAGCACAAAAAAATCCCTCCTAATTAATTAAGGCGGGATGCAATTGAAAAAATACTTCTTTAACAGAAGAAAAATAGCCGAATAATTTTAAATTATTTGACTTTTTTATTTGTTTGAACTTTACCTGTTGCTCATCCGAGTATTTCAGTAAATATGCCCAGAATAGATTCAGTCAAGAAGCCAAAACCTAGAGCTCCTATTGTAGTAAAGAATCTTATTGTAATAGGTTCAAATACCTTTTCAATTTTTCCTTCAATGATAGCATCATTTTCCATTCCATAATTTAAGTTTGGAAGATAGAGAACTGCTAGGCCAGTCTCTTGATTTTTTCCTTATTTTATTACGGAAATAAAAACCTCCTCTTTTTGAGGGTTATTTCTCTAATGATTGGCCACAACTTGTGAAAGGAAAATAGCAAAAAATATAGTAATATTTAATACATAATTTTAAAATACTTTTTTATTTAATATAAAGAAGCAGCGACATCCAAAAAGCCAATAAAGCAGAGAAGTTTGGGTGTTTGATGGGCTTTTATTGTGTGTAATAAATGAAATGCGCTTCATTATGTGTTTTAATTATTCTAGCACATAATGAAGCTGTCTCTTAAAAAATAACACTAAACGGCTTTATCTGAAGAATGCTATTATTTGCGTTATCCATCCTATTATTGTGCTTATTGCACTCATTGCATATCCAGCAACCATAACCCCTACTCCCAATGTGAGCGGTCCAGCTACCTTTTCAATTTTTCCTTCAGTGATAGCTTCTTGTCTCACTTCACTTTTTAAACTTGGGATAGAGAGGGAAGCTGTACTGATTACTGTATTCTCTTCCTTTTTTACTACAGAAGCAGAGTAATATTCTTGTTGAAAACTATTTTTTAAATGATTTGCATTAACATTCACAATTTGCAAAAAAGAAAAAGCAGCTGTTAAAAAAATACTTAGCATCTTATTTTTAAATAATTTCACCATAATTCACCTCAAATAATTTATATTGTTAAATTATGTAAATAGATACATTTGCTTATAAAATAAATATAATAAAAAATACAAATTGCATCTATAACTTATGCCGGCGAAAAAAATATAGATTATTATGTATTTTTTTGTCAAGTATAAAAATACTTTTTGATATAATTAAATTTTAATATATTCATGTTATGTGATTTTAAAGAAATCATATATTTAAAAATAATGAAGAATATTTTTTATAATTTTTGATTTGTTTTTTTTACAATATTTTATTTAATAATTATAGGAAAACATATTATGCTCTACGTGAGTAGATAATTCTATTAAATAATAAAATTATTAAAAAATTTGTAATTATTCATTTTAAAGAGAATGAAAATAAATAATACTATTTTTATCTAAGTTATGAATATTTATCTTATTTAAATAGATTGTATATGTAGAGAGAATATTCTCGGTTATATGCATTAAAAAAACATTCAGCTATAAAATGGATTTTATAAATTTTCTTTCAAAATCATGATAAGATAATTTAATGAATGTTCTATTTGGAATTCAGTATGCAATAACAAGTTGGCACTATCATTGTATTTGCGAGCTTCCAATGTTGCTACAGCTTTTGCATTGAGACGGTTAATAAGAGGTATATTACTGCTTTCTTAAATGGTTTTTATTGATTCAATATAAAAAGGGGTGGAATGAGGGAATCTTACTGCCTTTGGGGCTCTCATTCAAATTGCAAAACGATAAATTATTATTATAAATTAGTTTTTTATTGTAAAATGGCGATATGGAAATTGTCATGGACTCATTAATCAATAGATTATAACAAATCACATACTAGGTGTATTGATGAAATTTGTCTGTGTATGACAATGATTTTGTGGGTTATATGTTCGGATCATATTTCAATTTTATTCGAGTATTGTGTTGACTTGTGTCATTATTCCTGAAAGGAGAGCATGTTTTTTTCCAATTGTATTAATTTCAGGTTATATTATGGCATGGATACGAAACGAAATTATAATTTTTGCAAAATAGTTAGCATCAAATTGGATAAAGTTAAAGGTTTCATTGGTTGTGACAATGAAGCAGAGAGTTTATTTATTATACGCTACCAATGCAGATAGATATATCTTAGCTCTTAGAGATATGGTTGTTGAGGGTAAGGATATCTTCGTAAAAATGTTACTAAGAGATTGTTGGTTGATATTCTTCTAAGGTATTTTTTATGATAAATCTTTCCAGACTGCCATTGCCTCTAAGACTTCTATTAAATGGGCATGTTTAGCAATAGATGTTTCGGCACCCGCTTCTGCAAGTGCATTAGAGTGGCCAAGATAGCTGTGTGATCCTCCCGTGAATCCGATGACGCGCATGCCTGCTGCTGTTGCAGCGTGGACGCCATGAACAGAATCTTCTATAACAATAGTATTTGTTGGCTTTGCATGTAATTGTTGTGCGGCAAAAAGAAAAACATCTGGGGCAGGTTTAGTTTTTTTTGTTCCAACTTCAGGTGCAGAAAATATTTTCTCTTTATCATCAAAAAGATCATAGAGATCGACGGTGGTGAGCATCTCTTTTATATCCGTACTGGCTGCATTGGAGCAAATACAATAAGAATAGCGGGATTGGATGACTTTTATTGCTTTTCTTATGCCATCAATAGCACGGAGTTCAGTTTTTATTTGTGCCCGAAAAAGATCTGACATTTGATCTATGAGATGAGCAGAAATTGCTTTTCCTGTTTCCTGTTCAACTTTTTTAAGAATATCAAGAAAGATTAGTCCTGCGTAACGCTCACTTAATTCTTCGGGTGATATTTCATATCCTGTTTGTTTAAGTAATTGAGATCCAATTTTTGCTGCAAGATATTCAGAATCTACCAGAACTCCATCACAATCAAAAATAATGAGATCTATTTGAGGCATGAGATATTCCTTCACGTGTTTCTTCTTAGCTTGAGCCCTTGCCTGACAATGATATTGAAAAGACTTTATTTCATAAAAATATGCTTTGAAAATGATTCTTATTGTTTTGATGAAGCAAAGGATATGTGAACAGAGCATAGAAGAAAAGAAAAATAACGATTTATCAGTCAACATTGCTTTATTCTTCATTAAAAGAGCCAAAACAAATATAAATTTTGCAAAAATGAATATCAATTTTAAAGGAGCTTAACGATACATTTACTCTATTTTGTAAATATAGATCGGTAATGCGGGCCTACGATCATTTTGATTATAGGACAATTTCAGTTCGTTTTTTTGGGTTTTCTATGACAGTTATTCAGCTTCAAAAAGATTTTGTTCCTACTCCCTCACAGATGTCATGGCGCAATAAAATCTTCAAGGGAGATTGTGTTGCAGTACTGGAGAAACTTCCCAAACATTCGGTTGATATGATTTTTGCGGATCCTCCTTATAATTTACAATTGGATGGGGCTTTATACCGTCCAGATCATTCGCTTGTTGATGGGGTTGATGATGCGTGGGATCAGTTTGAAAGTTTTGCTGCTTATGATGCTTTTACGCGTGCATGGCTGCTTGCTTGTCGTCGTGTATTGAAGCCCAACGGGACAATTTGGGTTATTGGATCTTATCATAATATTTTTCGGGTTGGTACAGCATTACAAGATTTAGGTTTTTGGATGTTGAATGATATCATTTGGCGTAAAAATAATCCCATGCCTAACTTTCGAGGGCGTCGCTTTCAAAATGCTCATGAGACCCTTATTTGGGCTGTTCGCGATCAAAAGGATAAAAAATACACATTTAATTATGATGCTTTAAAAGCTGCGAATGAAGATCTACAAATGCGTTCAGATTGGCTTTTTCCTCTCTGCACTGGTGCTGAACGTTTAAAAGATGAGAAAGGCCGGAAATTACATCCAACACAAAAACCACAAACATTATTAGCGCGTATCATTATGGCTTCTAGTAAACCGGGTGATATTATTCTTGATCCGTTTTTTGGTTCGGGGACAACAGGTGCTGTTGCTAAACTTCTGGGACGTGATTTTATCGGTATTGAACGTGAGCAACACTATATTGATGCGGCTTGTGAGAGGATTGCTGCAGTTAAACCTTTAGAGGAACCAGAAATAGCGATTTTGGATAGAAAAAAAGTAGAACCGCGTGTAGCATTCAACAGTCTACTTGAGGCAGGCTTACTCCATCCTGGAGAAGTTCTTTATGATCGGAAGAAGCAAGTGTCTGCTATTGTAAGAGCCGACGGCACTATCATGTATAGTGGTGAAGCTGGTTCTATTCATGCAATGGGACGAAAGGCTCAAGATTCTCAAAGCTGTAACGGTTGGACATTTTGGTATTACGAGGAAAATGGTCAGTTGAAATCAATAAATGATTTAAGAATGATAATACGTTCACAGATGTTGAAAATGGGTGTTTTATAAGAAATAAATTAGTTCGCGCTGAACTGAATATTTCATTTCTTCAGTGAGAAGCGTTATTTTAACTTGAAAGAATTGGGAATTGCTACGGCAATAGCTTTTTTCATAACAGTAGGAAGAGCTTCTTCGGCAAGACGATTAATGTCACACCACCAGCCATTTTTTCCCTTCATTTCGCAAACACCACTAATAGAGTAAACGTCAAGTTTCAGAGAAAAATGGGTAAAAACATGTGTAATTTGCCCTTTGAATTGCCAATCGGCAGTAAAGGGAGCGTTTTCGAGTCTTTTTTGTTCATTTATTCCGATATTGTTAGGGATTTGGGTCATCCCACCGAGTAGTTTTTTACCCTGTCGTTTTTCTAGATAAATTTGCTTATTTTCATTAAGGACAACAAAAGCGGCACCAATTTTAAAGGGGCGTTCTTTTTTAGGGGCTTTGTTTGGAAAAGACTCTGCTATTTGCATCTTTTCTGCCTGGCATAAACTTTGAAGAGGACAAAGGTAACAAGATGGTTTGCGTGGTGTACAGATTGTTGCTCCCAGATCCATCATGGCTTGAGCAAAGTCGCCAGGGCGATTTAAATCAGTGACTTTTTGTGTTTTTTCTTTAATTTCAGCTTTTGCTTTGGGCAATAGTGAGGTGATAGCAAATAGCCGTGTTACAACACGTTCAACATTACTATCAACAACAGCTACAGGATGGTTAAAAGCAATTGCAGCGATGGCTGCAGCAGTATAGTCCCCAATACCGGATAGAGTACGCAATGCTTTTACGGACTGTGGAAATTGTCCCCCATAGTTTTCAACAAGCTGTTGAGCGCAATTTTTAAGATTGCGTGCGCGTGAATAGTAACCAAGGCCAGCCCACGCTTTCAAGATATCATCTTGTGAGGCTTTTGCTAAAGAAGAGAGATTAGGCCAAAATTTCAGAAATTTTTTAAAATAAGGCTTAACAGCTTTGACAGTTGTTTGTTGAAGCATAATCTCAGAGAGCCAAACGCGATAGGGATCAGGGCGAATACCTTGCATTTGTTCTTTGGGGGTAATACGCCATGGTAAATGCCGGTGATTTTTATCATACCAAGAAAGAAGGCGCGAAGAAATTTCATGCATGATTGTTGTCAATCACAGGGAGATATAAAATGCAAAAGAAAAAAGCATTTATTTTGCAATTTATGGTTCGTTTTTGATCATTTATTAGAGGGATTCTCTTTAGATAATATCGTTTTTTTTGATATTTGATTATTTTTGAGGGTAATCGCTCTTAGATGAAAGAAAAAACTGTTATAATTTAGTAAATGTTTTGATGATGATTTAGAAACATGAGCAAACAATTTCAAAAGCGCCATTTTTATTCTCTTGCTGAAACGGTATCTAAAATGCTTGATCCAGTTTTACGCAAGCGGACGGGACTTAATATGGCACTTATAGAGCATTGGTCACAGATTGTAGGCCATGATATCAGTGAATATGCAATGCCACTCAAAATTATTTGGAAACGTCGCGCAGATCAAGATGAAATTTTCCAACCTGCAACACTTATTGTGGCTTGTGAAGGGTTTGCTGCGTTAAAATTGATGCATGAAACAGATGAATTGCTTCACAGAATTAATGTTTTTTTTGGATATGTTGCTCTTGACCGCATCAAGATTGAGCAAAAGCGCATCTTTGTTCTTAACAATCACTTGCAGACGAAGCTAGCTTTGAGTGAACTAGCTCTGAATGAAAAAGACAAAAAATGCGTGGAAAAAATGCTTGAGAGCGTTGAAGATAAAAGTTTGCGACAATCACTTTATGAACTTGGCTGTTGCATTTTTGCAGAAAAAAATAATAAATAGAGCGAGGTGTTTTATATATTTTTCGTTAGTATATGAAAAAGTGTTGAGTTCTTATTCGTTTAATCACAACAGAAAAGTATTATTTATGATAAACTGTCGTTCTTTTTTGTCTTTCGCGGTAATTTTTGCCTTAATGGCAACTCTACAAATCAGTGCAACCACCACTTTAGCTGGTGAAGTTAAACCAGTTTCAACTGTTGATATGGTCAAGCTCCTTCAATCGGGCAAAGTTAAGGATAGAGTTGAAGGAGAGGAGAATGCACCAGTAACAATTATTGAATATGCTTCATTGACGTGTGCGCATTGTGCGCATTTTTATAATGATGTACTTCCGCAAATTCGTAAAAAATATATCAAAACAGGAAAAGTAAAACTTATTTTCCGAGATTTTGCTTTTGATCCTCGTGCAACGGCAGGCTTTATGTTAGCACGGTGTGTACCAGAAGATCGCTATTTTCCTTTGATAGAGGTTCTCTTTCAGAAACAGAATGAATGGGTTTGGGGGCAAGACGCTCTAACACCGTTAAAGAAAATTGGCTTAATGGCAGGTTTTACGGATGAAAGTTTTAACGCTTGCCTGAAAAATCAGTCGATTTTAGATGAAGTAAATGCATCCTTTGAGCGTGGTAAAGAGCTTGGTGTTACAGCAACACCTACATTCTTTATTAATGGTAATAAGTATGAAGGTGTTATGTCAGTAGAATACTTTTTTTCGGTGATTGATAGTTTTCTTAAAAACTAAATTTTTTCTTTAAGAAGATGGGTATTGATATTTGTGGTCATGCCCTTCTTTCGGTGGGGAATAAGTTTTACGGATTTCTGAAGCAATATTTTCTTTGGTTTAGCCAATTTTAAATTAAAGCATTGCTTTTAATCATTAGCCCGGATCAAATGATGTTTTGATGCTGATATGGGAGGATTTTTAGGATGACAAAATGGGTTTATAGTTTTGGTGATGGCAATGCAGAAGGAAGTGCAAGTGAGCGCAATCTTCTCGGTGGCAAAGGGGCTAATTTGGCAGAAATGAGTAATCTTGGTCTGCCAGTACCTCCTGGATTTACTCTTACGACAGAAGTTTGTAATTTTTATTATGCACATGGCAAGTCATATCCAAAAGAATTACAGGAAGTTGTTAAACAGGCGCTTAAGCACATTAGTGAACAAACAGGACGTGAATTTGGTAACGAAAGAAGGCCGCTTTTACTCTCTGTTCGCTCTGGAGCTCGTGCTTCTATGCCGGGAATGATGGATACGGTCCTTAATCTTGGTATGAATGATGAGACTGTGCAAGCAATTGCTTTACAGACCAATAATGAACGCTTTGCTTATGACAGTTATCGTCGTTTTATCCAAATGTATTCTAATGTTGTTCTGGGATTAGATCATTCATATTTTGAAGAGATTCTTGATGATGCAAAAGTACACAATGGTTATGCTGTCGATACAGAAATGACAGCGGCTGATTGGAAAGATGTTATTGTTTCTTATAAAGCATACGTTGAAGAAAAGTTAGGGAAACCTTTCCCGCAAGATCCTGAACAACAATTGTGGGGAGCAATTGGAGCAGTTTTTTCAAGTTGGATGACAGCACGTGCAGTTACGTATCGTCATTTACATAATATTCCTGAAAGTTGGGGAACAGCAGTTAATGTACAGGCGATGGTATTTGGCAATATGGGTGAGGATTCGGCAACGGGCGTTGCTTTTACCCGCAATCCATCAACAGGGGAGAAAGAGCTTTACGGTGAGTTTTTGGTCAATGCACAGGGTGAAGATGTTGTGGCAGGTATTCGAACTCCACAAAACATCACAGAAAATGCGCGTATTGCTGCAGGTTCAAATAAAGCATCCTTGGAAAAAATCATGCCGGAGGTTTTTTTGAAGTTATGTCAGATCGCACAGAAGCTTGAACAGCATTATCGCGATATGCAAGACCTTGAATTTACAATTGAAAAGGGTAAATTGTGGATGCTGCAGACTCGTTCAGGAAAACGAACGGCACGTGCGGCTTTAAAAATGGCTATTGAAATGGTTGAGGAAGGGTTGATAAGCCGTGAAGAAGCGGTAATGCGAATTGATGCAAAATCACTAGACCAACTTCTACATCCAACACTTGACCCGAAAGCTGATCGTTTTGTTATTGCACGTGGTTTACCTGCTTCTCCGGGTGCAGCAACGGGTGAAATTATTTTTACTTCGGAAGAGGCAGAAACTGCAGCGAAAGAAGGCCGTAAAGTTATTTTGGTCCGCGTAGAGACAAGTCCAGAAGATATTCATGGTATGCACGCAGCAGAAGGGATTTTAACGACGCGTGGTGGTATGACAAGTCATGCTGCTGTTGTAGCGCGTGGTATGGGAAAGCCATGTATTTCTGGTGCAGGGAGTGTACGGATTGATTATAACACAAACACAATGTTTGCTTCAGAGCAAAGCTTTAAAAAAGGCGATGTTATTACGATTGATGGTGGAAGCGGAGAAATTTTTAAAGGGGAGGTTGCGATGTTGCAACCTGAGCTTTGCGGAGATTTTGCAAAATTGATGGAGTGGGCTGATGGGATGCGGCGTCTCAAAATTCGCGCTAATGCTGAAACACCGTCTGATGCGCGTATGGGGCATTCCTTTGGGGCTGAAGGTATTGGTCTGTGCCGCACAGAGCACATGTTTTTTTCTGGGGATCGTATTGTTGCTATGCGTGAAATGATTTTAAGCAATGATGAAAGCGGGCGTCGCAAAGCCTTGGATAAGCTTTTACCAATGCAGCGTTCAGACTTTGCTGAATTGTTTGAAATTATGTCTGGTTTGCCTGTTACTATCCGTTTATTAGATCCACCACTCCATGAATTTTTGCCAAAAACAGATGCAGAAATTCTTGATGTTGCAACGGCTATGGGAGTTTCTACTGAAGTTCTTGCTGAACGCGCGCAGCAGCTGCACGAATTTAATCCTATGCTTGGATTAAGGGGATGCCGTTTAGCTATTACTTATCCCGAAATTGTGGAGATGCAGGCGCGGGCCATTTTTGAAGCAGCAGCAGAAGCTGATCAAGAATCTGGCTCTCCTGTTATGCTTGAAATTATGGTGCCGCTTGTTGCACTTAAATCTGAACTTGATTTTGTAAAAGCCCGTATTGATCAGGTCGCTCGTGAAGTGATGAAGGAAAAGGGAAGCACTATTCAGTACATGGTTGGGACGATGATTGAGCTTCCAAGGGCAGCTCTTCGAGCAGATGAAATTGCTGGAACGGCTGAATTTTTTTCATTTGGAACAAATGATTTGACGCAAACTACTTTTGGAATTTCTCGTGATGATGCGGCTCCCTTTTTAGCAACTTATTTTCAAAAAGGACTTTTAGAACAAGATCCTTTTATATCGATTGACCGTGATGGAGTAGGGGAGCTTATTTCTATTGCTGCACAGCGGGGCCGTTCACGACGTGAAAAAATTAAACTGGGAATTTGTGGTGAACACGGAGGCGATCCTTTGTCTATTGCTTTATGTGAAGAAAATGGTTTGGATTATGTTTCATGTTCTCCTTTTCGGGTGCCAATTGCGCGCTTAGCAGCAGCACAGTCAGCAATTACAAAAAGACATAAAGGATAAAATGTTGTAGGCTCCTATGGTACTATAAAAAAATTATTCTCATTGCTTTATTTCTTTCATTGAAGAAAAAAACAAACTTTTCGGATAGACTATGGCTTGTGTGTGTGAGAGAAGAGAGAAAGCATGTCTTTGAGAAGTGTATGAAAAAATTTATAATGTGGGATAGCGCACTACCTTTATGCTTTCAGTGTTTATTTAACAGATACATCTCTCAATATTTCCAAGTCCATTTTACGGCCAGCTCCGTGAAGGGTATAATGCAAAATCTATTGTTGACACTATCTTTACACTTGTAAAGGTGCAAGCTGGCGCCATCATACTATTTTAGCTTTCAATGTTGCGTTACTCTTGCATTGAGACAGTTTGTAAGAGGCATATTCACTTCTTTCTTGAACGATTTTTATTCATACGCCAATTCCGCTTGTGATATGCAACGAAACGGTTGCTATTGATTTAATATAAGACGGGTTAAAATAAGAAAAACTTGCTGTATTTACGGGCTAATTCAATATGAAAAATAATGAATCATCGTTATAAATAAATGTATTACCTTGATAAGATAAACGGTTCTCTTCAATTTAACAGACCAACTTCACGCATTTTCATCAAAACTGAATGATTAATTTTACCTGTTATGGGAAGATCAAACATTTTTTGAAACTGTTTTAAGGCTTCACCTGTCTTTTGATCTTCCACACCTGTGACAATAATCTCGTGATTACCAAAAATACGTAAAGCTTTTTGTACTTGTATAATATCTGCAACAGGAGGTTCTAAAACAGTTTCTTTTGAGCGAGTCATATCTCTAGTCTTTATTGTCTCATTTACCATCTCCATTTCGCTACGCTCAATTAATGCCGCAATTTCATCTGTTATGGGCTTGGATAAAACACTATTTTGCATTCTGTCAGCATTTTGTTGTTTCCATAATGCTATGGCACGACGTGTTTTAGGTCCCTCTAATCCATCTAAAGGACCATCATAAAGTCCTAGTTTTGCGAGCTTTTTTTGCATTTTTAGTGTGCTTTCTGCTAAAGAACTCGAAGATGAATTTTTGTTTAAGTGACTCGGAAGTAATACAGAAGTAACACGTGTATTTTCTTGAAATTTTGCTTTTGGGGTGGGAAAAATCGAATTTTGTTCTATATTTACAACCGATGTAAATTTCATTTGAGGCATTTGCGAAAATAAAGCATTAAATGAAATAAATCCAAAAGTAATTATAAAAAGAAGAGATCCAATAAAAAACAAAGTATTTTTTCGAGTATAGAAATAAATTAATTTTGCTATCCAAAAAATAAAACGACCGCTTATAAGAAGAATTGTTATAAAAATACTACTATAGTATTTACGCTGTTTTTCAGTTTTTTTTCTGCGTGTCTTTCGTTTATTTTTCATTACTTTTATTTTTAATTTCCAATAACGATTATTTATTCACGGAAACAAACATAAATTACTTCACATTTTTAGTGATAGGGAGAAATGCACCTACGTTGTTATTCTCCAACCTTTCAAATCATTAAAATAAATAAAATCGCAATATGAGAAGTATCATTTATAAATCAACAATAGCCTTTATCCACTTCTCTCCATCTCATCATCGTATAAATTTATTTTCTATGATTATCTAAACGACAGTCTATACATCATCTCATGACATCCTTTTTACATATATCTTTGATAGCATTTGAAATTAAGTTGAGATACCATAGAATGCTGGAAAGTTAATGGCAGTCTCTCTCTCAAATGTCTGCATACTTGAACTTACGTTTGCGTTTAACGGTGGATTAGCCCAGTTACTACAAATCATGTGCCGATATAAATCTATTCTACTAATATTCGATAAATTTCGTAAACTTTAGCTAAAGTTATTTTCAAAAAATATCTGCAGGAATAGGTACACAGCTTGCTTACATCTCTCAATTTTATATTGGGGCTTCCTTGTAGCAACAGAAAATGATAAAAGAAGCTAGAAAGTATTCTAAGCTTCGCCTATTACCCTATATACCTTATTATTTTCTCTATCACAGTGTATTTGCCTCCATTATAGTGTGATAAAAGTGCAAGCCCATATATCTCCAATAATTTCTCTTTGACTGTGCAAATTTGATATTAAGGTGCCTATTGTGTACACCTCAATAGATTTGAAATAAAAGGTTGAGTGATAGGTAACGTCCTATTTCTAAAAAACGGACATATTATTATAGATTAGTATGACATCAAGTGTGTGGAATGGTGAAGAATTTACCGTTTAGTAAGGTAATTTTCTGGGATGCACGTGAGAACTGAAAACCATCCTCATCATTCTGTTAAAGACATTCATTTTATTTTAAAAGTGTAAAAGCTTTCACTTTCCTTAGAGGTATAGTGCGGTATCAATAAACGTTATGATCTTGGTTTCAGAAAGAGGGTTGGCAGCCGTTTTAGAAACGCTTACCAAGAACTATTGGTTATGATGGTAAATCTGTGAGGATCGAGGCTATCTTTATCCAACGTCGTCTCTGTTCTAAGCTATAGATAAGGTTAGCATGCAGAGGTAAGCATTGGGAAAAAGAAAGAGAAGATGGACTGCGAGAATCATGCTGGGATGGATGCTTTGCAAGCTTTGTATTTTCTCTTCATGCTGCGAAACTGGAACGATATGACTCAAACCCTTCAGCTTGTTAAAGGGGGTGAAAATACATAAGTTATTATTATAAAGGTTATTTTCAGATGCATAAAGAGATGAGATAAGGAAACAAAATTGCATCGCTGTTCTTCTTTTTCACTCAAACAAGAAGGCACTGTAGAACAATGATGGACACCTTTACAAAAAATGTTACCTTCTGAAATTCTGCTTCAATAAACTCTGCTACTTTGGATGTATCTTCTGGTGATTCGATAAAAGCTTTCGTTTATGAGAATACTGGTTTATGCTTGCATTATTCTCTCACTTAAAGCGTTAGATGTACAGAACCTAATAAAAAGATAATGTATTATGTCTGTGAATAGCTGCATCATTTAATGATTATAACATAGTTAATAATACAGATTTGATAAACGAATGCTCAATTCCATGAATGCAAATTTTATAAATTTTTTATAAATAAAAAAAAGTATAAACTGTTGCTTTTGTTTCTATTTCCAACTGTGGTACACTAGTTGCCCATGATACGTTTTTTAATCAAATTATCATTTTTTTTGTTTTTTGTTTTTGTTGTCATTTCATTTTTTGCAGCAAAGCCAAGTAACAATCATTTCTCTACCCAAAGAGAAAGTGAGACAACAACGAGCGATGTTATGACTGCTTTTAAAGAGACTCTAAATGATGTAGGAACATTTTGTGAACGGAATATAGAAGCCTGTAAAGTCGGCAAATCTTTTCTAAGTTCACTGAGTGAACGTGCACGTTATGGTGCAAAAGCAGCTTACGAGTATTTCGGAAGTATATTAGCTGACAAGAATGTACCTTAACCTGAAGACATTTCTCCCAAAGCCGATGTACAAAAGTCAACACAAAAATAGAATCATCTAGCACTCCCTTGAAACAAAACTTTTTAATACTCACTATTGGTTTCATGCTAAAAGGAATAAAGACTTATTTTCTTAGGAAATACATTAGCATCATCATCAAAAAATAAAACATGGCAGGACAGGATTGAGGTTATGGTAGAAACGATCGATGATATTATAGAAAATTTTTCTCTTCTAGATAACTGGGAAGATCGTTATCGTTATGTGATTGAACTTGGCAAAGAATTACCGCCTTTTCCAGAAAGTGCTCGAAACGATGGCCACAAAGTCCCTGGTTGTGTAAGCCAAGTGTGGCTTTTATCTTCGCGTGATAATTCCGAAAATCCAACATTAACGTTTCAAGGTGATTCTGATGCTCACATTGTGCGTGGACTTATCTATATTCTTCTCGCCTTCTATTCAGGAAAAAAAGCCTCTGAAGTTCGCGATGCTAATGCTGAAGGGCTCTTTGAAAAACTTGGTTTAAGTGAAAACCTTACACCACAACGCTCAAATGGCCTCAAATCGATGATTCAACGAATTCGTAATGAGGGTTACGTATAAGAACCGAACTTTCAGAGTAACAACTTGACAAAACTCTCACGGAAAACACAGCCCCGCAAAAGCACGTTTACATACTAGAGGCATCATTTTTAAAATCCGATTATTTGTTTTTTCTCCGTTTGCTTTTACGTCCAAGTCCCATTTCTTTGGCTAAAGCTGAACGTGCCTTTGCATAATTGGGTGCAACCATAGGATAAGAACTATCCAATTGCCACTTTTCACGATATTCTTCTGGCAACATTCCATAATGTGTCATGAGATGGCGCTTCAAAGATTTAAATTTCTTCCCGTCTTCGAGGCAAATGAGATAATCGGGAAAGATCGAACGTTTTGGGTTAACGGCAGGTCTTTGCTTTTCGACTTCGACTTCTGTTAACTCTACGTTCCCTGCTTTACGAAAAGCAGCATGAACATCAGCAATCAAACTTGGCACTTCAGTCGGTCGGATTGAATTATTACTGACGTAAGCAGCAACAATATCAGCAACTAATGTAATAACTAAATTGCTTTCAGTCTCTAAGACTGGACGATGTTCCATTCTTTTTTCCTTTAATTTAAGATTGAGATTTCATTGGCACTTATACTCCAATACAGAGATCCCATGCACGTAGGTTTCATATTGTACAAAAATCTTTTTTGTCAATTCAATTATTTTATAAAATCGCCAAAACACAAAAAAATCAAATAAATACCTACTTTTTGTCATAATATAGGGTAAGAAGAAATAAATTCTTTCCTGTTAGAATATAGTACTTTCTATAAAAGATCATGCATAAAAGCCAAATATATCATAAATTAAAAAAATAATATAGAATGAATTTATTTATTTTTAGAGAACATAGAAATAAAAATATTAAATTTAAAAATGTAATATATGATTTAAGACTTTTATTTTATATATTTATATTATTACATTTTATTTTTTAGTTTTGTAAAATCAATTTTTGGTATTATAAGATGATCTTTTCTGAACATAATAAATTAGCTTAAATGATTTTTAAAATTCAAAAAAATACAGTGGATAAAATAAGAGATTGAAGTATATAAAGCGATGCGGAATATTATATGATAATGAACACTAGAATAATATAAAATTACATTATCAGCATGGCATCGGGGGTTTTTTCCTCCCCAGCTTTGTAATATCAACATCTAAAATATGTTTTCTGTTCTAAAATAAATTTTATTGTGTATATCCAGAAACAAATTCTACTGTTTGAAGAAAAATTCAATTTCGCTACTGAATAGCTTCATTTTCTTAACTTATCTATCAAAGCAAGGTTGTCTTCTTAGAAGACAATACCTCTGAATATGTGATAAACAGAAGTGCATAGGTAATTGGGAAGTTACCACAGCTATACGTTTGCAAGTGAGCGGGACGTATAGATTTACGCACTTGCATAAATTTTATGTTTCTAACATATAAACGAAATCATTGACATATTTTAACATAGGAACGTGTATGACAAGCTCTTCCATACTTCCACCTAAAGCATCCAAAATGGTTTATAAAGACGTGCATCATGGTATTTGTCGCGAAGATCCTTACCACTGGTTGCGTGCATCTAATTGGCAAGATGTTTTTAAAACTCCTAGCTGTCTTGAAGAAAATATTAGGAATCATCTTGAAAAAGAAAATGCCTATCAGGCTGCACAAATGGCTGATACAAAGCCATTACAAGATTTGCTTTTTGCCGAAATGAAAAGCCGCATTCTAGAGAATGATAGTTCCGTTCCTATAAAACATGGCCCTTTTGCTTATGGGGTTTCTTATGTTACTGGAGGCCAGCAACCACATTATTTTCGGACACCTAGGAATGGAGGAGAAAAAAACGTTTACCTTAATGGTGATGTTTTGGCCGAAGGTAAAGAATATTTTAATTTTGGTTTAGTTCAAGAGTCTCCTGATCATAGACATGTTGTATGGACTTATGATGACAAAGGATCAGAATTTTACGTCGCTAAAATTCGTAATTTAGAAACATTGGCTGATTGCACGGATACAATTATTGATACATCTGGACATATTGTTTGGGATGCTAAATCTGAAGGTTTTTTCTATACTAAGATGGATGAAAACCACCGACCTTCGCAGCTTTATTATCACCGATTACACACAGATCAATCGCAAGATAAGCTTATTTTTTGTGAAGATAACCCAGGATTTTTCTTACACGTAAGTGGTTCTAAGCTTAATGACGTTATTTATATTAACATTCATGATCATGAAACGTCAGAAATTTGGCTGATCCCTGCTGAAGCGCCGTTCACTGCTCCTCAATGCGTACGGAAACGACAAAAAGGTATTGAATATTCACTTACAGAAGGTGGTGATGTCTTTTATATTCTTACCAATTTAGATAACGCAAAAGACTTCAAAATCATGGTAGCGCCATACACATCTCCGCAATCAGAAAATTGGTCTGAGCTTGTACCCCATCAGCTGGGACGCTTGATACTATCCCATGATGCCTATCAAGATTTTCTTATTTGGCTTGAACGCTTTGAGGGGCTTCCTCGTATAAAAGTAATGGAGCGTACTACCCAGCAAATTCATTCCATTGCTTTTACAGAAGAAGCTTATTCGTTAGGTTTACAAGGTGCGGCAGAATATAATAGCCAAACCATACGTTTTTCCTATTCATCTATGACAACACCTGATCAAGTTTTTGACTATGAGATGAAAAGTCGCAAACGAATGCTCTTAAAAACGCAAACAATTCCTTCAGGGCATAATAAAGATGAGTATGTAACACGACGTATTATGGCAATTGCAGATGATGGTGAAAAAATCCCTATCTCCGTTTTTTATCATAAAACTATTGCTCTTAATGGCAGTGCACCTTGTCTTCTCTACGGCTACGGTGCCTATGGCATATCCATTCCTGCGAGTTTCAATAGCAATGTACTTTCTTTGGTTAATAGAGGTTTTATTTATGCTATTGCTCATATTCGTGGAGGAAAAGAAAAAGGAGTTTCGTGGTATGAGAAAGGAAAACACCTCTTTAAATACAATAGCTTTACAGATTTCATTGCCTGTGGACGCTATCTTGTAAACAATAAATTCACTGCTCATGACAGGCTTATCGCTTACGGTGCTTCGGCAGGAGGAATGTTAATGGGTGCTATCGCAAATATAGCGCCACAGGATTTTGCTGGGATTGTAGCAAATGTGCCTTTTGTTGATGTCTTAACAACTATGTTAGATGACTCACTGCCATTAACGCCTCCAGAATGGCCTGAATGGGGGAATCCCCTTGAATCGCGAGAGGATTATAATCTTATAGCCTCTTATTCACCCTACGATAATGTCAAAGCACAAAGGTATCCCTCTATCCTTGCGATTGCAGGATTAACTGATCCTCGTGTAACTTACTGGGAGCCTGCAAAATGGGTGGCAAAACTGCGCGACTTAAAAACGGACGATAATGCGATTTTATTACGCATTAATATGGATTCAGGTCATGCAGGTGCAGCAGGGCGTTTTTCAAAGTTGGAAGAAGTTGCGTATATTTACGCATATATCCTAAAGATAGCGAGAAAAAATTTCTGTTAACTTGCTAAAAAGCTCCATAACATGACGAGCTATGGAGCTTTTGACACAAGATTAAAACCGCGCAAAAAGCTTAAAGTTTGCAATCTTCATAAAGGTTTAAAACATAGTCCCAATTAATTAAATTATCCACAAAAGCTTCAAGATATTTTGGGCGCGCATTGCGATAATCAATGTAATAGGAATGTTCCCATACATCAACACCTAGAATAGGTTGAGCATCATGGACCAAAGGATTTTCTCCATTAGGGGTTTTCATAATTTCAAGTTTGCCATCTTTAACAGCAACCCACGCCCATCCAGAACCAAATTGGGCACTAGCAGCAGCAATAAAATCTGCGCGGAATTTATCATAACCGCCCAGATCAGATTCAATGGCTTTTGCTAATTTTTCAGGCAGCTTTTGACCACCACCACCTTTTTTCATCCAATGCCAAAAATGGTTGTGATTGTAGTATTGCGCTGCGTTATTAAACAAACCAATATTCTGTCCAAAGCTTTTTTTTACAATATTTTCAAGGCTTTCATTTTCTAAGCCTAAATCTTTCACAAAATTGTTGGTATTCGTAAGATAAGCAAGGTGATGCTTATCATGATGATATTCAAGCGTTTCGCGTGACATATAAGGTGAAAGGGCATCATAATCATAAGGCAACTCGGCCAATTCAAAAGCCATTTAAAATCTCCTCATTTCTAATTGTTAAGCTCACTCCATAAATTTAATTTGGCATTTACAGTGTTTAAAAGCAAATATTGAATATTGTGTGTACCAATTTAATTTTAATGATCATCTCTTCATAAAGCGCTTTTTCTGGATGTATGTGCTTAATCATCAAAATTCATGGATTTATATAATCATGCCTCTACAGCAATTCACGGGCTCTTCACCTAACCAAAAACATCAATATCTCATTTTTAATGAATGAAAAGTAACTTAAACAGCACTCAGTTGATGTATATATTACCTAAAATATCTCTCTTCAACATTTAGCTCTATGTAAAATGTCTTCACTTACTTTTACAAAGTTTTTTTAGGCTATTCACCATAAAATCTGTCCTTATTTTGTCACAGTTTTTTTCAAAGGACTATTAGCCATTTCCTTTTGCAGATATCATTGATTTTTTGCATAAACTGACAACATTTCATAAGCCAAATTATGATTGGCATTCTACACATATTAACCAAAAACCGCATTCGCTATGGTGATCTCATACGTTTGTCATGCATTATCGGCCAAAGCTCTACTTTGTATGGGGAGAGGAAAGATGAATTTCGTGCAATGAATAACCGAAAATCAAGAATATGGTCAAGAAGACAAGATGATTAATACACAAAGCTTTAGATTTTCCTTATTTCATTTGAATAGCTTAGGTTTGAATGCATCAAAAAAGATACTATGATATGCCATAGTTGATGCTAGGCTATTAAATGCGTTAGTGAAATATAAATTTAAATTTTTTTGCTATCAATGGAAAATAGTATAAGCAGAGAAAATGGCAAAATACAAAAGGCTGGAAGATAATCAGCTCTTGTTTGAGAGGTATGAATAAGTACGATTTTTGTTACGAATTTTGCATCAATGAGACACGAATAAGACTTAAAAACTTTATGATAAAAAATAAGAGCTTTGATTTTCAGATATTGCACACCCTCACGGGAATCGCTATAAGGTAGGCGCGTGCATGTGAGTATGTTCTTTTTTTGGGGTATAGCCAAGCGGTAAGGCACCGGTTTTTGGTACCGGCATTCCCTGGTTCGAATCCAGGTACCCCAGCCACAATCAGAGGCATTTAGGATCTTTGGCTCTTTTTGTTTTGTATTTATCCTAAAATTGTAATTTTGATTGATGTGAGTCTTTTTATAGCAGCTTTTTTTGTATAGATTGGTGCTGTATTATTTTAACGAAGCTTGAAAAGCGCTTTGGTTGCTAAACTGTTGTTTCCAGATTTATGGACGAATTTTTGCTCATTTTTTCAATCAATCTATTTACTGTTTTTTAGTTCCCTTCGTGTTTTTTATTCACTCCAATAGGTCTCCATACAAGGAAGAAGCTGTACTAATTCAGTTTTACTATAGCCGTGATATCTTTAAGGGTGACTGAACTATCTTCATCGTATTATTTCTAAATCTTTGTTTCTTGCTTTTTTTCCCTAGAGTTCTCAGTCCGCATTGATTTGTTGATATTTTCGGCCTATTTACATAGTTCAAATTCGGATACTCCGTCAGTTTTTTGGGGGATCATTTTGAATGGAGAGATCTACCTTAATGTGTGCCAATGTCTCTTTTCAATATTTTCGGCTATAAAAGGCTTCTTATATCGTGATGACGGTTATCTAGAGAGCTTACTTTGCTGCTTAACAACTTCAAGTGGTCGAATGATAAGAATTCATTTTACGTATAAAAATGTTTTGGCAATGGTTAAAAAGTGGTTAGCAGCGATTAGACGAAAGATAGCGTGTGTTATGCGTAAATAAGAACGATTTTAAATCTATTGACTTATGAATCCTTATGTCAATCTGCTCCTTGTTTGATAGGTTTGGGGGCATTATGGCCTCCAGATTTTCTCTTTGGGTTTTAGAATGTATGAAGTCCGATTAAGTAAAGCGACAAGGCCAATGGTTTCAACAGATTTAAAAGGCATAACCAATGCGCCAACACTGATTATAACCATTCATATCAATCTGTTACGCTAAAAATATCACTCGTAGTCGTGACTTTAGACAGTAAAACCAGCCTTGATTATAAACAAAGATCCTCAAAACAATCGATTTTCATAAGTCTTATTTATAAGAGCGTATGGGAGAGGAAGGTTCAAAATGATTCATGTTTACTTCGTTTACAAAAGTTATTTGGATGGAGTTTGCGTTCTATAGCAACACCAGCGGGTAATTTTTCGTATCCCACCGTCCTCATTGCGTCGGACAGCATAACAATAATGCTGATTGGGAAAAACATGCCGTTGCATGTCGCGTACGATGCCAGTAGCGTTGTCCATAGGGCGCGACACAATCAATGAACCACATATACTTTCCACCTTGCCAATTGGCATTGGGTAAAAGTTCTCCCTTTTCAAGCATAGATTGATGATTTTTCTCATCTAAAAAAGCCCAAGTGATAAAAGCGCAAAATTCTCCGTGCTCGTTTTTATAGAGTTTGTACTGGCCAGTGCGTAAGGCTGGTCCTATATTGAATTCGATATCCCAAATTCGCCAACGGCGGTATAAGGGGGATGTAAGCATTAAAATGACCATAGCTCCTAAAGCTGGAACAGGATCTATGGATGATGGTAAAGGATTTTCATTCACACACATTAATCTTTATCTTTCTTTTAGAGATTGTTCTAAAATTTTAGTAATAGGCTCAAAGAAATAGGAAATGAGACGCCGTTTTGCCGTGATGACATCAGCTGTTACGGTCATGCCTGGGATAAATTTAAGCTGTTTACCATTCAAAGTGATATGATCTTGGTCGATTTTGATTAAAACGGCATAGGCACCATTAATTTCTTTATCATAGCGTGCTGTAGCGCCTACATTAACGACAGTGCCGTAAATAACGCCGAAACGTTCAGGCGGAAAGGCGGAAAATTTTACATAAACACGTTGGCCTTTTTCTAAAAAACCAATATCTCGATTATCAAAAAATGCTTCGACAATGAGGCCACCCGCAACAGGGACAATACGCATGAGAGTTTTACCAGCTTCTACAAAGCCACCCAAAGTGTGGATAGTTAAATCATCGATACGTCCATCAACGGGTGCATAGAGTGATAAGTGGTCAAGGCGGTATTGCGTGCTATCAAGCTTTGCTTTTAATCCTTGAAGATTCAGTTCTGTTTCACGCGAAAGTTGACGGTAGTGGGCGATTTCATCGGAAATGAGGCTTTGCTGTTGTTGGTGGAGGGTGTTTATTTCGGCGGCATTTTCTTCCAAACGTCTTTGATTGGTTAAAATGTCATGCTCAACATTTTTGAGGTCATGTAAACGCTCTAAGTAAAGTGCTTGGCTGATGACTTTTGTTTCCATCAGGCTTTTTGCAGCTTTTAGTTTTCCTTGGCTTAATTGACGATCATCTTCTAACCTATCTAATTGCGCATGTTGTGTAGCACCGTTGCGCACGATGCGATCAGATTGGGCTTTTAGTGCTTTTAATTTATCTTGAAGAGATTGAAGGGTAGCGCTAATGAGTTTTTTCCCTTCCATTCTTGCAGTCGTATTGCTGGAGGAAGGGATTTGCAGATAGGTAATCCCTTTGGTTACAAAGTCTTTATCCAAAGGATCGCTTTCCTTTAAAGCTGTTAAAATAGCTGTTGCGATTTGTGCTTGAAGGGTTTGTTGTGCGATATCTGCTTGAACACGTGCGCGCTCATTGAGGGCTTCACGTTGGTCCAATTGAATAAGAAGATCGCCTTGATGGACAAATTGACCTTCTTTGACCAGAATTTGCTCAATGCGACCTGTGTTTTGTGCTTGCACTAGCTGAACGTAAGCGGTGGGAATAACACTTCCTTGTCCTTGTGCAACAATCTCTGTTTTTGCGATAAAGCTCCCGATCACAATAAAGAGGAATAAGGCGATCAAAACAGCAACCACCATATGAAGCGTTGGCGATAAAGGGCGCAAATAGGGAGCTTTATCGGCCATTTTTTGCTTCCAGATCAGTGAAGTTTAAGACAGTTGCATGCTGGGGAAAAAGATCACGTTTGTGAGTAATGACGAGAACGATGCGTTCTTGCGAAAGTTGATATAAATGCTTAACAATCTGTGCACTGACTGTGTCATCTAATGCGGAAGTAGGTTCATCCAAAATGAGAATGCTTGGGTTTATCAGAAAGAAACAGGCCAAAGCCAAACGTTGGCGTTGACCACCTGATAAAAATCCACCTTGCTCTCCCACTTGAGTATTGAGTCCTAGAGGCAACTGAGCAATCAAATCTTGACAAGCACTAGCATACAGTGCAGCGTCTATTTCATCCTTTGTGGCATCGGGTTTGGCGAGAAGCATATTCTCAAGAATGGTTCCGGAAAAAAGGCAAGGATTTTGGGGAAAATATGCGATTGTTTTACGCACGCTACGGAAATCAAAATTCTGTAAAGGTTGTGCGTTAATCAATATCTTCCCGCTTGTTGGTGGATAGAGACCACAAAGGAGCTTCGCCAAGGTTGTTTTTCCGCACCCTGAAGGACCAAGTAACATAATCGGTTGCCCAGGTTGTAAATAGACATCAAGATGATTGATAATGGGCTTCTCTCCATAAGAAAAACGGATATTTTGGGCTTCAAGATGAGGTATTGTGGTGAGCTGAAGGGGAGGCTTTTCATTTTCCCATTCTGAAGGGGCGTTAAGAATATCGCCCAAACGAAGACGAGAGATTTTTAAGTGCTGCCATTCTTCCCATAAAGAGGCAAGGCTTAAAATAGGACCAGAAACATTGCCGGCGAGGAGGTGAAAGGCAATAAGTTGCCCTAGTGTGATTTGGTTTTGAAGAACTGCTTGAGCACCAAAAAAGATAATAAAAATAATGAAAAGATCACCAAAGATATGACTCATGGCTCCATTGAGAAGATGTAATTTATTGGTTGTAAGGCTTTGATCTAAACTACGGGCTAAAGTTTCTTGCATGCGTATCGTATGGGCTGGTTCCTTTACATGTGCTTTGATGGCTTCAAGATTAGTAAAACTTTCAATAAGGCGCGATTTATGGACAGCTTGCAGAGTGAAAGCACGGCGTAATTGGCGGCGCAAGAAGGGACCGACCAACGCTAAAGAACCCATTTGCAAGGGTAAAATGATAAGGACAATAAAGGTAAGTTTGGGACTAATGGAAAAGAGTGCAGCAATATAAATAATGGCAAAGAGAAAATTCAATACGATTGTGGCAATGGTTCCAGTTAAAAAAAACACGAATTGTATCAACTTCTCCAATACGCGTGAACAGTTCTCCTACTTGCCAAGTGCGTAAAATAGGCAAGGAGAGGCTTAACACATGGGTATAAATACGACTTACAAATTCTAGAGTTAGCCGATTGGCTAAGTAAGCTCCTAAATATCCTGAGAGAGAGCTAAGAGCCGTGCTAAACAGCATGATAGCAATCATAAGGACAACGATAGCATAGAGGCTTTCCGCACGCTGGAAGGGGAGAATACGGTCAATAATCGCTTGAAAAATAAAAGGATTTACCAAGCCCAGCAACCGCAAAACAACAGCAACGCAACAGAGTTCGATGACATAATAAATATATTTCTTTGTCGTTCTTGTAAACCAAGAGAACGATACTAGCTTTTCTTGTGAGTGATTCATTTGAATTTATGATTTTGTTTAAGAGAAAGAGCGATTGATGTCGCATATTTAAACAGTATTGTAAATAGTATTATTACTCAACAAAACATACGTTTTGTATAAATACAATATAAGCATAATGTATTTATTGTTTATAAATTATTTTTATTGTTATTTATACAAATTATATTTTACATTTGCTAAAATGAATAATAATAAAATTCCAGCTGTATTGTTCTGATACAGTTATTTTAATAATATAAGGAGAATTTGTATGTTTGGTTGGCTTAGTGGTTGGTCTAATACTGGTTTGTCTCATAGTTCGTCTAATGCTTGGTCTGATATTTCATCAATTAATTTTTCAAGTAGTGGATCACAGCCTGGGTGTACTGTCGGCGATTATCTCTCTACAGCAAATTCATACGGAGTGGTGGGAAGAGATATAGGAAGAACTGGTGGAGTATTTGTAGGCGGTATAGCCGGAGGTCTTTCATCAGGCGGATTGGGTATGATTTTAGGTGCAGGAACCGGTGGAGGAATCGGTGCAGGTCTTGGCTATGGGGTAGGAGCAGGTATAGGTTTAAATGCTCAGTATAACGCGTGCTATTATTAATAATAAGTTTTTAAATTGTTAATGATATTGTAGATATATTTTAGTGAATATATCTACAAACATTTGTAACTAAAATATATTATTAGTAATAATTTAAATTATAATTATATTAAGTTGGAAATTTGTACATTATGTATATTTTAAATATTATTAATGAATTATTTTTATTAGTTTGCTTTTTAAGTATATTTATATATTTATTTGAATTGTATTATAAATCTAAGGGATGTAATGAAAAAAACATTAAAATAAAATCATTAATAAGAATAATTTCATTTTTTATATTATTCTTTATATTATTTTCCCTATTTAAGTTTTATATTAATACAATTTAATTAAATATATTTTATATTTATTTATTTTATATAATTTTAAGTGGAATTTATTATGGATGATATTTTATTTAATATTAAAAATGCGTTACTTGCAACAAATATATTTCTATTTTTAAGCATATTTTCCTCTAAATTAAAATTCCCTACTTGGAAAAATTCTATTAAATTAGGATTTGTTATAATTATCATATACTTTACAATATATTTTGGACTTTATTATTTTATAAACTAATATTATATAAAATATCTATGTATTTTATATTTTTATTGTCGATTATTGTAGTGGGTATTGTTAATGTGGACAGATTTTAGTAATTTTGTTGTAAATATGTTATTTTCAATAATAAGTGTAGTTACAATTATATATTATTTATTATTACTAAATAAATATAAAAATTATAATACAAAAGAATACAAAAAAAATATATTATTGTTAGTGATAGGTTTAATTTTTGTAATTGTTTTTATAATAATTTTTATGAATATATACTATAAATTTAATTTATTTAATAGCATATTAAATGTATAAAATAAATTATAACATTAATTTATATATTATTAATAAATATAAAAACTTATTTTTTATTATTGAGATATATTTGTTATAATAATTACATAGTTATTATTATACTATTCACCTTTAAAAAAATGTTTACTGATTACAGTAAGACAGTGTCTTTATAAATATCAAGCATTATCATCAAGAGTTCTGTTTTTTATTTCCTATTAATTATTTCAAGAATGAGTTATTTTGAGATTATTATCTTTTGTATAAGGATTATCAATTTATAGTTTTTGAAAAGTGATTATTTGCTTATGTATCATGTTTATTGAAAAATAGGCAATTGTTATGGACATAAAATGCCTTATCTCTCTTGATTGTTATTCATCATCTTGAGAAAGAGGGAGTGACGCGATTTCTGTATCAAGTGCATCCATAAAATCGATAATAAAAGCAGCATTCGTCCCCAAATCTCTTGGCAAATAACGTGAAGCAGAGCGCATATCAACAAAAGTTGTATTCCCTTCATCAGTTAAACGAATGACAATGTCCGAAATAAAGCCAAGGTAAAAAGTTTTTGCCATTGTTTGAATATACAGTTCATTCTCTTCAGCTTGAAACTCTCGTTGAGCCATAACAGGCCAATTATAAGCTGCTAAAACATTGAGAACAGATTCGCGAATACGATCAGGTGAACCATCATAACGACGTCCGGACATTTCCGGCCATATCGACATCTGTAATGCCGCTTGTTCAACTAAAACACTTTTAAGCGGTAAAGCATCGCTGGGACGTATCGTGCGAAAAAAAGCGGGTGGGTTTTGCGTATCAGTGGAAACATCATGAAGCGCTGGAAAAGCAAACCAAAATCCCCAAAAGAGCACCAATGGTGTAGCAGTGATCAAAGAATAAATGATCCCTCTTAAAGCTTTCATTCCACCCAAAGCACCATACATCCACAAGCTGTAAAGTGCTTTTTCAGCGAGAAAAAGAGAAACAACAACACAGCAGGCAGAAATTATTATCAAAAGTATGAAATCAACTACGTTAATTGCGGAAAAGCGCTGTAAAAGGACTGAAAATAACAAAATCAAAAATGCCAATCCGCCAAAACGGGGGGACCATACTGCTGCCCTTGAGATTAACCGAACATATGTTTTTTTCATAAAGCTTTTTCCCCCCTCAACCATGGACCAAAAGCAAAATTTCATCAGATTTTTTATCTCACAAAGAGTTTCTAGTCATATCACAAAAGTAAAGCACTTATTTTTAAGATCAAGGATGCTCTGTCTCCTATCAATTTCTTATAGCTATTCTCACCAATTCACGCCGGACACAGTCATGATCTCTATAGATTGATTAAATTTTTTGGAAAATGGCTATAACAACGTAAAAATTAAACTCAAATCAAAAGTTTTGCGATGCGTGTGCTTATCGAAAATTTGGGCATTGTTATTCTCATTTATTCTCTTTTTGCTGAAGGTATATTCTCTATTGACCATGATATGATTGAGGTGCAATAGAGATTGCATTTATTTCATAATTGTCATCGATATAGTTCATTCATGCCATATAGTTGTATAAGCAGACGAATGCTTAAAAAGAAGAGCATAATATAGCTCTTTTTTCTGATTTTTGACACAAGAGAAAATTATGTATTTAAAAAATTAGAATAAGGATTGCATTCTCATTCTGATATTTAGTTGATTACGTTTGAACTTGATTATTTGGGTATATTTTTGCCCAATTCACAAATAGTACTGTTGTCAGGCAGAGAGCGGTGTGATTTTCATCCATGAAACGTGCGGCAGCTTGCAGATGAAAAGAAGGCTTCACTTTCTTTCTCAGCAAGTAAAGAAGGGGCAAAGATGCGTAAGAGTGCAAAACCTTCGTTCAAATTTTGAGCGACTAAAACTGAGTTGGTATTTCTTTTAGATTTTGATTGTTTGAGTTCTATGATTTGTATAGGTTTTCCAATGATAAGATCAAGTGTCGCATCAGGGGCTGTTCGGTCATTAAGGTTATAGAAAATAATTCCATCGTGTGTGTAGGCAGCGAGTGACCAAAATTGTGTTGTCTTTGCAGCTTTTAAATGAACAGGGCCATTTTCGAGATTAAACCTACAGACTTTAAGAGGAAAGAGCGGATCAGTAGATTTTTGAATAGGATTATGAGCATCCAAGTCAACAAATTGATAAGGATCTCCGGATTTTTGAAGCTGTGTCCATATATTATTTTGTGCCCAATAAGGTATTAACAATAAAACGCAAATATGGACAATGATAGCACCAATGATTGCAAGAAGTGCGGCGTGAATAAATCTAGTCACAGTTTTTTTGTCCTGTTGGAATTTGTTCTACAGAAGGCATCGTGAGTTTTTGTAATGCCGTTGCGGAAATGATGGGGGTATCGTATAAGGTAAGAATAAGTCCGAATTCTTTTTGACTAACCGTTGCAAGCCAATTGCCAGTTTGCGGAAGGGGTGAGATGTTGATGCGCAATGAGCCATCACTTTCATAGATAATATTGTCGGTATAAAGTTCGAAAGGTATTTTCTTGGATGAAGTATAAGGTTTGAGGGATTTGTCAGCTGTATAAAGGGTAAAGAGACGTGTTTCAGGGATGTGTCCTTTGAGCAAATAATGGCAATGAGGGCGTAGTGGACGCCCGTGGTTATCTTTCCAAATTTGGAAAATGAGCCCTTCTGTGCGCCCAATTGAAATTTCTCCTCTTTTGGCAGCGCGTGCACGCGTATAGGGATCGGTGTTGGCAGTTCCCACTTGAGGATAAGAACTCCAGCCTCCAATTGTGAATTGCCCAAATTTTTTAAAGGAATTGAGACCATAATCAACACTAAGTGTTCCACATAAAATGGAAAAAGCGAAGAGAAAAAAGGGAATAATGATCTTAACAAACATTATAGAATATCTCGAATTCAAAGTGTTGAATCTTCAGTATTTTTTATTTTCAAAGAGATTACAGGTGTTTTTTTCAGATCTCTGTTAATCACTCGCACAATATTCAATGTTTCAGGGGAGAGTGTAGAGGGAATTGGGGGAATAAACTCAGAATCATTGTGGGAAGGCAGGGTTGATGGTTGATAAGGGAGGAGAGAATTTTCGACGCCGTAGAGCTGTTTGAGCATGATATTTTGGTGTGCAGAAAGCATAATGCGATGCCATATCATGGCAGGAACACCACCACCAAAAGCCCGATTCATCGGTGAAAAATCATCATTTCCCATCCATACGGCTCCAGTATAATTACCAGTAAAACCGACAAACCAAGCATCACGATAGGATTGTGATGTTCCAGTTTTTCCAGCAACAAGAGTCATAGGGAGGGCGGCACGTTTACCCGATCCTCGTGTTGTGACACCAACCAGCATTTGGTTCATATAGGCTGCTGATTGTCCACTGAGGACTCGATGTGGTTTATTACCATTGTGCTCGAAATCCCATACCACATGTCCATCTGTTGTTCTGATTTGCGTGAAAGCGTGGCGATTTCCAGCCATTCCTCCATTAGCAAAGACATTAAAACCAGTTGCTTGATCCAGGGGGGTCATATTGGAGGTGCCCAGAACCATAGTTTTATGTGATAAAATATGCGCATGAATCCCCATATTTTTGATCAGATTGATAATGGGTTGGGTATCGCGGTTAAGATATTGATATGTAAGATAGACAGGTACTGTATTGATGGAAAAAGCTAAAGCAGTTGCCAAATCGATTCTACCAAGATAATGACCGGAATTATTTTTTGGTGACCAGCCTCCCCAATTGATAGGGGCATCTAAAACGATTGTTGAGGGAGACAATCCACGTTCCATTGCGGCTGCGTAAACATAGGGTTTGAATGAAGAACCGGGTTGTCGACCACCTTGTGTGGCTCTGTTGAATTGGCTTTTGTTATAATCCACTCCACCAACAATTGCACAGACAGCGCCGTTATTGTCGAGAATAGCAGTGGCGGCTTGTGTTACGCGATATTGTTGACCATATTGCTGTAAATGATATGCAATTGATTCCTCTGCTGCTTTTTGAATATCAGGATCAAGAGTGGTTTGAATAATTAAACTATGGCTAGGAAGTTGATCACGCATTTTTTTAACTTCGTCGAAGACCCAATCAAGAAAATAATCAGGCTGAGGATTTTTTATTTTTGTCAGTGCTCTTGCAGGATAACGATGGGCATTGATAATTTCACTATCAGTCATGAAACCACTATTAACAAGATTAGAAAGGACCACATTGGCACGTGTTTGGGCGGCGAAGAGATGACTATGAGGAGCATATTTGGTTGGTGCTTTGAAGAGTCCTGCTAACATAGCGGATTCACTAAGGGATATATTGCGTATGTTTTTATCAAAATAAAATTTTGCAGCAGCTGTAATACCAAAATTGTTTCCACCCATATATGCACGATCAAGATAAAGTTGCAAAATTTGTTTTTTGCTGAAGTTTGCTTCTAACCAAAGGGCAAGATAAGCTTCTTTGATTTTGCGTGTTATGGTTCTTTCATTTGTTAAAAATAAATTTTTAGCGAGTTGTTGTGTAAGAGTTGAGCCACCTTGAACTACACTTTTAGCTTGCATATTTTGTGAGATAGCTCGCGTGAGGCCTTGTAAATCAATACCCCAGTGATCAAAAAAACGACGGTCTTCTGTTGCGAGAACCGCTTTAATAACATAATCGGGCATCTCTTCAACAGGAACAGACACAGTTGGTAGTGCACCACGGTGACCGATGGGATTTCCATATCGGTCGAGAAAAAGAATGGAAAAATTTTTAGGAAAATACCAATCTTTTTTTGTCAATTCGAAAATCGAAATGCCAAAAATGGTGAAAAGCGTAAACCCAATCAATCCTAATGTCAGTGTTTCATCGAGAAGTTCGATGATAAATCGTTTCCATCCTCGGATATGGAAACACTGTGAGGCGATTTTTGCCTTGTTCCAGAAATAACTGTTCGCAGAGCAGATGCTATAAAGTGTTGTGTCAAATAACGCATCTAATTCAATAAGTACAGGACTTTGGAATGGTTTATTATGTTGTGCTTTCTTTTTTTTAAAAAAATGAAACATTTAAAAGAGAGTCTGTGAAAAAATGATACAATCAAAAAAATCTGTAATGATTATATGGAGTGACGGTAGTGTTTTGCTATAGTGTCAACAGAGAAAGAGTTTATTTTAGAATGACGACAATTTATTTTTGTAGATTATTTTTTCGATTTTTATAATTTTTTTAAATTTTCTCTTTCAATTATTATGTAATTTTTTAAGAAGATTTTAGTTTGAAATCATTAGAGTTTAGGGTATTATCAACGTGTTGTTATACAGAGGTTATGTTATTCTGCTTTTGTGATTTTTGAATAGATAAAAAGCAATTATTCATTTTATATTCATTTACAGTAGATTATGAAATATCTATGATGAAAAGAATTTTCTTATTTATAATGATAGCAGTTCTTCTTGGTGCGGATTCTGTTTTGGCTGCCGAATGTACTGAAGTAGGTAGGAAAGTTGCTGTTCAACACAGTGGGGTATTAGTACGTTCCACACCCATTGTTCAGGATGGAAGAGATATGTGTGTGGTCGTGGTCGTTGTGCCTGCTCGTGAGGGTAAAAAGCTGCGCCGTGTTGAAGTTTCCGTTCCTACCGATTAGTATTTAGCAGATGTTGTGATGCGTATTTTAATTGTTGAAGATGATCACAATCTCAATCATCAATTAGCGGAAGCTG
This sequence comes from Candidatus Bartonella washoeensis Sb944nv, assembly GCF_000278135.1. Classification (GTDB taxonomy): domain Bacteria; phylum Pseudomonadota; class Alphaproteobacteria; order Rhizobiales; family Rhizobiaceae; genus Bartonella; species Bartonella washoeensis. Next base: position 297,529 of record NZ_JH725022.1, read on the forward strand.
TGAAAAATGCGGGATATGTTTCGGATAGCGCTTTCGATGGTGAAGAGGCTTATTTTTTAGGCAGTACAGAGTCTTATGATGCGGTGATTCTTGATATAGGCTTGCCAGGTCTAGATGGAATTCGTGTGATTGAAAAATGGCGCAAAGAAGGGTATTTGATGCCTGTTTTAGTGCTGACGGCGCGAGATCGCTGGTCTGATAAGGTACTTGGCATTGATGCAGGTGCTGACGATTATGTTGTTAAACCATTTCATTTAGAGGAAGTGATGGCGCGGTTGCGGGCGTTAATTCGTCGAGCTACAGGCCATGCGACGAGCGCATTATGTTGTGGTCAGGTTTTATTAGATACCAAAACTTCTCGTGTTTTTGTTGATGGTCAGTTGATTAAATTAACTTCATATGAATTCAGACTTCTTTCGTATCTCATGCATCATTGTGATAGGGTTGTTTCAAGGACTGAGCTTACCGAACATCTTTATGACCAGAATTTTGACAAGGATTCGAATACAGTTGAAGTTTTTGTAGGACGGTTGCGGAAAAAGCTTGGGGTGGATTTAATTGAGACTATTCGTGGAATGGGCTATAGAGTGAAAAAGCCAGGTGATTAATGAGAGTTGTAAAGCATAAGGGCTGGCTTAGAGGTGTTTTTTTTCTTGTCGGTAGATCTCTCAGCTTACGTGTTATGATTTTGTCAACATTATGGGTTGTTATTTCGCTTTCATCGATTTCTGCAGTCAGTATTTTATTTTATCGGCGCTCAAGTGAACAAAGTCTAGAGCGTATCCTTTTTGCTCAGCTTTATAGTCTTATTGCAACAGTAACTGTGTCATCAGATGGTAATTTGAGAGGAAGTTTTGGGATTGATGATATTCGTTATTCAGATCCAACATCGGGTTGGTATTGGGAAGTTGTTGCTGTATCACCTAATCTACAAGGAAGACTGACATCTCCATCATTAGGAACTGGGAAAATATTTTCGCCCAGCAATGTCGATATACCTTTTGACAATAAATTCTTTCGCTCTTATCGGATAAAAGGAAGCAATGATCAGAATCTACAAGTCATTGAAAGTGATGTTGTTCTTGATAATCAGAATCACATTGCTCGTTTTCGACTCGTTGGGAATATTGATGAGGCACATGCACAAGTGCAGGAATTTAAGCGAACTTTGCAAATTTTTTTGTGGAGTTTTGGTATAGGCAGTGTTTTTATTAATATTGCTATTATTTTCTTTAGTTTTCAACCATTGAAGCTTATCCGACAAGCATTGAATGATATTCGTGAAGGCAAAGTTAATTACGTGAATACGGATTTAGTAAGTGAAGTTATGCCGTTAGCACAAGAGATGAATGCTCTTATTAATAACAATCAACGTATTATTGAACGGTTTCGCACACAGGTTGGTAATCTTGCTCATTCATTGAAGACGCCTTTATCAGTTATTATGAATGAGGTTGATAAGATGTGTGGAGAACAGGCCATTTTATTGAGAGAGCAGTCTCAAATGATGCAGTCGCAAATAAACCATTATCTACAGCGTGCTCGAATTGCAGCACAACGAGACAGTGTAGTTTATCACACATCTGTTCGCACAGTGATTGATCGTTTGGTGCGGGTTATGGAAAAGCTTAATCCTGAGAAACAGTTTCAATTTGTCATGGAGGTCGATGATATTATTTTTTCTGGTGAGCGGGAAGATTTAGAGGAAGTTGTGGGGAATTTGATTGAGAATGCTGCTCAGTGGTCTCATACAAAAGTTCTGATTTCTTGTTGTTTAGAAGAAAATGTTGAAGAAGCAGAATTTTTTAGTATCCTCGTAGAAGATGATGGTTCTGGTTTAACAGAAAAACAAATTGATGAAGCTTTTAAAAGAGGTTGGCGGTTTGATGAAAGTAAGCCAGGGACAGGTTTAGGATTAGCGATTGTTTCAGATATGGTTAACGAATATGGCGGAGATCTTTTCTTATCGCGTTCTGATTTGGGCGGGTTATATGCAAAGGTTTTATTACCAAGACGGTAAACATATTTTCTTTCTGTTTCAGGGCATGTATGTATTAAAGTTTGTAAGAATGGGGTCATATTTGTGCGCATAATGCACAAAGTAGGGAATGATTTCAGAATTCTGAAGTTATATCTGTTTGTAAATAGCATAGAGAAATAAACTTTATAATTCCATATGTGAAAAAATAGTATTCTATCTTTTACATCAATGTTCTAATGAATAGGAAGGTAGAATAATTGATGACGATTTTTTAATTCTTGTTTTGGTAGCAAAATGATATGCTATTATTAATTTGGGTTGCACTTTTTTTTATTTTTTTGACGATTTCTCTTTTTTTCTCGTTGCATTCTAAGTGCGATTTCAAAAAAAATAAGAGTATTTCAGATACTAATATTTATAGAATTTGCACGTGTTTGGTTGGATCTGACAAGTCTTGCAAGCGTTATGAAAATATACGATCTATTAGAGCTCTTAGTATTTTTTTTGTTCTTCTTATAACATGGAGCATTTACGGTTTAACAGGCAATCCAGAAGTTAAAAGTTATTTCTTTAGTGAGTTAATGGATAAGAATCCAAAGATGCTCAGTAAACGTGAACAGCTTGTTCGTTTACAAGTGCTGTTTCTTCGTGCACCTCATGATGGCAGGTTAGCGGACGCGTTGGCAGTAGGATATCTCGAGGAAGGTCATTTCCAAGATGCTGTGAACATTTATTTAGATGCACTTCGCTTGAATGGAGAATCTGCTCCAAGACTTGTTGGGTATGGATTGGCATTGGTTGGTTATGAGGAGGGAGTGATTACGCAAGAAGCGCAAAATGCTTTTCAAAAGGCGGTGGATTTGGCGCCAAATGATTTTTATCCTCGTTTATTATTAGCTGAAGCACTTCGGCAAGCAGGTAAGTCTGTGCAGGCAATTCAGTTTTTAGAAAATTTTCTTGATAAAATGCCTAAGGATTTTCCAGGGCGATTGCGTGTTGAAGCAAAGATAATTCAGTTGCGCGATTCATCTGATTAGAATGCTCAGAAAGCGATTGTTATCAGTTTAAGAGTATTAAAATTGGGAAAGCATCATTCGAGAACAGAGATATTGGATAAGAAGTTGCACCCGTATACAAGATGTGCGAAGCTTTTTAAAAGATAAGGCTTATGAATGATGAACGAATGTTTATACAACGCATTTATAAAAGTGTTTTTCGTAGAGTATCTATGAACAGTCAATCCTTCAAGAATTCTCCTTCATTGAAAGTTATTTTAAAGCAGCGAAAAAAAAAGCGATTGCTGATGATTTTCTTATGCCTTTTTGTTGTGGGAGTTGCGACAAGTCTTATCATGTACGCAATGCGTAATACGGTGAGTTTTTTTCGAATGCCATCTGAAGTTACAACAGAAGATATTCTAATGGGGCGTTCTTTGCGCTTAGGCGGTTTTGTTGAAAAAGGGACGGTTCAATATCTTGGCAAGATGAAAGTTACTTTTTTCGTAACTGATAACGTAAAACACGAAAAAGTTATTTTCACTGGCATATTGCCGGATCTTTTTCGTGAAGGGCAGGGCGTTATCGTAGAAGGATATTTTAATAAACGAGGGCTTTTTATTGGTAAGCGTGTTTTGGCAAAACATGATGAGACTTATATGTCTAAAGAAGCAGCTGATCGTTTGAACAAATATCACAGTGTGGAGAAATAATTCAATCGTGCTCGTTGAACTGGGTCATATTTTTTTAGCTGCAGCGTTTGCAGTGAGTTTATTGCAGGCGTTTTTATCTGCTTTGGGTGTTTGGTGGAAAGATCGTGTGTTGATGCAAACAGTAGTTCCCCTAACGTGTATTACTTTTGTATTATTACTCTCATCTTTTTTGATTATTGTTCACGCACATGCGGTATCTGATTTTTCTGTTTTGAATGTTATTGAGAACTCTCATTCGGAAAAACCGATGCTTTATAAAATCACTGGTGTTTGGGGTAATCACGAAGGATCTATGTTTTTATGGGTTTTAAGTCTAGCTGTTTTTAGTACATTGATGGCGTTGTTTAGCCAACACTTACCAGAACAGTTTAAAGCATTAGTTTTAAGCTGCCAAAGTTTTCTTACGAGCGCTTTTCTTCTATTTATTCTTTTTGTATCCAATCCATTTTTACGCGTTAATCCACCAGCATTGCAGGGAAATGATCTCAATCCTCTTTTGCAGGATATCGCTTTAGCAATTCATCCACCGCTTCTTTATTTAGGCTATGTTGGTTTTTCTCTTTGTTTTTCTTTTGCAATAGCTGCATTGATTATGGGACATGTTGATGGGGATTGGGCGCGTTGGGTTCGTCCTTGGCTTCTTCTTTCTTGGTGTTTTTTAACTTTGGGTATTATGGTTGGGTCCTATTGGGCTTATTATGAGTTGGGATGGGGTGGTTATTGGTTTTGGGATCCAGTTGAAAACGTTTCATTTATGCCCTGGCTTTCAGGAACAGCTCTTTTGCATTCTGCTCTTGTTCTTGAAAGACGGGAAACATTGAAAAGTTGGACTTTATTTTTAGCACTTCTTACTTTTTCTCTTTCTCTTATGGGAACTTTTCTTGTTCGTTCAGGCCTTTTAATATCTGTTCATAGTTTCGCTGTTGATCCAGCACGTGGTTGGGCAATTCTTGCACTTCTATCCTTCTTCACGGGAGGCGCTTTTCTTCTCTTTGCATTGCGCGTACCTGTTTTGAAAACAGGGAAATTATTTCAGCCAATTTCGCGTGAAGGTTTTATTATTTTAAATAATTTATTGCTCACAACAATAACAGCGATAGTATTAATCGGTACACTCTACCCTTACTTGATTGAAGCTTTAACTGGGCAAAAAATTTCTGTAGGGGCTTCTTTTTTCAACCTTACCTGTGGGCCTTTAATGGTGTTATTGTTGTTGTTGGTTCCGTTTGGATCAATGATGGCATGGAAACGCGGTGATTTTCTTGCGGTTGTTGAGCGGTTGTGGTTTGTTTTTATATTAGTCTTTTTAATCTGTTTTATAACATTTTATGTAACATCTTTGCGTGATATTTTTGTAGTTTTAGGGGTTGGACTTGCAGTCTTTGTTTTCTTAAGCAGTTTAGTTGATCTGTGGGAAAAGAGTGGGCCTCGCAAGATAGCTTTTTCGGTGCGCGTTAAGAGATTTTTGGGATTGCCATGGTCAGTTTTTGGCGCTGCAATGGCGCATATGGGGTTAGGCATTACATTGTTCGGTATTGTCTGTGTTGCGAATTTCTCGCAAGAGCGTATTCTAACTATGCATATAGGAGATATTGTTACAATAGCAGGTAGAACGATTTGCTTTGACAAGGTGCATGAAGGCACTGGCCCAAATTATTCTGCAATGGAGTTTAATTTTAAAATATATGAAAATGAAAACGTAGTACGTAATGTAACGGCGTCAAAGCGATTTTATTCAAGTCAGAATACGTCAACAACGGAAGTTGGTATTCAAAGTCATGGCTTATCTCAGTTATATATTGTGCCAGGACGTATAGACGATCAGGGGCTTGTTGTGCATATATGGTGGAAGTCTTACGTAATTTGTATTTGGTTAGGGGCATTGATGATGGCTATGGGTGGATGTTTTTCTCTTTTTGGTTATTGGTTCCGTATTGGGTTGCATCAACGTATAGCCTCTTGCTTTAATTTATTAAAAAGGCATTGAGATGAAAAAGGGAATGTTTTGGACTTTGCTTTTTTTTATAACTCTTTTTTCTCTGTCGTTAGCTATAGCAGTCGAGCCAGATGAAATTTTACAGGATAAAGCTTTGGAATTGCGTGCGCGTGAGATTTCATTACATTTGCGTTGTCCAGTTTGCCAAAATCAATCAATTGATGATTCAAATGCTGCATTGGCACGTGATTTACGGCTTTTGATTCGTGAACGATTGAAAATGGGTGAGAGCAATCAGCAGGTTATTGATTTTCTCGTTGGGCGATATGGTGGATTTATCCTTTTGAAACCACCATTTAATAAAACAACATGGTTTTTATGGTTGTCTCCTTTGATAATTATCATCATTGGTACAGCAATCATCTTTTTTCAAATAAGACGGTACAAACACGAAAAAATAATTACTTTAAATGTTGATAAAGCAAAACAGCCAAAAATACCGTTTCGTTAAAAGAGATGTTACATAAAAAAATCAGTGTTTTTTCAATTAGTAATACAGCTTTATTGATAATTATCCGTTGTTGTGACCGTAAATCTTACAAAACTTTAACAATTTAGACAGAAAACGGTAAGGTCTAGTGTTTTATAAGTGATCAGAATCTGGATAAAAATATGACTGAATAGGAGCATATAGCAAATGGTTAAAAAAACTTTTTTCACAACACTAGCTGCAGTGAGTTTTTCTGCTGCTTTAGAAACTTCACTATTTTTGAGTGGGTGTGGATCAAGCTTGTGGGTAACAAAGGCTCATGCAAATTCTGTATTTACTTCATTGGTGCAACAGCAGGGATTTGCAAATATTGTTTCTCAAGTTAAACCTGCTGTTGTTTCAGTGCAAGTGAAGAGCAATAAAAAGAAAAAGGATTGGGTTTTTAGTGATTTTTTTAGCGGTCCAGGTATTGATCAATTACCAGATCAACACCCGTTGAAAAGGTTTTTTGAAGAATTTCATGACCGTGATAAGTCTAAAAACAAGTCTTCAAAACGTTGGAACAAACCCCGTCCTATAGCTTTTGGATCGGGCTTTTTTATTTCCTCTGATGGTTATATTGTCACTAATAATCATGTGATTTCTGATGGCACGAGTTACACTGTTGTTCTTGATGATGGCACGGAACTGAATGCAAAGCTCATTGGGACGGATAAGCGAACCGACCTTGCCGTCTTGAAAGTAGATGAAAAGAGAAAATTTTCATATGTTGATTTTGGTGATGATTCAAAGCTTCGCGTGGGTGACTGGGTTGTTGCTATCGGTAATCCTTTTGGTCTTGGTGGAACTGTAACAGCAGGTATTGTTTCGGCACGTGGACGCGATATTGGCACTGATGTTTATGATGATTTTATTCAAATTGATGCTGCTGTTAATCGAGGAAATTCGGGTGGTCCAACTTTTGATCTTGATGGGAAGGTTGTTGGGGTTAATACAGCAATTTTTTCTCCTTCTGGTTCTGGGGGTAATGTTGGAATTGCTTTTGCTATTCCGGCAGCAACAGCGAAACAGGTTGTGCAACAACTTATCGAAAAAGGTTCAGTTCAGCGTGGGTGGCTTGGGGTTCAGATTCAGCCTGTGACCAAGGAAATTTCTGATTCAATTGGTTTAAAAGAAGCCAAAGGTGCTTTAGTTACTGATCCGTTAAAGGGACCAGCAGCAAAGGCTGGTATCAAGACAGGTGATGTAATTATTTCGGTGAATGGTGAAAGGATTAATGATGTCCGTGATCTAGCAAGGCGTATTGCAAATATTGGACCAGGAGAAACAGTGACCTTAGGTGTTTGGAAATCTGGTAAAGAGGAGAATATCAAGGTTAAACTCGATTCTATGCCTGAAGATGAAAGTGTAAAAGAGAGCTTAAAATATTCGAATGGGCGCAGTGATTCAGATGAAACACTAGAAGATTATGGTTTAATTGTTACTCCTTCTGATGATGGTTTAGGCTTGGTTGTAACTGATGTAGATTCGGATTCAGATGCTGCAGATAAAGGGATACGCCCTGGTGATGTGATTGTAACAGTTAATAATAAACCTGTTAAAAAGGCCTCTGATATTACCGATACAATCAAGAATGCTCAAAAGCTAGGACGCAAAGCTATACTTTTACAAGTGCGAACAAATGATCAAAATCGTTTTGTCGCTCTTCCAATTTTCAAAAAATAACATTTCGTTAAGGGTAGGACAGAGGTTTTGTAGATTTCTGTTCTACAACACGATTTAATAAAATAACGGAGATGCGTTTTATGAAGATACTCGTTATCGAAGATGATCATGAGACGGGGCGTTATCTCGAAAAAGCTTTTGGGGAAGCAGGGCATTCGGTTGATGTTGCATATGATGGGGATACTGGATATAGTTTAGCGGAGACGGAAAATTATGATGTTATGGTTGTTGATCGGATGCTTTTACACCGTGATGGCCTTTCCATTATTGCGGAATTGCGTTCTAAAGGCAATGAAACACCAGTTCTTATTCTTTCAGCTTTAGGGCAAGTAAATGATCGTGTGATGGGTTTGCGTGCAGGGGGTGATGATTATTTAACAAAGCCTTATGCTTTTTCTGAACTTCTTGCTCGTGTTGAAGTATTGCAACGGCGGAAAAATCCTAAAGAGGCAGAAACTCTTTATTGCGTAGGCAATCTTGAGCTTGATCGGTTGGCACATACAGTGAAACGAGGTGATAGAAATATCGTATTGCAACCACGTGAGTTTCGTTTGCTAGAATATTTAATGCGGTATGCTGGGCAGGTTGTTACACGTACTATGCTTTTAGAAAATGTTTGGGATTACCATTTTGATCCACAAACAAATGTCATTGATGTTCATATATCCCGTTTAAGAGCAAAAATTGAAAAAGATTTTGATGTGCCACTTCTCCATACTGTGCGTGGAGCTGGATACATGTTGAAAGCACCAGATAATAAAAGATGAATTGTTTAATCAATATGATGCGCACAACAGCGCTAAGACTTTCAGCACTTTATATTTTACTGTTTGGGTTAGTTGCAACAGGGCTTTCTATTTATATGACGGCGTTTTCTGTTTCATTGTTAACTGAACAAACCGAACAGGCTTTACGTGAAGAGTTAAAGCGTATCGAAAACGCTTATAACTATGGTGGGTTATCTTTACTGATACGCACTATTGATTACCGTTCACGACAGCCAGGAGCTTTTCTTTATCTTGTTACTGACCCTATGGGGCGCATTTTAGCAGGTAATGTTGCGCGTATTGAATTAGGTCTTTTGAATCAGAATGGTTTTCTTTCGAATTCTTTTTTGTATTCACGTTTTGGAGAACATGGCAAAACAAGTGAACATCGCGCTTTGGCACTTATTGTTGATTTGCCCAATGCTATGAAGATTCTTGTGGGGCGAGATTTGGATGAACCAGAGCGTTTTGTAGCGGTTATTCGTAAAGCAGTCGTAATTGCTCTCGCAGCAATGGTTGGAGGGGCTTTACTTATATGGTTTTTTGTTGGTAGGCGCGCATTGCAAAGGATTGATCATGTAACAGCTGCATCACAGCGCCTGATGAATGGTGATTTCAGTGGGCGTTTACCTGTTTCTGGGGTAGGGGATGAGTTTGATCGATTGTCAGCTAATCTTAATGTTATGTTAGACCGCATTGAAGAATTAAATATTGGTTTGCGTCAAGTATCGGATAATATTGCTCATGATCTAAAAACACCGCTGACGCGCCTTAGAAATCGTGCTGAAGCAGCCCTTTCGGGGCAAAAGACAAAGCTTGAGTATCGACAAGCACTTGATGGTATTATTAATGAATCAGATCAACTTATTCGCACTTTTAATGCTATTTTAATGATTTCGCGCATTGAGGCTAGCAGTGCAATTGAGCATCTTGAGACAATGAATATGAAGCTAATCCTTGAAGATGCCGTTGAACTTTATGAACCTTTTGCGGAAGAGTCAGGTGTTTTGCTTCGATTAGGGGATACATTTGATAAAGAGCTTAAGTTGAATCGTGAGCTTATTGCGCAATCGATTTTTAATCTTATTGATAATGCGATTAAATATGCATCTAAAGATGGAAGAAAGGCGAAAGTTTGCTTATCAATGGAATATCGGGATGAACATGTGTTGGTTGTTGTTAGCGATAATGGTCCAGGAATTGCAGCGGATAAACGTGAAAAAGTAACAGAACGATTTTTTCGTCTTGAAGAAAGTCGTACACAGCCCGGGTTTGGTATTGGTTTAAGTATAGCAAAAGCTGTTATGAAACTTCATGGGGGTGAACTATTACTTGAAAATGCAAACCCAGGGCTTAGGGCTGTTTTATTATTTCCTTGAATTTAGCTTTGCTTCATTTTTTTATTTTTACACGTAACGACTATTTTTTTTTGAATATAGTGTGATGAAAGAAAGGTGAAATGCTTTTCAAGGGAGTGCAGATGAAAAATGCTTTTTTAAAAACACAGCTTCTTCCTTTATGTCCTCTTGATGAGAGTGGTTCTCAATGGCTCAAAGATATTGAAGAGCAAGCAAGGAAAGAAAATTTAGAACCCCTTGTTTCGTATATTTCAGACAAGGGAAAACAGATTGACTTCATAAGTGCGGTCATGACCTTATCACCTTTTTTACGTGGGGTTTTAATCGCTAATCCATCATATCTCAGCCCCTTATTGAATGTTGATATAGAAACAAGGCTGAGCGAAATTATAGATGATATTACACTTATCGATAAGAATGAATCTATACATGAAACTTCATTGATGGCTGCTTTAAGACATAAAAAACGGGAAGCACATATTCTCATCGCTTTAGCTGATTTGAGCGGTGTTTTTACTTACGAAATTTCATGTGCTTGGTTGACGCGTTTGGGCGAAGTGATATTAGGTGTAGCTCTTCGTTTTCTTTTAAGAGAAGCCCATGATCACGGTAAGATCAGTTTGTCGAGTCGTGATGATCCAGAAAAAGACTGTGGTCTAATCATTTTAGGAATGGGAAAATTAGGGGCAGGAGAACTTAATTATTCTTCTGATATTGATCTTATTGTTTTCATTGATGAGACTTCACCGCATATTGGTAATCTTTCTGAAAGTATCGATATATTCTCTAAAATGGTACGCCGATTAATCCGTATTATTCAAGAACGTACTGCCGAGGGATACGTTTTCCGTCTTGATTTTCGGCTTCGACCAGATCCAGGCTCAACCCCTTTAGCTTTACCGGTAAGGACTGCGTTGCGTTATTACGAGGGGCGTGGACAAAATTGGGAAAGAGCAGCTATGATTAAAGCACGTCCAGTCGCCGGTGATAAAAGGGCAGGCTTTAATTTTCTCAAAGAGCTTTTTCCTTATGTGTGGCGGAAATATTTAGATTATGCTGCGATTGCTGATATTCATTCGATTAAACGTCAAATCCATGCGTATAAAAATTATGGTCAAATTGCTGCTTATGGTCATAATGTAAAGTTAGGACGGGGTGGTATTCGTGAGATTGAGTTTTTCGTCCAGACACAACAACTCATTGCTGGGGGGCGCTTTCCTCAATTACGTGGACGTCAAACAGTTGCAATGTTAACAGAACTTCACACGCTTGGTTGGATTAGTGAGAAAACAAGAGATAGTCTTATAAAAAGTTATGCTTTTTTACGAAATGTGGAACACCGTATTCAGATGCTTGCAGATGAACAAACGCATTTCCTTCCAGATGATGTTTTGCAATTTACCAGTGTTGCATATTTGATGGGTTATCAAGAGAGTAGCGGTTTTATCCATGATTTATTAAAGACGCTTCAGGTCGTTGAAAAACATTATGCAGCGCTGTTTGAGAATGAGCAAGAACTTGGTTTAGAAATTGGCAATTTAGTTTTTACAGGTGAAAAAGATGATCCGGAGACATTAATAACATTGAGCCGTTTAGGTTTTGAAAGAGCGAGTGATATTTGTCGTATTATGCGTACACTTCATTGTGGGCGTTATAAAGCTACTCAATCTGCTGAAGCGCGTGAACGATTAACAGAATTAACTCCAGCACTTTTGAAAGCTTTTGGCGCGACAAAACGAGCTGATGAAGCAATGTTGCGTTTTGATAGTTTTTTACAGGGATTACCTTCAGGGATACAGCTTTTTAGTTTATTGCAGTCTAATCCCTCTCTTTTGGATATGTTGGTGCTTATCATGGGAGCTGCTCCACGTCTTGCGGAAATTATTACACGCAAACCACATGTTTTTGATGGGATGCTGGATCCAAAAATTTTTTCAGAGTTGCCAACAAGAGCTTATTTAGAAAATCGGCTTGAATATTTTCTTGAAGGTGTAATTTCTTATGAACAAATTCTTGATCATTTCAGAGTTTTTGCTGATGAGCAACGTTTCTTGATTGGTATTCGGATTTTGAATGGTGCAATTACAGGAAATAGAGCAGGTTTTGCATTTACGGCACTTGCTGATCTTATGATTGCAAAAACGTTTTCTGTTGTCCAAAAGGAGTTTTCTTCTCTTCATGGCAGTATTAAAGGGGGACGTGTTGGTATATTGGGTATGGGTAAGCTTGGAAGTCGTGAATTAACTGCTGGTTCTGATGTTGATCTTATTTTTCTTTATGAACATGATGAGGATGCAGAAATATCTGATGGAGAAAAGCCTCTTTATGTCTCTCAATATTATATCCGTTTAGCACAACGCTTTGTTGCGGCTTTATCTACTCATACAAGCCAAGGTATCCTTTATCCTGTTGATTTAAGATTGCGTCCATTAGGTAATAAAGGGCCTGTTGCTGTTTCTTTTCAATTTTTTAGGAAATATTATCGTAAAGAAGCGTGGATATGGGAACATCTTGCTTTAACACGGGCGCGGGGTGTGGCTGGGGATTCTAATTTTTTGCAAGAATTAGAAAATGAAGTTTGTGCAATTATTGCTTTTTCTCGTGATAAGAAAAGTGTTGTAAAAGCGGTGCGCGATATGCGTACTTTGATTGAAAAAGAAAAACCACCGGAAAATCAATGGGATTTGAAAAATATGCTTGGTGGTATCATGGATCTAGAATTTATTGCCCAATTTGCTGTTATTACTCACGTGATTGAGTTTAAAATTGGAGCGACGACAGCAGATATTTTAGCTCATTTGCCGAACAGTTTTCTTAATAAGTCATTTGTTTCTGACTTATGTCGTGCCTATAGTCTCTATACAAACGTGAGTCAAATTATACGCCTTTGCTTAAATGATACTCTTAATCCTCATGATGTGCCACTTGGATTACGCGACCTTTTGTTAACAAGTGTTGGAGAACCTGATTTGCTTCGCATTGAAAAATTAATTGAGGAAACAGGGCAATCAGTACGTTCAATTTTTACACACGTGATGAAGGATTAAAATATTTGGTGATAATTTTATGAGAAAAATGTATATGGTTGCTAGTTAGGATACCAACAATTATTATAACTAGAAATTATTATAACTAGATATAAAACAAAGGAATGTGCAGAATAAAAATGGTATTCATTCAAAATAAGAAATCAATTAAATTATTAAAAAAATGTTTTTTAAAAATATTTTGATTTTATAATTTTTTTGGTCTTTATTTAGAATTTTATATAAATTTTTACCAAATACTATTATAATAACCCTGTCTTCTATTTTTGTTTCAAGAGTACTTTTTTTGACGAAAATCGAATTCTTACATGACTTGGTGTACTTCCATTTATTTTTTTAATCTCTATGTTAATTTTTGATGTTTCATTTAGCTATCTGTTTTATTGGAACAAATAGTTAAAGTTAAAAAAATAGTTTAGAGCTATTCTCGGTTGGTTTTTCAAGCTGGTTAAGATAGGTTTCTATGTTAAATGATCTAGTTCTAATTGCTATGGTTCATTCAGAAAATTAAAATAAGCTTTTTTTACTTTTAAATGAAAATAATCTTAATTTATCGTTTTTTTTACCCATATTAGAAATGAAGATATATCAAGCAAAGCAGGACAAGAGGCTTTGTCGACTATGTTAGACCTCATTTTCTTTCAAAAGATGATATGAACACTATTCAAAATAGTTTCGAGTATTTTTAAAAGATACACGCGCTTACGAAAGCTTTATAATAAGACGAATTTCCATCAATATAGCCAATATACAATATTATATAGAAATTCTTATGCTAATTTCTATTATAGCATAGTCTGTTTAAGTCTGCTTACATTTTATCATTAAGGTTTTATTTTTTTTATAACTGTGACATTTTTGCTACAGATTTTTTGAAAAAAATATGAAACCATCCACGTTATGTTCATTAGCTTTTAGGGGAGCAATTATGACTAAAAAGTATTTAATCACAACATCTGCTTTGGCTTTGATTTCAGTTTCTGCAGTACGAGCAGCTGATATTGCAGTTCCTGAGCAGCGAGTACCTGTTGTTTCTGTTCCTACTTTTTCTTTTGCAGGGTTTTACCTTGGGGGCCAAATTGGTGGTTTTTCAAGTAAATCTACTTTAAGTTATTTAGAAAATGAGAGTGCAGGACAATTTGTTCCGATGAACAAGGAGTTTTTGCCTAAACCTTCTGGTTTCATAGGTGGCATTTATGCGGGTTCCAATATTGATATCGACAATGGCTTTATTATAGGTATTGATACGGATATAATATTATCTGGTAAAAAAGATAGCAAAGATATCAAGTCGTTGGAAGAAAAGCAAAAAAAAGCAATGCGAGATACTCTAGAAGGAACGAGTCGAGGGATAGCGCATCGGGATGATGCAGCAACGTCTAGTGAAGTTGTGCATCATACTTTAAAACAAAAATGGTTTGGTGCTACAAGGGTGCGAGTTGGTTTTGCTGTTGATCGTATGATGCCTTATATTGCGGGGGGCGTTGCTTATACGCAGCTCCGGAACATCTTTGCAAAGGCAGCTGATACGACAAGTAAGCAAGCTGTTAATTTGTCTGATTTACTGCATGATGAAAAAAAGACTATGGTTGGTTATACCCTTGGCGGCGGTGTTGATTTTGCAATGGCTGATAATGTTATTGTGCGTGCAGAATATCGTTACTCAGATTTTGGTAAGAAGAAATTTGCAAATGAAAAAATTGAAATGGGCTACAAAACGAATGATTTTCGTGTTGGTGTAGCTTACAAATTTTAATTTAGTGCAAGGTTAAATATTTGAGAAAAGCCCTATCCACGAGATAGGGCTTTTTTTATAAATTTTATAGTAAAGATATTCTAGGATGGAGAGGAGAGGTTGTCTGAGAGGCTTAAATTATCTATTTCAACCAATTTTTCTTTTTTAAGTATATTAACACTGCAGATATTTTACATATTTAAGCCAAAAGCAAGTATGGTTTTAGTAAATAATCCTATCTTACTGCTGCACAAGGACAAGTAGAGTTATTTTGCGTGTGTGCGAAATATTTAATGCCTGTGAAGAGATATAAATTGAGAGAGTAGGTTTGCTTGATTATTTTCCCTGTAAAATTTTCAAAGATGCACTTCTACATCATTTTTATTTATAAGAAATAAAAGTGGGATAATTTTATTCTTTTTGCTCTATTTGCGGTGTACACTGGAAATAGAGGTTTACCAGAATGCTAAACGCTCCTTTAAAAAGAGTTCTGTATCTGAGAGAAACATCGATAGGGGGGCTTTTAGTGGCGAAGTCTCCTAAAGGGATTTGTAATGTATCGCTAGGAAACACTACTGAGCAACTACTACGCCAATTTATGGCGCGTTTTGATGATGTGCAAAAAGATGTTAATGACGATGTGTTTAACAGAGAGACCGCACATATTGTTGCAATGGTAGAAACGCCTCATTTGGTAAGGAATTATGATTTTCCCTTGGATATAAGAGGTACAGCCTTTCAGCAGAAAGTCTGGGCTGCATTATGTAAAATACAATGTGGTGAAACAATTTCTTATGAAGAGTTAGCGCAACATATTGGTATGCCGAAAGCTTTCCGTGCCGTTGCTAATGCTTGTGCGCGTAACGAATTGGCGTTGGTTATTCCTTGTCATCGTGTAGTACGCAAAAATGGTTTTATTTCAGGTTATCGCTGGGGGATGCAACGGAAAAAAATTTTGTTGCAACGAGAACGAAAAGGATACTGTTTTTAAAATTTAATTTTGCTGAATTGGCATTGTAATGGTTACAGTCGTACCTTTCATTTCTTTAGAAGTAATTTCAAGCTTTCCTTTATGGAGTTCTAACAGAGAGCGTGAGATGGCCAATCCAAGTCCTGATCCAGTGTGGGTTTTTGTAAATTGATTTTCAACTTGTTCAAAAGGTTGCCCAAGTTTTTTTATTGCGGATTGAGGAATACCAACTCCTGTATCTTTAATTCTGAAAACAAGATTGGTTTTTTTCTGGAAAGCATAGACATCAATACTACCACCAGAAGGTGTAAATTTAACAGCATTAGAGATAAGATTAAGGAAAATCTGTCTCATGGCACGGCAGTCAACCTCAGCATGAAGTTCTGGAGCAATATTCGTTGTAACAGAAATATTTTTTTCTTGGGCTTGTGGTGTGAGTGTTCGCACTGCTTCACTGATAATGGGCTCAAGATTGGTATTTTTACAATCAAGGGTAAATCTTCCAGCTTCGATTTTAGACATATCAAGGATATCATTAATAAGGGTTAGAAGATGGGTTCCTGAATTGTAAATATCATGCATATATTCCTCATAGCGTTGTGAACCAAGAGGGCCAAAGGTAGATTGCAACATGATGTCTGAAAAGCCGAGAATAGCATTAAGTGGAGTACGCAATTCATGAGACATATTGGCTAAAAATTCTGATTTAGCTTTGTTAGCACTTTCTGCGCGTTCTTTTTCTGCTTGCAGACTTTTATTAAGTTTTTCAACTTCTGTTGCACGTTGTTGAGCATTTCCTCGTGCACGTTTGAGTTCTTGAATGAAAGAAAAAAGGCGCCTTTCACTGTCTTCAAATTTTTCTTGTTGTTGTTTAAGCTCAGAAATGTCTGTACCAATACAAACAAGTCCTCCGTCTTGGGTACGTCGTTCATTAATTTTGAGCCAACAGCCATCTGCTGTTTGGCGAATACTGGTTAAGTTACCAGTACCATCATCTTTGAGGGGATATTCACTGATTGCAGGGCGTGCCATGGCTTCGACTGTTGCACGTTGGATGCCTGATTGTAGAATCTGTTTAGGGATAGCGGCATATTCGCAAAATTTGCTGTTGGACATGACTAAACGTCCTTCTGAATCCCACAATACAAAAGATTCTGAAATATTTTCAATAGCATCGCGGATACGAAGGTCGGCTTGCGCTGTTTGTTCAGCGAATTGACGTTGTTCACTAATATCGTAGGAAATACCAACCAAATGGGGCTCTTCTTCTTCAGTAACTTCGGCACGAATGCGCATCCATACATAATGACCATCAGCATGACGCATGGGGACGTTAATGTCGATATGCTTTTTTTTACCGCTCATTAATTCCTGAGCAAGATCAAAAAAATTTGCATCATTTGGATTAATAATGGCGGTGATTTGGGAAATTGAGAGCAGTGCATCTTGAGGCACATAGCCGAGCATTTCATACATTGCTCGTGACCAGTAAACACGTCCACTTGCCATATTCCAGTCCCACAGTCCACAGCGTCCACGCATCATTGCCATATCAATGCGGTTTTGAATTTTTTCTGAAGCTAGATCTGTATTACGTGCTCGTATAATTTGATTATAATAAGCATAGAGGAGAGCCAGGATAATGCCTGTAGTTCCTATGAACAGAGTTATGTTTAATGAAAAAAATTTGCGCCATTCTACGTAAGTATGTTGCATTTTTTCACTGATGAATACACCATATTGTCTATTTTCTGTTTGATTGAAGGAAGCGAGAGCAGGGGTATCTTTTCCTATCGTGATTTTCATGATTCCAGCATCTTGTCCGAGAGACCGTAAAGCAGTACTCTCAGAGGTAAAATCTTGTAAGGGTTTTCCTAAAATTATTTCGGAACTGGATGAGGCTAGAACATCGCCTTTTTGATCGACAATAGCAATAACAGTGTTGGTTTTGATAAGACCTTTGTTACGAAAATTGGTAAGAATATTTTGTAAATGATTATGAGAAAGAACAGCGTTTTTTTCTTGCTGAGTAGCTGAAAGTAAGTCACGATCAATTATATTGGTAATATGAGAAGCTAAGAGAGTGAGGGTCGAACGTGTACTTTTATCAATTGTATCGCGCCAATCATAGATTGAAACAAAACGAATTGCTGCTAGCAAAACGAGGAATACAACAATTATGATAGGAATAAAACGCCGTAGCCAAGGCTCAATAAAGAGAAGTTTTTGATAAGTGGAGCCAGAAAGCAGGTTGATATGCGCTGTCCGTGCCTTGCAACTTTGAGCGCTGGGTTTTGAAGTGGCGTGCATATCTGTTGGCGCGTTATATGCGTCCAATTTAGCCATTTCTAGTTCCTCTAATTATGGAATAATGTGATTGAAAAATTGTTTCTGTATTCATAGTTAACCCCATAAATACAATGAATCAAAACACGAGTCCTCTGTCCAGTCTTTTTTTTTAAAAAAAAGTAATTTTATTCTTATGAGCATGGAATATGGAAATAAAAAAGAACCCTAACATTCTCCATAAAAAGGTTTAAATTGCTTGTTTATGGGGTTGCAGTTACAAAGAGATAATTTATTTTCTTTCATAAGAAATATTATAATATATTGATTTAAAATCGTTTTTCTTTTAAGCGAGTATGCGATTGATGATATCTGCTACATCGCTTGACAATTTCGGAGCTATTGCAATTGTTTTTAATGCGATTTCAAGTTTCTTTTGCCGAATTGGCTCTAATTGTCGCCAAGAACGCATCATTGTTAATAATCGGGAAGCGAGCTGTGGATTTTTTTTGTCAATTTCAAGAATGATTTGACAAAGAAATTGATAGGATGCGCCATCAACTCTATTAAAACCTGTTAAGTTGTTAGATGCGAAGACACCAATCAAAGCTCCTACACGATTGGGATTATCTTGTGAAAAGAGCGGATGCTGCATGAGTTTTTGAACGTGATCAAGTGTTGATGTTCCCGCAACTATTGCTTGAATGGAAAACCATTTATCCATGACCAAAGGGTCATGCCGATAGCGGTTTTCAAAATCATTTAAGGCATTTTGTGCCTGCTCACTTTCTTTAAAACGCTGCACTAAAATGGTTATACTGGCCATGCGATCAGTCATATTATTAGCTGTTGCATATTGTGTGGCAGCACGGGTTGGTTGGGCTTCAGCGATGGAAAGATAGTCTAGTATAATATTACGTAATGCTCGTTTCCCAGCTTGTACAGTGTTTGGTGAATAGGGCTCATTGGTTTGCATTTGCACATAAAGTTTTGTGAAGAGTTCTTGATACGTATGTGCGAGTGAAGCCAAAAACTGATTGCGCACATGGTGAATACACTCTGGATCAACATTTTTACCGATTGTGTGGGCAAGCTCAACTTCGCTCGGTAAACTTAAACAAAATGCGCGAAATTCGGGTTCAAGACTTTCGTCTGTAATGATAGTTTCAATCAATTTTAGCAAGGCAGAGGGCATACCCTCTTTTGCTCGTGTTTCATCTTGAATAGCTTGAATCAAGGCTTGCGTCATCAAATGATTCAACGACTGCCAACGATTGAATTGATTACTATCGTTTTGTGCAAGAAATATGAGTTCGCTTTCATTGAATGGGGTTTGTAGAATGATAGGTGCAGAAAAGTCTCTGAGCAGTGATAAAACAGGTTTTGCATTTAATCCCCTTAATGTGAACGTTTGGTTTTCCTTGGAGAGAAGCATAACATCTGATTGAATATTTGCATCAGCTTCATAAGCTAGAGATTCTCCCTGGTGTCCTAAGAGTCCAAAAGCGATAGGGATGAGCATAGGTTTTTTTATATTTTGTTGTGGTGTTTCTGGACTGTGTTGCTTTGCATGAATTGTGAGAACACCATCACTATAATGGTGTTCAATTTCTACATGGGGCGTGCCTGTTTGTTCGTACCACAGCATGAATTGTGAGAAATCTCTACCAGAGACTTCAGCAAAACAGGTGATAAAGTCTTCAATTGTGCAAGCTTGTCCGTCATGACGTTGAAAATAGAGATCCATCCCTTTACGAAAGAGAACAGGGCCTAAAATAGTATGCACCATGCGAACGACTTCTGCACCTTTTTCATAGACGGTTGCGGTATAAAAATTGTTGATTTGGCTATATTGACGAGGCCGTACAGGATGGGCGAGTGGACCGGAATCTTCGGTAAATTGCTTAGCTTTCAATGTTTTTATATTTTCAATTCGCTGGAGACTACGCACATTTTGATCTGAAGAAAATTCCTGATCACGGTAAACTGTTAATCCTTCTTTTAGGCAGAGCTGAAACCAATCACGGCAGGTAATGCGATTACCGGTCCAATTATGGAAATATTCATGGGCAATGATGCGTTCAATATTTCTATAGTCATAGTCGGTTGCTGTTTCAGGATCTGCAAGAACATATTTATCATTAAAGATATTAAGCCCTTTGTTTTCCATTGCCCCCATGTTAAAGTCAGAAACAGCAACAATATTGAAAACATCAAGATCATATTCGCGTCCGAAATATTGTTCATCCCAATGCATAGAGCGTTTGAGCGCATCCATTGCATAAATTGCGCGTTCAGTTTTTCCTTTTTCTACATAGATGCCGAGTTTAATACGTCGACCAGACATAGTGGTAAAATAATCTTCTAGTTTATCAAGGTTACCACCAACTAAAGCAAAGAGATAAGATGGTTTGGGATAGGGATCTTCCCAAACGGCAAAGTGGCGATTGCCCTCAAGAATTCCTGATTCTACAAGGTTGCCATTGGAAAGCAAGATGGGGATTTTCTGAGAATCTGCCTCAATTTTTACTGTATAGGTAGAAAGAACATCTGGGCGATCATAAAAATAAGTAATACGACGAAATCCTTCTGCTTCGCATTGTGTACAATAAACACCGTTTGAAAGATAAAGCCCCATGAGTTGGCGGTTTGTTTCAGGATTCAGTTTAGTGACTAATTGCAATGTAAAAGGAGCGGTTGGTGGCGTTATAATTTCTAAACATGAAGGAGTGACGTTATAAGTGTTTTTGGCCAATGTTTCGCCATTAATAGCAACAGAAATTAATGTAAGATCATCTCCAGAAAGCACAAGAGGCATTCTCTCTTTTGTATTTTGGCGCGCCTCAATGAACAATGTTGCTGTCACAAAGGTTTTTTGTGGTTCTAAACAAAAGGAAAGCTGTGTTTTAGAGATAGTGTAGGGGGTTGGTTGGTAATCTTCCAAACGATAAATCGGCGTTGTTGGCTGTTCCATAATTTTTTCCTGAGTGTATTTTAAAAATGCAAATGAGCGAAAGACTATTTATATTGTTGTGCAAGGTAAGCTGAAGGAATTACGAGAGGTTATTTAAGCGATTTTTTACTTCTAAAAAGTCCATCCATGTAAGCTTTTTTTGACTTGGTGTTCGTAAAAGATAGGCAGGGTGAAAGGTTGGCATAACAGGTATTTTTACTTCACCTTCTCCTACATAAGTGTGCCATTTTCCCCTTGATCGGATGATTCCATTTTGAATTCCGGTAAGAAATTGTGCAGCAACTCCTCCTAGTGCTATGAGGATACGAGGTTTAGCAAGTTGAATATGTCGTTCAACAAAAGGGCGGCATAATGCAACTTCTCTCGGTGTTGGTGTGCGATTGCCTGGTGGACGCCAAGGAATCGTGTTCGTTATGTAAACATTTTGTCTTGTGAGGCCAATTGCTTCGAGAATTCTGTTAAGCAACATTCCCGCTTTTCCAACAAAAGGAATTCCTTGTATATCTTCTTCGCGTCCTGGTGCTTCTCCAATGAGCATAAGTGGGCTTCCTGCTGTTCCATCCGCAAAACATGTATTTTTCGCTGTCAGTTTTAAGGAGCAGCCATTAAAAGCGAGGAGAGCAGACTTTAATTCATCAAGTGTATTGGCCTTTTCTGCCATCTCTATAGCTGAGAGTGCGTATTGTGCGGTATCGGAGTTAGGTAGTGGATAGTTATGCTGTTTTATGGTTGCTGGTATTTGTTGGTGATGGGAAGTGTCGATTACCTGCTTTACATTTTTCTCTGATTGACTAAAGCGGTCAATAGGCGCATCAGCCAGCACGGCATCAGCACCACTTTCTTTGTAAAAACTTAGAAGCTCTTCATATGAGATTGAGCACTGAGTTTGGTTTAACATTGTATTTTTCTTACCTATAGATATATTAATGAATAGACCAGATAGAATTATTCTTCAAGCTGTATGATATTTTCGTTGCTAATCTGATTATAGCTAATCTGATTATAAGAATACCGATAAAGCATGATTAAGACGT
Source organism: Candidatus Bartonella washoeensis Sb944nv (assembly GCF_000278135.1). GTDB lineage: Bacteria > Pseudomonadota > Alphaproteobacteria > Rhizobiales > Rhizobiaceae > Bartonella > Bartonella washoeensis. Next base: position 319,540 of record NZ_JH725022.1, read on the forward strand.
TTAAGTCTAGAGCTCTTTTTGGTGGTGGTTTAAAAGCAATGTGTGGGTATATATTTTTGCTTTTTTTACGGCTTCAATGAGAGATTCATTTAATGCCAAATGTGCAGCAATAGCGCTTGATAGGATGCAACCAGTTCCACGCATTGTTCCTGTTACGCGGGGAGTAGAAATATTCATTATCTCAGTTTTGTTAACTAAGCTATCAATTGCAAGAGGACCATTTGCATGTCCACCTTTTATCAATATAGAGTGTGGACCAAATGATAGAAGTTTTTTTGCTTGTTGTATTGTTTGCTTATGATAAGAAGCCAATGGGCTTTGGCTCAGAAGAGCGAGTTCTTCTCTATTAGGTGTTAAAAGATCAACGTGAGGAAGCAGTTTATTGATCATAGTTTCGATGATTGCTTCCGTTGTTAGTTTTCCTCCTGATGAGGCGACAAGTACAGGATCCAGAATAACTGGAACATGAGGATAGTCTTCCAATACATTACAGATTGCTTCTATAATTGCTTGTGTTCCCGTCATACCGATTTTTATTGCGCTTATGGGATTGGCCTCTAGAGCACTGCGCATTTGCGCGGCGATCAGTTTGCCATCCATTGGAACAATTTCAACAACCTGATTATCATCTTGTACGTTAACACAGGTTATTGCTAAATTTGCTTTTATTTGAAAATGTGTAGCTGTTTCTATATCACGAACAACACCAGCACCTCCTGTTGGATCGGTGCCCGCAACAATAAGAATGGAAGGTATCAACGCCATGTTTGTGTCACTTTTATCCATTGTTGGACACGCTTTTCAGGTTGTTTATGGAGGATAATATCAGTCACAACAGCAGCACTATTTGCTCCTGCTTTTAAAACATCAACTGCGCGTTCTGGTGTTAAACCACCAATGCCAACTAAAGGGAGAGCACCAATCCGTTTTTTCCATTGTTTGAGTTTTTCTAATCCTTGCGGCATCCATTTCATTTTTTTTAAGATCGTTGGATAAATAGGACCGAGTGCAATATACGCAGGATACACAGATAGCGCGATATCCAATTCATGTTCATCGTGTGTACTAAGACCAAATCTTATGCCACTTTTACGAATTGCGGGAAGATCAGCATTATTCAAGTCCTCTTGTCCGAGATGAATAAAATTACATTTTTCCTCAATTGCCATTTCCCAATGATCGTTAATGATTAATTGTGCTCCCAATTTATCGCATGTGTTTTTTGCACGCTTGATATGTTGACGGATCATTTGTTGATTTTCATTTTTTATACGCAATTGTACGAGTTTTATCCCAAAAGGAACAAAACGTTCAATCAAATCAGCATTATCAACGATGAGGTAAAATGGGTCCAGTTTCATGAAAATACTGCTTTCCCAATAACTGGTGTTGAAGGGACAGCTACATTGCGTGCTTCGAGAATGCCAGCTTTATATCCCATACGTCCTGCCTGAACAGCTTGAGAAAATGCTTCAGCCATTAAGATAGGATCACCTGCTTTAGCAACTGCTGTGTTAAGAAGTACTGCATCATAACCCAGTTCCATAGCAATTGCGGCATGTGATGGACGTCCAATGCCGGCATCAATAACAAGAGTAATATCAGGCAGATAAGCGCGGATAGAACGCAAACCATCGGTATTATGAGGTCCTTTGGCAGATCCAATAGGAGCACACCAAGGCATAATGACACGACAACCAACATCCAAGAGCTTTTCAGCAACAATAAGATCATCCGTTGTATAAGCAAAAATTTGGAATCCTTCATCATTTAGAATTTTTGCAGCTTCGACTAAGGAAAAAACGTTTGGCTGTAAAGTATCGGAATTGCCAATAACTTCAAGTTTAATCCAAGCTGTTTTAAAAAGATCTCGTGCGAGTTTGGCTGTCGTCACGGCTTCTTTAACAGTGTAACAACCAGCGGTGTTTGGAAGTAATGTTACATCAAGTTCTTTAAGAAATTGCCAAAATTGCCCGCTTTGTTTTCCACCTGCGGTTTCTCGACGCAATGAAACTGTCACAATTTCTGTACCGGATTTATGAATAGCATCCCGAAGGATTGCTGGTGAAGGATATTGGGCTGTACCTAACATAAGACGGGAAGAGAATTGTTGTCCATAAAGATTTAACATAGTCTCAGCCTCCTTGCATTGGGCTTAAAATTTCAATTTTATCTCCTTCATGCAAAACAAATTGGCTTCGTGCATCTAAAGGAACCACTTCAGCATTAACAGCGATAGCGAGCCAATTTCCTTCATAGCCCAATTCTTCAAGTAATAGATTGAGAGTGGTAACTGCTGTTTGGATTGTTTCACCATTGACAAATATTTGCATGCTTTACTCCAACACCAATTTTATTGCTCGTTTTGCCATTTCAGGAGACAAGAGAAAACCATGTCTATAAAATCCATTAATGGAAATATGGTTACCATCTTTGTGCACACAAGGAAAGTTATCAGGATAGCATGCTCGTATTCCAACACCAGATTCAACAATTTCTGCTTCTGCAAAAGCGGGATGTAAAGTATAAGCAGCATTGAGCAATTCCATCATTGATCTCACGGAGATAGCACCATCAAAATCACTTTCAATCATTGTTGCGCCAATCATAAAAATATTATTCTGTCGAGGTACAACATAAAGTGGAAACCGTGGATGGAGGAGACGAATTGGGCGAGAAATTTTAATATCTGTGCTGCGCACGAGTAGCATTTCCCCGCGCACCCCCCGTATATTTTTGTCTTTTCCTAAACGTGCTATTCCCGTTGCATCAATAACAATATCAAAATTTGTTTCTGGTATTTCCACATCAACAAAACATGCTCCATTTTTTATCAGGTCTTCTTTCAAAGTAATGAGTGCTTTGCGAGGATCAATATGTGCTTCATCTTCGTAAAAAAGTGCACAGTTAAAACGTTCTGCAAGATCGGGTTCAAGATGAGCTATTTCTGCACCATTTATGGTTTTGTGATTGTGTGTGCGCTCTGAAAAACGTTCAAGCTCTCCTATATCTCGTGTAGGTGCAACGACTAAAGTGCCTTTTGATATTACAAGATGAGGGAGCGTTTTGCGCCACCATTTTATGGCTTGTATACCAAGATCTTCAACAATCTGTTCAGCACTTTCCTTTTCACAGTAAGGCGCTAACATTCCTCCTGCATACCAACTTGCAGTTCCTATAGGAGAATGAGGAGGAGCCGATACAGTAACAGAAACACCTTTGTGTTGTAACATAAAGGCAACTGTTAAACCGCCTACCCCTGCACCTTTGATAAGAATATTTTTCAACTGTTGACACTCTTTTTTTGAGCAAGAATAGCATCTACATACAGATCACCATTCTTTTTATATTTCTTGGACATGGCAACCATACCTTCGATTTTTGTTTTTCTTGTTGCCACTGTATCACGAATATCATGGGAAATACGCATCGAACAGAATTTTGGCCCACACATGGAACAAAAATGCACTAATTTATAGGCTTCTTTAGGCATTGTTTCATCATGAAAAGCGCGGGCTGTTTCTGGATCAAGAGAAAGATTGAATTGGTCATACCATCTAAAATCAAATCGTGCACGTGAGAGGGCATTATCGCGCAATTGTGCTCTAGGCAAACCTTTGGCAAGATCAGCAGTATGCGCAGCGATTTTATAAGTGATCACACCAGTTTTAACGTCGTTTTTATCAGGCAATCCTAAATGTTCTTTAGGTGTTACGTAACACAGCATAGCAGTTCCAAACCATCCAATCATAGCAGCACCAATGGCCGATGTAATATGGTCATATCCTGGTGCGATGTCAGTTGTAAGGGGTCCCAAAGTATAAAAAGGTGCTTGATGACAGAGATCTGATTGTTTTTTCATATTTTCTTTAATTTTATGCATTGGTACGTGTCCAGGCCCTTCAATCATAACCTGTACGTCTTTTCCCCAAGCAGTTTTTGTCAATTCTCCCAAAGTTTTAAGCTCAGTAAATTGGGCTTCATCATTAGCATCGGCAATAGAGCCAGGGCGCAATCCATCTCCCAAGGAAAGAGAGATATCATATGTACGTGCAATATCACAAATTTCATCAAAATGTTTGTAAAGAAAACTTTCTTTGTGATGATGCAGACACCATTTTGCCATAATAGAGCCGCCTCTTGAAACAATACCCGTTATCGGATCAATAGTTAGGGGGATAAAAGGTAATCTTAGTCCTGCATGAATGGTAAAATAATCAACACCTTGTTCTGCTTGCTCGACGAGGGTGTCATGGAAAATATCCCATGTTAAATTTTCTGCAATGCTTTGTACTTTTTCGAGTGTTTGATAAAGTGGAACAGTTCCTATGGGTACTGGCGAATTTCGAATAATCCACTCACGAATATTATGAATATTCCGACCTGTTGAGAGATCCATCACTGTATCGGCTCCCCAGCGAATGGCCCAAACCATTTTATCAACTTCTTCTGCCATAGATGAAGTCACTGCTGAATTACCAATATTGGCATTAATTTTAACACGAAAATTACGCCCAATAATCATGGGTTCGCACTCTGGATGATTGATGTTTTGGGGAATAATGGCGCGTCCACAAGCAATTTCATTGCGAACAAATTCCGCAGTATAAATTTCTGGTATTGATCTAGCAAATATTTCATTTGATGGTACATTCTGCCGTTCTTTTACTACTAATCCTTCATTTTCTCGTATAGCCACATATTCCATTTCCGCTGTAATAATGCTCGCGCGCGCGTAAGCCATTTGTGTAATTGCTTTGCCATTTTTTGCTCGCAAAATGGGCTGCCTATGTTCAAAGGTTGGTGTAGGATTTTTATCAGAAGCCAATCCATTATCCTCAGGTTTGACTGATCGAGCAGGATAAGGTTCAGTATCAGCACGCTTAGACAGCCAACATGAGCTAATTGCTGGCAAGCCTTTTGTAATATCAATGATCATATCTTTATCTGTGTAGGGGCCGGAAGTATCGTAAATATTTAGAGTTTTTTCCTCGCTGCCATCAGTCAATGAAATTTCACGCAATGGTACGCGCACATCAGAAAAGAGAAGGCTCTGTTGATAAATTTGCGTGAAGCAGGAAAGGGGCTACAATTGATTGATGGAGTATTTTTCTGCACAAACTTTTTCCTTATAGATACACAGTTCAAAAATAGGTTGCGATGTTAATGGGGATGTATTCAAATTATCAATTATGCGCGCTTGAATGAATGAGGGCAATGTTGCTTTATACCCAAAAGCGCTCAATAAAATTCAACAAATTTTATTGAAAATCGATGTAATATTCTTAACAACATTCGCGTTATGCCCCCACTTAAAACATTTTTTCTCGCATGGACATGGTTGGCTTAAATATCTATATTGTCAATCATAAAGATATATTTTGAACGATTTTAATAAGTTTTTTGGGGGAATCCAAGCAGAGTTCATGATAAGTAACGAGCTTAATACCGTGCTATACAGTGGCTTGTTATAGAAGACAAAACATTACCACATTTTATGAATTCTTCTTGGTTTGATCATATAATATATCATTTTTAGCTCTATGTAAAACTGAGCTATTTGTTTAGTGTTTTCATCATTAACGGTTCTCATAAGTGATACTAAATCAATGATTTGTATTTTGGGGCTAATTTCATTTTCATTTAAAGGATTAAGAAATTTTTCCGCGTAATAAAACATTGGGCCTGTAAAGCTCATGAACATATTGTATGCCCAAATAAAACAAGTTTATCTCCAAATTAGACTCACAACATAGACTATTTATTACATTGGCTAACATTGCCTACCGCATCTCCTTATTGATAATCACTCCGCAATAAATTCACAAAGCATCCACATAAAAAAATGAGTATATGACAATGCATTATGATATCAAATTGAGAGACTATATTCTGATAGCTACGTCTATATACAAAATACAATTTTTTTGTTTGTTCTTGCTTTTGAAGAGATTCAAACTCCAAGTATTCTTTGTAAAGCTTATCGTACTATTTAAACTATCTACGCTCGTATATTCCAATAATATTGATACAGAAAAAGCTATGAATGTTACGACATATAACAATGCTGGTCGTGTTTATCTGTCAATAGCGTAGTGCAGTTGAAAATTACTGCAAATGCAAGATTTTTTTATTATCTGGAGTGAGTATTTATTAAATCAGGAAATACAGCGTCAACTCTACAAACAAAAAGAAAGTGGATGTCACTAAGAACTAGGATAGGATGAAAGGGTGTTCCTAAAAAATGCTCGTACTTAATAAAGAGGCGGTAGTATGAGCAGCTGAGAATGCCGATAATAAAATAGGATTATGAAGGATTGATATCCTATTTAGAAAAACAAGCCATAGATTGATTGTCTTACTGCTTACGTGGTATTGCTTGGGTAAGATGTTGCTATTACAGCTAACAGGTGAGGATGGGAGAGTGATTAAGATGATAGGAGGGATGAAAATTACTTCAGTTGAGAACGGCAGGTTAAGATTATAGGCAAAGCTTATTCCTATTTTTATAAGCAATGGCAGTGGTGCGTATAGCTTGGAGAAGTATGGTTATGGAAAGATAAGGTCTTTTTTCTCTGATAGCTGTTTTAAAAGGTTATCAATGTAGTATAGGAGGGATATCGGAGATCATTCTTTACCTTCGGCAGTTTCAAAATTCGCTAGTTGATCATTCTTTGGAAGAGATAAATACGCCATTGAGAACTATAATTTTTGAAAGGATTATTATCAGGTTGATTATCGATTAAAGCTTGAGATGGTGGCAGCGTCTTTCAATTTTCAGATCTTGATCACAATTATTGCAAGTATTAAATTGCTAGAGCTTATTTTGCTATGTTGGTTTGATGCGGCAGAATCGATTATCAAAAAAGTTTGGCAAATGTTTCCTCTTGTCTTGCGATGAAAATGGACAATACCAATAATTGCAAGATGTTGCAGAGAAGAATTTATTGCTCTTGCAAAAAAGCTTTACCTATAATAAAATACAAAAAAGGGGTTATTGTGCTGAATTTGGGGGTATGCTGGTTATAGAAAGTGGAGCTTCAAAGGTTAAGGGTGCGATTTGAACATCACATAATAGCCAGCGTGGGGTAAGTGTTTTTAAGCTCACGTGAAACAATCAAATATATATTTTGGACTTTATCGGCAATATTTTTTGATGCATCTTTAGCATAATGGGTATGTTGTTCGAAAATTAAGTCAGAGAGGCAGGGAGGGGGCCCGTATGGAGCACCATAGTTTGCGGTGCGTTACAGAGTAGGAAAAGGATGCATTCAAGAAGAGGGGGAAGCGGGGGATGATTTTAATAAAAACAAGTTTTCAAGAATAGGTTTAACGGAACAAAAAACGGAACAAAATATGTTTAAAAGGTATTTGCATGCAGATAAAAACTCGGTGAGAAGTGTAAAGAATTCAGAGCAAATTTTTTAGCTTGTTTGATACGGAAAACAGTTAACAGAAATTATAGTCTCTTTTTTATAAAGATAGTGAAAAAGTTTATGAAGATTTTGCGACAACAGCTCAAGAAATTGAGGTGATTTGTGCAATTTTCAAAGTACATATGCGAAACATAAGTACTATGGTATCAATAAGATATGACTGATGAGACAATTTTAAAGCGTTGAGAGCATAAGACAATTGCATCAACCCTCATCAGGATTTCAAAGACATCAACAAGTTTCCTGTTAGCTTTACAGGAAGTTACATTCCACGTTAATTTTATCTGATCCACAAAAAGGGATTTTATCAACAATATTTATAAGTTAAGAAGATGGGAGTTTCGAAAATATAACCGTATCATTATAACGAGGCAATAATAGACGAGCAACACAAGGTTAGAGATTACATTGCAAAGCAAAATAAAGACATTAATATTGATTTTATTTTAAAAAATATGCTGAGATTGGCTCACTGAAGCGGAGGAAATAAAGAAAAAACATCTAATAAGTACAGGTGATGCAAGAAAGATGATGTATCAACCGATGATAATAGGGGGGATCCAAGTGAACATTTGCAGATTTAGCATTATTGATTCATTTGAAGGACAGTTTCCTCATAGAGTTAGTGAAAAATTGTGAGAAGAGTTATTAATAAGAACGGGGGGTTATAATGTCTAATATTTACGATTGGTCGCTAACGGCTGATGAAAATGCTAATTCCGATAGTATCATTAATTGGGCGGAAGGTCAGCCGCCGAGTTCTGTCAATGATAGTGCTCGGGCTATGATGCAGCGTGTGCGTGAATATCTAGCAGATAGGGGTGGTTCTATTGATTCAAAGTTTGTCGTGGATGCAAAAGACAAAACAACATCAATTACGCTAACTACAGCTTCACCTATAGCAAAATACAAGAATGATATCATTATACGTTTTAAAGCTCGTGGAGTGAATATTGGCACGACGACAGTAACCGTTAATAGCATAGAAGAGAAGCTTATTTATAAAGCAACTGATGTAGGTATTATCCCATTAGAAGGTGGTGAGCTACAAACAGATGGAATTTATGAAATAGTTTATAATGATGATGTTTCAATTGTAGATCGCGATGGTTGGTATCTGTTAAATCCTACCCCCATTCCACCACCAAAGATAGAAACTTTTCCTTGCGGGTTTATTGCGACCTTTGCGATGCAACAATTGCCGAGCGGTTGGCTTTTATGCGATGGTGCTACTTATGAACGCAAAGATTATCCGCAATTATTCAAAGCGATAGGCGATAAATGGGGAAAAGACAGTGATACAACTTTTAAAGTTCCAGACTTTAGAGGGATGTTTTTACGCGGCTTTGATGATGGACGCGGTTTAGATCCAAATAGACATTTTACAAATGTGCAGCAAGATAGCATCAAATCACATACGCATGATTGTACCATTGAAGCGGCGGGTCAACATACGCACAATTTTCAATATGCTGGAGTTGGATGGAGTGCTAATGATATTGGTAGAAGGAACCCTAGTTATCACTATCAAACGATTACAGGGACAACACAATCAGCTGGCGCGCACACACACAAAGTGTCTCTTTCTTCTACGGGTGAGTCAGAAACACGGCCTATTAATACAACTGTCGTTTATGCCATAAAATCATGAGATTTATCGGATGATAAATATTATCTGTCATTGATAATATTATTAGCGCGGAGAAAATCCGCGTTATTTTTTATGCAAGGAATAAATGACACATTGCACCATTTAAAAGAGTTAAAACTGTCAAAAAGATGTCTGAATCGTTACTCAGTTTGTAATTCCAGATATCTGTAATGACGAGAATATAGCTTATGACAACAAAAAATGAGTTGAAAGTTATTTCTCTTTCATCGGTATGCTTATATCAAAAAATGAAGCAAGATCAATGTAGATGTGTTGCTCAGTGTTATCTACAGGTGTATCTTTTTATTAACATGTTTTCTAGAGCATATAAAATTATAATATTTTTAATGTAGGATAAAAAGAATTCATGTATTTATAATGTATATGTTGCAATTTCATATGAAAGAATTAATTTTAAAATAAAGAAATTTTTGAATGTATCTGAATATTTATCATACATCTCAATTTTTGATTTAATCAAATAGACTTGTAGAATGAGATTATCTCATAGGGGAAATGCAGTTTGTGGCAAAATAAAAGGAATATCTGCCTTAGGCAATTCAGAAACGGTTAAGGAACAATGATAAACATCGCGCAAATTTTGTGTTGTTAAAACGGCAGAAGTACTTCCTTCGCAGTAAACTTCTCCCTGTTTTAGCAATATCATTTTATCTGCGTAATGTGCAGCAAGATTGAGATCATGAAGAATAGCTAGAACGCCACCACCACAACGGGCAAAATCTTTGGCAATATCCATAACAATGAGCTGATGTTGGATATCAAGGTTAGCAATAGGCTCATCTAATATCATCCAACGAGGGATACTATTATAAACAGGTTTCCAGATTTGACAAAGCACACGAGCAAGTTGTACTCTAGCTTGTTCCCCACCTGATAATTGGTGATAATACCGATCACTATAGTCAGCAAGACCGACGCGTTCTAAAGCCTTTTGTGGAAGGTTTTGCAATTCACTTTTTGCGAGAGTAAATTGGTTTACAGAAACACCAAGTGTCACTACTTCATGAACTAAGAATGGAAACGCTAGCGTTGTTGATTGTGGTAATACTGCACGCATTGTTGCCATTTCATACGTTTTTGTCTGGATAACATCATGACCATTTAAGGTTATTTTTCCGTTATAGGGAATTTCCCCACTCAGTGCTTTGACAAAAGTACTTTTTCCAGATCCATTTGGACCAATAATGACAGTAAGAGCACCACTTTTAGCTTGAAGATTAACATGGTTGAGAATTCGTTTTTTTCCGCGTTGAACGCAGATATTGACTGCTTTTATCATGAAAAATTTGTTCCTCGTTTGCATATAAGGATCCAAAGGAAAAAAGGTGCCCCAAAGAGTGCTGTAACAATTCCGATTGGTAATTCCGCAGGGGCAACAATTAAGCGCGCAAACGTATCTGCAAAAATGAGTAATGCCGCTCCCAAGAGGGCAGAACAGGGAATAAGATAGCGATGATCAGGACCAATCAACTGACGCAAAATATGTGGAACAACAATACCAATAAAGCCAATGCCGCCACTGATAGCAACTGCACTACCACACATAAGTGCAACAAGGAGAATAGCAATGTTTTTAACCCGTTGAATATGGAAACCAATATGGCCAGCAACAGCTTCTCCAAGTGCAAGAGCATTAAGAGCTCGTGATAAAAAAGGAGAAAAGAGAAGACCAACACAGATAAAAGGAAAAATAAGCCAAACTTTTAACCACGTTGCACCCGCTAAAGAGCCAAGATTCCAAAAGGTAATATCACGGAGTTGTTGGTCATTTGCGATAAAAATTAATGTTCCAACAACAGCACTACTTAGAGCACCAAGAGCAATACCTGCAAGAAGCATTGTTGCAATAGAAGTGCAACTATTGCGCGTTGCTATTGCATAAAGAATAGTTGTTGATAGAAGTCCACCAAAAAAAGCGCCTATGATAACTTTGTAGGGCTCTAGAAAAGGTGCCAATGAAGAAGGAAAGGCAATACCAACAACAATTGCTAAGATAGCTCCAAGACCTGCACCTGCTGATACACCGACAATTCCTGGATCTGCAAGAGGGTTACGAAAAAGCCCCTGCATGAGAACACCAGAGACAGCTAACGCTGCTCCAACCAAAACTCCTAAGATAAGACGGGGAAGCCTTATATCGATAAGTATAAGATAATCACGTGTCTTACTACTCACCGAAAAGTCTTGCGTAAGCATTACACGAAAAAGATCAATGAAAGAAGCGCTTGATGCACCAAGTAAAAGCCCGCCAAAAATGCTAAAGGTAAGGAACACTATTAAGCATAATAATAAAATTTTTCCCAAGCGTGTACGGCTTAGTTTTTTATTTTCTTCTGTTTCAGGAGCACGCACCATGGATGGATTATCTACCATTTCTATCAACTCTTATCGTTTTAATTTGTACCATAAAGCATATGTATAAGCTCTTTTGAGGCATCTGCAGTGCGTGGACCAAATCCCAAAAGATACATGGCATCCATCTGTTTAATAGCATGATTTTTTGCAGCAGTTGTTGCTTGAATTGCTGGTATGGCTAAAATTTTATCAATGCTAGAATATTTTCTACCATGCTTGACAAGCAAAATAACGTCAGGATTTGATTTCAATAACGCTTCGTTATTGAGCAGCTTATATCCTTTATAATCGGTAATGGCATTGATTCCACCTGAAAGTTTTATCATACCATCGGCAGCTGTCCCTGTTCCAGATGCCATAACACGTCCATTTTGTACTGATAAAACAAAAAGAACGCGCTTTGGTTTGGTTATTTTTTCCAAAAGCGCATCATTGTTGACGAAATCACGATTTATTTTTTCAATTAATACAGTTGCCTGCATTTCTCGATTAATAGCTTTACCAACAAGGCGGATTTTTTCTATCACATTTTCACGGGAGTAATCTTCTGGTATGATCACTATAGGTATTGATGTTTTTTTTAGAATATCAAGAGTTGAAGGAGGTCCACTTCCTTCAACAAGCAATATGCCCTCTGGAGCAAGTGATAAAACACCCTCAGGTGAGAGAGCGCGCATATACCCAAGAACAGGAAGCTTAAGAGCTTCCTCTGGATAGACGCTTGTACTATCGCGAGCGATAAGTTGATCTTGACCCCCTAATGCATAGACAATTTCTGTAAGTGAGCCACCAATAGAGACAATCCGAGCATTTTCAGGGAAACGATTTGTGGGTTCAGCAATCACTTGTTTCGAAAAGTGGATAAGAGAGAGCAGTACACAAATAATAAAAATGTTTGATATTCTACGCAAAAGAGGTGTAAACATGTTTGGCTTCACCCTTTTTAAGCTACTGCTGTTTTGGGGTATAGAGGCAAACTATTCAATAAAGAGCGCCAATCCTCACGTTCTTTTTGCCCTTCCTTTCGCAGACCAAAGAATTGAATAATCATCTCACCATGTTTATCGAAAATTTCAAGTGAGTTGACATAACCATCACTTGTGGGTTTACAAACACGCCATACATTATCAATTCCGGAAACTAATAAGTGCAAGTGGAATTTTTGATCAAGAACATTAAGCCAAAGACCCGTTTGTTTAATGTTTTTTACTTGCCCACTGAAAATTTGAATACATCCCTTATTGCCAACAAAGCACATAATCGGTACTTCTTGTTGTGCGATTTGGTTGAGCATCATTTCAACAGCTTCTATTTTTAATTGAGTCGCAAATTCATTACCAGCATATCTCACAGCCTCGTGTCTATTAATTTTAAATTCAGAAATAATCTCATGAAGTTGATGTACATCAGTCATTTGCCGCCAACGATCTCGGAATTTTTCAACATCTATTTTTGCAATATCACATTGAGCTGAAGTTGGAGCAGGAAGAATATCGAGAACAGATGATTGATCTTCATGAAGCAATTTTCCAACAAGTCCATCCCACTCTTTCATATTTGTCGTATCTTTAGAATAGACTTTTAAGATAGCAACACCATACTGATCAAAAAATTGTAGACTTTTCATAGGTTTTCCGAGAATAGTTACGTCATACTCAAAACCAAATTTCCAATTTTGGGGAAAAATACGCAAGTCAATTTCACCGAGTGTCAGAGGAACATGTTGGCTCTGAACAATCTTTTCAAAACACCCTGTTATTTCATGAACAGCATGTTCGTTGCGTGTCAATACCATAACTGTTCCGAGTTTAGGGGCATTTTCTAGGAGAGTGGTAATATCAGCTTGTAATTTTTTAGCTTTTCCAATTGTACAATATGCTGCAACAAGCTCTGCTTCAGATATGCCAATAGAGACCGCAAAATCACGGTTACGCATCTCCTTTTTTTCTTCATGCAAACGAATAATTGTCTCTGCTGTGTATGACATGGATTTTCCTTCTGTTACTTATCCAAGCGTTAACTTAATTTACCATTCGCTAAAAGCGGGTTAAACCATTCATTAAAAATGGTTCAACCCACCACAAACAAGGTGCCATTATAAACAGCAGAACAACTGAAAACCGATAAATCAAAAACAGTTTTAATTGTTTTTCTCAAAGAACAATAAAAACACAATAATTTATCCTTTTATTGATCTAACGGTTAACGGAAGTGACTAAAACCGTTGCACAAATGAAACCTTAAAGTTACGACCAGGTTGGCTGAAATAATCCTTTGGTGTTGTACTCTTACCGGAAGGAAGATCTGATATATCCCAATATTTTTCATTGAACAGATTATAAACACCTGCTCTTACAACAAGGCCTTTTTCGCCGAATGGCTTCAACCAACCTGATACATCAACGATCTTGTATCCAGGAATCTCTTGATAATCAGAATCCTCAGCAACTTTATCACGTTTGGCAGATGAGGTAAGCACGACATCTGCACCCCAGATTTCTTTTGCATACCCTACTCCGATGACTGCTTTTAAAGCTGGAATTGAGTTAAGATATTCATTTTTATCAAGGTCTTTTCCTTGTGAATAAGCAAGGGCAAAATTGGCATGAAAACCATTATTAAGAACCCAGTGCATTTTTGTTTCAACACCAAAAATACGCACATTTGCACGATTTGCATAATGACGACGCGAAAATCTGAATTCTTCTGAAGGCCCTTTATCCACAGTATCTATGAAGTCCTTATATTGATTGAAAAAGGCACTGAGTGCACCGCCGAAATTTTCATTTCCATATCGTACACCAACATCATACCCATTGCTCGTTTCTGCTTTAAGATTAGGCTCTCCTTTCACATAATAGGCAGAGGGTTTTATATAAGAGACGTAAAGTTCTGAAATGCGTGGTGCACGAAAAGCTTGAGCCCATTGAGCATAAAGTGTTACTTGATTACGAACATCCCACTCCATACGTAATTTGGGAGAAAAACGTGAACCACTTCTTTCTGGAGGGAATTTATCAGAAATCAGAGCTTTCTCATAAGAAGGTGTTTTCTGAGGGACATACTTATACCAATCATAACGAACTCCAGGTGTTACACGGAAACGGTTATCAGCAAAGGCAATTTCATCTTCGAAAACAAAACCCAAATTGTAACCATTCGTATCTGGTGAATCTGACCGGTTAGCCGGCACAAAGAGGCATCCCCGTGCATATTCCTTCACATGACAATTATCTTTACCTAACAAATAATGATGAAATTTAGATGACAAAACATTAGTAGCAAGCTTTAATTTATGATCTACAGTGCCAATATGAACTTTTTTGAGAGCATCAGCATTGAAACCATAATTAGTGTTACGTAAAAAATTGTCTCTCAAATAATCCCCGTTGGGGGCCGCAACACGAAATCCAGTCATAATATAACGATTTGACTGTCTTTGCCAATACATTTGCCCATGAAATGCATCAAGAACAGAATCTTCATTGCCGTTATAGTTATAAGAAAGAGAAAGGCGTTCACGAAGTTTTTTGTCTTTATCATAAACGGAACCTGGAGCATATCTTTTAGAAGCATCCAATGAATGCGTGTTGATATCATCATCAAAACGCTCTGCGGTAAAACCAAGTCGATGATTATCATTAAAGTATTGATGAATTTTAAAGAGCAAATTATTTCGGTCAAACTGAGCAGGGTTTTTACGTGTACGCTCTCCATAACCGTCTACGGTTCCCATATTCTTACGTTCATGACCTTCTACATGAGATCCTTGAAAAAGAAAAAATGTTTGGTGATTACGCAGCGCAATAGCCTGATCTACACGCCAACTTTTATCAACAGAATGATACCCACCTTTTACAAGGCTACCCCAATTCTTTTCTTCAGTAATGAGATCTTCTGGATTCAGGGTACGTAAAGCAACAACTCCCCCCAGTGCACCAGATCCATAAAGACTAGAATCGGATCCTTGTATAACATCAAATGTGGAAAGTGCACCAAAGTCAAATGTTGTGTTACCACCGTTCCCACGCAATATATCATCGAACCATGGAAGAGGGATACCATCCATAGTTGTGAGGACACGATTTGCATCTAAACCACGAATGACAAAACTATTTTTTCCTGTGCTGTAAGTTACGGACGGATCAAGACGACTAACATCATGGACATCACTTATTTGTTTTTCGTTAATATCCTCAGCAGTTTTACGATTGGTCAAAATGGTTACAGAACCTGAAACATCTTCTATCTTTTTCCCTTTAATAACGATTGGGTTGAGTTCAGTTACAGCACCCCGCTCTTTATTTTGCGCAAAAACAAATGAAGGTATACAGACCGATAACGCACTTAAAATTACACAGCTTTTATAGATATTTTTTCGTCTTATTTGCATAACACATCATAACCTTTTTTAATATCCCCTCTTTGTCTTGAAATTTTATTCATATACAAAAAGCTGGACGCTGATCAAAATTCGCCAGCTAAACAGATAATGATTTTGACATCAGTACAAAATCACCGGAAAACCATATTAAACATGACAAAATCAGTCAAGAAAAAAGTTGCAATTTCAAAATAGCCTGTTTTAATGAAGTTGCACACCAGTATTAAGCTTAGAATAACGGTAGAAGAAACGATGAATTTTGCAAATACGAGGCGATTATTAATTCTTTGGATTGGTGCGTTTGTTGGTGCGTTCTTTCTGCATATAGTATTGGGTGCACAGTTTTATTTTCAAAGTATTGGTGTAAGTAATGGTGTGCGCTCATCGGCGATGATGCTGGCTTTTGCTCAAGAGACTGTATATTCGGATATTGACTTAGATTTTTCAGATATTGAGACAGATTTATCGAATGTTCGTACAGAGCCAGAAATATTGCAGCCAGATTTTTCAGAACAAGAGTCAGAGATATTAGAAACAGTTGATGAAGTACAACCGAAAGAGTTTGAGCATATTGTAGAAAAAGATGATTTTACTGTTCAGAAGCCTTTGGAAGAAGCTCTTCCTCAAAAAGTAGAGCATAAAGCGCTCGTTAAAAAAACGATACCGATGCCAAAGGCTGTGGTAAAGCGGGCTGTGGTAAAAGCAAAGCATTCGTCTACTACCGGTCAGAGAGGTAATGCAGCAGCGCTTGAGGATGCACTGTTAATGCAATGGTTGGCAAAGGTACAAGCGCAATTAGAAAGGCAAAAAGAATATGTTGTCGGACAGCGTACCAGCCGTGCAAAAGGAGTGGTGAAGTTAGAATTTAGGATACATGAGCAGGGGGGTATTTTTTCTAGCCGCGTTGTGGTTTCTGCTGGTGATCCGGAGCTTGATCGTTTAGCTATGGCGGCACTTCAACGTGTTGGCAATTTTCCTCCGCCACCTGCATCAAAGGTAAACAAAATTATCAGAGTGTCCTTAATCTTTAGTTGATTTTTGCACAATTTTCATCTTAACTTTATATACTGCATATTTTTATGGTTGTTATAGTTCTGTGGTTTATGAAGGAGGAGGCAGAATGAACCATTTTTTCAATGGGAATACATTTACTTCCATCGGCCGGAAACAAGGTCAGTTTTTATGTCTGTGATTCCTGTAAGTCTGGCTTTGTAAACTTCATAATTTTCCATGACACGCATAACGTAATTACGTGTCTCTGTATAGGGGATGCGCTCAATCCAATCGATGACTTTATCAAGAGATTGACCTCGAGGGTCTCCGTAACGTTGTATCCATTCACTGACACGACGCGAGCCTGCATTATAAGCGATAAGAGTCAATATGTAGGATCCGTTAAAACGTTCCAACTGTTCTCCTAGAAAGTGGGCGCCTAATGTAGCATTATAACTGGCATCACTGCTGAATTTTTTCGGTGACCATGCTATCGAGTATTTCTTTGCAAGTGCTTTTGCTGTCGTAGGCAGCAATTGTAGTATACCTTGTGCGCCCGCTTTTGATATGGCTGTTGGATTAAATTCGCTTTCTTGGCGGGCAATGGCGTAGACAAGCGCTTTTCCTACGGTAGAAATATTGGCAGAGGGTGGTATAGCCCCGAGAGGGTGGGAAAGTGCACCGACATTTTTACCTTGAAAAACAGCAGTTTTTCCAATTTTAAGGCTAGTATAATAGTCACCATTTTTTTCTGCCATCACAGCCAAAAGAGCTAATTCACCAGGGCTTTCTATTGTTTCTCCGAGTTCTCTATAAAAAATTTTAGCAAAATCAGTATAGCCGGCTGATTCAAGGCGTTGAATTGCTTTAATAGCTTTTCGTGTGCTAAAATGTTGTCGCTCAGCGGTTGTTGGTTTAGGAAACGAGACTTCGAGCTTTTTTTGATTAAGTCGTGAAGCTGCTAATTGACCATAATAAGTTGCACTAAAATGGGCTGCACGATGAAAATAATGCTGGGCATTTTTATGTTCACCTAAAACTTCTGCTGTTCGTCCCATCCAATAGTATCCACGGGATGCGGAAAGAGGTGCAGAAGATAATTGGGGAATGCGTGAAAAATGCTGCATTGCCAATTGAGGATCATGAAGAAACCGTAGGGCATACCATCCTGCATGAAATTCGGCATCGACTGCCAATGAAGATGTCATGTCAGTATGTATTGCGACGAGTTGATAAGCAATTTTAGGTTTGTTTAAATCGAGCATTTCGCGAGAAAGGGCGCGTCGTTCTTTCCACAATGCATGTGGGTCCATAAGACGTAATGCATCTCTTGGTGTGCTTATCATGAGTGTTGCGGCTGCACTATATTGTCCGGTTTTGCGAAGATGACGAATTTGAGCAAATTGTAAGAGAGGATCTTTTTGCCATAATCGCTTTACAGTGCGTAATTTTTGTGCGGCTTTAGGATCATTTTTTTCGACGGCAACGAAAGCATTAAAAAGAGATTGAGCATGAGCTAATTTTGCAACGCGCTCCGCTGAATCAAATCGATGTGTATAAAGCATAAAATGCATGCGTTTTAGATGGTCAATAGGCTTTAATGCAGCGCTTGCATTTTGAAGTACAAGCTTTTCTTCTTGTGCATTGAGCTTCGTTTTATGCCACCATGGCGCGATAATTTGTCGAGCACGAGTGGTTTGTCCAGTTGCGATAAGCGCTTTAGCGAATATAGCCATACCTTGTGCTGTGAGGGGTGGATGATGAACAAATTTTTGGATGATCACCTGCGCAAAATTGGTTTCATTGATAAAAGCACGTTCAGCATTGCGTTGCATAGTGGCTATGCCTGGCCATCCTTTGAGTTCGTTGATTGCATTGAATATTTCAGAGCTTGGGATATTGGCTTGGCTTGATATACCGATTGCCCATGTCAAAATATGGCGATCAAGGCTATTTTTTTCCATTGAATTACGAAGGCTGATTGTTTTTGCAATATTGTTTTTTGAAAGTGCATCTAGGCCGGCTTTAAGTTGCGTGAGAGTTTGAGTACTGTACGTTGTCGTATGAAACTGTTGAAGAGGTTTCTGAGTTTGTTTTTTCATTACAAAGGGGGTCGGGCGCACCAAAGGGATTGGTGCTTTCCCGTGCAAAAGGGGTGTTTGTGCACATGCGTTTGAAAATAAAATTGTTGTTGCTGGTATAAATGCAGTAAATGTTGATACGAAAAGAGAGGCGGAAAATGCACGCATAGAGAAAAGACCTTGACACCTTGCTTTTTGGAAACACTCAAGAATTTCTAGAATAGAAGCGTGAAAAACGGGTTAATGTATGCCTGATATTTTAAGGGAACGTTAGGAATTGAAAGAGATAGATGCTAATCTTAAGAGGGCTTCAGTGAAATTCATCTTGCTTCAATGATAGAGCAAGACTATGTTCTATCATTGGTAATTTACAAAGGCGATAAAAATAAAGTGAACATTATAGGGAGATTATCATGCTCAAGGGAGCTGTGACAGCGCTTATCACACCATTTGATGATAATGGCGCTATTGATGAGAAAGCATTTTGCAATTTTGTTGAGTGGCAGATTACACAAGGTATTAATGGTGTCAGCCCTGTTGGTACGACGGGTGAATCACCAACTTTAAGTCATGAAGAGCATAAGCGGGTTATAGAATTGTGTGTTGAGCAGGTTGCTAAACGTGTTCCTGTTGTGGCTGGAGCAGGATCAAATAGTACAAGTGAGGCTATAGAACTTGCACAGCATGCAGAAAAAGCAGGTGCAGATGCAGTTTTGGTTGTGACACCCTATTATAACCGACCTAATCAGAGGGGATTATATACGCATTTTTCTTCCATTGCAAAAGCGATTTCTATTCCGATTATAATTTATAATATTCCCGGTCGTTCCATTATCGATATGGCTGCGGAAACGATGAGCGATCTTTGTCGCGATTTCAAAAATATCATTGGTGTTAAGGATGCAACGAGCAAAATTGAGCGCGTCAGTGAACAACGTGAAAAGTGTGGTAAGGATTTTATACAGCTTTCCGGTGATGATTGTACAGCATTAGGTTTTAATGCACATGGGGGTATGGGGTGTATTTCTGTTTCGTCTAATGTTGCTCCAAAACTTTGTGCAGAGCTTCATGCTGCTTGTTTTCGTGGTGATTATAAAACAGCGCTAAAATTAAATGATCTTTTGATGCCTCTTAATCGAGCAGTATTTATTGAGCCAAGTCCTGCAGGTATTAAATATGCTGCTGCAAAATTAGGAATTTGTTGCAATATTGTTCGTTCACCAATTGTTTCATTAGCAGATACTACAAAGAAGGTTATTGATGCGGCTCTGCATCATGCTGGTCTTATTAAAGAGTAAATGACATTGATGTAGCCATGAACAAAAAAAGGAACACACCAATTCGGAAAATAATTGCGGATAATCGCAAAGCCCGGTTCAATTTTGAAATTCTTGATAATGTTGAAGCTGGTCTTGTCCTTCAGGGGGCAGAAGTGAAGTCTTTGCGTTCCAATCATGCGAATATTGCCGAAAGTTATGCTAGCTTTGAAAATGGGGAGTTATGGTTGGTTAACAGCTATATTCCTGAATATACACAGGCTAATCGTTTTAACCATGAGCCGCGTCGTTTACGTAAATTATTAATTTCAAAACGTGAAATGGCGCGTTTTTTTAACGCGACTTCTCGTGAAGGAATGACGCTTGTTCCGCTCAAACTTTATTTTAATGAAAGAGGGCGCGCTAAGTTGGAGATTGCTTTGGCACGTGGGAAAAAGCTTCATGATAAGCGCGAAACGGAAAAAAAACGTGACTGGGGGCGTGAAAAAGCACGACTTTTAAAAAGATATGGATGACAAAATTGGTTTGTATATCTTTTTTATAGCGCTGCTAAAAAAAATTAGCATTGATCCAGATATATTTTTGCTGCTTCAAAAATCCGATGGAACATAGCATCCGTCAAGCGACCTGTGTTGGTGTTATAGCGTGAACAGTGATAACTTGAAAAGATGCGCAATCTACCGATGTTACTTATTTTGCCATGTCCGAAAGGATGTGCTAAGGTTTTTACATTGAGAGCGCGTAGTGTTGAAGAGTGAGCAACGGTACCGAGGGTGATGACTGCTTTAAGTTTGGGAAGATTTGTTAAAAGCGGTGAAAAGAAATATCGGCACGTGTTTATTTCTGTGCCGGTGGGTTTATTTTCTGGTGGAACGCAACGAACTGAGTTAACAATTGCTGCATCAATCAATTCAAGATTGTCATCTGCTCTTTCTTCAAAGGTGCCTTGGGCAAAACCAAACTTTTTTAAAGTAGAATAAAGTAAGTGTCCTGCATAATCACCAGTGAACGGCCGTCCAGTTCGATTTGCTCCACGTAATCCAGGAGCAAGACCGACAATGAGAAGGCGTGTTGTGGCTGCACCTTTATAGGGAAAAAATGGACTTACCGGTGCGTTATACCAGTTTGGTTCTTTTATACGCCAATCGGCAATGAATTTGTGTAAGCGGGGACATAAATTACAATTTTGCGGCGGTTCTGGGCAAAGGGATGTTGATTGGCTATTCATGGTGACAGAAATCAATCATTTTTATAAATCTTTTAAGTTATGATGGGTTATATGAGGGCCCGTATTTTTGTAAACAGTCTATGATAAATATGAACGGACTCTTTATAACATAGTTAACATAAAATCATTGCCGATTATTTTGCAAAGAAAGATAATCTTTTAGTGATTTTAAGATGTTTATGAACACGGTGTTTCATAGGATAAAATTCCTTATTTTATGAATATATTATCATAAATAGTGTACATTGAATTGTTGTATTGTGAAAGATTTTTAATAATTTAGAATGGTTGATGTTCCTTTAAAGCATAGAGGCTCTAGAGAGAGTATTTTTTCAAGTGCGTGTACTTTTTTTTGTTTGAATTCGGTACTCTTGGAACCTTTTATTTTCGAATGGCATTGATAGTTGGCTTGAATAGATTATGCACTGTTTATAAAGCTTCAAAAATTTTCTTCAATAAGCTCTTAGAGCAAAAAAATATTAAAGGTTGTGTTGTTTTTCTTGTGTTTTATTTTGATTATTGTATATACTCGATAACCACTATAAAAATTTTTAAATCTTTAGGAAAGAAGCATAAATGGCTCGCGTAACGGTAGAAGATTGTATTGATAAAGTCGATAACCGCTTTGAATTGGTGCTTTTAGCGGGGCATCGAGCCCGTCAGATTTCACAGGGCGCGCAGATTACGGTTGATCGCGATAATGATAAAAATCCCGTTGTTGCTTTGCGTGAAATAGCAGAAGAAACATTATCTCCTGCTGATTTGAAAGAAGATCTTATTCATTCGTTGCAGAAGCATGTGGAAGTGGATGAGCCAGAGATGGCCAATGAATATATTTCTCATTCAGGTGAATCTGAAAGTGTTTTTGGTACATCATCAGAAGAAGAGAGCTGTTCGTTCGATTATATGTCGGAAGAAGATCTTTTAGCAGGTATCGAAGGTTTGGTGGTTCCCGAGAAAAGCGACGATTACTAAATTGCGGCGATTTATATTGCAGAAACCCGATATATGTTGTCAGGTAATGGTGCTTATTTTTCTTTTCTTTTTTAATAAGGGTTACGGTTTGTGAAAAAATAAAGGATATTCTCGTATGATGCGTCAGTGTGAGCTTGTTGGGCGTGTTCAACGTTACAAGTCTGACGTAGATATCGCTTTGTTAAATAAAGCCTACGATTATGCGATGCGTAAGCATGCTCATCAGAAGCGTGCGTCAGGTGATCTTTATTTTTCTCATCCTTTAGAAGTAGCGGCTATTTTGACAGATATGCGGTTGGATGAAGCGACAATTGCTGTTGCTCTTTTGCATGATACGATTGAAGATACGAACGCTACACGAGCAGAAATTGACCAACTTTTCGGATCTGAAATTGGTAAGTTGGTTGAAGGTCTTACAAAGCTTAATAAGCTTGATCTTGTATCGAAGAAGGCAGTACAGGCAGAGAATCTCCGTAAGCTTCTTATCGCTATTTCTGATGATGTGCGTGTTCTTTTAGTCAAACTTGCTGATCGTCTTCATAACATGCGCACTCTTGGTGTGATGCGTGATGATAAGCGTCGGCGCATTGCTGAAGAGACAATGGATATTTATGCGCCGCTTGCTGGTCGTATGGGGATGCAGGATATGCGCGAGGAATTAGAAGATCTCTCTTTCTTTTATTTAAATCCAGAAGGTTATCGTACGATTACCAATCGCCTTTCTGAATTGTCAAAACGCAATCGTGATTTGCTTTCCACAATTGAAAACGAATTGACAAAACTTTTTTTTGAGCATGGCATTAAAGCAGATGTTAAAAGCCGCCAGAAAAAATCTTATTCCGTCTTTCGTAAAATGGAAAGTAAGGCACTCTCTTTTGAACAATTATCCGATATTTTTGGATTTCGCGTAATTGTTGAGACAGTGAATGATTGTTATCGTGCTCTTGGTGTTATTCATACGATGTGGCCAATGGTACCTGGTCGTTTTAAAGATTATATTTCTATACCAAAGCAGAACGATTATCGTTCCATTCATACAACGATTGTGGGGCCTTCAAGACAACGTGTTGAACTGCAGATTAGAACTGCTGCTATGGATGAAATTGCTGAATATGGTGTTGCGGCACATTCCATTTATAAAGATCAGGGATCCAATTATTCTGCTTCAAGGTTATCAAACGAAACCAATGCTTATGCATGGTTGCGTCAAACGATTCAATCTTTGTCAGATGGAGATAATCCGGAAGAGTTTTTAGAACATACAAAGCTTGAGCTTTTTCAAGATCAAGTTTTTTGTTTTACTCCAAAAGGCCGCTTGATTGCGTTTCCAAAAGGTGCGACACCTATTGATTTTGCTTATGCAGTCCATACCGATATTGGTGATTCTTGTGTAGGAGTAAAAATCAATGGTCGCATTATGCCTTTAATGACTAAATTAAAAAATGGTGATGAAGTTGATATTATACGTTCACACGCTCAAGTTCCGCCAGCGGCATGGGAGTTTCTTGTTGTAACTGGGAAAGCACGTTCAGCGATTCGTCGAGCAACTCGTGCAGCGGTGCGTAAGCAATATTCGGGTTTGGGATATCGTATTCTCGAACGTGCTTTTGAGTATATGGGAAAACAATTTTCAAAAGATGTTCTTAAGCAAGTTTTGCCACGTTTAGCACGTAAAGATGTGGAAGATGTATTGGCAGCTGTTGGTCGTGGTGAATTACCCTCTAGCGATGTGATTAAAGCGGTTTATCCTGATTATCAAGATCATCGTGTGGTACAGAAGTCGTCTTTTAGACCTGGAGAAGAAGGTTGGTTCAACATTGAAAATGCTCAGGGGATGATTTTCAAAGTTCCAGAAAATGAAAAGAGTGCAACTTCAGAGGAAAAATATCGATCTAAAGCATTACCTATTCGAGGAACCCGTGGAGATATTCCCGTACGTTTTTCTCCTGAAGGAGCTGTGCCAGGAGATCGGATTGTTGGCATTATGCAACCAGGTGCGGGAATTGTTATTTATCCGATACAGTCTTCGGCATTGATGGCATATGATGATCAGCCAGAACGCTGGATTGATGTCCGCTGGGATATAGATGCCCAAATGAGTGAACGTTTTCCTGCTCGGATTAATATTTTGGCTGTTAATAGTCCTGGTTCTTTGGCTGAAATTACGCAAGTGATTTCTGCTAACGATGCCAATATTCAAAATTTATCTTTTATTCGTACAGCACCAGATTTCACAGAAATTATAATTGATTTAGAAGTTTGGGATTTAAAACATTTGAATCGTATTTTTTCTCAGTTAAAAGATGCCGGTTCAGTTAGTACTGTACGGCGGGTTCATGGATGATAAAGAGAGATTTTGCGATGAATACACAAGATGTGATTGATATTTTTAAACAAGCAGATGCCATTCTGGAAGGGCATTTTATTTTAACATCCGGCCGCCATAGTGCTATTTATATGCAGAAAGCAAAAGTGTTCATGCATGCTGACTTGACAGAAAAATTGTGTCGTGCGTTGGCTGTAAAAATCAAAAAATCTATCAAGGAAAAAATTGATTATGTGGTTGGTCCTGCGATTGGTGGTCTTATTCCTTCGTATGAAACTTCACGTCATCTTGGTATTCCTTCTCTTTGGGTAGAGCGTGTAAATGGTGTATTTGAATTGCGTCGTTTTAAAATCAAGAAGGGAGCACAGATTGTAATTGTTGAAGATATTGTGACAACAGGTCTTTCCATTCGTGAGACAGTTGAGGCTCTGGTTGCAGCAGGAGCAGATGTGTTAGCAAGTGCGTGTATTCTTGACCGTTCTGGTGGTAAGGTTGATGTTGGAGTTCCGTTGATTGCACTTGCTGAATACGAGATAGCATCTTATGCGAGTGATGCCCTCCCTGCTGAACTTTCTGTGTTGCCAGCGATTAAGCCAGGAAGTCGCAATATTTAATTTTCTTTATTTTTTTTTGTTTTTATGCAAAAACTTTGCGCAATTAATTGAAATGATATGGATTATTTCATTGTCACAAAATGTATATTGAGAGTCGTATGCTTTTTCGTCGTCGAGAACAAATAGATTTTGTAAAGCGTATTCGGCTTTGGTTATGGCCACGTCGTTCATTTTCACGCTCATTTTCCTACATACGTAAACGTATTTTGCGTATATCAGCGACGCCGCATAAGGTAGCGTTAGGGTTTGCTATCGGCATTTTCCTAGCTTGTTCGCCTCTTTTTGGGATGCATATTATTTTGGCAATATTTTTTTCTTGGGTTTTGCGTGGAAATTTTGCAGCAGCGATTATCGGGACGATTTTTTCTAATCCACTCACATTTTTGCTGATTGTTATGGCTGATTATAAAGTAGGCTATTTCTGTTTATCCCTTTTTAGCAATGTGAATGAGATTTCTCTCTCTCAAGTTCGCGCTCTGTTTGATGGCTTGACGCTTTCAAATGTACCTCTTCTTTTTAAGGGGGCTTGGGATTCAATCATGAGGCCAATGATCTTAGGTGGTATCCTGTTAGGTTCTATTTTTGGAGGTTTATCTTATATAGGTGTTTACAGAGCAATCTCCCGTTTTCAACAAAAGCGACATCAAAAAATTATGAAAAAAAAACGTTTGTGCAAAGAAAATTCGGGTGATATTTTATGATTGTTGGTCTTGGAAATGATCTGATTGATGTAAGACGCATTGAAAGAATGTTAGTTCGTTATGGTGACCGTTTCATCCAACGTATTTTTACGGATATTGAGCGTAATAAATCTGAAAGTCTTAAAAAAAAATCTTCTTCTTACGCCAAAAGATTTGCTGCCAAAGAAGCATGTGCTAAGGCTTTAGGCACGGGAATCGCTTGCGGTGTCAATTGGAAAGACATGGGGGTAGTCAATTTACCGTCTGGCAAACCAATTATAAAATTAACAAATCGTGCGCAGATGCAGCTTCAAAAATTATTGCCTCCTCATTACGATGCTGTCATCCATCTCAGCATAACGGATGATTTTCCTTGGGCGCAAGCATTTGTTATTATCGAAGCACTTCCACGGGGATAGATATTTGGGGAGATTGTACTTTTGCTATTTGAACATTATGATGAAAAAAAGTTATATCTGTGATGGGAAGGCAGTCAGTGATGATCCAGAAAGAGAAAATGCATAAAAAGGAAGAAAAAGGCGGAATTCTTGAATTTATTTTTGTTTTGATACAGGCTTTGTTTTTAGCAGCGCTTATTCGCACACTTTTTTTTCAGCCTTTCAGTATTCCTTCCGGTTCAATGCGGCCTACTTTGCTTGTAGGAGATTATCTGTTTGTTTCTAAGTATGCGTATGGTTATTCTCGTTTTTCCATACCATTTTCTCCCCCTCTTTTTTCAGGACGTATTTGGGCCTCTCAGCCTCAGCGTGGAGATGTTGTTGTTTTTCGTTTACCAAGTAATCCGGATATTGATTATATAAAACGCGTTGTTGGTCTCCCAGGTGATCGTATACAAGTTCGTCAAGGGGTCCTTTATATCAATGATGAGGCTGTTTCACGTCATTTTATGGGAAAAATTGATAATTCTGATATAACAGAGGTTCAATATCCTGTTGACGTCTATCGTGAGACGATGGCTAACGGTGTTAGTTACGATACGCTTGATTTAGCTTTTATTCCGCAAGTTGATGATACAAAAGTTTTTGAAGTTCCACTAGGGCATTATTTTATGATGGGTGATAACCGAGACAATTCAGACGATAGCCGTTTGGATGTCGGTTATGTTCCAGAGGAAAATCTTATTGGTAGAGCAAGTTTGATTTTTTTCTCTATCAGTAATGGTTCAAGTGCTTGGCAGATTTGGCGTTGGCCGTTTGATGTGCGTTGGAATCGTTTGTTTTCTTTTATTAATACTGTTCATGATTTGCCGCTTACTAAGCAGGGGATCAATGATGAATCGTCTAGTCATTGATCAGCTTGAAAGACTAATAGGGCATCGTTTTAAAGATGAAGAGAGATTAAAAAAAGCTTTAACACATTCCAGTGTACATGATTCAGAACAGGGAAATTATGAACGATTAGAGTTTCTAGGAGATCGCGTTCTTGGGCTTTTAATTGCGGAAATGCTGTATCAATTGTTTCCACAAGCAAGTGAAGGTGAATTATCGGTACGTTTGAATGGTTTGGTAAATGCTCAGACATGTGCCGATATTGCGCTAGAAATGGGTTTACCTGATATGATCCATGTTGGTTTTGAGATGAGGAACTTAAAGGGCCGTCGTCTCACGAATATGCATGCCGATGTGATTGAAGCTTTGATTGCTGTTGTGTATCTTGATGGAGGATTGAAGAGTGTTCGGCCCTTTATTCGAAGATATTGGCAAAGTCGAGCAAAGCAGATGGATGCTGGTCGGCGTGATGCCAAAACAGAGTTGCAGGAATGGGCACATTTACAAGGCGGTGTACAACCACAATATCGGGTTATAAAGCGTTTTGGTCCAGATCATGATCCTGTCTTTATGGTAGAGGTAAGCATTTTGGGGTTTGCGCCGGAAATTGGAGAGGGTAGTTCTAAACGATATGCCGAAAGAATAGCAGCTGAAAAAATTTTACGACGAGAGGGTATATGGGAAAAAATGGAAAAAAATGATCATGGATGACGTTATCGAAACGCGTTCTGGTTTTGTTGTGCTCATTGGGATGCCTAATGTTGGTAAGTCTACATTGGTTAACCAGTTAGTGGGAACGAAGGTTTCAATTGTAACGCATAAGGTGCAAACGACACGAACTTTAATCCGCGGTATTGTCATTCATGATGATACACAAATTGTGCTGATTGATACACCAGGTGTTTTTTGTCCTCACAAGAGGTTAGAGCGGGCTATGGTATCTGCAGCTTGGGGTGGCGCTAAGCACGCTGATATTCTTTTAGTTTTAATTGATGCTCAGAATGGTCTGTCAGATGAAGTTTGTGCGATGTTAGATATTGTAAAAAATATCAGAAAGGATAAGATTCTTGTTCTTAATAAGATTGATACAGTTGCTAAATCATCCCTTTTAACATTAACTGCGAAAATTAATGAACGCGTAAAGTTTTCGCAGACATTTATGATTTCGGCATTGAATGGTTCTGGTTGTAAGGATTTGCTTCATTCGTTGAGTACAATGATGCAAAAGGGGCCATGGTATTATCCAGAAGATCAGATTTCGGATATGCCTATGCGTCAGCTTGCTGCTGAGATTACGCGTGAAAAACTTTTTCTTCGTCTTCATGATGAGCTCCCTTATTCTTCAACAGTTGAAACAGAAAATTGGGAAGAGCGCTCAGATGGTTCGGTTAAAATTAATCAGGTCATTTATGTAGAGCGTGATAGCCAGAAAAAAATTGTTTTAGGTGCCAAAGGCGATACAATTAAAGCCATTGGTCAAGCGGCGCGAAAGGAATTAATGGAAATCATGGATCAGAAGGTTCATCTTTTTCTATTCGTAAAAGTACGAGACAATTGGGATACCGATCCAGAACGTTACCGTGAAATGGGATTAGATTTTTTAAAATAAAATGAAATGGAAAGAAACAGCGATTGTTCTTGGTACGCGTCAGCATGGTGAAACAAGTGTTATTCTTGAAATTATGACGCGTCAGCATGGTCGTTATATGGGTGTAGTAAAGGGGGGGCGGTCGCGTCGTATGGCTGCGGTTCTTCAACCTGGAAATTTTGTCCAAGCTGAGTGGTGGGCGCGTTTAGACGAACATTTAGGGCTATTCAGAATTGAAGCACTTGAACACTATGCTGCACGATTAATTCTTTTACCAGAGGCTCTTTATGCTTTGCAGTTAATAGCGTTTTATTTACGTTTTCTTCCTGAGCGTGATCCTCATCCTATTTTATATGATATTTTACATCTTTTTATGCGGCATTTTGATGAGCCGTTTTTGAACGCTGAATTATTAGTGCGTTTTGAGATGCGGCTTCTTGAAGAACTTGGTTATGGTCTTGATTTGTCTCATTGTGCTGCAACAGGATGTCGGGAAAGACTTCATTATGTTTCACCAAAATCAGGACGGGCTGTATGCGAGGATGCTGGGTATCCTTGGCGAGAGAAGCTTTTACGTTTACCACAATTTCTCGTACAAAGAACTGTCCGCCCTGTTGATTTTAGTGACATAAAAAATGGGTTTATTTTAACAGATTTTTTTTTAACACGTCATGTTTGGGAGCCACGGAGTATAAAACAGCCATCGGTTCGCACTAATTTGATAGAATTGTTTGAAAGACGATTTCGTACGCGGGCGTTCGTGTGTTAATTTGATGAAAATGGATAAATATAAATATGCAAATTTTAAAAACAATTGCTGAAATACGCCAATCTATGAGAGAAGAACGACGTTTAGGACGATCTATTGGTTTTGTGCCGACAATGGGTGCATTGCATAATGGCCATCTTGCATTGGTGGAGCAGGCAAGGGCAATATGTAATCGAGTAGTGGTATCTATTTTTGTCAATCCAAAGCAATTTGGTCCTGATGAGGGTTTTGATGAATACCCAAGAGATTTGGGAGGTGATTGTGCTTTGTTGAAAAAAGCGGGTGTTGAGTATGTTTTTGCACCTTCTACAGAAGAAATATGGCCGCCGGGAAATGAAACCATTGTAAAGGTGGAAAAATTATCGCGTATTTTGATGGGAAGATTACGTCCAGGACATTTTTGCGGTGTGACCAGCGTTGTTGCTAAGCTTTTTAATATTGTTCAGCCAGATAAGGCTTTTTTTGGAGAAAAAGATTTTCAACAAATTTTGATTATTCGTCGTATGGTTGAAGATTTAGCTTTTCCTATTGAAATTGTTGGTGTACCTATTTTACGTGATGCAGATGGTGTAGCCAGCTCTTCACGTAATCAGCTTTTAACATTAGAAGATCGCCAAGCAGCAAAAATTATTCCCGAAAGCGGTAAAGCTGTTGAAAGGCTTTATCGCCAAGGTGAACGCTCCGTTGATAAATTATGTAAAGTTGTTCGTAGTATTTTAAAGCGTGAATCGCGCGCAATCATTGAATCAATAGATTTACGAGATATGGAAACTTTATCTATGGTTAAAGGGATATTAGATAAACCTGCAGTTTTATTATTAACTGTCCGTTTTGGTGAGGTTAGACTTATTGATCAATATATATTGCAATAGAAGGGCTTAAAATGAGTGTACATAAAACCATAAAGCGTATGACTGCTTCTGAAATACGGTTAAAAAAAGGACAAGAACCAATTGTTTCTTTAACGGCTTATCAGGCTTATAGTGCGCGGATTGCTGATCCATATTGCGATTTGCTTTTGGTTGGTGATAGCGTTGGTATGATTGTGCATGGTTTTGATACAACGCTCCCTGTTAGTGTGGATATGATGATTTTGCATGGTAAGGCAGTTATGCGTGGCTCTAAGAGGGCATTGGTTGTTGTTGATATGCCTTTTGGTTCTTATGAAGAAAGTCCAGAACAAGCTTTTTCCAATGCGTCACGTATTCTTGCGGAAACAGGGTGTGGTGCAATTAAGCTTGAAGGCGGTGTTTATATGGCAGAAACGATTGATTTTTTGTGTAAACGCGGTATTCCCGTTATGAGCCATATTGGTCTTACACCACAGGCAGTGAATCGTTTTGGTGGCTTTAAGACGCAAGGACGCGATGAAAGTAATTGGCGGCAGATTGAAGCGGATGCAGCAGCGATTGAAGAGGCAGGTGCTTTTGCTGTTGTTGTGGAAGGGGTTGTAGAACCATTAGCGGTGAAACTTACACAGATGCTTTCTATCCCTACTATTGGTATTGGGGCATCTAGTCAATGTGATGGGCAGATATTGGTGATGGAGGATATGTTGGGTTATGGCACTTGGGTTCCTAAATTTGTACGCCGTTATGGTATTCTTGAACAGGAAATGGAGATAGCGATCAAAAACTATGCGAATGATGTTAAGTTACGTGCTTTTCCATCTGAGGCAGAAATTTATAAACTTAAAAAAAGTTAGGTTAAGCCAAAAGCTCTATAAGGCTATAAAAGGTGTTTGTTACTGAGGTTAATATAAACACCTTATGAAAAAGATTTTGTCCTTATAGCGATTCATCCTATAAATCTAAAAAAAACAATATCATTAGGCTCAAACACTCGCAATAATATGCCATCAATATACCTAAAAACGTTATGATATCATTGATCATATCAATAACAGATCAGATTGAACATGAAAAAATATGTACAAGGGAATATCGGTTTGCAGAGAGTTATGGATAAAGGGTAATACTCTAAAATATATTCAGTATATTTTTTGAATATTATTGCTGGTTGAGTTGAGAGAGTAACCTGCTAAAGTTATAAATAGTTGTATGATATTTTTCATCAAAGGAGTGCGATTTTAGGGGTAAAATACTGTGTGATTTTTTCAGCTATGACAAAGGGTAAATGACCAAAAGTGTTGTTAATCCAAAATAGTTGTTAAGAGAGTCTCTGAACATCGATCTCCTTAAAACGCGTTAAAAAGGCATTTTCAATTTGTTGTGTGGAGCATGGTTGTAAATTGAGCCTATCGGTCAAAATGTAATTTGGATGACCAAAATAACGAAGAGCTTCTTCTCTACTAAAACCAGCAAGAATGATGGCTTCGTAGAAAGCAGCAATACGATCAGCTTGTTTGATTTTTTTAAAGAGTTTTTGATTGGGATTAATGGGGAGAGAAAAGCGCATGTGGATGGCATCTTGTATGCGTTTTTCAATGGATTCATATTGTTTTCCTATGACAGCTTTAAAGGGTGAAATCATATCACCAATAACATATTCTGGTGCATCGTGGAGAAGAGCACAGAGGCACTCATTGTTCTGTGATTGTGGAAAAAGTTTCTGAAATATTTGTTCTACTAAAAGTGAATGTTGTGCGACAGAATAGGGATGTTCTCCTTGTGTTTGTCCGTTCCAACGTGCAACGCGGGCGAGCCCATGCGCAATATCCTCAATTTCAACATCAAAAGGGGAGGGATTCAATAAATCAAGTCGCCGGCCAGAAAGCATTCTTTGCCAAGCACGGACTGTTCCATCTTGTGACAATTCAGCTTTGGCCATCAGTTAGTCTCTATGGTGCTATTAGGAAAGGTAAAATTCATATTTTCAGCAATACTTATTGTTACAGGAACATTTTCTACCGTCAATGGAATACCTTTGTCCAGTGCATCTTTGACGTGGTCAATACGCATTAAAGCTAAGCCTTCATTTTCGACACATGTTGTCAATTGTCCAAGTATTTTTTTTTCTGCTTTAATAGTGGATGTTGGTGTTAAAGGCTGTTGGCCTTTGACTACCAAAATGCGGCGACGTGCTGATCCTCGATGATGCATTCGTGAAACAACTTCTTGTCCGATATAACAACCTTTATTGAATACTAATCCCCCAATTTGATCGTAATTAACGTCATGAGGAAAGACTTTACCTATTTCATAATCTTGACCGCTTTCTGCGATTGCATAACGAATACGCATTCGATTCCAATTCTCATTATATTCTGAGACAGAAAAAGGTATTTTTCCATAAGTTCGTATGATTTTTTCTTTTCTTGGAAATCGCTTATCCATAAAACTTGAATCATCATCTGAGATATCTATTCCATAGTTCAAAAAAACTGTAATAACTTCTTGTAATGGTTGTGTAATTTCTATTTTTCTATGTAATTTATAAAGGAGAAGACGCTTTTGGAAAGTATCAGCTAAGGATTCAACAATATCAAACAGATAGCCTTGATTTATTTTGGCTATGAGAAAATCAGCAATAACCTTTCCTTGTGGGGATAAGAGTGCCCCAGGAAAAATTTCTTGCGAACCAATTTTTTTTACGTCTGTCGTAATAAGAGATTGTAGAAAATGTGTAGCTTCTTCACCCGTAACTTTAATAATGCTACGATTTTTTAAGAGAATGGCATTTTGTTTTTCGATCATGGTTCTTGCCTTTCTGCTCAGAGTTACATAATCGGTAAAGAGATGACAAGTAAGGAGTACGGCTATGTCTAAAACATTTGATACAATTTTAAAAGGTGCAACGCTTGTTAATCATGATGGAATCAGTAAGCGTGATATCGGTGTAACAAATGGTCGTATTGCTCAAATTGGTGATCTTACGCGTGCATCTGCTGGTGAAGTGATTGACTGTTCAGGGCTTCATATTTTGCCTGGTGTCATTGATAGTCAAGTTCATTTTCGTGAACCAGGAAATGAATATAAAGAGGATTTGGAAAGTGGATCTCGTTCTGCGGTTTTAGGGGGAGTTACAGCAGTGTTTGAAATGCCTAATACCAATCCATTGACAATATCAGAACAGGCTCTGACCGATAAAGTGAAACGTGGATTTCATCGGATGCATTGTGATTTTGCGTTTTGGGTTGGAGGGACACGCGAAAATGTACATGAATTGGCCGAGTTAGAAAGACTTCCTGGAGCTGCCGGAATTAAAGTCTTTATGGGGTCTTCTACGGGTGATCTTTTGGTGGATGATGATGAAAGTGTACGTCTTATTTTGAAAAATACACGTCGTCGTGCCGCTTTTCATTCTGAAGATGAGTCACGGCTCAATGAGCGTAAAATATTGCGTATTGAGGGAGATGCATCGTCGCATCCAGTTTGGCGTGATGAAATTGCCGCATTGAAATGTACTCAGCGTTTAGTAAAAATTGCGCATGAAATGAGGGCACGTATTCATGTGTTA
The DNA here is from genome assembly GCF_000278135.1 of Candidatus Bartonella washoeensis Sb944nv. Taxonomy (GTDB): domain Bacteria; phylum Pseudomonadota; class Alphaproteobacteria; order Rhizobiales; family Rhizobiaceae; genus Bartonella; species Bartonella washoeensis. The sequence continues at coordinate 353,626 of NZ_JH725022.1, forward strand.
CATCTTTCTACAGCAGAAGAAATTAATTTTCTGAAAAATCATAAGGATATCGCAACGATTGAAGTTACTCAGCATCATTTAACTTTGACGGCTGATGATTATAAACGGTTTGGTACATTGATCCAGATGAATCCGCCTATCCGTGAAAGTCGCCACTGTGAAGTTCTTTGGTACGGTGTGCAGCAAGGCATTATTGATGTTTTGGGTTCTGATCATGCTCCTCACACGCTTGAAGAAAAGTATAAGACTTATCCCTCTTCTCCTTCAGGAATGACAGGTGTACAGACAACTGTTGCAATTATGCTAACGCATGTAAACGCGGGGAGAATGTCGCTTGAACGTTTTGTTGATCTCACTTCGCATGGTCCTAGTCGCATTTTTGGCATAAGCTGTAAGGGGCGCATTGCTGTTGGGTATGATGCTGACTTGACTATTGTTGATCTTAAGCGAGAAGAGATTATGACGAATGGATTGATTGGTTCGCGGGCGGGTTGGACACCTTATGATGGTAAAAAGGTCAAAGGTTGGCCCGTTGGGACCATTATTCGTGGTATACGCGTTATGTGGGAAGGTGAAATTGTCACACCTTCGCAGGGGGAGCCTATTAAATTTATAGAATCTTTAGCATAACTAGACAAAAGTGATGAACTTTGGAAATGATTTTTTGAGTATATAGAGATACTTATGATACTTTTATCGGAGCATCTTGAGGGTGTTTTTAGCAATCAAAGCGATTACATTGGATGAGATTTGGCTGATCAGGCTATTTGTTTTTGAGTTTATTGCCATTAAGTATAGAAAAAATAATAGCGTGATAGTTAGTTTTGTACAGATCAATTGCTAAGATTCATGATAAGGCTTTCGGATAAGATTCTACCTTCCTTAATGTATCTTTGGTTTGCTTCAATTGCTGACTGTGTACAATGATGATAATTTTCTGAAAAAGCACGATAAGCTTCGTTAAACGCTTCGTAAAAATAAGCACGTCTTTTTAGGGTCGGTTTTTCTGCTTCGATCATTGTAGCCATGTGGTCATACCATTGGTTTGTTGGGGCGCTACAGAGATTCTGCAGATAGTGCAGGGATCCTAAAATTTCTGCAAGTCGTAGCAATTTTGTATCGTATGGTGGAAATGGCTGCGCAAAAATTAATGTTGAAGTTAAAAAAAATATTAAAATAGTGATATTTATCAATATATTACGCATTATTTTTATTGTTCTTTTTTAATGAATTCCTATACAAATACAATTGCAGATGAAACGGCTTTATCATTAATAATCATATGTTGAAGGATATCATAAAAATGGTCTTTGTATCATTACCGATAGCGGATGTTTTATGAAATTTAGGGCATAAGAAACGATAAGAAAAGTATCACGGGGATAAAAATTCTAACTAAGCTTTGTTTGATTAGAAATTTCAGATTTTCTGCATGCAATTTGTTTTTCATGTAAATTCACTTTGTATTTGTGCATTGAAGATTTTGTTATCAAAAAAGAGATATGATCTTTATCAATGGGACGCTTGTGCTCAATCAAATAAAATATGATTGTTTTTGTGACGTATGATGGATACAGCAGAGTTAAATGGAGTGCTTCTGAGAATTTTACATAAAATATATGAAAATTTTGATCTAAACCGGCATAACGCGATGGCTTTTGGTAAGATTCACCTAGAAGAGCGATGAGTAATATCGCCAACGGAGTATAATGATGAGAGAGTTGCGATTTTATAATACGCTAACACGCAAAAAAGAAAATTTCATACCAATAGATGCTAGTAAGGTACGTCTTTATGTTTGTGGTCCGACAGTTTATGATTACGCTCACATAGGCAATGCACGCCCTGTGATTATTTTTGATGTTTTGTTTCGCTTATTGCGTCATGTCTATGGCAATGATCATGTTATATACGCTCGTAATATTACAGATGTCGATGATAAGATTAATGCACGAGCAGCTTGCGAGTATCCAGAGCTAGCACTTAATGATGCTATTCGTCAATTGACTGAGCGTACTTATTCTCAATTTCAGCAAGATACAATGGCTCTTGGTTGTTTATTACCAACCAGCCAACCCCGCGCAACAGATCATTTGGAAGAGATGCGCTCTTTAATTGAAAGGCTACTCGAAAGAGGGCATGCTTATAGAGCAGAAAATCATATATTATTTTCTGTTAGTAGTATGGGAGATCATCCCCGGTATGGCACATTTGCAAAACGCTCCCTGGATGAAATGAGAGCAGGTGCGCGTGTTGATGTTGCTGCTTATAAAAGGGAGGAAATGGATTTTGTCTTATGGAAGCCTTCTGCGGAGGGGGAACCAGGTTGGACATCGCCGGCAGGAATCCCTGTTTTAGGTCGCCCAGGGTGGCATATTGAATGTTCTGCGATGTCAATGGCAGAGCTTTTAGCACCTTATGGTGGTGGATTAATGTGTGATGATCCAACTGCAAATGTTTTTGATATCCATGGCGGTGGTATTGATTTGATTTTTCCTCATCATGAAAATGAGATTGCACAAAGTTGTTCAGCTTTTGGGACTGAGCGAATGGCTAATCTTTGGATGCATAACGGTTTTTTGCAGGTCGAAGGCAAGAAGATGTCTAAAAGTCTTGGCAATTTCATTACTATTCGTTCACTCTTAGAGAGTGATTTTTCTGAATTCAATGATATTTTAACAGGTGAAATGAAACAGAAATGGGCTGGTTTGTCTGCGCGTTTTTCGATGTTACAAACGCATTATCGTGAACCGTTAAATTGGACAGCTCAACGTTTAATGCAATCCAGCAGCGAATTGTATCGGTGGTATGAATTGCTACGCCGTGAAAGGGGATGTTTGGAGAAGAATGAAGATTGTGATGACTCTTTGATAAACAGGTTGAGTGATGATCTTAACACTCCGAGTGCATTTGCTCTTTTGCGAAAATTTTATAAAGCAGAAAATGCTGTGGCTCTTGCAAATGGAATGAATTTATTGGGACTATTGCAGCAAGAATGGATTAGAGATATAGAATGCCCATTATTTATGTCAAAAACTTCTCTTGATTCAAAATTTATTGATCAGCGCATTGCCGAAAGGCTAAGACTTATCCATAATAAAGAGTGGGCAGCTGCGGATACAATTCGTGATGAGCTTTCTGCCGAGGGGGTCTTCCTAAAAGATAAAAAGGATCCACAGACTGGAGAGCGTGTAACTGTATGGGAAATAAAACGGTTCTAATTTCTCTATTCTAGCAGCTTTCATAACAGGAGAAAGTTGATGGAATTTTTATATTATTATGGGTATGTCGCACTTAAATTATTTGTAGGCCTTACCGCATTTCTCTTCATTTTAAGAACTACGGGGCGCGGTAGTCTTAGTCAAATGACACCAGTTGATTTGGTGAGCAATTTTGTAATGGGGAGTATCATTGGAGGCGTTATTTATAGTTCTGATGTTAGCAGCATTCAATTGCTGCTTGTCTTATTCATTTGGCAAACCTTAGTTGGCTCTCTTAATTTTTTAGCACGCTATTCAGTTTTTTTTCGTCGTCTCATTGCAGGACGAGATATCACGCTCGTTTTAGATGGTGTATTTCAGATGGATGAGATTAAGAATTTAGGTATCAGCGTGGATGATCTGATTACAATGTTGCGTATTAAAGGTTGTAGTTTACACGAAGCTGCTTTTGTTCGTTTGGAAACTAATGGCGATTGTTCTATTATTAAAAAGGAAGAACAGAAGAAATCTATCATTTTAGTAGAAAATGGCGAAATGATTGATAATGGTCTTAAGGAGATTGGTAAATCAAAAAAATGGCTGCAAGAAGAATTGAAAAAAAAGCGTGTAAAGGCTGAGAATTTATTTGTGGCAGAATGGTATGAAAATACAGATCAAAATAATAAATCTTATGGTGGATTATTTCTTGTCCCTTTTTCAAAAACGGTCTAACCTCAAATAATAAATATGTGTAATTTACTGAAAGTGCATAGATTAAAGGCAATGACGACCTGAAAATGGTGAGGGGGAAATTATTATAGTGCTCGTTGAGTGGATAGTAGAAGAAGTAAAGAATTTATGAAACGGAATGAAATGGTAAAAACTGTCTCGTCAGATACAGGCCAAACTCTACGCACACTTTATAACCTATGGCCTTATATGTGGCCGGCAGATCGGCGAGATCTAAAAATCCGTGTACTATGGGCAATATTTTATCTTGTGTTAGCTAAGCTGATTCTCATATCTGTACCATATTTCTTTAAATATGCTACGAATGCGCTTGATGTGAACTTTGAGGTCCCCGTATGGTTTCCATCCAGTTGGATTGTTCCTATCATGCTCGTTTTTGCATACAACGTTGCACGTATTGTTCAAGCTGGATTAAACCAGTTGCGTGATTCTCTTTTTGCAACTGTTGGTCAGCATGCTATTCGTCAATTAGCCTATAAAACCTTTGTGCATATGCATGGATTATCTTTGCGATTTCATTTAGAAAGACGAACTGGTGGGCTTTCCCGTGTGATTGAACGTGGTACGAAGGGGATTGAAGCTATTGTTAGGTTTTCAATTCTTAATACAGTACCAACAGTTTTGGAATTTGTTCTGACGGCATTTGTCTTTTACATAAATTATGGGTGGCGTTATTTTTTCATAGTAGTGGCAACGGTTGGTTTGTATACTTGGTTCACAATTAAGGCGAGTGATTGGCGTATTCAGATTCGGCAAAAAATGAATACGGCAGATACTGAGGCCAATACACGTGCTGTTGATTCCCTTTTGAATTTTGAAACGGTAAAATATTTTGGCAACGAGACTTTAGAAGCACAACGTTTTGATTCTTCTATGGCAGGTTATGAAAAAGCCGCGACAAAAATTTGGACATCGTTAAGCTGGCTTAATTTTGGTCAGGCCCTTATTTTTGGTATTGGAATGACTATCCTGATGTTGATGTCAGCTTACGAAGTTTTTCGTGAGACGCAAACTTTAGGAGATTTTGTTTTTATTAATGCGCTTTTAATGCAGCTTTCTATTCCGTTGAATTTTATTGGTTCAATTTATCGTGAAGTTCGACAAGGTTTAACTGATATCGAAGCTATGTTTGATCTTTTAGATGTTCAGGAGGAAATCGTTGATAAATCAGATGCCAAACCATTAATAATAAGCGGTGGTACCATACGGTTCAATCAGGTAAAATTTTCCTATGATTCGAATCGCCAGATTCTCAAAGAGATTGATTTTGAAGTCCCTGGGGGTAAAACAGTTGCAATTGTTGGTCCGTCTGGTGCTGGTAAATCGACTATTTCTCGATTACTTTTTCGATTTTACGATGTTGATGCTGGGTCTATCACAATTGACGGACAAGACATCCGTGACGTAACGCAAAAAAGTTTACGTGAAGCTATTGGTATGGTACCGCAGGATACGGTTTTATTTAATGATACGATAGCATATAATATTCGCTACGGGCGTCCAAGTGCAACAGATGAAGAGATGCGCAAAGCTGCTGAAATGGCACAGATATCGAAATTTATTGAGATGCTTCCGAAAGGTTTCCAGTCTATGGTAGGTGAGCGTGGGCTTAAATTATCAGGTGGTGAAAAACAGCGTGTGGCTATTGCACGGACACTGTTAAAAGCTCCCCCCCTTCTTATTTTGGATGAAGCAACTGCGGCGCTTGATACGGCGACGGAACAAGACATTCAACAAGCATTGGATATCGTAAGCCGTGGGCGTACAACATTGATAATTGCTCACCGTCTTTCTACTGTGATCAATGCTGATGAAATTTTGGTTCTCAAAAATGGTCGTATTATTGAAAATGGGACGCATGCGCAGCTTTTACGTAAAAAAGGTCTCTATGCTTCAATGTGGAACAAGCAGCTTGAAGCATCGCAAGCAGAAGAAAAATTACGTAAAATGCGTGAAGAAGATGAGTTGGGCGTTGTTAATCGTAAGAAATAAACCGTGTGAAATGATCTTTAGCTTTATAGAGCGTGATTGATTGGGTATACGAAAGGAAGGAGGAACAAAAAGATTTATTACGTATTTAGATCATATTTATGAGTAGGAAATTATATGAGTATTCTACAATCTGTCCATAATAGCTTTGCGCCAATTCATAAAGAAGGTTATCCTTTTATTATAGCATTTTTTGTTATTTCGCTCATTCTTGGTTGGATATGGAGTCCATTGTTCTGGTGTGGCCTTGTTCTCACGGTGTGGTGTGTATATTTTTTTCGCGATCCAGATCGTGTGATTCCTTTGAATTCAAATTGGGTTGTATCTCCTGCTGATGGGCGGATCTCATTCATTGAACCTTGTGTTCCGCCTGAGGAGTTGGGATTAGGGAATGAAGAGATGATCCGTATTTCCGTGTTTATGGATATTTTTTCATGCCATATTAACCGTGTTCCTATAAGTGGTACGGTGGAGTCTATTGTTTATCGCCCAGGTCAGTTTGCAAATGCTGAGCTTGATAAGGCCAGTCAGTTTAATGAGCGTAATGGGCTCGTGATTGACAGTAAACATGGTAAGATTGCTATGGTGCAGATAGCAGGAATGATCGCTCGGCGGATTGTTTGTTGGTCAAAAGAAAATGATTCCGTTATTACAGGGCAACGCTTTGGGATGATTCGTTTTGGTTCGCGCCTTGATATTTATATGCCGACGGAAATCAAATTGCGTGTTGGGGTTGGGCAAATAGCAATCGCTGGAGAAACCGTTTTAGGTTCTTTTGACGATATGAGTGCTAAAACTGATTTTAGATTTGATTAGGGAAGGCAATGAAATTTTTTTCGCTATTTTCTTCATTTAATCCTGAAGGACAGCATGATGATTCTGGAAATCGTTGGCGTTCACCCACGCCCATGCGGTATGTTATCCCCAATATTATCACGATTTTGGCAATTTGCGCAGGGATGAGTAGTATTCGTTTGGCTTTTGAGAATCGCTATGAGGCTGCTATTTTAATGGTACTTTTGGCAGCAATCCTAGATGGAGCTGATGGTCGCATCGCCCGTTTGATGGATGGGAGTTCATCTTTTGGAGCGCAGATGGATTCTCTTGCTGATGTTGTGAATTTTGGTGTTGCACCTGCGCTTATTGTTTATTCCTTTATTTTGAATCAAGCTCACCAAGTTGGTTGGGTTGCAGCACTTGTCTATTGTGTTGCTTGTTGTTTGCGATTAGCGCGTTTTAATGTGATGTTGGATAACATGGATATACCAAAATGGCAGGGAAATTATTTTATCGGTGTTCCTGCACCAGCAGGGGCATTATTGCTTTTATTGCCTATGTATTTAGGGGCTCTCGGTTTGATACCAAGTTGGGGGTGGGCATTATTTTTTAGCCTTTATACTGTAATTGTTGCTTTTCTTTTGGTGAGTCGTTTACCGGTATGGAATGCAAAAACAATTGATCAAAATTTGAGGCGCGATATCGTTGTACCGTGTATGCTGGGCATTGTTATTTATGTAGGTTTTCTTGCAACTTATACATGGTACACTTTATTGATCACAGCTGTTGGCTATATGATTTTTCTTCCTTGTAGTTTTATGGCTTATAATAAACGGGCTGCTTTGGAAGAAAAAGGGACAAGTGTTAAAACTATCCAAAAATCATAGAATTTCGTATTTTTTGAGTGGAGAGAAGTAAAGAGAAATTTAATTCAGATTGGTTATTTCTCTATCACTTCTCAATCGGGGGCATGATAATTCATAAACCGATTTTTACGGACATTAAAAAGTTTTCCTGTTTCCTTTAAATAAGGTGATGATAAATGTACTATCTTTGCTGCAACCTCTTGTGGTGAAGGGAGAGTCTGAGGATCCTCATCAGGTATAGCTTGCGCGCGCATGGCAGTGCGTGTTGCACCGGGATCAACACAGTTAATCTTGATGGGGGTTTGCTTTAGCTCTTCTGCCCAACAGCGAGCAATAGTTTCTAAAGCGGCTTTAGAGGCTGCATAAGGTCCCCAGAAAGCGCGTGCAATATGCGCAACGCTTGAGGATAACAGAATTACTCGTCCAGCATCAGATTTACGCAATAACGGTTCTACTGCTTTCATTAAGCGCCATTGGCTAACGAGATTTATTTGAAAAACATCTTCAAATACCGTATTTTCGATATGACCTATTGGTGAGAGTGTTCCAAGAATTCCTGCATTTGCGACCATAATATCGAGTTTTTCCGAGCGCTTAGCAATTGAAACACCAAGAGCATCAATCTTTTCCATGTGATGTAAGTCGAGTGGGATGAGCGTTGCAGAAGCACCTTTTTCTCGGATTTTTTTGTCAAGTTCAATAAGCCCACTCATCGTTCGTGCAAGGGCGATGATATGAGCACCGCGCGTTGCAAGCTCTAACGCTAAATGATAGCCAATTCCCCTTGAAGCACCTGTAACAAGTGCAACACGGTCAAAGAGACTAAAATCAAAATTTTTTATCATTAGTTACTTGTTTTGAGAACTGATGATTGATGAACTTGAGGAATACTTTGTTGATCAACTAGATGTGTAGGATAATGTCCGGTAAAATAATGATCAGTAAATTGTGGATCCGCGTTGTTTCGTTTTTCTCCTGCCACAGCAAGGTAGAGGCCATCCGTTGAAAGAAATTCTAACGAGTCAGCTCCCACAAAATTGCACATGGATTTTAAGTCTGGGTATTGATTAGCCAAAAGGCTTTCAACTTTAGGCGTATCAATACCATAGAAATCAGGATAAAAAATCATAGGGCTAGAAACACGCATATGAACCTCTTTTGCTCCTGCATCTCGAAGCATTCGCACAATTTTGACGGATGTTGTTCCACGTACAATGGAATCATCAATCAGAATAACACGTTTTCCTTCGATGATAGGACGATTTGCAGAATGCTTTAATTTAACTCCAAAAGCACGAATTTGCTGTGTTGGTTCGATAAAAGTGCGCCCAACGTAATGATTACGAATAATACCAAGTTCAAAAGGAATTCCAATTTCTTGTGCATAACCAATTGCAGCGGGCGTTCCTCCATCAGGAACGGGAACCACAACATCCGCCTCACAGGGTGCTTCTTGCGCTAAACGAATCCCCATATTTTTACGTGTCATATAAACATTTCGTCCTCCAACGATTGAATCGGGACGAGCAAAATAGACATATTCAAAAAGGCAAAGTTTTTCTGGCTTCTCATTCTGGGGAGGGATAGTTTTTTTAGTAATTTCCCCATTTTTTTGTATTTCGCAGATGATGATTTCTCCATTTTTGACATCGCGGACATATTTTGCTCCAATGATATCAAGAGCACAGGTTTCAGAACAAAAGATTGGTTTACCATCAAGTTCACCCATCACAAGAGGTCGAATACCTATTGGATCGCGTGCAGCAATAAGCTTGGTGCGTGTGAGCGCCAGCATGGCATATCCGCCTTCTACTTGCCGAATAGCATCAACAAAACGATCAGATGATGATTCATAACGCGAACGAGCGATAAGGTGCAGAAAAACTTCTGAGTCTGATGTTGATTGGCAGATAGCACCAGAGGCAATAAGTTCTCGGCGCAATGTAAGGCCGTTAGTAAGATTGCCATTATGAGCAATAGCAATACCTCCAGCTTTTAATTCAGCAAAAAGGGGCTGTACATTACGTAATGCTACTTCCCCAGTTGTTGAATAACGGGTATGGCCGATAGCGCGGTCTCCTGGTAAACGCGCAAGTGTTGCGGGGTTTGTATAGTGATCACCAACAAGACCTAGATGCTTTTCTTGATGAAACATTTTATTATGATAGGAAACAATTCCAGCGGCTTCTTGTCCACGATGCTGAAGTGCATGGAGCCCAAGAGCTGTTAATGTTGCTGCATCTTCATGGCCGAGAATACCAAAAACTCCACATTCTTCATGAAGGGTATCGTCATCCAATGAAAACCCCGGAAAGGGAATATCGATTTTTGTCATCATATTCTTTCGGTCATGCTGTGAGAAATGGTTAATATCACACGTTATATATTATTTGGATCGTTTCCCCAATTGTAAATTATTTCCCGTTTTATCGAGACATATTTTCATGAGGATGCTTATCATTTGTATTTGCATCATCTTTTTTAAAAAGTTTTTCTGCTTTTTCGAGTACAGTGTCGAGATCTTTAGGCAATAAGTCTCCAATTTTTTGACCGAGTGAATCCAGCATAGGTTTTGTTTTTGCATTTTTCAGCCAGTCAGATTGTTGTTCAGGTTTGACAAGTGAATTAAAGAGTAACATACCAATGACCATGATTAATAAGCCGCGCAGCGCTCCAAAGAGAAAACCGATAGTGCGGTCAAGTATACCAATTCGACTATCAATAATAAAATCAGATATTTTCATTGTAATGATGGAAGTAATAATTAAGATAATAATGAAAATCGTAACCAATGTAGTAATCAATGCGACCATTTTGTTAGAGATATATTGCTCAAAGAAGGGCAATACGGGTTTGAATAAAAAAAGTGTAGCAATAGCTGCAATTGCCCAAGACATCAACGACAATACTTCACGTGAAAATCCTCGGAGCATGGCGAGAAAGGCAGAAAACAGGATGATTGCTACGACAATTCCATCAAGAACTGTTATGATCATTTGTTTATTCCTTATGCGTAAAATTGCGTTTTGTTTAAACAGCAAAAAGTACTTTTCTAGTTATGCCAATTTTTATTCTTATAGCAAAGATCTTTTGTATTTTGTATATTTTTCTTTATTATCATGGGTGTGATGCAGGTCGTTTTTGACCTGCGGCAATGGAAGCGACCAACTCAGGAAGGTCGGAGAACGTTTTTTGTTGAAAGGTTAGCGATTTTATCATTTCCGTTGTTGCAGTCGGTTGAACAGATCCTTGAAAGCCAAGTTTTCTAGCTTCATTAATGCGTTGTCCTGAATGTGCAACAGCGCGGATAGCTCCTGAAAGGCTTATTTCACCAAAATATACATAATCAGTTGGGAGAGGAATATTTGTGAGAGAGGATACCAAAGCTGCTGCAACAGCTAAATCAGCTGCTGGTTCTGATATGCGATATCCACCTGCAACATTAAGATAGACATCATGTTGCCCAAAACGAACGCCACAATGGGCTTCTAAGACAGCGAGAATCATTGAAAGGCGATTTCCATCCCATCCAACAACGGCTCGTCGTGGTGTCCCTAGTGAAGAGGGTGCAACAAGCGCTTGAATTTCTACTAAGATTGGGCGTGTCCCTTCCATTCCTGCAAAAACAGCAGCCCCTGGTGCTTTTTCATTCCTTTCACCCAAAAAAAGTTCAGATGGATTCATCACCTCCCGTAATCCTTTATCAGACATTTCAAAAACGCCAATTTCATCAGTTGGCCCGAAGCGATTTTTTACAGTTCTAAGAATTCGATAATTATGAGCACCTTCACCTTCAAAATAGAGAACACCATCAACCATATGTTCGACAACCCGAGGGCCAGCAATTTGCCCATCTTTTGTAACATGGCCAACAAGAACAACGGCTGCTCCTGTTTTTTTTGCAAAACCGATCATTGCTTGAGCACTGATACGCACTTGTGTGACGGTTCCGGGTGCTGAATCCGCTGCATCTGACCATAGGGTCTGGATAGAATCGATAATAACCATATCAAGGTTTTTATGTTCGCTTAAGGTTGCGAGGATATCTTCAACATTGGTTTCAGCGGCGAGCTTAACTTTTGTATTTTCAACATTAAGCCTTTGTGCACGAAGGCAGATTTGTGCAATGGCTTCTTCACCTGAAACATAGATGACGCGATGTCCTTTTCGCGATAAAGCCGCTGCTGTTTGTGTGAGTAATGTTGATTTCCCAATACCGGGATCCCCACCAACAAGTAAGACTGAACCACGGACAAAACCACCTCCAGTAACACGATCGAATTCCGCAATGCCAGAATGGATACGTGGAGCATCCTCCATATTTCCAGAAAGAGACGTAAGTGCAACGATACGCCCTTTACGAATATTTTGCACAGGGCCAGTGCCGATGCCGCCACTTATATTTTCTTCGATAAGGGAATTCCATTCTCCACAGGAATTACATTTCCCAGCCCAGCGTGAATGGACAGTACCACAATTTTGGCAGATAAATTGAACACGAATGCGTGCCATAGTAATTTAACCAATTTGTTCTGGAAGATAATTACTGTCTGCCAGATCGCTAAAACGTGTGAAGTCAGATTGAAAGGCAAGATGAACAGTTCCCGTTGGTCCGTGGCGTTGTTTTGCGACAATAACGTCAGCTTTCCCAAAAGCGTTGTCCATTGTATCTTGCCATTTTTCATATTCAAGAGTCCCTATTTTGGGTTCTTCATTTTTGAGATAATATTCTTCGCGATAGACAAAAAGCACGATGTCAGCATCTTGCTCAATCGAACCAGATTCGCGTAAATCTGAGAGTTGTGGGCGTTTATCTGTTCGATTTTCAACTTGGCGCGAAAGCTGTGAAAGAGCAATAATAGGAACATTGAGTTCTTTAGCTAACGCTTTTAATCCTGTGGTAATTTCCGTAATCTCTTGAACGCGATTTTCAGACGAGCGCTTTGAATTGCTTGTCATTAACTGGATATAGTCAATAATCAAGACATCCAAACCGTGTTGCCGTTTGAGGCGACGTGCACGAGCAGCCAGTTGTGTGATTGATATACCACCTGTTTGATCGATAAAAAGCGGTGCTTTTTGTAACCGATTCATTGCACGGATTATTTTTGAAAATTGCTCTTCTGAAATATTACCACGTCGAATGTCAGAAGAAGAGACTTCTGTTTGTTCAGAAATAATACGTGTTGCAAGTTGTTCTGTTGACATTTCAAGCGAGAAGAATCCAACAATACCTCCCTCATTTTCTTGTGTTGAGGCATCACCCTTGTAAGCATTGGCAATATTAAAGGCAATATTGGTTGCAAGTGCGGTTTTCCCCATACCAGGGCGTCCAGCAAGGATAATTAAATCAGATGGTTGTAATCCTCCCATTTTTTCATCAAGTGTTTTAATGTGGGTGGCTATCCCTGATAACTGTGAGGAACGCTTTTTTGCAGCGGTAGCCATGTCAACAGCTTTTTTGACAGCCTCATTAAAATTTTCAAATCCACCTCCATATTTCCCTTTTTCTGCTAACTCAAACAGACGTTGTTCAACAATTTCAATTTGTTGGGTTGGTGTAAGTTCTACAGGAGCATCAAAGGCTGTATTGACCACTTCGTTTCCAAGATTAATCAAGGACCGTCGGATAAAAAGATCATAGATAACTCGACCATAATCTTCAGCATTAATGATAGTGACTGCTTCTTTTGCTAATCGTACAATGTAATTGAATACAGTGATGTCTCCAATTTTTTCTTCTGCTGGAATAAAGGATTTAATGGTAACTGGATTTGCAAGTTTTCCTTTTTGGATAATTTGAAACAAAACATCATAGATTTTTTGATGCAAGGGTTCAAAAAAATGCTCTGGTTTGAGAAAATCTGAAACGCGATCAAGTGCATCATTGTTAATAAGGATTGCCCCAAGCAATGCTTGTTCGGCTTCAATATTATGCGGGAGTTGTCGAAAAGAAGACGAATCTTCTTTTTGTGAAGAGCTGAAATTGACAACGCTTGTTTCTTCCATAAAAATTTTTCCACTAAAATTTTGCGTTTGGAGCTACTTTTAAGTAGTAAATTGAGTTTTGTACATAAGAATAAGATTACAAATTTTCGTTTTAAAAAGCCACACTTTAAGTTTTTAAAGATTCTTATTTCTCAATCCTTTATTCATAATATGTGTATCACTTATATGTAGCATATTAATTTTATTTTTTTACAATTTAGAAATTTCGGTAAGAATATCGGATAAATTTTCAAAGTTATATTTCCAGTTTTTTAAAAAATCACGACATCTATTTTTCAAGTGTTTAAAGTCATATGATTGGAATCATTTTAGACGATATAGGAGTATAAGAATTTACTATTCATAGAAAAATCATCCTTTTAAAGTGCAAGATTTCAAAAGATTTTTTGTTTCTATTTTAATGAAACAACATATGGGAGCATTTTTCATCACTTTATTCATAGTTTTAAGTATTTTATGCTTTCTATAATACATTCAAGATTGATTTTTCCATAAGAATTCATTTTTAGGTGTTGCCATAATAAAATACTCAGCTTTTGGAGCTGAGCATTTTATGATATCGCAATGATAAACGACAAACGATAAAAAATACATATTAAAAAATACATATAGAGAGAAAAAATGATGATTAAGCTTCTTCGTTTAAGCTGTTTACGTCATCCTCATTCATTTCTTCTTGATTTTCCACTAATGGCTCTTTCTGAACATCATATATTGCTTCAGCAGAGGTAAGAGTCTCACCTTCTGCTTGGCGTTGAGCTTCACTGACTGAACGTGCAACATTGATGATAACAGAAATTTGAACTTCAGGATGTAAGCTAAGAGTGATGGTATGGAGGCCAATAGTTTTTATTGGATGATTAAGTTCAATCTGATTGCGGCTAATAGAAAAGCCTTCATTTGTTATTATTTCAGAAATATCGCGTGTTGATACAGAGCCGTAAAGCTGCCCTGTTTCCCCAGCTGAACGGACGACAATAAAGGATTGACCATCAAGTTTTTCAGCGATTTTTTGTGCTTCGCTTTTACGTTCAAGATTACGAGCTTCAAGCTGCGCACGCTGTGTTTCAAAATGTTTTTTATTAGCTTCATTAGCTCGTAAAGCTTTGCCTTGGGGTAAGAGAAAGTTACGTGCATAACCATCTTTAACTGAGACAATATCACCCATTTGACCAAGACGGGGAACGCGCTCAAGTAAAATAATATCCATAGTTTTTCCTTTCGAACAAATAAATCAGTGAAGTTTCTTGCGTGATTGAAAGTTGTATTGAAGAGCTGCCCAAATACCCATGAGAAGTAACATGAAAGAAAGAGGTGGAGCAAAAACAACGGTTAAAATAGCAATATAAACAAGAGAGAGTATAACGATTCTACCTTTTATTCCTTTTGTAATATTGTGGAGATATGCTAAGCCACTGATTGATATGACGATAGTATATGCAGTGCTGAAAACACGCGCGGTTAAATTAAGGGTAAAACCCAATTCAATCATAGAGGCTATGCACACAACAATGAAAATAAAAATTGCAGAAATTGGGAGGCGAAGAGTCTGGCTCCAATCATCTCGGGGTCTTTTCAGCCACTTCATATATTGTGCTGTTATCATTGAAAAATAAAGATTACCAATAAGAAAAATCAAACTGTAAACAGCCAGAGCAATAGCTGTCAAAGTCGCTGCATGTGTCATTAGAAGTTCGCTAAAGGTAAGTACATCAATTTCCTTTACTGATTGTGATTGTTGCATAGCTTGTGCTATATTTGCAGTGATTTTTTTTGCAATGAGAGGTGTGGACGGACGCGTTTCGACATAGAGTCCAATGAGGCTAGATATAAGGGCAATAAAGTTGGTTAAATGAAAAATAACTAATGATAATGGATACCATATCAGTGAATTTTCGTTTTGTGCTTGTCGTGCGAGTCCAAGAAGCCAAGAAGCATAGACAGCAGGAAGGAAGAATAATAACATAAAGCCAAAACCAATGTAAACATTAGTAACAAGGACAAGAACAACAGTAGCGCTTATTAAGGCAACAAGACTGGCTAATGTTCCTCGACCAAATGCAACAATGAAAATTGGGAGTGAAAGAAAGCAACCAAGAAAGAGAGAAAAATAGGGTGCAATACCCACGATGCTGATAATTGCCATTCCTATAACGACAGCAAATAAACCAGCTAAAATACCGGTCATTATTTCATAAGTACGAAAATTTTTCATTTATCGCTGTCCTGCTCTCTGCAGTTAGGAGCATTGTAATGCCCCAACTTTGGTCTTTTTTATATTATATGTCCGTATAATACACAATTAAGTGCATCGCTGAACCATAGAAGAGAAGCAGCTGGGAATATCCCCAGCTGCAGACTACACTTACAATATTATTTTATAACGTAAGGAAGCAAGCCGAGGAAACGGGCACGTTTGATGGCATTAGCCAACTCACGCTGTTTTTTCTGACTGACGGCTGTAATTCGCGAAGGAACAATTTTCCCACGTTCTGAAATATAACGGTGCAACAATTTGATGTCTTTATAATCAATTTTGGGAGCATTAGCACCTGAAAACGGACATGTTTTGCGACGGCGGTGAAAGGGACGACGTACTGCAGTTTGATTAAGCTCAGTCATCATTCTACTCCTTCTATGACATCTTCACGTTGACGACGTGGAGAGCGAGGACGCTCTTCATCTTGGCCAATGCGACTATTCCGATCAAGACGCGAGAGCATAGCAGACTTTTCTTTTTCGTGTTTTTCTACACGAATAGTCATGTAACGCAAAATGTCTTCATTAATACGCATCTGACGTTCAACTTCAGCAATCGCTGCGGCTGGAGCGTCAATATTGATCAGTACATAATAAGCCTTACGGTTTTTGCGAATACGATAAGCGAGGGAACGAAGACCCCAGTTTTCTACACGCCCAACTTTTCCACCATGTGCTTCAATGACACCTTTGTATATATTCAAAAGCTCATCAATTTGCTGCGGTGCAATATCCTGTCGGGCAAGAAACATATGTTCATAAAGAGCCATTATTTTGCCTTTCTTCAATTAAACTTTACCGGTTTTAGCGCAAAGCCTCTGCGACTTGTCTTTTTTGGAGATCCAAAGAAGAAAGGACGCGTTTACAATTCGAGACATCCGAGAGCGGAGATACGGGAGGCCGGAAATACTGCACTTCCTACTGGTTATTTTTCAGTCCTCCGTTCAACCTCCAGCCAAAGTGCCGGTAACGAACATGTGACATTTACAGCTTATCTTTAAAAATAGCAAGTTTATGCGTATAAAAAATGTGATTTATTAAATCTTATTTTATACGTTTCACTCTTCTACAAGAGAGACAATACTGTAAAGCTATTTAAGAATGAAGGAAGGAGAGAAGAATGGATTTTTTGAACCAGATTGATGTTGCACTTTTTAAAATGTTTGCTGGCACTCATCAATCATGGTCAGTTTTAGTTTTGTTTAGTATTTTTTGTGCAAAGTTTTTGATTTATATTATTCCACTACATCTTGTTGTACTGTGGTTTTGCGGTGGTGATAGGGAACGACGCGTAGTACTAAGCATTTGCGTGAGTGTTTGTGCTGCTCTTTTTATAGGCTATTTCATTTCTCTTATTTATTTTCATCCACGTCCGTTTGTTATGGGATTAACAACACCGCTGATTAAGCATCGTGCAACAGCTTCTTTTCCTAGTAATCATGCCTTAACGATTGCATCTTATATGGCAAGTCTTTATTTTTATCGATACAAAGCTGCTTCTAAGTTTGCAGCGATATTTTTATGCTTGATCTGTTGGGGGCGCGTCTTTGTTGGTGTACATTATCCCTTTGATATTCTAGCCGGTACAATTTTAGGAAGTTTCATAAGTTGGTGTGTTATTCAATTTATAGCACCCCATTTCCCTAAGTTCTTATATCATATTCCGCCCTTAAAATATAATTTTAAGAGAGATATTCATCCTCAATAAGTCGCTTTGTCTTGATTTGTGCTGATGAATAGGATCAAAAGAAAACAATTTAATTGCACAATTTAGGAGTCGATTGATGGTGGCAGCTTTTACTTTTCCAGGTCAGGGAAGTCAGCTTGTTGGTATGGGCAAAGTGCTTGCAGAGCAGTTTGTTGCAGCACGGATGGTTTTTGAAGAAGTGGATGATGCTTTAGGTGAGAAATTATCAGATATCATTTTTGAAGGGCCTGCGGATGTTTTGACGTTAACAGCAAATGCCCAACCAGCATTGATGGCTGTATCCTTGGCGGTTATTCGTGTGATGGAACAATTGGGCCTTAATATAGAAACAAAAGTGAAATTTGTTGCAGGTCATTCTTTAGGTGAATATTCGGCTCTTTGTGCCGCTGGTACATTTAGTCTTACTGATACAGCAAGGCTTTTGCGGATTCGGGGGAATGCTATGCAGGCTGCTGTTGCTGTTGGTGAAGGCTCTATGGCAGCGCTCATTGGTTTGGATGAGAAAGATGTGGAAAAAATTTGTGAAATTGTTTCTGGAGAAGGACTCTGTCAGATTGCCAATGATAATGGTGGTGGGCAAATTGTTATTTCAGGTAAAGCAAAAGCGGTTGAGGTAGCAGTAGAGATTGCGTCGAAAAAAGGTGCTAAACGTGCACTTCTTCTTCCAGTTTCTGCGCCTTTTCATTCGTCCTTAATGCAACCTGCTGCGGATGCCATGAAGAATGCACTTTTGACTGTTAACGCAATGGCTCCTATTGTTCCTCTTGTTGCCAATGTTTCTGTCGCACCAGAGAGTGATCCAGAGCGTATTGTTACGCTTCTGGTCCAACAAGTGACTGGGAGAGTGCGATGGCGTGAAACGGTAGAATGGATGGGTGCCAATGGAGTTGATATGCTTTTTGAGGTTGGTTCTGGAAAAATATTAACAGGTTTAGCGCGCCGTATTAATAAGGATATCAAGGGATTAACAATTGGAACAGCTGAGGAAATAGAAGTAGCACTACGGGTGCTTGGCGTTTAATCTGCAAGGAGTCTAAAAAATGTTTAAATTAATAGGTCGTAAAGCTCTTGTGACGGGAGCATCGGGAGGAATCGGTGAGGCAATTGCACGTTGTTTCCATGCACAAGGTGCAATTGTTGGGCTCCATGGAACCCGTGAAGACAAGCTTAAAGAAGTAGCTGCAGATTTTGGACAAGATGTTTTTGTATTTCCAGCGAATCTTTCTGATCGTAAATCAATTAGACAATTGGCTGAAACAGCGGAAAAAGAAATGGGTGGTGTTGATATTTTGGTTAACAATGCTGGAATCACCCGAGATGGTCTTTTTGTACGTATGCAGGATAAAGACTGGGATGATGTTTTAGCTGTCAACCTAACAGCTGCTTACACTTTAACACGTGAATTGACACATTCCATGATGCGGCGTCGCTATGGAAGGGTTATTAACATAACATCTGTTGTTGGTGTTGTCGGAAATCCTGGACAAACAAATTATTGTGCTGCAAAAGCTGGTTTGATAGGGTTTTCTAAAGCATTAGCACAAGAAATTGCCTCACGAAACATTACTGTCAATTGTATTGCTCCAGGATTTATTAAGTCTGCAATGACCGACAAACTTAACGAAAAGCAAAAAGAGGCCATTATGGCTGCGATTCCAATGAAGCGTATGGGAATGGGAGAAGAAATCGCTGCTACTGCTGTTTATTTAGCGAGCGATGAAGCGGCATATATGACTGGTCAGACACTTCACATCAACGGTGGGATGGCAATGATCTAAGTATTGCTTTATTCCCACATTGATTTATAGGTCGTATTATTTTAGTAGTAGCAATTGAAATGGAAGAAACCATCTGTTTCTTTAACATTTGGTGGTTGATCAATTTATGTCGGAATGTCATATTAGTTCATTTTGTAGGGGATATCCACAGGATGTTTTAAATCTCTGCTAAAATTTTTAGAGTAATGCATCTATTGCTTGATTAGACGACCCGATATAGCTAACCAAATTATTAGGAAATAATATAAATTCGAGGATTTCAACATGAGTGATACAGTAGAGCGCGTAAAAAAAATTATTGTGGAGCATCTTGGCGTTAATGCAGATAAGGTAGTAGAGAATGCAAGCTTTATCGATGATCTAGGAGCAGATAGCCTTGATACGGTTGAGCTCGTTATGGCTTTTGAAGAAGAATTTGGTGTAGAAATCCCAGATGAGGCTGCTGAAACAATTTTCACAGTTGGTGATGCAGTAAAGTTTATTGATAAAGCTTCTGCGTAATTACTGAAAGGCAAAGGTGTGAAATGCTTTTGCCTGTATTCTTTGGGGGCTGTTTTGAGAAGTGAGCTTTGGGGAGTGTCTCTCAATTCAAGGTTAAAGTTATGAGACGTGTTGTTGTTACTGGTTTAGGATTGGTGTCTCCATTAGCTGGTGATGTCGAATATAGTTGGAAAAGGCTTCTTGAAGGAAGAAGTGGTGTTCGCCGCATTACTGAATTTGATGTGTCCGATTTGCCATGTCAGATTGCTGCCCGTATCCCTTTAGGGGATGGAACAAATGGTACGTATAATGCTGATTTGCATATGGAACCCAAAGAACAGCGTAAGGTTGATGCGTTTATTGTTTATGCAATGGCTGCTGCTGGTCAAGCACTTGCAGATGCTGAGTGGTTTCCCAAGAGTGATGAAGATCAGGTTTGCACAGGGGTATTGATTGGCTCGGGTATTGGTGGCATTGAAGGCATTGTTGAGGCCGGTTATACGCTTCGCGATAAAGGTCCACGGCGTGTTTCTCCTTTTTTTATTCCAGGACGTTTGATTAATCTTGCTTCTGGCTATGTGTCTATTAAATATGGTTTGCGTGGTCCTAATCATTCAGTTGTAACGGCTTGTTCTACAGGTGCTCATGCAATTGGTGATGCTGCACGTTTGATTGCATTCGGTGATGCCGATGTAATGGTAGCAGGGGGCACCGAATCTCCGATAAATAGAATATCTCTTGCCGGTTTTGCTGCGTGTAGAGCTCTTTCTACTTGTCGTAATAATGATCCTGAACGGGCTTCGCGTCCTTATGACGCTGATCGTGATGGTTTTGTGATGGGTGAGGGGGCGGCGATTGTCGTTTTAGAAGAGCTTGAACACGCAAAAAAACGAGGTGCTCGTATTTATGCTGAGATTATTGGCTATGGTTTATCCGGTGATGCTTACCACATTACAGCGCCTTCAGAGAGTGGTGAAGGTGCACAACGTAGTATGTTGGCTGCTCTTAAGCGTGCAAAAGTGAATGTGAGCGATCTTGATTACATTAATGCCCACGGTACATCAACGATGGCTGATGTCATAGAGTTGGCAGCTGTTGAACGTGTTTTAGGTCATTATGCACCACAAGTATCTATGTCATCAACGAAGTCATCTGTGGGACATTTACTTGGTGCGGCAGGTGCGGCTGAGGCTATTTTTTGTATTTTAGCTATACGAGATAATATAGCTCCAGCGACACTCAATCTTGATAATCCATCAATTGAAACAAAAATCGATCTTGTCCCACACAAACCACGTGAACGAAAAATTGATACAGTTCTTTCTAATTCTTTTGGTTTTGGAGGGACAAACGCATCTTTGGTAATTCAGCGTTGTAGTGAATAATCAACATTCTTATTGATTTTCTGTGTTTCTAAGTTTTCTACTTTATTATAAGGTTAAGTGAGAGATTATAGTTATTGTAATACCTAAAAGTTGTTGAGGTTGATAGTTATGTCCGATGTGAAAAATGAAAGACCACTGAAGGATGTAAATGCTTCCTCTTCGAATCATTTAGCAGATAATGATGGTATATTAGAGCATAAGAATCGAAGGAAGTCATTTATCGTACGTAATCCATTGGTTATTCTCGGTCATTTTTTTCTAATGCTGATTGTGGTTATTGTTTTGGCCATAAGTATCCCCCTTTATATTGGAAAAAGTATTTTTGAAGGGAAGGGAACGGCTGAGGAAGAGCAAGTTGTTCTTATCCATCCTGGGACAGGAATTCGTGAAATTGCTTCATTGCTTGAAAAATGTGGTTTGGTTCGGTCTGCTGACGTTTTTGTTTATGGGGTTGGTTATCATCAGAAAACAACGCATCTTAAAGCTGGTGAATATTTAATTCCAGCACATGCTTCAATGCGTGATATTATGGATATCCTTGTGAAAGGAAAATCTATCGAATATACGTTTACAGTACCAGAAGGTTTGACGGTTCAACAAGTTTTTGATCGATTAGCTGCTAATGAAATTTTGATTGGAAATCTTCCGGAAATTTTGCCCCCAGAGGGCAGCTTGATGACCGATACTGTTCGTTTTACTCGGGGGACAACGCGCAAAGAAATTATAAACAGATTGCGTGAAGGACAAACAAAATTAATTAATGCAATATGGGCTACGCGCTCACCTGATTTACCAATCAAATCTATTGATGAGTTTGTTATATTGGCCTCGATTGTTGAGAAAGAAACAGGAATTGCAGCAGAGAGACCAAAGGTTGCTGCGGTTTTTTATAATCGTCTTGCAAAACGTATGCGTCTTCAGTCTGATCCAACAGTTATTTATGGTCTTTTTGGTGGAAAAGGAAAGCCTCCTGGTCGTGCAATTTACCGTTCAGATCTTGAGAGGGAAACACCATATAATACTTATAAAATTGATGGTTTACCGCCAACAGCTATTGCGAATCCAGGAAGAGATTCTTTGAAAGCAGTGGCGCATTCACCCAGTAGTGATGTGCTCTATTTTGTAGCTGATGGTTCAGGAGGGCATGTTTTTTCTAGAACTTTGGATGAACATAATATAAATGTTCGTAAATGGCGCGCATTAAAGCAGACACATTAAATTTTCTAGAATGTAGAAGATATGATTAAAATTTTAAAGCAAAATTAAAAAAGTAGAGCGGTATGATGGCATTCTTTAAGAATGAATTGAGTGCTGAGAAAACAGATCAGCGTCGTGGTTTTTTATTTATTCTCTCTTCACCTTCAGGAGCTGGTAAATCAACCCTTTCTCGGTTACTTCTGAAAGATGGACAATTAGAGCTCTCCATAAGTATGACGACACGGCAAAGACGCCCTAGTGAGGTGGATGGTCTTCATTATCATTTTATTTCAAAGCAAGAATTTGAACGCAAGCGGGATGGTGATGAGTTTATTGAATGGGCAGAAGTTCATGGAAATTATTACGGAACTTTACGTAAAAACGTTGAAAATGCATTGAGTGCTGGTAGAGATATATTGTTCGATATTGATTATCAAGGCACCGATCAACTTCAAAAAAAAATGCCAGAGGATACAGTATCTGTTTTTATTCTTCCACCATCAATGAAAGAACTCATTTCGCGTTTACATCGTCGGGCAGAAGATAGCCAAGACATAATTAATTTGCGATTGAAGAATGCACGAATAGAAATGCAGCATTGGCGTTTGTATGATTATGTTATCATTAATGAGGATTTAAATCAGTCTGTGTCGCTTATTAAATCGATTTATTTAGCCGAAACAGCAAAACGCGAGCGGTGCTCCTTTCTCAAATCTTTTATTGATGGGCTTATTGCTGAAAAGATTGATTAAGGCCTTCATTTTTTTAAGGGATGATGAACAAAAAGTTGCACTTTTTTAGATCACCAAATTAGCTAAAGTCACAAATTCGGAAATTGAGAGTGTTTCAGCGCGGCGTGTTCCATCAATGCCAGCTTTTTCTAATAGCATTTCACCTCCAATCGTTTTGAGATTTTGACGAAGCATTTTTCGTCTTTGTCCAAAAGCAGTTTTTGTTACAAAGCTTAATTTTTGTGCAGAGCAGGCGAGAGGTTGTATTCGTGGAATGATATGAACGACGGAAGAAGTTATTTTAGGTGCTGGTATGAAGGCTTGAGGCGGTACATCAAAAGCAATTTTTGCAGTCGTACGCCAGCCAGTTAAGACACTAAGACGTCCATAATGTGTGGATTGAGGTTTTGCGGTAATACGTTTGGCAACTTCTCGTTGAAACATTAATGTCATTGATTCATAAAAAGGAGGCCACGGTTCAGCCAACAGCCAATTTAATAAGAGTTTTGTGCCAATATTATAGGGAAGATTTGCAATAATGCGTGGTTTTTCTGCATCTTTTTCAAAGAGTTTTGAGAAATCTTGCTTCAATGCATCATTACAAATAAGTTTTAGTTTTTGCGGATAGTGTTTTTCTATCTCTAAGAGAGCTGGCATACAGCGTTCATCACGCTCTATTGCTGCTACAATGGCGCCTTTTGCAAGCAAAGCGCGTGTAAGACCTCCAGGACCTGGGCCAACTTCAATAACAGGTTTTCCTTCTATATTTCCTGCTTGATGAGCAATTTTAGAGGTTAAATTAAGATCAAAAAGGAAATTTTGGCCCAAAGATTTATGAGCTTGCAATCCATATGTATCAATTACCTCGCGAAGAGGAGGTAGATTATCTATTGGCATGGTATAAAACTATTTTCGGCAAGTTGATTTGCAAGTTTAAGAGCAGCAATAAAGCTTTCGGGAGAGGCTATCCCTTTATCAGCAATGTCAAAAGCAGTTCCGTGATCGGGAGAAGTACGAATAAAAGGGAGTCCTAAAGTGATATTGACAGTGGTATCAAAGTCCAGTGTCTTAACAGGAATAAGGGCTTGGTCATGATACATGCAAAGGGCAGCATCATATGTTCTTCTTGCACGTTCATGGAACATTGTATCGGCAGGCAGTGGGCCTATAATATTGATTCCTTTATTTTTAAGATATTCAATAGCGGGTGTGATAATTTCAATATCTTCTTTTCCCATTGCACCTTCTTCTCCCGCATGAGGATTAAGACCAGCAACAGCAAGACGGGGTGAAGTTATTTTAAATCGCGTTCTTAAGTCATTTTCAGTAATGAACGCCGTTTGAATGATTAAATGGCGGCTCAGGTGTGAGGAAACTTTGTTGAATGGAATATGAACAGTGATTGGTACCGTCCTCAATCGAGGTCCGGATAACATCATAACTGGATGATAGCATTTACCAGAAGTTTGATGAGCCAAATGAGCTAAAAACTCTGTGTGGCCTGGAAATTCAAACCCAGCATCATAAAGGCTTTTTTTTGCAATAGGGCAAGTGACGAGTGCGTACGCACGACCACTTTGAATCAACTGAACTCCGCGTTTGATCGCTTCAATTATTCCAGCAGCATTATCATGAGAAGGCAATCCCAGTTGATCACTTTGCCGGTTTTTTAATGGTATTACAGGAAGAGCTGCTTGGAAGTTTTTTACAAGATTATCTGTTAAAACAGATTCCACTCCGACATCGATCTGTAAAAAACGAGCACGTGCACGAATAATATCTGGATCAGCGATAAGAACAAAAGGCGGAACTTGACGGGTAACACGCAAATTCCACGCCTTTAGTGCTATTTCAGGACCAATTCCGGCAGGATCACCACCGCTAACAACAAGTGCAGTCATTATGAATTTTTAATACGCGCCACCTTTCGCAATTCTTTTAAATATTTCTCGCTTAAGATCTCAAGTTTTTGCGGGCTTTTTTGCTTATTATCTTGAAGAGAAAATATCAGCCGAGCCACGTAATCATCAGAAACTCTTTTTATTTTGCACACAGCAAGCGCTTCAATTCCATCAGATGTTTCTTGAAATTGAGTCATTTTTCCAACAGGGGTTGCACGGATAGCTTGTTCCCAATCTTTGGGAAGCTGAGGTTCCAGAAATTTGCCCAAGTGACGGATAGTAACATCTAAAATACCTTTCGCTTGGCTTTGGGCGTTATTACACCCTTGGAAACGTGCGCGAAAATTGTTCGCTTCTCTTTGGCGCCTTTCAAAGATTTCTGAACGGCGATGTGCAGGAATGACAAAAATAATTCGCTGTAGTGTATATTCATTTGTTGAAGGTTTAATACCACCATTTTTTAATATTCTGCGTACGGCTTCTTGTTCCGTAATCATACCAGTTTCAGCTTGATAGCGTGCATTAACAAGACGTCCCCATCCTATTTGTCCACGGATGTAATCTTTAAAGTGTTGCACTGTGATATCATTTTCAGTCAGAATTTGGTTGAGTTGATCAATCGTCATATTATTTTGTGTTGCAAAGTTCACAAAAGCATTTTCAACCTCATTATCATTCACTTCAATATTACGGTGCTTGATTTCACTATTTTTAAGGGCTTCATCGATAAGCTCATTTCTAGCTTGGGCAAAAAGATTCCCTTGCTTCTGTTGCAATTTGAGAAAAGCAACGCGCTTTTGGATATCGTAATTTGTAATAGGATTGCCATTGACTGTGACAACAATGGCAGTCTGGGCGAAGACTGACGGAATTAACAATTCATTTGCAAGTAGACTGCTTATACTCAAAGCAGCAACACAAAATAAAGCACGAGTACGCTTTTTAAATTTTTTCATGTAAATAAGCCTTCGCATTGTTTATCAATTCTCATCAATCATTTTAAATATACGTTTTTTTTCATAAAAACAATGATAAGTTAAATACTTATAGATCCTGTTTATAAATCTGATTTTATCTTTTTTCCAATATCTGCGATTGTACGCAATGAAAGAGAAAAATTAAAGTTTTGCAAGGGTGTTTTTTTTCCTGGATTCGTTACTTGCTGATAACCGAATGTTAGCCCAAAACATTCATCTTTATAACTCAAATTAATTCCCCGCTTTACAAATGCACCGGATACTAAATCATAACCGGCAGTGCTATTAATAGACCAATAGTTAGCTAGTTTAATACCGGTTTGAAAAGAAATTTCTTGGCGCTCTTGTGGATATTCATAAGCTGGTTGGTTTGTGATATAGGCATATTGTAGAGCCGCCCAAAAATTTTGCCATTTCTGTGATACTTCAATTTCACTACGGTGAATTTTCCCTGTTTTTTTATCAAAACCTCCACGTGTTTCCAAGGAAAAACCACTTTTATGATTTGCACCAAACATTGCAACATAGTCTGAACGTGTTGCTTCGAGGCTAGAATGAATACCTACATTAACAAAATCTTTTTCTGCAAAAGAGTTTTTTCCTGCAATATGAAAAGATTGTCCAACAAGACCATAAAGAGACCAATCATTGTTAAAATTTCCAGAATATCTTAGACCTATATTGGCTCTTGTTCCACCTTCTACGCGGTCATAACCAGAGAATTTATCACGTTGAAAGAGAGTAGTTGCATCAAATACGAAGCTTTGTGCATCTTCATTAGGGATTTGTCCGATATATTGTTCATTATTACGTATAAAAAATTGTGCGGTTGGTTCTATAATATGTGTAGAACTGCCAAATGTAATGAGGAGAGGATAACGTAATTCCAAACCCGCTGTTGCCATACCACGGAATGCTGATGAGGAGGCGTTTGTTATATGAACACCATGGTTTTTGTGCATATTTGTTGTAATGATATCAGCACGTAAAGAGAGGATAGGGGTTAATATAAGTCCACTATGTGTGGTGAAGCGTTTTTTCCATTCTAGTTCGTTTGTTAAACGAAAACTGTTTCCAGCGACACCTGAAAGCCTAGCAGCATTAAGTGGATGGCCGTTCCAATCGGTAAAGTTAAAATCGGTATGACGACGATAAATTGATTGCATATTGCTGTGGAAGGTGAGCAGTCCAGTATAAACTGATTTATCTGGTGTGAAAGAATAATCGATACGAGGGAGAACCCATGCTTGCCGAGAATGGCGTTCATAATAGGAGTCATCTAATATCAAATCTTGAACCTTAAAATGGTAAAAACGCATATCAAAGCGGTTTTGACCAGCAAGGCCATTCAAATAAAGTTGGGAAAGTTGTGTAGGATTGTTATAGTTTTCAAGTTTATAGGCACGACTAAAATGTCGATCGGATTGTGTGAGAATATCCCATCCATAAGTCCAGTGTGAATTAATACGGAAATCCCCCTTTGTTGCTAGCATATATCGGTTTTTATGCTGTGCATCAATCGTATCTTTGTCAAAATTATGGGGTTTCATTTGGTATATATGGGCAAAGCGAATATTGTAATTTCCTGTTTTTAAACGTTGACGCCATTCACCTTCAGTTAAAAGCCCTTGTTGGGTATAAACAGTAGAAGACAGTGTGAAATCATAATGGGGGGAGAGATTCCAAAAGTAAGAGTTTTTTATGCCTATGCCGAGATAATCAGCATAAAAAAAATGAGGAGCAAGGAGACCGCTAGCGCGTTTCACAGTTGGATCATTGAGTTCAAAAGTTGGGAACTGCAGAATCGGCATACCAAAAACTTCAAAACGGCTATTTTCAAACCGAATTTTTTTGGTGGTGTTATTCCATATGATTTTTCTTGCTCTAATTTTCCACAAGACTTCTCTATCTGGTTTATAAGAGCAAGGTTCACAGGCTGTGTAGGTTGCATTATCGAAGACTGTTGTCTGGCTATTGCTGCGTGTAGCACTTGTTGCTGCGAAATGAACATTGGTGGCTGTATCAATACGTAAGGCATTTACGAAGCCTTCGCCAAAATCTTTTGTCATATCAATCTGATTAGAATAAATTTTATTTCCATCTTTTTGAACAATTTCAACATTTCCTTGTGCAATGATACGTCCTGTTTTTTGATTATAAGTGACTTTTTGGGCGACAAGTTTATTGCTATCATATTCGATTTGGACATTGCCTTGTGCAGAAACAGTATTGTCATCACGATTGTAGATGAGTTCCTCTGCGGAGAGCAAGAGAGGACGTACTGAATTAGGGATACGATTTTGGCTAGGGGGAGTCAGATTTTGCGCAAGTGCATAACAGGATGGAAATACACCTGAGATAAAACCAAAAACACTTTTTAAAGCGAGTGCTCTTAATTTTGTTAAATTGATTTTCTTACTCGTTAATGGTTTCACCTAGCCATCCTCTTTATGAAGTAGAAAGGAGATTCCCAGAAATAATGCAATAACAACTGGTGTCCAAGCTGCAATAATTGGTGGAATGTATCCAGCATTACCAAAAGCTTGAACGAGTACGGAAATCACATAAAGTGTGAAACCAGCGATGATGCCGCCAAGAATCAATGTCCCAGATTGTCCAAAGCGCGTAAAGTTTAAAGATACAGTTGCTGCAATGAGAGTCATTGCTATAAGCAGCGCTGGTAATGCGATCAGAGATTGTAAATACATATCAAAACTATTGGCAGAATAGCCAAATGAGCGTGCAATCATAATTTTTGTTGGCAATTGATAAAATGGGATCGTTGCGGGATTTGCTAAACGTTCAGTTAAAAAATCGGGCTTTAAATTGGTTTTTATTTGAAATTCAGTAAACTTTTCAGGAGTTTGTCCTATTTTATAGATTGTTCCATTTGTTAACAACCAGGCGCCGTTTGTCAATGTTGCTTTTCTAGTGTTAATCCAATTTTTGACTGTTCCATTATCATTGTATTGTACAAAGGTTGCGTCGATAAGAGAAAGTCCTTGATCAGTGACAGATTTAGCACCAATGGTTGTTCTGCCTGAATTTGTACGTTGTGTTAACCATGGGATACGCGTGTTGTTGAGAGATGTTAGCACATTATTACTATTACTGTGCCATTGAGACGTCATTTTTTCTGCTTGGGAAAATCCCCATGCGGCAAGTGGGTTAACGACAAGAATTGAAAATAATCCAAAAAGAAAAGCTCCAAAACAAGCAGGCATGAGAAATTGCCATGCAGAAATACCGATTGAACGAGTTACAACAAGCTCAGATTTTCGATTAAGCGAGATCAACATTGTCATTGCAGAAAAGAGTGCAATAAAGGGGATGAGTTGTTGCATGATAAAAGGGATGCGTAAAACGGAGATGAGAAGTGCATCTTTTGCCGTAAAATGGGGAAGATAGGATAGCCGACCAGAGTTTTCTGTAAAGTCGATTAAAAGAGCCAAAACAAAAATACTCCAAAAAAAACAACAGGTCGTTTTAAGATAATGTATAAAAAAATATCGTCCAAGCGTCCACCCAATCATGGTATCTCATCCGAGGGAGATTGAGATTTTCGATGTTCAAATTTGTTCATCACTTTTTGAAAAGCTGTTTGAATAATTTCATTAAGTTTTTTGGGAATACCGATTTTATGATTTGTTAAGAGCATGAAAAAAATGAGCATACTCATTCCTATTGGTGTAATATAAAGCAGAGGAACGTATGCAAGATCACTTTTTGCTTTTTCGGCAAAAAAATATCCTATCCAATAAACCAACAAAGACAAGGCAATCGCGGAGAAATTTGCAGAGTTACGTGCTTGTCGATATGAGCATGCATCTCCTGCTGCTGCTAATGCAATTAATGAAAAAACAATTGGATAGAGCCATTCTGTAAGTCTGCGGTGAAATTCAGCCCTATATTGAAGTGGTTTGCGCTGGTAGTAGGGATCCTTCTGGTCAGGATGCAGCAAATAAGAAAGAGGCCTATCTTTTGGATAAAGTGTGGGTGTTTTATCGTGGGGGATGAATTCCGCTAGGCTAAAGGTATACGAGCTGAATTGAACGATAGAAACACTGTCATTTTGATGATTGATTCTTTCTATTTCACCATTATTAAGGACTAGAAAATTGCCATTTTTATTGCTCACAACTGATCCTTTTGTTGCATAATAGAAAAGATCAATCTTAGGATCGCGCTGGTCAGCAATGAAAAGGCGTGCAAGAGTTCCATCCGAATTGCGTTCGCCAATTTCTATGTAAAGATTATTGGTTAGTTTTTGGAAGCTACCTTCACTCATGAAGAGATTAATAAGATCAGAATGGGCACTTGCTAGCATTTGTCGCATATTAAGACGTGCTTGAGGAACAACAAAATTGGCTATAAAAAAAGATGCACATGATGCAAGAAGAGCGAGAAGAAGAATTGGTTTCCAAACAGTATTTTGGGGAAAACCAGAGGCACTGATAATGGCGAGTTCTGAGTTTTTATTCATTGCCGAAAGGGTGCTCGTAATTGCAATCACTAAGGCAAATGGAATGACAAGAAAAATAACAGAAGGAACCAATGAGAATGAAAACTGCACGACTGTGACGAGTGTTTGTCTACTTGTTGTGAGAAAGTTTATCCGTGCAAGGATTTGCACTGTCCAACTAATACTGATTGCTGCAATCATGACAGCACTGAACAGGATAAGGATGCGTTTCAGGATGTATAACTCAATAATACGCATAGATTAGCTAACATCCTCAGTCTTTAATTAGAGAGCAGGTGCTCTATACTATTTTATGTTTAAAAACATAACTAAAATTTAAGAACTACCTTTTCATATATTGTACATTGTTACCAAATAAATAGTATAAGATAGCCCATTAAATTCAACTTATTCTGCCATACATTATAATTCCCTTTTCAAACGTAGTCTACAAAGAAGCTAAAAAACGAGCCAAAATAAATCTTTTTTAATTAGAATGACAATTTGCCTTTTTTCTTTTATATCTTTAACATCGATGAAAAAAAAGATAATTTGTACAGTAAAAAAGAAGAATGATTTTGTCTTTAATAATTTCTTTTATATACTAGCGACGTAGACGCTTCTCCAAAAAGATGTTGGCTTTTTTATAAAGAGTGATGAGGGCTAAGAGGATGGATATTTTTTTCTATCATTTGACGCAGTCAACGCTGGAAGATATTTTGCCAACACTTGTAGAGCGTGCGCTCGTTCGTTTTGGTAAGATCACAATACAATGTGTGAGTAAAGAACAACGCGATGCTATAGATACACATTTATGGGTTTATGCTGATGAAGCGTTTATTGGACATGGCACGGAATGTGATCAATATCCAAGTTTTCAGCCTGTATTTCTTACCACGAGTCATGAAAATCCGAATGATTCAAAGATACGTTTTCTTATAGAGGGAGCAATTTGCTCGGATGTTGACGCTTATCAACGAGTTGTCGTGATATTTGATGGACGAAGCGATGAGCAATTGGGTCTCGTTCGTGCTCAGTGGAAGAAATATAAAATGGAAAATCATAATTTAACTTATTGGCAGCAGACTGAAGATCGCGGTTGGAAAAAACAGGTTTGATGCGTGTAACGTCTATTATTTTGATTTTTATAGGATTGATGGGCATAATGAATCCAGAGATTTTTATTGCAGAAGGAACGGGGGGGAAGGCGTTGGGTTTTTATTGTGATTTTTTTTCTGGGGGCAATAAAGATGTGTTCAACAATCGCTAATTGTTTTTCTTCTCGCAAAATATTCAAACGGAATGATAATGATTGTTGATCGGCTCTTGCTTATTTTATGGGCTGTGATGTTAGCTTTTCTTTGCGTTTCATGGTTGGGAACAACGCATATTCTATCACAAATATTTCCTATTACTTATATTGGTAATATCGTGGACATATTGTTTTTGTTTCTCAGTGCACTGTTTGCTGGAGTATTGTGGTGGATAGTGCCTCAACCAATGCCTTTGAAAATAAAACTGGCAGCATTTTTGCCGCCAGTACTCGTTTTATTGTTCTTTACTATGTTTTAATTGGATATTTCATCTTCCGTAAATCCAACGAAGCAAATCAGTGAAATAAAGGAGGAAAGAAGTAAGTAATACCCGATATAGGAAGTATCAAAATGTTGCACCAGATGTTCTGCAATATAAGGTGCAAGAGATGCGCCTACGATACCAGATAGGTTGAAAGTTATAGAAGAACCAGTGTATCGAATTGCTGTTGGATATGGTGAAGCCAAAACAGCACCAAGCGGACTATAGATCATACCCATAATCGACAAACCAATTGTAGACATGGCAAGAACTCCTATAATTCCAGAGTCTAAGAAATAAGGAATTGCGAAAGAATAGAGTCCAGTAATGATTGTGATCCAAATCATTAAAGTTCTGCGCCTAATACGATCAGCGAGTTTTCCAGTTAGGACAGTAAAAATTCCACAAAAAACAGCACCGATGACTTCTACTTGGAGAGCTTGATAAAATGACAATTGCAAATAGTTTGTTGAATAGCTTAACAAATATGCGGTGACCAAGTAAAATAAAACAAATGTTGCCATTCCAGAAAATGTCCCAAGAAATAGAATTCTTGGACATTTTAAAAAGACTTCTATTATAGGGACTTTGACACGCTCTTTACGCTCAAGGGTTTTTTTGAATGCGACTGTTTCATTAATTGAAAGACGAACCCATAACCCTATGATCATAAGAACAATCGATCCAATAAAAGGAATACGCCATCCCCATGCTAAAAGTTCATCATGATCAAGGAAGTGCAATAAACCTAAATAAACAATAATAGAAGAGAATAAACCGATTGGAACGCCTAATTGAGGGAACATCGCGTACCAGCCACGTTTTTCTGGTGGTGCATTTTCTGTTGCGAGCAGAACAGCCCCTCCCCATTCGCCTCCTAATCCCATTCCTTGTCCAATACGGCACAAAGTTAAAAAGAAAGGCGCCCACCATCCAGCTGTTTCATAAGTAGGAAGGAAACCGATAATGACTGTTGACAGACCCATTGTAAGAAGAGCGGCGATAAGTGTGGCTTTTCGTCCTATTTTATCTCCAAAATGTCCAAAAACAATAGATCCAAGGGGGCGCGCAAAAAAGGCTGCTCCAAAGATCAGAAAAGACTGTAAAATAGCCAGTTGGTCATTTTGCGTTGGAAAAAACACATGAGGAAAGATAAGAGCTGCAGCAGTTGCAAAGACATAAAAATCAAAAAATTCAATTGTTGGGCCAATAAGACTTGCAAACAAAATTCGACGAGGAGAGTTTCTTTTGCTTGCGCCTTGTATTTCTGAGTTTATAGACATGAATAGAATGTCCCTTTCAGTATATAACAAATCAAATTATGAAACTAACACCTTAAACTATAAAAATTTCAATTCAGTGTCGAGTCGATATTATTATGATTCTAGTGCATGAGAACAATTAATAAGGGTACTATAAGCATGGATGATTACACTGTAAATGTATCTGAATTGAATACAATAAAGGCATCGTTTTAAATGCCATAGAAGATAGAAGGTCTGTTTTTATAGACGATGCAATTTCTTTAATCTTATATTGCTGTTCCCTTTAAAATACAGACACTATTTTTATCTGTATTAGGAAGCAATCTTCGTGTCGTGGATCAGTTTTAATATCTCAAGAATATTAAAAAACTCTTTATAGAGATGTAATTAGAACGAGATGTAATTAGAACACTTTTTTGCTGTATAAGAAAATATTTCAACTTTTAATTGTGCATGAGCTTAAAAACACAGACTGTATAATGTTTGATTATTCAGAGCTTAGTGCCCTGAATGCTTTGGGTAGGACGATTTATCGTCTTGAAAAACATCAAATTGAGCAGTTGCGTCATGTTATTTTTGTATATGCACTCTTAAAAATATGCGGATTTTTTTATTTGCAATGATGGAGTGGAGAATGCAACGCAAATTGAGGCTGAGTTTTTGGGCATTAATGACCAGTAGTTTTTTTGTAAAGGTTGCAAATACAGTTGCATTAGCTGCACCAGGAGAGAGACCAAGAATTCCAGTAGGCTTAAGTGGGCAGTTAGGAGAAATAGGCGAAAATATCGTTAGTGAAAATCTTACAGTTAAGAATGGTCAAGTTGAGATTGTTAAGAAGGGAGAAACTTCAAAAGGTATTCATATTGGCAAATATGGATTGCAAAGTGTTGAGTATGGAGGACAAACAGAGGAGGCTAAAGTTTATGGTGGTGAGCAGAGTATTTTAGGAGAAGATAGCTATGCTTATAACACTGAAATTCATGGAAAAGGTGAAACGCTGGGACAACAGAATGTGTATGATGGTGGAGCGGCTTTTTTCACAGATGTTATGAGTGGAGGAGAACAAAATATTGATACATGGTTTGGAGATGAGGGGGGATTAGCAGTAGATACGAAGGTCTTTGCAGCTGGGGTGCAGAATGTTTTTTCTGGTGGTAAGGCAAATACCGTTACTTTGGAAGAAGGAGCTCTTCAAAGAGTCTATACTGGTGGACGTGTAAAAACTCTAACGATTAATGATAAAGCCAATTCATTGATCTATCCTGGTGCGGTATTAGAAGGGGAAGTAAAAATTAATGATTCTGGAAAACTTCATCTTTATGCTGGAGATAAGGGGCAGCAAACGAAAGCAGAAGAAATTATTTTAAATGGAAAAGAGTCAAAATTATACTCTGTTGCCACTGAAGTTAATGGCTCAAGCACTCTGATTGAGAAATTAAGTGGTCAAGGGAGTGTTATTTTTACTGCTACTTCTATTTCTACTGATTCTAATAAGTTGAATTCGTACTATTCTCTACTTTATATTGCTGATCTTTCGGGAAGTATAGATTTTAATTTGAGGGTCAATTTTGCAGAGAGGTATGGTGATTATCTTGTTGTTGAGAAAGGGGCAGGTAATCATACAATAAGCATTGTAGATTCTGGTGCTGAAATTACCAATTCTTCCTTCCACACAGTTGATTTAATTACAGACAAAAGTGGAGGAGCTCATTTTTCTTTAAAAAACCATTCCGGTGAACATGGTAAACAAGTGGAGGCTGTTGATGGGGGAGCTTATATGTATAGTTTGCAACAGAGAAATGGTAAGAATGGAGAAGAAAAAATTTGGTATTTGGCGGTGTCAGAAAAGCCGTCTGCTTCCTTAATCACTCCATCTAAGACAGTATTGCCTATAACTGAAACTCTTGAAAAAGAAGAAGATATTGCATCTTTGAAAGATTCTATAGTCAGTTCTTATGCAAATGATTTCACTTTTTATCCAGATGATTTCATTATGGGGCAGGGAGGAGAAATCCTACAAAGCTCTGTACTCAGTGATGATAACACAGTTTATATTTCGGATGATGGAGGGACAGAGAATCCTAAATGGTCCTTTAACAACATGGTTGAGGGATCTGGAATACTCTATGTTGAAGCAGGTGGTTTCAGTAAAAATACTACAGTTGGGGATGGTGGTTCTGAGATTGTGGTAGAACAAGGAATTTCAGAATCTACAATCATTTACGCAGGTGGAAAACAAAGGGTAGAGGGAGGGGGATCTGCATTAAAAGCTGAAATTTATGGCGGTGAACAGTTTGTTTCTGGAGATGGTTATGTGAACGGTGGGGTTGTGGGGAGCAGTGTTTATAACACCAGAATTTATGGTCAAGGTGGAATACTGGGACAACAGAATGTATATGATGATGGATTGGCGGTGGGAACACAAATTATGAATGGAGGGATACAAGTTCTTGCTAAATGGTTTCCAGATGATGATAATTTTGCACAAAAAAGTGGTGGTTTAGCATTCAATACTGAGGTTTTCGCGGGTGGTATGCAGCGTGTTTTCGCTGGAGGTGAGGCGGATACTGTTATTTTACACAGCCATGCGGTTCAAGAAGTCTATTCTGGTGGATCCGTGAAAAATCTAACGATTGAAGGCAAAGCTAATTCATGGGTCTTTGCTGGTGCGATGTTAGGAGGAGAAACAACAGTTCATCATTCTGGAAAGATCCATCTTTATGCTGGAGATGATGAGGAGCAAACTACAGTCGAAAATATTAATTTAGAGGGTGAAAAGGCTAGATTATATGCTATTGCTAGTGGATATGAAGATGCAAGGACTCACATTCAGAAGTTGGGTGGTGCAGGGAGAGTTATTTTTACGTCTGCTGATTCTGATTTATACTACTCTCGGCTTTATATTGATGAACTTTCAGGGAGTTTACATTTTAAATTTCATGTTAGCCTAGCAGAAGGAGAGGGTGATTCCCTCTTTATTCAGCATGGTAGTGGTTATCACACAATAAGTGTTGTAGATTCTGGTATTGAAATCGCCGATCCTTCTTCAACCAATCTTGATTTAATTACTGATCAAAGTGGAAAAGCACATTTTACTCTGAAAAAGTTTTCTGGTGCAGAAATAAGCGCTGTTGATGGTGGAACCTATATGTATGGTTTAAAACAGAGGGAGGGTGATGATGAAAATGAAAAAATTTGGTCTTTATCTGCGGTATTTATTGATAATGTTTCATTTATTAACGGTTTACCACGCAGTAGGAACAGAGCTCCGCGATCTTTAAGTCAAAATCAACCAGTTTCTGTTCTTTCAACTGTTACAATTTTCGAAAATCCAGCTCATGAGGCGTTAGGTTCGAAGAGAAATCGTGTGCGTTTCGATCACAGACGTTTACCCCTTGCTCCTTTGAGTGTTTCATTACCAGAAGATCGAGCTGTTGAGTTGTCACGTCCAGATGGTGGGCATCCTTCTTCTGATGTGCAACAGCAGCCTGCTGTTTCTGCAGATGCTTCCTCTTTAGCCAATCAGATGCTTGTGCGCCCAAGTGATCAAGATCAACCTTCTGCTCAATTGAGCCAGGAGCTGTCAGTTTCTAACTTTTTAACCACTCCCTCTACGGATGCGGTGTTGTCGATGTCCGTGACACCAGGGCTTGTGTTTCACAATGAGTTGCAAACTGTACGTACAGGGCGAGGAACTCTAGATAGAAATAAGAAAAATACGGCGCTATGGACATATGCAATCAAGAGTAAAGAGAGTGTCGCTACAGGGCATATAGATTTTAAACTTGAGCAAACGGGTATTGTCTTAGGGGTAAGTGGTTTAAGCGAGTTAGCGGATGGAGAATTTTATATTGGTGGTTTTGGCAGTTATGATCAAGCCCATGTCACGCATGCACGAGGTGGGATCAGTGGTATAAACACTTATAGCATCGGAGCTTATGCGACTTATTTTGACCATAGTGGATTGTATCTGGATGGTGTTTTGAAATACAATCAATATCAAACTAATCTGAAAGCTGTTTCCACGAATGGGTTAGACATTGAAGGAAATTATAATCAATGGGCCGTTGGGTCGTCATTTGAAGCGGGTTATCGCTTTAAGATGGCTGGGAGCGGTTGGCTGCAACCTTATGCGCAATTCACGTGGTTGCAAGTTGAAGGTAAAGAGATCAAGCTCTCGAATGAGATGACTGGTGATATCAAACCTTTTATTTCCTTGCGCAGTGAGGTTGGCTTATCGTTAGGGTATGAATTTGGATTGGGCAGAGATACATCATCTCTGGCTTACATTACGGCTGCATGGTTGCGTGAGAATAGAGATAACAATCACACGACGATTAATCAACAGCATCAATTTACCACGGATTTGTCAGGGAATGCAGGTAAATTAGGATTTGGTTTGAGCAGTTTAGTCAGTGACAGATTAAAGCTTTATGCGGAAGCACATTATGTCAAGGGGCGTAAAACAAAGCAGGCTCTTCAAGGTATTTTGGGTGTGCGCTATAGTTTCTAACGCGCTGTTTTTTTCTTTGACCAATCCTTAGCTTATGGCTAATTTTAAAATGAAGCACTCAGTTAAACGTGCTCGGGAAATAATTTGTGAGAGAAGAAAGATTTTTATAATAAGTTATATACCTCATAATGGTTTTTTCTCGTATTTTATTCTTTCTCTTTGATAAAATTGGGGGTGGGCGGTCAAAAAAGCAATGGAGGCACTGCCTTACACTCTCCATTAAACAAAAATTTGGTCAAATACAAAGAGTAATTTTTATAATATTAATAAAGTGTTAAAGAGAATTCTTAAAAGTTTAGGTTGAAAATAAATTTTGCAGAGCTAATTACCTTTGATGTCTACTCAGACGTGAAAGGGGGAGGATATAGTTATGCAATATAAGTGGAAACAAGGCTATTGGGTACTCATGATTAGCAGCTGTTTTATTCAAGCAGCTGTTGCAGATGAGGGCGGGACGTTGTTTTTTTGTCAACCTTCGAATTATAGCATAAATGAGAAAATATTCCATAGTCAAAACAATGGAGATATGAGAACAGGTAAATGCATAAAGATTAGGGCATCTAAAAGTGATACCATTGTCGAAGTAGGTGGCGGGTCAGGGGCTTTTGAAATGCCTAATGATATTGCTACGGATAAGAGTAGTGAAATATTAGCCAGAAAAATGCAGGTTTCAGTTGGCAAGAGTACTGGCAATACCGAATTCTATGCGCAAGAAAAAAATATTGCTGGGCGTAAAAATCCTGAACTCATTTTTGTTAATGATGGGGCATTTTTGGAAAATTTTGTGCTCGATAATAATGGTAAAGCTTATTTTTCAAATAATGGTAAGATAGATAGTCCGGGGCTATCTATAAATAACACGGTTAGAAATGGTGGAGAGATCTATGTTTATGCAGGAGGTATTAGTGAGAATAGCAAAATTGAACATGGAGGAACTGAAACTGTTCAGGCTTCAAAAGGAAAACAAGGTTTTTCAAAAAATGCTATCGTTAAAGAAGGTGGGCGGCAAAATGTTAGGAATGGAGGAAAAGTAGAAGGGACGAAAATCTATGGTGGTGAGCAGCTTATTTTCGGGGAGGGTGATATCGGAGGACAGATTAAAGGAAGTAGTGCTGCGGATACAGTAGTTTATGGTCAAGGCAAAACACTAGGACAACAGAAGATATACGATGGGGGAAGTGCTTGGAATACGAAAGTTATGCAAGGAGGTGTACAAGAGGTTGCAAAAAAGTCTCAAAGCACCAAAAGTGGTGGTTTTGCGTTTGATACACAAATCTTTGGTGGTGGTAAACAGCGTGTCTTAGAAGGAGGGAAAGCTATAGGCGTCTCTTTAAATGAGACGGCTATTCAGGAAATATATGCTGATGGTTCTGTGAAAAATCTAACGATTAATGATGAAGCAAAATCATGGGTGCGTGCAGGAGCAACATTAGAAGGGAAAACCCTTGTAAATCATTCTGGACAGCTTCATTTTTATGCTGGAAATGATCAACACCGTACCACATTAGAAGACGTTATTTTAAATGGACAAGATACAAAATTATACTCCATTACAGGAGAGTTTGATGGAAAAAGCTCTCGCATTCAGAAATTAAGTGGTGAGGGGAGTGTTATTTTTGCATTTACTGGCTCTGATCCTTATTATTCTCAGCTTCATGTTAATAATCTTTCCGGAAGTTTACATTTTAAATTCAATACCACTCTTGCACGGAACCGTGGTGATTATCTCTTTGTTGAAAATGGAAAAGGTCATCACACAATAAGTGTTGCTGACTCTGGAGTTGAAATCACGGATCCTTTTTCAAATAAGCGTGATTTAATTACTGATCAAAGCGGTGGAGCGCAGTTTACTCTGACAGATCTCTCGGGTGAAAAAATTAATGCTATCGATGGTGGAACCTATATATATGATTTGAAAGAGAGAAAAGACAAAAATGGAAAAGTTTGGTTTTTGACTGCGGACCGCATTAGTGGACCAGAATCTTCACTTCCTAATCCAACAGATCCGTTAGCTCCTGCGTCAACAACTCCTTCAGTTGATGCAGTGCTTTCTCTAGCGGTAGCTCCTGGGCTTATTTTTAACAATGAGCTGCAAATTGCGCGTACTGGCAGAGGAATTCTGGATCAGAATAGGAAAAATACAGATTTATGGGCTTATGCGATTAAGAGCAGAGAACGCATTGCTACAGGTCATACACATTTTAAGCTTGAGCAAACAGGTATAGTGTTCGGCGTTGATCATTTAAACGAACTAACACATGGAGATTTGTATGTTGGTGGTTTCGGCAGTTATGATCAGGTACGCGTTGCTCATGCACGAGGTGGTGATAGTGATATAAGCAGTTATAGCATTGGAACTTACGCAACTTATTTTGATAATCGCGGATGGTATATGGATGGTGTTTTGAAATATAATTATTACAGAGATAATTTGAAAGCTATTTCAACGAACGGTTTAGCTATTCAAAGTGATTATAATCAGTGGGCGATAGGTGGATCATTTGAGATTGGTTGTCGTTTTGAGACGGCACAGAGAGGTTGGATGCAGCCTTATATCAAACTAACAGGAATGCAGGCTGAAGGTAAAAAAATCGAGCTTTCCAACGGAATGACAGGTGATATAAGTTCATTAAATTCATTCCGTAGTGAAGTTGGGTTAACAGCAAGTCATGAATTTATTGTTGGTACAGAAAATTCATTAACGGCTTATATTACGGCAGCTTGGTTGCGTGAGAATATAAATAATAATCATACGACAATTAATAACCGGTATCAATTTATCACGGACTTATCAGGAAATGCGGGTAAATTAGGAATAGGTTTGAACAGTTTTGTTAATGACAAATTAAAACTTTATGTGGAAGCGCATTATCTGAAAGGGCATAAGATTAAGCAGTCCCTTCAAGGTATATTTGGATTACGTTATAGTTTTTAAATATACGTTTTACGCACTGGTTAATCTGAGATCTCATTATTTTCATGAGCTAAATATTCAATGTCTATACACTCTTGAGAATGTATAGACATTGATGGTGATCTTACACTCTCTTAAAGGCAATATCAGTTTTTCAATGATTATTATAAGTCTTGCAAATTATGCTTTGAATACAAAGGCATAATTTGCATTTTTTTGAGTTATACAGCCTCAGACTAGAAGCTTCTTTTTGACGTAATTTTACAATTAATAGTTGTAATTGCAGCAAATAATACACCTAAAAATTGCATTTAACCATAAATAAAACACATTACGATACAATCTACAAGAGACTACCTGCGTAATTGCGGGATGTTGTCTAATAATTTAGAGTGGAGTGTGGATGATGCGACATAAATGCAAATTGAGTTTTTCAGTATTGATGATTAGTAGTTGTCTCGTGCAATTCGCAAGTGCGGTTGAAAGCAAGAATGGGGCACTAACAAGGATGACAAGTGTGACGAATGGGAGGAAGGTGCAAAAAGGTTCAGCGTTAATTACATTTCTGGTCAGTAATAATATTTCAATCGAGGATGGCGGTGTAGAGGTTGTCGATAATGGTGGCACTTCTATGGGAGCCACTATTGAAACAGGTGGAAAACAGATAGTTACGCGCCAAGGAACTGCGATGGGGACTAAAGTTAATGGGGGTAGGCAGTTTGTTTTTGAGGAGAGTCCTGTAAATCTTGAAAGCGTAGGGAAACCAAGCAGTGCTTATGATGCCACAATTTCTAGTGGAAATGGAGGAGTTATAGGGCAGCAAAATATATATGATAGTGGAAAAGCTTGGAATACGAAAGTTATGAGTGGAGGTGAACAAAATCTTTATATGGGGGACAAGAAAACGGGTGGCGGTTTTGCACAAAATACCATGGTTTCAGGGAATGGTAGGCAGCACGTTTTAGAAGAAGGAACAGCTGCTAATACTACCTTAAAAGATAAAGCTACTCAAGTTGTATATCCGGGTGGGATTGTGGATGGCTTAACGATTACTGACTCTGCCAGTTCGTGGTTATATGTTGGTGCTGAAGTAAGTGGGAATATAGAGGTCAATGGTAGAGGACATCTTTATTTGTATGCTGGCGATAGAACAAATCATATGACAAAAGAAAGGGTTTCTATAAAGGGAAGAAGTGATGAAGTACTATCTTCTGTTGGGATGCGGCATAACAAAGATAAATCTCGGATTGATATGGATAGTTTAAGTGGGAATGAAGGAACTGTTCATTTTACTTCTGTCCCATATGATCCGCGTCATATTTCCCTTCATGTTGCACATTTGTCAGGTAATTTACATTTTTATTTCAATATTAGTGCCACAGGTGATAGCAGCGATTAC
Organism: Candidatus Bartonella washoeensis Sb944nv; assembly: GCF_000278135.1. Classification (GTDB taxonomy): domain Bacteria; phylum Pseudomonadota; class Alphaproteobacteria; order Rhizobiales; family Rhizobiaceae; genus Bartonella; species Bartonella washoeensis. The sequence goes on from NZ_JH725022.1 coordinate 395,761, forward strand.
TTATTGATTGACAATGGTACAGGTAATCACAAAATAACCGTTTCCGATTCTGGTCGGGAAATTACACCTCTTTTCTCGCAAACGAGTAGCTTCACTACCCAGCTTAATTTGGTTACTGATAGAAGTCAAAACGAAGGAGCTAATTTTACTCTAGAAAATCACCTTGGTAAGGAAATTACAACTATTGATGGTGGAACTTATATTTACAGTTTGTATAAAAGAAAGAGATGTGCTGATTCTAATGGTAATTTCACAATTTGGTATTTAGGTATAAGTAATGCAAGCGCGGTCCGTGCGAATACTTCCTCTCAGTGTGTAAATCAGAAATCTAAGATTTCTGTTGTTACGTCTAGTAATATGGACACTCGTACGCAGTCTCATCAGAAGCGCCCTGCATCTCGTAATGGTAAAGGGAAAGGAAAGGAGACGACCCTTTTAAGACCTCCACGGCATTTGAGAGAGGCTCAGCAAGATCCTGCTCCTTTGAGTGTTTCATTACCAGAAGATCGAGCTATTGAGTTGTCACGTCCAGATGGTAGGCATCCTTCTTCTGATGTGCAACAGCAGCCTGCTGTTTCTGCAGATGCTTCCTCTTTAGCTGATCAGATGCTTGTGCGCCCAAGTGATCAAGATCAACCTTCTGCACAATTGAACCAGGAGCTGTCAGTTTCTGACTTTTTAACCACTCCCTCTACGGATGCGGTGTTGTCGATGTCCGTGACACCAGGGCTTGTGTTTCACAATGAGTTGCAAACTGTACGTACAGGGCGAGGAACTCTAGATAGAAATAAGAAAAATACGGCGCTATGGACATATGCGATCAAGAGTAAAGAGACTGTCGTTGCAGAGCATATAGATTTTAAACTTGAGCAAACGGGTATCGTCTTAGGGATAAGTGGTTTAAGCGAGTTAGCGGATGGGGAATTTTATATTGGTGGTTTTGGCAGTTATGATCAAGCCCATGTCACGCATGCACGAGGTGGGATCAGTGGTATAAACACTTATAGCATCGGAGCTTATGCAACTTATTTTGACCATAGTGGATTGTATCTGGACGGTGTTTTGAAATACAATCAATATCAAACTAATCTGAAAGCTGTTTCCACGAATGGGTTAGACATTGAAGGAAATTATAATCAATGGGCCGTTGGGTCGTCATTTGAAGCGGGTTATCGCTTTAAGATGGCTGGGAGCGGTTGGCTGCAACCTTATGCGCAATTCACGTGGTTGCAAGTTGAAGGCAAAGAGATCAAGCTCTCGAATGAGATGACTGGTGATATCAAACCTTTTATTTCCTTGCGCAGTGAGGTTGGCTTATCGTTAGGGTATGAATTTGGATTGGGCAGAGATACATCATCTCTGGCTTACATTACGGCTGCATGGTTGCGTGAGAATAGAGATAACAATCACACGACGATTAATCAACAGCATCAATTTACCACGGATTTGTCAGGGAATGCAGGTAAATTAGGATTTGGTTTGAGCAGTTTAGTCAGTGACAGATTAAAGCTTTATGCGGAAGCACATTATGTCAAGGGGCGTAAAACAAAGCAGGCTCTTCAAGGTATTTTGGGTGTGCGCTATAGTTTCTAACAGTATGTTTTCTCTCTGTTTAGCTTTAAATGTGGAGGTGTTTTGCACGCAGCCATTTGGTATCTGGATAATGTTCTTTGAGAGAAGAAAACTTGTTATTAAAGTCTGTATGCTTTGCTGCATGTTATGTTTTTGCTTATATTTTTTCTTTCTCTTTGATGAGAAATCTTTAAGGGGAGGGGTATCGCGGGCTACGCAAAGAGATTTGACTTTTGTAAAAAAGGCAATGGCACTATTCTGAAGGCATCAGGTACCATTGGCATTTCTATTTTATTGAAATTTACTTTATGATTAGTGATGCGTTTTTGAAAATTCGTGCGCATTTTCTCAGAGTCACTTGGCAAGAGGATTCTTGCTCGCTATAGAACAGCGAGATAATATTGTGAATAATAAAGGTGGTCAAATGGCTGTAGAACGAACTTTTTCAATGATTAAACCAGATGCAACCCGTCGTAGTTTAACAGGAGCGATTACAAAAATGCTTGAAGATGCAGGGTTGCGTGTTGTCGCATCGAAACGTGTGTGGATGAGCAAGCGTGAAGCTGAGAAATTTTATGCTGTTCATCAAGAACGCCCATTTTTCAGCGAATTGGTTGAGTTTATGTCTTCTGGACCAACAATTGTGCAAGTTTTAGAAGGCGAGAATGCAATAGCGAAAAACCGTGAAGTGATGGGTGCTACGAATCCTACAGAAGCAGAGGAAGGGACAATTCGTAAAATCCATGCTTTGTCGATTGGTGAAAATTCTGTCCATGGTTCAGATAGTGCTGAAACCGCAAAAACAGAAATCGCTTTTTGGTTTTCTGAAATGGAAATTGTTGGTTAATAAGAGCGCATATAACAACCAAAGGGTCCCGAAATGTATGTTTCGGGATTTTTTTTATGAGGCTATAGATTTCTTTAAAAGAGTGTTTTTTTACAATTTTTCATGTGATGACATGTTTTAAGCCTGCACGAAAATAATCCCACCCTGTCCACAATGTAAAGAGAGCTGCAACCCACAGCATAATGATGCCAAATTCTATTGTATAAGGAAAAATTTTATTACCAGCTGGTCCCGCTAAAAGAAAGACAATAGCTACCATTTGTACAAAAGTTTTCCATTTTGCAAGACGAGAGACAGGAACACTGACTTTCAATTCAGCTAAATATTCACGTAATCCTGAGACAAGAATTTCTCGACAAAGAATGATAATGGCAGCCCATAATGTCCATCCAGCAATTGTACTGTCTGCGGCAAGCAAGAGCAAACAGGCAGATACGAGAAGTTTATCTGCAATTGGATCTAACATGCGACCAATATTTGATGTTTGTTCCCAAATACGGGCAAGATAGCCGTCAAGAAAGTCAGTAATGGATGCAACCACAAAAATCGAGACAGCAACCCAACGTGCGATATCACTTGATTGCAGCCGTCCTTCTAAAAAAAAACAAGAAACAACCATTGGTACAGCTACAATTCGTGCGTAAGTTAAAATATTTGGAAAAGAAAAAGTATAATTTTTCATAGGCTATTTTCAATTCTTTGTGAAATACGATATACTTGGTAAACGTAACAAGGCAAAGATTGTGAAACAAGTATTATTTTTCATTAAAATGGTTATGAATTTTTTGTGCAATCATAACAGAAATGCCTTTGACTTTTATTAAATCTTCGAGAGAAGCGTTGGCAACAGCTTTAGCGCTTCCAAAATGATGAAGTAACGCCTTCTTTCTTGTTGGACCAATATTTTCAATTTCATCAAGCGGATTTTTGAATGTTTCTTTTTTGCGTTTTGCTCTATGCGTTCCAATTGCAAAATTATGCGCTTCATCACGGAGGCGTTGCAAAAAATAAAGGATAGGGTCACGCGGAGGGAGAGTAAAGGGTGTTTTTCCTTTTATAAAAAATCGTTCATTGCCCGCTCTACGGTCAACACCTTTAGCTATTCCCACGACCGTGATAAGATTATCTAATCTTAATTCAGATAATATTGTATGCACACTATTTATTTGTCCTTCTCCACCATCGATTAATATAAGATCAGGCCAAATGGGAAAAGGATCGTCGTCTATATCTTTTGTATCGTTGCTGTCATTAGGCAGTCCATGTTCCTTGATAAGGCGTGAAAATCTTCGTTTAATCATTTCTTTCATCATGCCAAAATCGTCGCCGGGCATGATATCGGTCGAACGAATGTTGAATTTGCGATATTGATTTTTAATAAACCCCTTTTGACCAGAAACAACCATTACACCTACTGCATTTGTTCCCATAATATGGGAATTGTCGTAGACTTCTATACGGCGTGGGGCATGAGGCAGTTGGAATATTTCAACAAGACTTTGAAGTAATTTTGTATGTGTTGCTGTTTCAGCAAGTTTGCGTTCGAGCGCTTCACGAGCATTAATATAGGCGTGATTAACAAGGGTTTTGCGTTCACCTTGTTTTGGTAAGGAGAGGAGTATTTTACGATTTGCTTTTAGACTGAATGCTTCTGTAAGAAGTGCTTTTTCTTCGATTGCTTCAGATAAAAGAATGAGTTTTGGAAGTGGTTTATCATCATAGAATTGGGCAAGGAAACTCGTTAAAATTTCAGTACGAGAAAAAGATGGATCTGCTTTAGGAAAATAGGATCGGTTTCCCCAATTTTGTCCCATGCGAAAAAAAAATACTTGAATGCAGGTCATAGCTCCCTGTTGTGCAATTGCAAATACATCTGCTTCTTCTACCCTTTGAGGATTAATACCTTGATGGCTTTGTATATGAGAAAGCGCCGTTAAGCGGTCGCGATAGGTTGCTGCTTGTTCAAAATCAAAATTTTCTGCGGCTTTATGCATAGCTTGAACCATATCCTTTTTAACAGATTGGCTTTTTCCTGAAAGAAAAGCTTTGGCCTCTCTAACGAGTTCTCGATAAGCACTGTCACTAATTTGATGAGTACAGGGCGCAGAACATCGCTTGATTTGATAAAGCAAACACGGGCGTGTACGGTTTTCAAAAACTGAATCGGTACAGGTGCGTAATAAAAAGGCACGTTGTAAAACGTTGATTGTTTGTGTAACTGCACCTGAAGAAGCAAAAGGACCAAAATAATCGGCTTCTCGTGTTTTTGCACCACGGTGTTTATAAAGTGCGGCTGCTCGATGGTCATTGGTAATAATAATATAAGGAAAGCTTTTATCATCCCTCAGTAACACATTAAAACGGGGGTGCAATCTTTTAATGAGATTTGCTTCTAAGAGTAAGGCTTCTGTTTCTGTGTGAGTAACGACAAATTCCATATGATATGTCGCACGAATCATACGCGTAATACGGTTATTATGCCCCTGTTCACGGGTATAGTTTGAAACACGTTTTTTTAGATTACGCGCTTTTCCAACATAGAGAACATCGCCATTTTCATCAAACATCCGATAAACCCCTGGTCTATGTGGGAGATGTTTGACAAACTCTTGTATGAGTTTTGCACCTTTGAATTGATTTCTATCGTTTCCTAGATGGGCATTGTCCCATGGTATGTTAGAGAGAAAAGATAGCTTTTCTAGTTCATTCGTGGGACAAGCTGTATTGTTTTTCAAGATCATTTAATTTAACCAGAAATATTTTATGATTGTCATATAAAACGTGCTTTTCCCTCAAATACTATTCTTTATGTATTTATATTTTTTTTCTATAAATAACGCATTATTGTAATGAGATCATACGATTTTGCAGTTATTATTTTTCATAAAAAATACGAAAGCAATTTCAGAAAACAGTTTTACAAGGTTACAACCTTTATTCAATGAATTGAATTTAAAGGATAAATTGATTACGATAAGAGACTAATAAAAATAGGCTTTTTAAAGAAAAAAATCAAATTCCTGTTTTTAGCTATGATGTGCATTTTGGACTGGCATGACCTAAAAATTCAGGGAATTCGCGTAATGTTACACTTCTAAGGAGTGCAATAGCTCTTAATTTTCACGAAGACAATTTTGATTGAGGTAAGAATAAAACAAAAAAATCTAACATAATAGATGTTCTTTCTGGAGCCATTTATGAGTCATTCTTGCATTTTTATCTTGTCCAAGACGAGCGATAAGAAAGGGGCTGAGTTTTTTCATTTCTTCTTCAAGAAGATAAGGCGGATTAATAAGAATCATACCACTTCCATTCATTGTCGGCGGTATTGAGCTTTTTCGAATACGCATTTCGAGTTGCAGAATTTTGGGTATTCCTGTTTGATGAAGTGCATGAAGAAAATTTTCAATTTCTTTGTCATATTTAACAGGATACCATAAAGCATAGATTCCTCCAGGGAAACGACGATAGGCCTTCACCAGTCCCTCAACAAGACGGGAAAATTCACCAGGTTTTTCAAAGGGAGGATCGACGAGAATAAATCCACGTTTTTCTTTTGGTGGTAGATGGGCATTTAAGGAAAGCCAACCATCCAAATGCAAGACTTTGGTTTGATAATCACCAGAAAAATGGCTTGCTAAAATGTGATAATCTTCACAATGCAATTCAATTGCTGTTAGCCGATCTTGTTTACGCAATAGTTGACGAATAAGAACAGGAGATCCAGGATAAAATACGATTTCTTTTTTATCCCTATTGAGCGCATCAATGATATTGCACCACGGGTAAAGGAGTGCCTTTAAGTCTTTTGGGATAGGAGCTGATAGGAGCCGTAGAACCCCTTCACGCCATTCTCCTGTTTTATGTGCCTCTAAAGAGGAGAGATCATAAACGCCAATTCCAGCATGCGTATCTATAACGCGAAAAGCTTTTTCTTTGCGTTTAAGATACTCTACAATGCGAGTGACAATAATATGTTTAAAAACATCAGCAAAATTGCCAGCATGATAAATATGCCGATAATTCATGAGTAAACTCTATCATACATATGATTTTCCACCAGATCCCTTTATTAACATAAAACGACAGCTTTTTTATCAACAAAAGCTCTATTGTAGAGATAAAATAATATTTTGATCAAAAAATTCCGCATATTCAGAATCTTATCAATGTCAAAGATTTGTGTTATTGGCTATGCTATTTTTATATCGTTTTATATCGATGCAATTTATATTAACTGAAACAAGCAATAATATCTTAAATCTTTTACCAGATCATGGACAGTGAGAGAGCAATCACAGTCACTTCGATTTAAGACATTTGTCATATTGTAAGGAATTCCTTTATGAGACTGTTTCACAGGAGTGTAGTTTGACTGTCAGTTTTGTACTAAGTAGGAAGAGGTGGGATTAGGTAAGAATACGTGGTAATTTGTTGTTTTTATCGATATCTTTTACCATCAAATGCGTGTTTTTCAAAATAGATTTTGACACCTAAAATTGCGAAAAAGAGCTAAAATCAGAAAAAAGGGTATTTTCATTGTAAAAATGAGAGAAGGCTTTGAAAGGTCTTTGAAGATCCTTTGAGAACTTCTTTAAAAACCTTTGAAAAAACAAATTGGTACAAAACCTGCTGTTAAATGATACAAAAACTGGTGGCAAGCTACAATTGCTGTGAAGATTTATATACACATCTGATAAATTTCTGTTAAACTAACCTGTTAGTTGTGTTTTAAAAAGCCGATATAAGTCTATGAACAAGAGCAGTAAAAAATGCGAGCATGATGTGTAGATAGATTTCCGACGAAAACATTTTAAGTAATGATTTTTGTTGGTTGGATCTCAAATTTTATTTTCATGTGCGAAATCGCTAGGGTTTGGGTATGCTATCGAAATATAGCTCTAAAAAATTGACATGAGATATACAAGCTTCCTCAAGCAAACTAAGGATTATTAAATCATAAACATCAAGATGTTGTGGTAGTGTCAGAAATAAAAACTATGATTACTGGTGTTTCTGTTTTTTCCTAAAAAATCCTTTATTGCTGAGCATAAGCCTTCTTCATTTGCGCGCAATTATTGAGTTCAACGATGATATCAGACGTTTACCATATCTTTACGTGAGGTAAGTGGAGGTGGTGATATTTTCATTTTATTGATTAGGAAGAAGGAAGGGTAAAAATTTCCTTGACCTTTGGGGAGCGTATTATCCAGCAGCTGTAACTTTGGTTAAAAAATATTAGAATAAGGAGATTTGTGCTGCATGGCTTAGTCTTGACTTCATATTTTTGATTTAGTGAAGTTTGGCATAAATGCTAATTATCATCTTAGATGTCTCAGTCAGCGGATCACATAATATTATTAGAACGTCGTACTTATGTTTCAAAATATAAATCGTTACAGCTTTACAGCGCACGATAGTTCAATGACTTTTGGATAGAGAGTTTTTCTTGTGACACAAAATGTTGATTTATAATAATAATTCATTTTTTTGCAACTTGAGTAAGAGCCACGAATACTTGTAGATTTTCTCATTTAAAATTCTCTTATGATGGATCAATGAAAGCTTTTTCAGACAATACGTTTTCGGACAATGTTTCAGATTTGATATGTAATTTTTTTTCGCTAAGCAGTGATATTGTTCTTCATTGATAATTGTGAAGAGTTGTTTACGATTGTGCATACGACACCGTCTTAGAAGACAAAACATGTATGATAGTTGCACAAGAATTTTGCAATTTAGGGAGATCAGGTGAAACAGCTTTAAGAGAAGATTCCTCAAGCCTTTTAGTACGTATTATTTCTCAATTATCTGCCTTTATTATAATATGCTGAGCAAAGTGGAGAGAGGCTAAAAAGTTAGTTGGCAATAAAAAACGTGTGATTGTTTTTAACTTGGATAAAAAATATACAAGTAAGATATGAATATATTTGCTACATTCTTTACACAGTGAGCGTCTGTCCGTAGCATTAACAAATGAAATCAAATTTAAAAGCAGTGAGAGAGAGTAATGGGTAATATTTTTTCACCAACGCATTTAATTGTAATTTTACTGATTATCCTTGTGCTTTTCGGGCGTGGTAAGGTTTCTGAATTAATGGGCGATGTTGCTAAGGGAATTAAAGCTTTTAAAAAGAACATGAAAGAAGAAGAGGAGAGTGTTGAGGATAAGCTTAAAACGACTGATTATTCCAAAACAATTGATATTGAACCTCAACAATCTCAACCATTATCGGTGAAGCGTATAGCAGCACGCAGGAAAAGTTCTTCTTCCTCTCAAGCAGGTAAGACGTCTGTTACTAAAAATAAGCGCGTAAAAGAATAAAGGCACAGCCATAAATTGTGCATTATTTTCTTAATCAGGAAGTAGAGTATAAGTGATGTTTGGTATTGATGGGCCAGAGTTTCTTTTGATTTTACTTGTTCTTATCATCGTAGTTGGACCAAAAGATTTACCTAAAGTGCTAAGAACAATGGCAAAGGCAATAGCTTATGTGCGTTCAACAGTAAATGAATTTCGTCACCAATTTGATGATGCAGTAAGACAAGTTGAGCTCGATGATTGGCAAAAAACATTATCAGATATTAATGATCTTAATCCCGACAAGAAGTTAAAAGAGGTTTTTAATCCTATTCATGATGCAGTAGAGGATATCTGCAATAATTTTGATGTAAATACAACGCACCATAAACTGGGAAAAGATAAAGAAATTTTGGGATGTGATCACAACAAAACCAATGAAGATTTAACCATATCTGGTGATCCTCTTAATACGGGGGACATTTCTGTAACTTCTACAGATAAAGAAGGTGCGTCATGAATGTTAAAAAAGATGAAGTTTATGCCAATATGGCACCACTTTTAGAACATTTGATTGAACTCCGTCAGCGAATTATTGCGACTCTGATTGCATTTTTGATAGCTTTTATTGTGTGTTTTTTTGTAAAAGATTACATTTTGAATTTTTTGATATGGCCTTATCAGTGGGCGATGAAAATATCAGATGGTAATCCTGAGGGTATTCGTTTGCAATCAACACAAGTATGGGAAACTTTTTTAACGAAGATGAAACTTGCTGCTTTTGGGGCGGTACTTTTGTCGTTTCCTTATACGGCTTTTCAGTTTTATAGCTTTATTGCACCAGGACTTTATAAAAATGAGCGTGTGGCTTTTTTACCATTTCTCATTGGTGGACCAATTTTATTTTGTATTGGGGCTATCTTTGTTTATACTCTTTTAGCGCCGATAATGCTTTGGTTTAGCCTTTCTCAGCAATTTCTTCCAGATGCTCATTTAAGAATAGAGTTTATAGTTCGTATCTCTGATTATTTGAGTTTTATGACATCGTTTATTCTGATTTTTGGCTTAATGTTTCAATTACCCCTTATCACCAGCCTTTTAATAAAAGTTGGACTTTTAACATCGCATGGTTTGGTATCTAATCGAAAGTGGGCTATTCTTACTTCTTTTATAATTGCGGCGATAATAACTCCATCCGATTTTTTTACTATGTTTGCAGTGGCCTTACCAACAATAGCTCTTTACGAGATTTCAATTTTAATTGCTTATTGTATGGAAAAGAGAAAAAAATCCTCTTAAGGGAGGTTTATAAATTGTGCGATAAGAAATGAATAGAAACGATGCAAATGAGGAATTTTGATGCTTGATATTAAGTGGATTCGTGAACACCCTGAGAAACTAGATGAAGCGTTGGCAAAGAGAGGCAGTGAGCCACAAGCTGAAAAGTTAATAAAACTTGATCTTGAGCGTCGGTCACATGTTGCTAAAGTGCAATCTGCGCAGGAGCGTCGCAATATAGCCTCAAAGGAAATAGGACAGGCTCTAGCTGCGTGTGATCAGAAAATGGCAGAACGCCTTAAAGCTGAGGTTGAAGAGATTAAAGGCTTTCTTTCTTCTGCTACAGCGGAAGAAAAACGGTTGACAGAAAGCTTTGAGAAGATTCTTTCAGCACTCCCGAATATTCCATTGGATGATGTTCCAGAGGGTAAAGATGAAAGCGATAATGTTATCATTAGACATTTTGGTACACCGCCAACGTTTGATTTTGTACCAAAAGAACATTTTGATCTTGGTCAAAATCTCAAGCAGATGGACTTTGATCGGGCGAGTCGTTTGTCAGGGGCACGCTTTACAATACTTTCAGGGGCATTGGCACGGCTTGAACGTGCATTGGGTCAATTTATGCTTGATGTACATGTTGAGGAGCACGGTTATACAGAGGTTTCGGTACCTCTTCTTGTTCGAGATGAGATTGTTTACGGAGCAGCCCAGTTGCCAAAATTTGCCGACGATCTCTTTCGGACGACAGATGGACGGTGGCTTATTTCTACAGCAGAAGTGCCGTTAACCAATTTGGTGAACAATGAGATTCTTGAGGTATCAGATTTGCCATTGCGCTTTTCTTCTTTAACTCCCTGTTTTCGTTCAGAAGCGGGATCTGCAGGTCGTGATACACGTGGTATGTTGCGTCAACACCAATTTTGGAAAGTAGAAATGGTATCGATTACCACTAAAGAGCAGTCTTTAATTGAACTGGAACGTATGACAGAGTGTGCAGAAGATGTGTTGAAACGTCTTGGTTTGCCTTTTCGTACAGTTGTTCTTTCTACTGGTGATATGGGATTTGCTGCATGTAAAACTTATGATATTGAGGTTTGGCTTCCTGGACAGGGATGCTATCGTGAAATTTCTAGTTGTTCAGTTTGTGGAGATTTTCAAGGGCGACGTATGAATGCCCGATATCGTAAAGAAGGCGAAAAAACATTGCACTTTGTTCATAGTCTTAATGGTTCTGGTACGGCTGTTGGCCGCTGTCTCATTGCTATTCTTGAGAATTATCAGCAAGCTGATGGGTCAATTATTGTTCCAGATGTTTTACAGCCCTATATGAATGGTATCCGTTATATTACTGCTTAATTTTTGCAAAAGGAGAAACGATATGCGTTTATTACTGCAATATAATCGCATCAAACGCAAAGTTTTGCAGTTTTTTAAGAAATGACTTGTGCTGATGATAAGATAGTTACTCCATTGGAGATTGAATGATACTATGGGGCAAAAGGGTATTTTGCGATTTCGTGAGGAGTTGGCGGCTCTTGTGTTAAAAATGCGCAGCAAAGGAATTGATGATGTTCGCTTTTTTACGGCACTTGAGAAAATTCCGCGTCAACAGTTTGTGGCTTCTCCTTGGTATAACAGCGCTTATGATAATAAAATTATTCCAATTGAGTGTGGTGAATATATTGAGCGTTTGGAAGAGCAGCTCTTGATTCTTTCTGCTTTATCGTTAAGAAAAAAACATCGTGTCTTAGAAGTTGGTACAGGTTCTGGTTTTTGTACTGCTCTTATGGCATGTCTTAGTGATCGTGTAATAACAGTTGATCGCTATAAAACACTTGTTGATTTAGCACGTCAAAAATTTCAAACTCTGGGAATTGAAAATATTGTTGTACGGCAAATTGATGGAAGCCGGATTGTTACAGGGTTGGGATCATTTGATCGGATTCTTGTTTGGCCATCACGTTCTGATGAACCAAAGGAATTTTTAGAACTTTTAGCTGAAAATGGAATTCTCATTCAAGCTATAGGACCTGATGAGGGGGTACAAACGGTTACGCGTTATACAAAAATTGGTGGTCGATTTGAATGTTTAGAGATGTTTCAAGTGCGCTATCAACCCTTTATTGAAGGTATTGCAGAAGCAATGTGATTTTCAGAATGTAGACATCGTAAACTATTTTCTCTTTTTTAAAGATAAATTCATTTTGATTTTATTGTAAAGATATTTATGAGTAAAACACCTTAATTTTAACTCTTAGGTAATATTAAAAAGTTCTAATAGAGTCAGTTGAGTATTGGCGAGTGAGCAAAACTATGTGTTTAAAGGTTTTGGGTAATATTTTTCGGTATAATCAAGAGATTGCTCTTTTAGCGATGATAACGGTTCTCGCAGGGTGTAGTTCTGGTACGCAGCGTTTCGCTAATAGTTTTTTTCATCGTGCGGTTTCTACTCGGTCAAATATTTCTTCAAATATGCCTACAGATCCACAAATGCTATCGTATGATGGTATGATACAAAGCACTGAATTACCACCTGTGGAACCGGGTAATGGCTCATGGGCTTCTAAGGATTCTGCATATAATTCTTCACAACAAGGTGAAACGCTCTCTCCTAATAGTCGAATCATGGGGACGCCGCCACGCAATCTTGGAACACTTTCTCGTTCACAGATGAATATTGCTCCTATGTTTCGACAAAGCTCTTATATTGTCCAGAGCGGGGATACACTGTTAAGCATTGCACGGCAAATAGGGATCAGTGTAGAGGCATTAAAATTAGAAAATGGTATAAGTAGTAATTCCATTTATATCGGTCAGATACTTATGATTCCAAACAGGCGTACAGTAGAAACTTCCAATACTCACAATGAAGGTTGGGGTGCATCAAAAACAGAAACCTCACTTCAGTCTCAAGTTACGTCTTCTATACAACACCAGAAGGTTCTACCTCTATATAAAACTCCTGCAACAACCGTACCTCCTGCAAAAGTTGACAAGTCAAATGTTGTGCAGAATTCTTCCAGACAGATTTCTTCACTGAACTATGACACAGGTGTGGTAGATACAGTAATGAATACGGATAATGATGAGACCCCACAAGCCACAGGAATTTCTAAAATGCGTTGGCCGGTACGAGGGCGTTTATTAAGTCAGTTTGGTCAAAAGAAAGGAACAACAACTAATCGGGGAATAGATATTGCTGTGCCTGAAGGCTCGTCGGTAAAGGCAGCGGAAAACGGTATCGTTATCTACGCGAGTGACGGGTTAAAAGAGCTCGGCAATGTTGTTATGATTCGGCACGAAGACAATGTTATTACTATTTATGGATATAACAGCAAGCTTGTTGTTAATAGAGGGCAAAGGATACGACGTGGTGATGAGATTGCTAAATCCGGTGTTTCAGGAGATGTTAAAACTCCCCGTGTTTATTTTGAGGTGCGTAAGAATTCTTTACCTGTTGACCCTATCAAATATTTGGAAAATTAACGCATGATGACATTATTTTGAAAATTCACGGCTTATATTAATTTCAAGCAAAACAATCAATGTACTTAATCCTATTCCAGTGGAAAAAGTTATACGTTGGGGGGAGCAATGAGTGTGGCTCATTGAAAGGAAAAAATTGTTTTTCTGATTAGTGAGATTGCTTATATTCATGATATACCAAAAGAAAAATAAATCTGTTTTTTAGAAGTTTTTTCTCGTTGCCTTTTATCTCTTAAGGATTTATTGCCTTTCAACGAAGTTGTATTTACATTATGTAGTTATTGCTCTGTATGATAGATCCTCTAGGAAAGCTTATTTTAGTAGAGTGGGAAATACCTGAAGTTTAATCTATAGGAGATAAAAATGTTTATTACTAACGCTCATGCTCAAGTTGCAGGCGGTGTTTCCAATGGGACCTCACTTGTTACTTTCGTCCCGTTCATTTTGATTTTTGGAATTATGTATTTTTTTATAATTCGCCCACAGCGTGTGCAAATGAAAAAGCGGCAGGAAATGCTTAATGCTGTGCGCCGTGGTGATACAGTTATAACGGGTGGTGGTATTATCGGCAAGGTTACGAAAGTTTACGATGAAATTGGTGAATTAGAGGTGGAAATTTGTGATGGAATGCGTATTCGCGTTATCCGTTCAACATTGTCTGATGTTCGGGTTAAAGGAGAACCAGTTTCGGAAGAAAAAACAAAACTTAATGCTAAAACAAAAACACCACAAAAATCTAAAGCTGTAACGAAGAAGAATGTGGACAAAGAGAAGAAAGCTGTATCAAAGGAAAGCCGATCCTGAAGTATAATAAAAATTTATTATCTTTTTTTATAATTCATTTTTATAAAAATGCAGAGCCCTTGTATAAGGGCTTTTTGACTGTATGGGTGGTTTTATAGTCAATAAACAAACGTAATATTCTTTTTTATCCCCCCCCCAGAAAAAAGAGTTATTTTATTATAGAGTATGCTGGTAATTTTTATTGCCTTTTAAATTAAATCCATTTTTTCATATGATCGAAATTGCTTTTTTGAGCGAAAAGGGAGAGATAAGAATTTCTTTTTCAGTGAATGATATTTAAATGGATGTGGTATTTGACGGCGTTTTATCGCAAACTTTTTTATATTATCTGTAAGAGTATTCATCTATTGTTTTTTGCAGTGTCAGGGTAATATTTTTGTATGAAAGACTTTGCATAAATATTGCTATGTGGGTTATTATTGTTTCTTTTCTGGTCTCTAAAGGTTGAAGGAAAAAACGCGATTGATTTTTCAAAAATTAAAGGACACTTACTGATGTTTGATGCAATTCAAATCCGTGAGGCACATTTTCCAGGGCGTGCACCTATTGATGCTTATGGAAATGGTGGTTTTCGTTTTGCTGATATGTCGCATAGAGGATCTATTATTTGTGTACCATCAGGTGTTTATGGTATTGATATGGCAAGACCAGTTCCCACCCAAAAGGACATATCTCGTATATTAGAAGAGTCAGATAAGATTGAGGTTTTATTGGTAGGTACTGGTGTTGAATTATTGCCATTGCCCGAAGAGTTACGAGCGCTTTTATGGGGAAAGCATATTTCATCAGATACAATGAGTACAGGGGCAGCAGTACGTACATTTAACGTTTTGTTAGCAGAAGATCGTGCAGTTGCTGCATTATTGTTTGCTGTAGAATGATCAATTTTCTTCCTTATAGTTTTGATATTTTACGTGCTACAGATCGTGATCGCTATATATCAGTTTTATTTGCACCTAAAAAGAAGCGTAGAGCATTGGCCGCTCTTTATGCTTTTAATGCAGAAGTTGCTCGTATTCGTGAAAGTGTGCATGATCCGCTTATCGGTGAGATACGATTACGTTGGTGGTATGATTCTATCGCTAACAATGAAATGCAAGAGAGTAAAAACAATCCAATTTTGAGTGATTTGTTTACGGCAATCAGTCTTTTTAGTTTACCTAAGACAGCTTTTTTACGTTATTGCGATGCACAAATTTTAGATCTTTACCACAATCCGGTAGAAACTCTTCACGATCTAGAATTCTATTGTGGCGAGACAGCAAGTATAGTTTTACAACTTTCTTGTCAGATATTAGATCCTGATGTGGAACAAGATTTTGCAGATGCCTATGAACATGGAGGAATTGCTCAGGGATTAAGTGGTATATTGCGTCTTTTATCATTCATGCCATCACGCTATCAATATTATTTACCTGCCGATATACTCAAAGTTTTAGGGGTGAATAGGGAAGAATTGGAGGCCAATTGTATCAGTAATGAACAAAAATGCCACATCATTGAAGCTATGGTGGCATTATCAAGAGAGCATTATACTAAGTTTTACGAGCATTTTAGTGTTTTGCCTACAACGCTTAAACCAGCATTTCTTCCATTGGCAATTATACCAGCATCTCTTCAAAAGGCATTACAATTGGGAGCAGCAGTTTTTCAAGAAAGCGCAACTTTACCATTGCTTCATCGCTATTGGTTGATAACAAAGGCAGCGGTGAGTGGTCATCTTCCAAAGGTATTGTAAAATAAAAAAACACTAACAGAAAAAAACAATAAAGATACAGAAAGATTTTTCATTGAAAATGAGCAGTGATATTGTGATTCTAATCTATTTTTTTATTTTAGAAACAACGTTGACAAGTTAGAGTGCGATAATCTCAAAAGGATAAAAATTTGAACTTATAATTTAAAAAATACCATGTATTTATTTATTGGTAATGCTCTCCAGTTCATGGATTTGTCTTCGGTAGATACAGAAGAGAACGTAAAAAAATGAAATTAAGCTTATACAATTCATCAGTTGATTTTCTCATGATGCTTGTTGATACTCAGCACATTGAATGTATCGCTAATCTCTAATTTACTGATAAAGTACGATTTCTGTTTTTATGAGGGAAATCACCTTTCTAGGTGAGAGAAAAATTCAGTTGTGTAGAGGTTGTGAAATTATAACTAATTACCATTTTTCCGAGAATATTTACAGAATAGCTTCAACAGATAATATTTCTTATGCACTGACAAAGCTATTTTCCAAATTTCATTCACTCTTTTTTCGCAAAATCGCGAATTTGCAAGCAATCAGATTATTATGCAGATCAGACGCTATTTGCTCCAATATTGGCAAAGAAAAATTCTTATTTTGCTTTTTCAGCTATAGGTAAAATGCTTAATTAATAAATACTTAAAAAATTATTTTCAACACTTTCACTGATGAGTGTGAAAGATTTGATTATAGTTAGCGCTATTAATTTTTAAAGGATGTTCTTTATTGGCAATTTGTAGCATTTCTAGCTTGAGATCTTCTTTTATCATCATATCTATATTGTTACGAACCTCGGGTGAAAGGGTATGAGCGGTTATGTCTTTAGGTATGGTCACAGTCTTTATTTGATAAAGAATACGGTTTGTTGCAATCGGACCTTTTATTATCCCGTAATGACCTTTTGGACTAGAAAATAATGTTTGAATGCCTTCAGGTCCAAGGACTTCAGATGAATCTTGGCGCCGTAAAGCTTGTGTCGTTTGTTTTGCTGTACCAAGTGCGTGAGCGAGAGAAACAAGGCTTTTTCCTTCAGTAAGCTGTTTGAGAGCATTTTCGGCTTTTTCATCAAGAAGGCGTTGGGTTTGTTCGCTTTTCCATTGAGAAACGGCATCTTGCTTGACTTCTTCGAGTGTTTTGTCGCGTGCAGGGATGATGGCATCCACTTTATACCAAAGATAGCCGCCTTCTTGAAGAGAGAGTGGATCAAGATCAACTTCTTCGTTTGATTGATAGATAGAGTTCAGTAAAATATCTTTTTGAGGTAAATCTGTGAGCATTATACCTTGAGTTGTTTTTCCTGTTTTATCAAGGGTAACTGTACGTAGAGGTAATTTGTATTGGTTGGCAAGCTCTTTGAGAGAAGCTCCCTCAAAACGTGCATTTTCGATTGCTGTATAATTATTCCGCATCTCATCTGCAGCGCGATTTTTGGCAAGTGTTTGGCGAATATTTTCTTCTACGTTCTCAAAGGGGAGTAAGGCAGAAGGCGCAATATCTGTTACACGAATGATAACAGGACCTTGTAAATCATTGATTACAGCGCTGATTTGCCCTTGTTTGAGTTCAAAAATCTCAGATGCTAAATAACGAGGAAGTTCACTTTCCGCGAGAGGCCCTTTTGTTATGTCTTTGAGCGTCTTTTTTTCAGCTTTAACGAGCTCATCAAAACTTAATCCATCGGCTATTTTTTTTGCTGCATTATCAGCAGCTTCGCGTGTAGGGAATCGTAATTCTTCAATGGTGCGTTTTTCAGGAGCCATAAAACGCGAGGCATTTTGGGTATAATAAGCTCTTGCTTCATCTGCTGGAATATCTTCCGGTTTTACAAATTCAGCGAGTTTCATAGATAAGAAAGAAACGGTGCGGTATTCAGGAGCACGAAATTCATTTCTATGAGTTTCAAACCATTTTTGTAATGTTTCTTGATCAGGATCAGTGGCTGTTTCCTTGTCTTTTAAATTGATAACAACATAATCGGCAATGCGGGTTTCTTCCTGATAAAGAGAAAGGGCTTTATAAAAGAGATCTGGTGCTTTCATCCCAGATAGCGAAGCTAAAATGAGCTGATTACGTTTTTCTCTTTTTGTGTAGTAATCAAGGAAAGTATTTTCACTAATTTGTAATTGCTGAAGGTAGTTGCGAAACAAATCTTGATTGAAAACACCATTTTGCTGAAACATCTTGTCAGCACCAATGATGCGGGCTATTGTGTCTTTTGAAAGATTGATTTCCATTTGGCGCACTTGTTCATCAAAAAGCACATCTTGCTGTAACCGATTGAAAACAAAAGCAGGAATTCTGTATTTTTGTATTTCATCTGGCGTGAACATTCGCCCAAGATGAGAAGTGAGCGCTAAGCGTAAGCTCTGATCAGCAAGCGCAAGGCGATAAGTATCAATATCTACTATAGATTTTCCAGAGGTAATAAGATCTCTTTCACTTTTTGTGTGTAACTGCGGTATCCCCCATAACAGGACGAAGCATAAGAGTAAAATAGCTAAAAAAATCTTAGCAATCCAAGAGTTTGTGGTGTTTCTTATGACCTCAAGCATCGTTTAATTCCATTTATTAACACAATTATCACCAAATCAGTAATGGAATTTGCAATAAAGATGCATAAGATGCAAGCTTAAAGACTTGCTTTCGCTGTGTGATTTGATACCTAGGATAATAAAGATGTGTTGTGTGTGCTTTTGAGGTGAAAATATGACTCCAAATATTAGACCTTTGATTGCTGGAAATTGGAAGATGAATGGGACAGGTGAGTCGCTTGGAGAGTTGCGTGCCATTGCTGCTGGTGTTAGCTCTGATTTAGGCCGTTTGTTTGAAGCGCTTATTTGTGTTCCGGCAACGCTTTTATCGCGGTCTTTTGATGCGCTTGATGGCGGAAATCTTCTCTTAGGTGGGCAAAATTGTCATTTTGATGACTATGGTCCTTATACTGGAGATATTTCAGCTTTTATGCTTAAAGAAGCAGGAGCAAGTCATGTTATTATTGGGCATTCAGAACGTCGCACAGTTTATCAAGAAAGTGATGCAATTGTTTGTGCTAAAGTGCAAGCAGCATGGAGAGCCGGTCTCATTGCTCTTGTTTGTATTGGAGAAACATTAGAAGAGCGCAAAAGTAATAAAGTTTTCGATGTGCTCACGCGGCAGCTTGAGGGATCATTGCCAGATGGCGCAACAGCGGAGAATGTCATTATCGCTTATGAACCTGTGTGGGCTATAGGTACTGGTAATACGGCTACTTCAGCAGATATTGCAGAAATACATGCCTTTATTCATGATAAAATCCGTTCGCGCTTTGGCGATAATGGGAGCAAGATGCGTTTGCTTTATGGTGGATCAGTAAAACCATCGAATGCATTCGAGCTTTTGAGTGCTGCTCATGTTAATGGTGCTCTGATAGGTGGAGCAAGCTTAAAAGCGATTGATTTTTTAACTATTTGCGATGTTTATCGTAAATTATAACAGGGGAACCTTGGTTTCCCCCTTGGATTGTGTGCAATTTATGTGTAAATAGCTATAAATAGTTATTTAAAGAGCAGGGTTTATGCAAACAGTACTTATTGTTATCCATTTTTTGGTTGTTATTACTTTGGTTGGTATTATATTAATCCAGCCTTCCGAAGGTGGTGGGCTTGGTGTTAGTAGTGGTTCGGGATTGATGAGGACGCGTGGGTCTAAAAATGCGTTGTCTCGTTTAACGGCTATTTTGGCATGCTGTTTTTTTGCAGTATGCATTGGGCTTACTGTGGTGGGAAGTATATCGAACTCTGGTTCTGATATTCTCAAGCGTATTCCGGTTAATTCAGAACAAAATCCTATAAATAAAAGCAATTCAGAATCTGCGCCATCATTAGATGAAGGGTCTCAACCTTCTATTCTTGAGCAATTGGGTGGTGTTCCGATTCCTACTCAAGAAGAAAACAAATCTGCTGTTCCAGCAACTGAAAGCCCAGTTCCAGCACTCCTTGAAGATTCAGTTCCTGATAGTGGTATAAATTAGTTTTTTAAGCGAGTATAGATTTTTAAAAAAGGTGATTTTTTCACCTTTTTTTATTTTACAGAAGGAAAATTTTTTCTTTTTGCATTTTTTTCTGGAAAAATCATTATAAACTGCTTATCACCATAAGCCCATGGCACGTTATATTTTTATTACTGGTGGTGTGGTTTCTTCCCTTGGAAAAGGCATCGCAGCAGCGGCGTTAGCTGCATTATTGCAGGCTCGTGGGTATCGTATACGGCTTCGCAAACTTGATCCTTATTTGAATGTTGATCCAGGTACGATGTCACCTTATCAACATGGTGAAGTGTTTGTGACCGATGATGGTGCGGAAACGGATCTTGATCTTGGTCATTATGAACGTTTTACTGGATATTCTGCGAGTAGCCAAGACAATATTACAACGGGACGTATTTATCGTAATATCATTGAACGAGAAAGACGTGGTGATTACTTAGGCGCAACAGTTCAAGTTATTCCTCATGTTACCGATGAAATTAAGACATTCATTACCACTGGAAATGAGGATTTTGATTTTGTTTTATGTGAAATAGGTGGAACAGTTGGTGATATTGAGGCAATGCCTTTTCTTGAGGCGATTCGTCAACTTCACAATGAGTTACCAAGGCAAAGCGCTATTTATATGCATCTTACATTAATGCCTTATATTTCTTCGGCGGGTGAATTAAAAACCAAGCCGACACAGCATTCTGTTAAAGAGTTACAATCAGTTGGTATTGCTCCAGATATTCTGTTGGTACGAGCAGATCGGTTTATTCCAAAAACAGAGCGGCACAAATTATCACTTTTTTGTAATGTTCGCCCAAATGCAGTTATTCAGGCATTGGATATGCCAACGATTTATGATGTTCCCATGGCGTATCATAAAGAAGGGTTAGATTCAGAAGTGCTTTGTGCTTTTGGGATTGACCCAACCCCTAAGCCCAAAATGGATCGTTGGGAAGATATTACATATCGAGTTCATCATCCTGAAGGGCAGGTTACAATTGCTGTTGTTGGGAAATATACGGGATTGAAGGATGCATATAAATCTTTGATTGAGGCGATTGCACATGGTGGTTTAGCCAATAAAGTGAAGGTTAATATTGAATGGATTGAAGCAGAGCTTTTTGAAAGAGAAGATCCTGCATCCACTTTACAAAAAGTCCATGGAATTTTGGTTCCTGGTGCTTTTGGGGTGCGTGGTACAGAAGGTAAAATTCGAGCAATTCAATTTGCACGGGAGCATAAAATTCCTTTTTTAGGTATTTGTCTTGGAATGCAATTGGCTTGTATAGAGGTTGCACGCAATATTGCACATATTGAGAATGCTTCATCAAGTGAATTTTGTGAGACAAAAAATCCAATTGTAGGTTTAATGACAGAATGGCTTAAAGAGAATGTTCTTGAGAAACGTTCAAAATGCGGCAATCTCGGTGGTACGATGCGTCTTGGTGCTTTTGCGGCGGAATTAAAGGAAGGAAGCCATATTGCCAAAATTTATGGAACGACAAGGATTTGTGAGCGGCATCGTCATCGTTATGAGGTGAATATTGATTATAAAGAGAAGCTCGAACAGTGTGGACTCATTTTTTCTGGTATGTCTCCGGATGGTATTTTGCCAGAAACGGTAGAGTATACAGATCATCCATGGTTTATTGGTGTTCAATATCATCCAGAATTGAAATCACGTCCATTTGATCCACATCCACTTTTTTCTTCTTTTATTGAAGCTACTATAGAACAGAGTCGATTGGTTTAGTTCGTAAATTTGGTTACTTATTTTTTGAGGAATAAAATGTCTCAACCAAATGCCAGTGTGAGAGTTGGAAATATTGTTTTTTCAAATGAAGCGCCTTTTTCATTAATTGTGGGACCGTGCCAGATGGAAAGTCGAGAACATGCTTTTGAAATGGCTGGTCGGATTAAAACAATTACAGATCAAGTTGGTATTGGGTTTGTTTATAAATCCAGTTACGATAAAGCCAACAGAACATCTTTGAGTGCAGCACGTGGTATTGGTCTTGAAAAAGCGATGGCTATTTTCTCCGATCTGAAGAAGGAATTTGGCTGTCCGGTATTGACTGATGTGCATACAGAAGAGCAATGTACAGCTGTTGCTTCTACGGTAGATATTTTGCAAATACCCGCTTTTTTATGCCGTCAAACAGATCTTTTGGTGGCAGCAGCCAAAACCGGGCGGGTTATTAATATTAAAAAAGGTCAGTTTTTGGCCCCGTGGGACATGGAAAATGTTTTAAGAAAGGTCGTTGAAAGCGGTAATTCTAATGTTATGCTTTGTGAACGAGGCACATCGTTTGGTTATAACCGACTTATTTCTGATATGCGTTCATTGCCCATTTTACGTTCATTTGGAGCACCTGTTATTTTTGATGCAACACATTCTGTTCAAGAGCCAGGAGGCAAAGGTGATTCGTCTGGTGGACAGCGTCAATTTGTTGAAGTTTTAGCGCGTGCGGCTGTTTCTGTTGGGATCGCAGGTGTTTTCTTAGAAACGCATCAAGATCCAGATAATGCACCTTCTGATGGACCTAATATGATTAAGATTGATCATTTACAAAGACTCCTTGAGACTTTAATGGAATTTGATTATCTGTCCAAAAAGGTAAATTGAATAGTCAATTACAGAGGATATTCCACCATTATGGCGTTTAGGATGAAGCGAGATTTTTGTTGGAGAAGGAAACTTATATGACTGTAATTGTCGATATCATTGGGCGTGAAGTGCTCGATAGCCGAGGTAATCCGACTGTAGAAGTTGATGTTCATTTAGAAAATGGGGCTTTTGGTCGTGCTCTTGTTCCTTCAGGAGCATCGACGGGTGCACATGAAGCTGTAGAACTTCGTGATGGTGGCGTACGTTATCAAGGAAAAGGTGTTGAAAAAGCAGTTGCTGCAGTCAATGGCGAAATTCTTGAGGAACTTGGTGGGCGAGATGCAAGAGATCAAATTGCTATTGATCAAGCAATGATCGCGTTGGATGGGACGCCAAACAAAACACGTCTTGGTGCCAATGCACTTCTTGGCGTTTCATTAGCTGTTGCAAAAGCTGCAGCGGAATCATTGTGTTTGCCCCTTTATCGTTATATTGGTGGTACACAAGCGCATATTCTTCCAACACCAATGATGAATATTATTAATGGTGGTGTACATGCTGATAATCCGATTGATTTTCAAGAATTTATGATTCTTCCGGTTGGGGCACCTACCCTGAAAGAAGCAGTCCGCTATGGTGCTGAAATTTTTCATACCTTAAAAAAACGGTTAAAAGATGCTGGTTATAATACCAATGTTGGTGATGAAGGTGGTTTTGCGCCCCAATTTAAAAGCGCAGAGCAAGCGTTTGATTTTATTATGGAATCTATAATAACGTGTGGATATAAACCAGGTGAACAAATTGCACTTGGTTTAGATTGTGCTTCAACCGAATTTTATAAAAATGGTTCATATTTTTATAAAGGTGAAGGTAAATCTCGTAATTCTCAGCAACAGGTAGATTATTTAGCGCACCTCGTTAGAACTTATCCCATTATTACGATTGAGGACGGGATGGCTGAGGATGATTGGGAAGGTTGGAAATTACTTACTGATTCGATTGGTGAAAAATGTCAGCTTGTTGGCGATGATTTATTTGTAACGAATTCGGCACGTTTACGCGATGGTATAAAAATGGGTGCTGCCAATTCTATTCTTATTAAAGTTAATCAGATTGGAACGTTGAGTGAGACACTTGATGCTATAGAAACTGCACATAAAGCAGGCTATAGTGCTATTATATCGCATCGTTCGGGCGAAACGGAGGATTCTTTCATTGCGGATCTTGCGGTTGCAACAAATTGTGGACAAATAAAAACGGGTTCACTTGCACGCTCGGATAGATTAGCAAAATACAATCAGCTCATTCGCATTGAAGAAATGCTAGGGATACAGGCATGTTATGCAGGCGATTGGCGTTGTTAATGGCTGTTGGAAACAGACCTCTTTTTTTATCATGAGGTTTGATGGTTTTATTAATAACATGTGAGCAACAATTTTATAGGTATTAAAGATGAGAGGCACAATTATTAGTCAAGATCAAACAACTTATCTTGTATCGGGTGACGACGGTAAGCGTTATCAATTCGCAACTTGGGATTGGCTAGGGAAAACTCCACCGAAGGTGGGCGACAACATTGATTTTGTGTGTGAAGGTGATGTTGTCAGTTCTGTTTTTCCTTTGTTACAACGAAGCTCAGAAAATTTTAAATTAATGCTTGCACTTATTTGTTGGGTTACGGGTGTATTTGGTGTTCACCGTTTTATAGTTGGTAAAGTTAAGACTGGTGCTTTAATGCTTATTCTTTCTTTAACAGTTTTCGGATTAATTATTACTGGAATTTGGGCAATTGTTGATTTCATAATCATTGTAGCTGGGAAATTTACGGACAAAAATGGGGATCAAATTATAAATTAGTAGATACAAAAAGTTGTAATATAAAATAAATAATATGGCATCGCTTTGTTGTTGCAGGTGTATTTTAGATAACAACAAATTGTTTGTGTGTAGCGATTTGGTAATGAGGTATTAATCAAAATCATGCATAGTTGGGCTAAATATTAAGAGGATTGTGCTATAAAGACTGTGCTATTTTATGTGGACAAAACAGAAACGCAAATCGATCAAAATGCGCTTTGTACTGCCATTTATGACAGTGGCAGTTTTAAGCTACTTCAGTTATCATATTTATCATGGTGAGTACGGATTGTATTCACGCAGTGAAGTTAATCAACATATTATCGAATTAGAAGAAGAGCTTCATAAGGTAGAAGCTGAGCGGATGTTCATTGAAAAGCGTATTTCTCTATTACGCGACGGGCATATTGAGAAAGATATGTTGGATGAATATGTCCGGAAAAATTTAAACTTTTCCAAGCCCAATGAATTAACAATTTTGACCCCTTTAAATGATATTAAAAATTAATTAGAAATCGCTTAATTTCAAGAAATATTTTAAAACAGTTACCTATGATATCATTTAAGCTGATTGATAATGCTTGTAACTTTTGTTCGTAAAGGTTATTCCTAAAAAATATAAAAGGGAGTTTAATATGGCAGAACGATTTAAAAAAAATTCTGCATCGGTGGTGCATACTGCATTATCAAATACCACAAAGAGAGCAAAAATAGCCACTTTTACAAAAGAAGAGGAAATGAATGCTTATCGTGAGATGCTTTTAATTCGTCGTTTTGAAGAAAAAGCAGGTCAACTTTACGGTATGGGACTTATTGGTGGATTTTGTCATCTCTATATTGGGCAAGAAGCTGTTGTTGTTGGAACACTGAAAGCAGCAAAAGAAGGTGATCAGGTTATTACATCTTACCGTGATCATGGGCATATGTTAGCGGTTGGGATGAGCCCGCGTGGTGTAATGGCAGAATTAACAGGGCGTCAAGGTGGCTTTTCCAAAGGGAAGGGTGGCTCGATGCATATGTTTTCTAAAGAAAAGAATTTTTATGGTGGCCATGGTATTGTTGGGGCGCAGGTTCCTATTGGCTCAGGTTTGGCATTTTCGAATCAATATCTTGGTAAAGATAATATAACATTGGTTTATTTTGGTGATGGTGCTGCAAATCAGGGGCAGGTTTACGAAAGTTTTAATATGGCTTCGCTTTGGAAGCTTCCCGTTGTTTATATTATTGAAAATAATCAATATGCTATGGGAACATCAGTTGCACGTGCATCTGCAGAGACTGATTTTTCTCGTCGTGGTCTTTCCTTTGAAATTCCAGGTATTGTGGTTGACGGTATGGATGTTCGAGCAGTAAAAGGTGCTGCTGATGAAGCCATTACTTGGGCACGTTTAGGTAAAGGGCCGTTTATTCTTGATATGCAGACCTATCGCTATCGTGGTCACTCGATGTCCGATCCAGCAAAATATCGCTCAAAGGAAGAAGTTCAGAAAATAAAAGAGGAACAGGATCCGATTGATCAGGTCAAAAATCGAATTCTTAAACAAGGTTGGGCAAGCGAAGACGATTTAAAATCTATTGATAAAGAGGTGCGTGCGATTGTTGCTGATGCGGCAGATTTTGCGCAAAATGATCAAGAGCCAGATGCTTCTGAGCTCTATACTGATGTTTTAGTTTGATGCGAGGGAAGCAAGTATGTCCATTGATATTTTGATGCCGGCGCTTTCACCAACGATGGAAGAAGGTAAATTGTCTAAATGGCTCAAGAAAGAAGGAGATAAAGTTAACGCTGGTGATGTAATTGCTGAAATTGAAACTGATAAAGCAATGATGGAAGTAGAGGCTGTTGATGAAGGCATTCTTGGTAAAATTGTTGTGCTTGAGGGTTCTGAAGGTGTAAAGGTGAATACCGTTATTGCAGTGTTATTGGAGGAAGGAGAAAGTGCTTCGGATATTTCACAGACTGCCGATAATATACAAAAATCGAGGGAAAAATCTCCTTCTCTTTCTTCTTTAATGCCCGAACCTCCTACTTTTGATATCTCCTCTGATTCTGATATTCCAGCAGGGACGCAAATGATTACAATGACGGTGCGTGAGGCGCTTAATCAGGCTATGGCTGAAGAGATGCGGCGTGATGAAATGGTTTTCCTTTTGGGGGAGGAAGTAGCGCAATATCAAGGTGCTTATAAAGTGAGTCAAGGTTTATTGGAAGAGTTTGGTGCGCGCCGGGTTATTGATACACCCATCACAGAACACGGTTTTGCAGGCTTGGCTGTTGGTGCCGCGTTTGGAGGATTGCGTCCCATTGTCGAGTTTATGACATTTAATTTTGCTATGCAGGCGATTGATCAAATTATCAATTCGGCAGCAAAAACCCGTTATATGTCTGGTGGGCAAATGTCTGCGCCTATGGTTTTTCGTGGTCCCAATGGTGCGGCTGCGCGTGTTGGTGCTCAACATTCTCAGTGTTATGCTGCATGGTATAGTCATGTACCAGGCCTTAAAGTTGTTATGCCTTATAGCGCTGCAGATGCAAAAGGTTTGTTGAAGGCTGCTATTCGTGATGATAATCCTGTGATTTTCCTTGAAAATGAGATTTTGTACGGCCATCAATTTGAAGTTCCTAAGATGGATGATTTTGTTTTGCCCATTGGTAAAGCACGTATTCATAAGCTTGGTCAGGATGTAACAATTGTTGCCTATGGGATTGGGATGCATTATGCGGTTCAGGCGTTGCCGGAAATTGAAAAACTTGGTATCGATGTTGAATTAATAGATTTGCGTACTATTCGTCCAATGGATCTTCCAACAATTCTTTCTTCGGTTAAAAAAACAGGCTGTATGGTAACAGTTGAAGAGGGATATCCTCAGTCATCTGTTGGAACTGAGATAGCAACGCGGGTTATGCAGCAAGCATTTGACTATCTTGATGCGCCGGTTGCTACAATTTCTGGTAAGGATGTTCCCATGCCTTATGCTGCGAATCTTGAAAAATTGGCTTTACCCAATGTTGCTGAAATTGTTGAGGCTGTTAAGGCTGTGACTTATAGAGTGTAACGGAGGAAAGCACTATGCCTATTAAAATTACAATGCCTGCGCTTTCTCCTACGATGGAAGAAGGAAATTTGTCAAAATGGAATGTCAAAGAAGGAGATAAGGTTTCTTCCGGAGATGTTATTGCTGAAATTGAGACAGATAAGGCGACAATGGAGGTTGAGGCTGTTGATGAAGGAACGGTTGCTAAGATCGTTGTTCCTGCTGGAACTCAAGGCGTTAAAGTAAATACTTTAATTGTCGTTTTAGCAGAAGAAGGCGAAGATTTAGCTGAAGCAGCAAAGGTGGCAGAAAAAAACTCATCCTCTTTTGCAATAAAAGAAACAGAGGAAGAAAAAAAGACGGATTCGAAGACAACACAAATGTCTCATGTATCATCATCTCAAAAAGTAATTCAGCGAGATAAAAAAGACATACGTCTTTTTGCTTCTCCTTTAGCGCGACGATTAGCAGCTCAGTCTGGCTTTGACTTATCACTTATTTCTGGGAGCGGTCCCCACGGGCGTATTATTAAGCGCGATGTAGAAAAAGTCTTGAGTGGTGATATTTTTGAGGATTCTTGTTCATTACAAAACCAACGGTCAATAGTGGCAGATGCTTCTGATAAACAGATACTGCAACTTTTTAAAGAAGATGAATATACATTTATACCCCATAATAGTATGCGTAAAACAATCGCCAAACGTTTGGTTGAATCAAAGCAAAGAGTACCACATTTTTATGTGACGATAGATTGTGAACTCGATGCGTTATTAGAGCTCCGTATGCAATTAAATGCTGCTGCTCCAATGATCAAGACACAGGAAGGTTCTAAACCTGCTTATAAGCTTTCCGTTAACGATATGGTGATTAAAGCGGTAGCACTTTCTTTAAAGGCAGTTCCCGATGCTAATGTATCTTGGCTTGAAGGTGGAATACTTCAGCACAAACATTGTGATATTGGGGTGGCTGTTTCTATTGCAAATGGTTTAATTACCCCAATTGTTCGCCGTGCAGAGGAAAAATCTTTGTCTATTATCTCTAATGAGATGAAGAATTTTGCAAAGCGTGCACGTGAGCGCAAGTTAAAAATGGAAGAATATCAAGGTGGAACAACGGCTATATCAAATATGGGGATGTATGGTGTAAAAAGTTTTTCTGCTATTCTTAATCCGCCGCATGCGACGATTTTTGCTATTGGTGCAGGTGAAAAACGCGCGGTTGTTAAAAATGATGCATTAGTGGTTGCGACAGTTATGTCGGTTACACTTTCTGCTGATCATCGCGCTATTGATGGTGCTTTAGCAGCAGAACTTGCGCAGACCTTTAAGAAGATGATTGAAAATCCATTGGCAATGTTAATTTGAGATGTTTAAAACTGCTGCACATAAATTGTATGTGCGCATGGTATTAATATGGTAGAGGCAGATTGAGGCAGTTTGAATGATATTATCTCTACCGCTTCTATTTGATCAATACATGTATGTTGAGTTTGAAATGAAAGATACAGGAAAATTCTTTCATATTGTTTTTTGGTTTTTAAAGCTTAAAGAATACGTATCCATTTTTATATATCCATGGAGGAATTACTGTGATGAAACTTTATGATGTAATTGTTATTGGATCAGGGCCTGGTGGATATGTAACTGCAATCCGTGCAGCACAATGTGGTTTCAAAACTGCGATTGTTGAACGTGAACATTTAGGTGGGATTTGCTTAAATTGGGGATGTATCCCTACAAAGGCACTCTTACGTTCAGCGGAAATGAAGCATTTTGCTGAACATGCGAAAGATTATGGTCTAAAACTTAACGGTTCAGTTGAAGCAAATATCAAAGATGTTGTGGCACGTTCGCGTGGAGTTTCAGCACGTTTAAATGCTGGTGTTGATTTTTTGATGAGAAAAAACAAAGTTGATATTATTTGGGGTGAAGCGAAGCTTACCAAGAAGGCGAAAGGGAGTGAGCTTGCGGAAATTATGGTTTCTTCATCTTCCAAACCGATTATGCAACCACAAAATCCCGTTCCTAAAGAAACATTAGGAGAGGGAAGATATCAAGCAAAGCATGTCATTATTGCAACGGGTGCACGTCCTCGTTCTCTTCCTGGTATTGAGCCAGATGGAAAGCTTATTTGGACTTATTTTGAAGCTATGATCCCACATACTATGCCGAACTCACTTTTGGTAATGGGGTCTGGAGCAATTGGTATTGAGTTTGCCTCTTTTTATAACGATATGGGGGCGAAGGTAACTGTTGTTGAAATGATGCCTCATATTATGCCAGCTGAAGACGTTGAAATTTCAAAATTTGCTCGTAAGCAGTTAGAGAAAAGAGGTATACGAGTCCTCACGCAAGCAAAAGTAACAAAGGTTGAAAAAGCCTCTGATTCTCTCAACGCGCATATTGATGTGAAGGGTGCGATAGAAACAATCACAGCTAATCGGCTCATTTCAGCTGTTGGGGTTCAGGGTAATATTGAAAATCTTGGATTGGAAGCATTAGGTATAAAAATCGATCGCGGGTGTATTGTAACTGATGAATGGAGTTGGACCGGGGTGGAAGGCATTTACGCTATTGGTGATGTAGCAGGTCCTCCTATGTTGGCACATAAAGCAGAAGAAGAAGGTGTGATATGTATTGAGCATCTTGCAGGCTTGAACAGTGCTCATCCGCTTGATAAAAGAAAAATTCCAGGGTGTACATATTGTACACCACAGGTTGCCTCTGTAGGGCTTTCAGAAGCAGCAGCGAGAGAAGCTGGCTATGATATACGTATTGGTCGTTATTCCTTTTCCGCTAATGGTAAAGCAATTGCTTTGGGGGAAGATCAAGGATTAGTAAAAACGATCTTTGATAAAAAAACAGGACAGCTTCTTGGTGCACATATGGTAGGAGCAGAAGTAACGGAACTAATTCAAGGTTTTGTTATTGCTATGAATCTTGAAACGACTGAGGAAGAATTGATGCATACCGTCTTTCCACATCCAACATTGTCGGAAATGATGAAAGAAAGTGTATTGGATGCTTATGGTCAAGTTCTAAATGCTTGATGGCTGGATTGTATGAAAAATCTTGTATTTTGTGATTTTTCATCGGCGTTCCATTATTGAAAAGGCAGAGGCTTAAATGGTTACGGTTGTTGATAGAGTTACAAATAGACGTCTCCGTCATCCTGAGAAGGCGCATCGTCCAGATACAAGCATTCAGAAAAAACCGGATTGGATTCGTGTAAAAGCGCCAACATCACAAGTATATAAAGAAACGCATGGTATTGTGCGTGCCAATAAATTGGTGACTGTCTGTGAAGAAGCCGGGTGCCCAAATGTTGGTGAATGTTGGAGCCAGAAGCATGCAAGTTTCATGATTTTAGGTGAGATATGTACACGGGCTTGTGCTTTTTGCAACGTTGCGACAGGTATTCCGCTTGCAGTTGATGAGAATGAGCCAGAACGTGTAGCGGATGCTGTTGCACAGATGGAATTAAAACATGTTGTCATTACATCTGTTGATCGCGATGATCTTGCAGATGGTGGTGCACAGCATTTTGCAAAAGTTATTTATGCTATTCGTCGAAAGGCTCCCAAGACAACAATTGAAGTTCTTACACCTGATTTTCGTCATAAGGATGGCGCTTTAGAAATCGTTGTTTCTGCTAAGCCTGATGTTTTTAACCATAATTTGGAAACAGTTCCATCTAAATATTTAAAGGTTCGTCCAGGAGCGCGCTATTTTCATTCAATTCGGTTGTTACAACGCGTTAAAGAACTTGATCCAACAATCTTTACAAAATCAGGGATTATGGTTGGGCTTGGGGAGGAGCGAAATGAAATTCTTCAATTGATGGATGATTTACGTTCTGCTGATGTTGACTTTATGACAATAGGACAATATTTGCAGCCTACACGAAAGCATCATCCAGTTATTCGTTTTGTGTCTCCTGAGGAATTTGAGTCTTTTGCCAAGATTGGTAAAGTGAAGGGGTTTTTACATATGGCTTCCAATCCTCTGACGCGTTCATCTCATCATGCAGGCGATGATTTTGCTATTTTGCAAAAAGCGCGGGATGAAAAATTTGCTTTACAGAGATAGTTATGCCGACTTTTACAACACATCGGGTGATTGCTCATAGTGCTCGTGAAATGTTTGACCTTGTTTCAGATATTGAGCGGTATCCTGAATTCTTACCGATGTGCGAGGCTTTAATCGTACGTTCTCGGAAACGATGCGAAGACAAGACATTGCTTCTTGCTGATATGACAGTGGGTTATAAAGTTATTCGAGAAACTTTTACGACCCAAGTATCTCTTCAGCCACAGAAAAATCTTATAGAGGTTAAATATATTGATGGTCCATTCAGATATCTTGAAAATCGTTGGGTTTTTCATAGCATTGAGAATACCAAAACATGTAATGTAGAGTTTTTTATTGATTATGAATTTAAAAACAAAATGCTTGGATTGGTGATGGGCTCAATGTTTGATATTGCTTTTCGTAAGTTTACCCATGCTTTTGAAATGCGCGCTGATCAGATTTATGGCTCTTCGATAAGGTAATTCATTCAGTTGATTTTCTTACGCAACACCTTCTGCCGTATCATAGACTATGATTGTAGTGCTGTGCAATCTAGAAATTCGATGTCGGGAATATCATTGGAGACATTCTAGGGTCATTTTCAAAGCATTTTCAACGGTTGCATAGCGAATAGCATCACGGTCGAGATTCTCAAAGCGCAATTTTGTATGCCGAGTTTCATGGTTTTTGTAAGCAACTGCGAAATGCACAAGTCCGATAGGTTTATTAGGACACGCTCCTCCTGGTCCTGCAATCCCTGTTACAGCGACTGCAATTCCAGCTCGTGAATATTTTAATCCACCTTCTGCCATTGCAAGAGCAACTTCTTTTGAAACGGCACCGTACGTTTTTATAAGTTCAGCGCATACGCCAACAAGGCGCGTTTTAGATTCATTTGAATAAACAACAAATCCACAATCAAGTACATCGGATGATCCTACAATACTTGTAAGATTTGCAGCAATGAGTCCTCCCGTACAAGATTCAACAGTTGTTAAAAGCAAGCTTTTTTGACGACAAGCTGTAAGAACTGCGTGCGCTCGTTTTTCACACAAAGATGTCATTTGGGAAT
This sequence comes from Candidatus Bartonella washoeensis Sb944nv, assembly GCF_000278135.1. GTDB lineage: Bacteria > Pseudomonadota > Alphaproteobacteria > Rhizobiales > Rhizobiaceae > Bartonella > Bartonella washoeensis. Next base: position 428,466 of record NZ_JH725022.1, read on the forward strand.
TCCTCCTGGATAAAGGACGCTTGCTGTTGCAAAAGCAGCAATGCCCTCTTCACGGCCAATAAATCCCAATTTTTCATTTGTTGTCGCTTTAATGGAGATTCGATCGGGTGAAATTGTGAGTATATTTATAAGATTTTCTGTCATTTTATGACGATAGGGGCCGATTTTAGGATTTTCGGCGATCAGTGTGATATCAACATTGGCAATACGTCCACCTGCTTGTTTAATAATATCAAGGGCATGACGGAGAAAAGTTTCTGATGATGCATTTTTCCACTGGGGGTCAGAGGGAGGGAAGTGTGTGCCAATATCTCCAGCACCTCGTGTAGCGAGCAGGGCATCTGTTAGCGCATGAAATGCAACATCAGCATCGGAGTGTCCATTTAATTTTTTATGAAAAGGAATTTTTATGCCACATAAAATAAGAGAATTTCCTTCCTCAAAAGAATGAACATCATAGCCATTGCCTATACGAATATCAGGAAACATTTGCATTTTTTTTTGGAGATATAAATGTGCGGTATCAAAATCTTCGTGCCAAGTAATTTTTATGTTATGAGGATCTCCAGGGATGGTACGCATAGGAATCCCAAACCATTCGGCAATTGCAGAATCATCGGTAAATTCTTTTTTGCAAGTTTGCATCGCTTTTTCATGAGCATCTAAGATGCGTTCAAAGGGAAAACACTGTGGAGTTTGTGCACTATAAAGATGCGTGCGTGGAATTGTTTCTAAAACATAGTCTTTGCTATTGACACGTTTAAGAGTATCAGAAATGGCGAGAACAGGGAGAACGCCTTGTTGATGATTAACGATAGTATGGATTTGCTCGAGGAGCTGGTTTTGAATAAATGGGCGTGCACCATCATGAATATGTACATAGTTAGGCTTGAACTTTTTAAGTGCATGAAGCCCACGTAAGGTGGATATTTGACGTGTATTCCCCCCTTCAACAATGATAATCTGCTCTTTAAAATCAACAATAGCGTGCTCACAGATTTTGCGATCTTCTGGATGAATAACGAGAATAATGGTTGTGATGGCTGGATGCTGCAGAAAACAACGCACAGTATGACAAATAACCGGGTCTTGTCCTAAAAGCCGGTATTGTTTTGGGATTTTTTGTAGAGATCCTGCTCTTTCACCGCGTCCGGCGGCTAATATTATTGCTGCAATAGAAATGCTTAATTTCCCTTCGTATTATCTCAGTTGATTGTTTTATGGTTATCAATTTTTAATTGATTCCGAAAGGATGTTCGTTGTAGATCAGCAAGAGATATCACTGATAAGACATCGAAAAAAGCATTTAATGCTTTTTGAAGTGCGGTATTTAAGCCACAAAAATTGATCAATGGACAGTTAGGTTCTGAAGTATCAAAACATTGTGCCATGGAAAAGTTATCTTCCGTTACTTTGACAACATCAGCTACTGAAATTTCTGCTGCAGGTTTAGCCAATTTAACACCGCCATTGCGTCCTCGTACTGTTTTTATAAAACCTGCTTCAACAAGTGGTTGAAGGATTTTAAATAAAAAAAGTTCGGAAACAGCGTATGTTTTGGCAATTTCTGGAATACGGCTTAGAGATCCCTGATTATCTGCACAATACATGAGCATCCGGAGGGCATAATTGGTCTGTTTTGTTAACCGCATTTTATCTCCTTATGTAAAGTAACACCTAAAACGCTTTATTTTAAAGATATTTTGGAAAATGTAGAAGTTCTTTCTTTATTTGCTAGATTGGCTCTATTTTAAATGCGGTATTGGTATTGTCAATTTTTATCACAAGGGGTTATATGGAAACATAGGATAAGGTAATGTAAGCTAATCATGAATACAACATCTGTTACGAGCCTCCAAGAGATAGATAAAAATACTTATAACGGTGAGTTGTATCGCTTAAGTAAGGTATATATCTTTTTAGGTATTACAATCATTGTGTTGGCTTTATTAACAGCGTCTTTTTCATTTATCATCCTTATTGGATTAACTCCTGTTGTGCCCAGTAGAGCTGTAACTCTTATTCTTATAGGGGTTAATAGTGTTTGGGTTTTAGGGCTTGTAATCATTGTTTTTTATGAGATGATTCCCATCATTCGTGCGTGGCGGTCAAGGCGTGCAGGCTCCCGTCTTCATGTGCGCCTTATTTCGTTGTTTGCACTTGTTGCAACCATGCCAGCTGTTGCAGTCGCTCTTGTATCAGGGCCTGCACTGAATTTAGGGCTTGATCGGTGGTTTGATACAACAACACGCCAAATTGTAGGTTCTTCTATCGATTTAGCAAATGCTTATGCGGATGAAATGCTTCAAAATTTGAAAAATTTGTCCTACGCTATGGCATTTGCACTTGATAACAAAAAACTTTTAGAGCGTAGTCCAGCTGAATATCGTATGCAATTGACGCGTCACGCTATAGGGCGCAATCTGCGCGGTGCATTTTTATTAAGTTCTAGTGGAACCATTTTTATATCAAGCGATCTTGGTGATGAGGATAAACTGCCTATCCCCCCTTCTCATCTTATTGAGCGTGCAACTAGCGCCAGGCCTTTTTCTTTTCAACCGGGGGTTCATGATTATTTTGGCATTATTTTAAAATTTACCAATATTCCAAACACATTTTTGTATCTGGTGCGTGACGTTGATAAAGATGTTTTATCTGCTTTGCGTTTGACGGAAATCAATACAGATCGTTATCGTGATTTAAATGAAAATCGTCTGCTAACGCAAATCGCATTTGGTATGCTTTATCTGTGTCTTTTTTTTAGTTTATTTTTATCGGCCATTTGGGCAGGTATTGCTGTTGCTGATCGCTTAGTGCGTCCTATTCGTATTCTTATTAGTGCTGCTGATGATGTAGCTTCTGGGAATATGGAAGTTTTTGTGCCAGTGCGTGCGCGAGATGGGGATATTGGACAGTTGTCAAAAACTTTTAATTATATGGTCAGTGAATTAAAAAGTCGGCGCAATGAGTTGATTGCAGTTCGCGATCAAATTGATGAGAGGCGACGTTTTTCTGAAGCTGTTTTATCTGGTGTAACAGCAGGTGTGGCTGGAATTGATGACAATGGTGATATTACAATTATCAATCGGTCTATTGAAACGATGTTTGATATTCGCTCTGAAAAAGTTATTGGACACAGTCTTTTATTATTAAGTACTGAAATTTGGCAGGTTTTTCAGTTCGCTCGTTCGTTAGATCGTAAGAATCACCGTGAGCAGGTGAGTTTAAGTGTTGCAGGACAAGAACGCGTTTGTAATGTGCAAATTACGATGGAAGAGGATGACGGGCAAGGGCAATCTTGGGTTTTAACGATTGATGATATTACAGACCTTGTTGAGGCTCAACGTTCATCTGCGTGGGCAGATATTGCACGCCGTATTGCCCATGAAATCAAAAATCCACTCACACCTATCCAATTATCGGCTGAACGTATTCGCAAACGTTACAACAAAGTTATTACACAGGATCGCGAAGTTTTCGAACGGTGTATCGATACGATTATTCGACAGGTTGGAGGTATTGGGCGTATGGTTGATGAGTTTTCTTCTTTTGCGCGTATGCCCAAACCGCAAATGAATATTTTAGATATACGTGGATTACTGCGTGAAGCATGTTTCTTGATAGAAGTGACACGACATGATATTCATTTTGAACAAGATTTAGGAAGTGCACCACTTTTAGGGGCATTTGATAATCGTCTCATTGTGCAAGCTTTTTGTAATGTTATCAAAAACGCAAGCGAATCTATAGATTCCGTTATGCGAGAGGAAAACATTCGCGGTCATATTCTTGTACGTTCTTATCGTCAAGAAGGGTGTGTGGTTGTCGATGTTATTGATAATGGTAAAGGACTTCCTAAAGAACAAAGGCAAAAATTATTAGAGCCTTATATAACAACGCGGGAAAAGGGTACAGGGCTCGGATTAGCCATTGTGCGCAAAGTTATTGAGGATCATGGTGGTACCATGGAATTACATGATGCACCAAAGAGCTTTTATGGAGGTCGTGGAGCAATGATCCGTTTGATATTTCCGGCGGATGGGGCTAAGCAAGATAGTATTATACAAGCCACAAATCATAAGATAGGGGAATAGGATGGTATCAGATATCTTAATTGTTGATGATGAAGCGGATATTCGTGAGCTTATTGCCGGTATTTTAGATGATGAAGGCTATGAAACACGTGTTGCATGTAACTCTGATGAAGCATTAACACAAATCGGTGAGCGTATCCCAAAGCTCATTTTTTTGGATATTTGGTTGCAAGGAAGTCGTCTTGATGGGTTAGCATTGCTTGATGAAATTAAAACGCGATATCCCACTCTTCCGGTGGTCATGATTTCTGGTCATGGTAATATTGAGACGGCTGTTTCTGCTATAAAACGAGGAGCATACGACTTCATTGAAAAACCTTTTAAAGCTGATCGGCTTGTATTAATTGCGGAGCGGACTCTTGAAAATTCAAATTTAAAACGTGAGCTTTTAGAATTACGAAAGCGCTCGAGTGAGACATTGGAATTGCTCGGGACATCAACCGCTATGAAACATTTGCGTCAAACTATAGAAAAAGTAGCACCGACCAATAGTCGTATTATGATTACTGGCCCTTCTGGTGCCGGAAAAGAAAGGGTAGCACGTGCTATTCACGCGCTTTCTACGCGTTCGAATGGGCCATTTGTTACAATAAATGCAGCAACGATCACTCCGGAAAGAATGGAAATAGAGTTGTTTGGCAGCGAAATGGAGGGAGGAGAGCGCAAGATCGGTGCATTAGAGGAAGCGCATGGTGGAATATTATATCTTGATGAAATTGCTGATATGCCACGTGAGACTCAAGGTAAGATTCTTCGGGTATTAACGGGGCAGACATTTGAGAGGGTTGGTGGCACAAAACGTGTCAAGGTAGATGTTCGTATCATTTCCTCAACTGCGCAAAATCTTGAAAATCTCATCTCTGACGGGAACTTTAGAGAAGATCTTTTTCACCGTCTTTCGGTTGTGCCTATTGCTGTTCCACCACTTTCAGCGCGTCGTGAAGATATTCCGGAACTTGTACGTCATTTTGTTAAAACAATATCGCAGCAGGTTGGTATTAAGCCGCGTGAAATTAGTGATGATGTGATAGCTATTTTGCAAACACATGCTTGGCCGGGCAATGTGCGGCAGCTACGCAACAATATTGAGCGTCTTCTCATTCTGGTACGCGATGGTGATGGTCCAATAACAACAGAGTTTCTTCCTAAGGAAGTGAGCCATTCTTTGCCACGTTTTCAAATGGATACCGATGAGAGTATAATGGATTTACCGTTGCGTGAAGCACGAGAGTTATTTGAAAAGAGGTATTTAGAGGCGCAAATTGGGCGCTTGGGTGGGAATATATCGCGTACAGCTGAATTTATAGGTATGGAACGTTCAGCTTTACACCGTAAGCTTAAAGCACTTGGAGTTTCGTAGATTATGCGTGTTATTATTTGCGGGGCGGGACAGGTCGGTTATGGGATAGCAGAGCGTCTTGCTGCTGAAAATCACGATGTCACTGTTGTTGATATTGAAGCGAGATTGATTGAAAAAATTCGCGATACGTTGGATGTCAGGGGGTTTGTTGGTCATGGTTCGCGGCCTGAGATACTTTTGGCTGCTGATGCAGATAAAGCTGATATGTTGATTGCAGTGACTTTATTTGATGAAGTCAATATGGTGGCGTGTCAGGTGGCACATTCATTGTTTAATGTTCCAACAAAAATTGCACGTATTCGCTCACAATCTTATTTAGAACCACGCTATAAAACGCTTTTTGCTCGAGAGAATATTCCTATTGATGTGGTTATTTCGCCAGAAGTTGAAGTTGGGGAAATGGTTCTGCGTCGTATTGCTTTACCTGGTGCAATAGATGTTCTTTATTTTTGTAATGATGATATTGTTGCATTAGCTTTGGAGTGTATGGAAGATTGTCCAGTTATTAATACACCTTTGCGTCAGTTAACGGAGCTTTTCCCAGATCTTCGGACGACGGTTACCGCTATTAAACGTGGCTCAGAATTACTGATCGCACACTCACAGACGCAGTTACGTGTTGGTGATGTAACCTATCTTGTTGCTGCTCGTGACCAGATGCGCCGTGCGGTGGGGCTTTTTGGTCATAAAGAACAAGATGCTCACCGTATGATTATTGCAGGAGGCGGTCACATTGGTCTTTATGTTGCTCAAGCTATTGAAAAACGCCTCCATAAATTAAGATTGAAGATTATAGAATCACATAGAGAAAGAGCGCTCACGATTGCTGACCAACTTGAAAAAACGACCGTTTTATATGGTAATGTATTGGATCCAGTGATTCTTCAGGATGCTGGAATTGATCAGGCTGATTTAATGATTACATTGACCAATCAGGACCAAGTCAATCTTTTAAGTGCTATTATCGCTAAAAGGTTGGGATGCAAGGCTAATATGGTTTTGATCAATAATGTTGCTTACCAGGAATTTAGCCGTGCCGTTGGTGTGGATGCATATCTTAATCCACATAGTGTTACTATATCGAGAATTTTGCAACAAATGCGTCGTGGACGTATTCGTGCTGTTCACTCGGTTTTTAATGGTCGGGCGGAAATTATTGAGGCTGAAGTGATGCAAACGTCTTCATTGGTTGGTAAGTCCTTGTCAGAGCTCAATTTATCAGATGGCTTGAGAATTGGTGCAATTTATCGCAATAAGACAATAATACAGCTTTCGGCAGATACGCGCATTTTGTCTGGTGATCGCATAGTGATTTTTGCTCTTGCTGAGAGTGTTCGTGATGTTGAACAGCTTTTTCGTGTAAGTTTGGAATATTTTTGATACATTGCCTGTGGATATTTGCACTTTTTGGTATAGTTGACAATTAAGACTTGTTGATAGGCTTTGTTTGTCCTCAATGGTTAAACTGGGCAGCGTGTTAAGCTTTTCAGCTATGATAAATTGGAAAACCTACCCTTTGGTGTTGAATTACATAATGCTGAATCAATTTTACTACGTTCGGCAATTTACTGCCTTGATCCAAATTTTTCTGATGGTAATCCAGGGTGTACAATTGTTCAGTTTTCAGATTTTTTTCGTGTTATGTTAATCAAATATCAGTAGGGTGTTTGGTTAGATATACGGATGTCTATTTAGTTAAACAGTTTCATCCAGATGCGGATAAAGTTTGGTTTGCAAAAGAAAATACTGTAAAGGTAGGTGTTTCTGCACTTTATTTTCCACCTGATAACCCTATTATAAAGGTGTTTGAAGATTATGGGGCAAGTACAGAGATTGTTCCTGAATGGCTTGGGTTTAAACGTCGTGTTTGGACGCCGTTTTGGTTAAAGAGGAAAAAAATGCCGATTTTACCGAAAAATCTTGGAGTTACGATATTTGGCAATGATGGTATTTCACGATTGGCTAAACGCTATGGTTTTTTTCATGAAGCAAAGCAGAAGGAAACTTTTTATTATTGGACGGGGCGAAAAACTGAGTGTATTTTTGATCCAGCTTTTGGAGTTGAACCGTTTGAACATCCATGTTTTATAGGATTTCATATCCACAGAAAGGCAAAGAGCACTCAAAAAACCACAAGAGGGAAGCTTTTACCATTGGGCAGTGTCTTGTTTCCTGATGCTCATCATTTATTCAGTTAGAGTTGTTATTACTATTTTAACCATTGGGATTTTAATCTTGCTTAAACAGTTGTTGATTATGGCTTGCGTAAGAGAAGAGTGTTAGCCTAAGGATGAAGGTGTTAAATGCGTGAAGAGCGATTTTTATATGAACGGAAGTAAAAACATGGATAATCCAATGAAAACAGCATTAAGCCTTATTCCTATGGTTATTGAACAAACTAATCGCGGCGAACGGGCTTATGATATTTTTTCTCGTCTTTTAAAAGAACGGATTATTTTTATTAATGGTCCTGTTGAAGATGGCATGGCGATGCTTGTTTGTGCGCAATTGCTCTTCTTGGAAGCGGAAAATCCTAAGAAAGAAATTAGTCTTTATATAAATTCACCAGGTGGTGTGGTAACATCTGGTATGGCAATTTACGATACTATGCAGTTTATTCGCCCTCCTGTTTCTACGCTTTGCATGGGCCAAGCTGCTTCTATGGGGTCGTTACTTTTAACGGCTGGAGCGAAAGGACACCGTTTTACTTTGCCGAATGCACGTATTATGGTGCATCAGCCATCTGGGGGGTTTCAAGGTCAGGCTTCAGATATTGAAAGGCATGCGCAAGACATTATAAAGATGAAACAACGTTTAAATGAAATTTATGTTCAACATACTGGTCAGGATTATGAGGTTATTGAGAGAACTCTCGATCGTGATCACTTTATGACAGCGGAAGAAGCCAAACAGTTTGGCTTAGTTGATGACGTTATACAATATCGCGCAGAAACTGAAAAAGAAGAAAAAGATTAAGAATTTTTATAGAAAAGAGAACTACTTTTAAGAAAGAATTTTGTAAAAATATCGCGAAAATAATAATAAAAACACCTAAAGATATTGTGATACGCATAGTTTTGTATATGTCTTTTAATTGTCGTTATGAAAAGCTTCCTTTGGAAAGACGAAGTATTCATATATCGTGGTGAAAGGAAAATGAAATGAGCAAGATTGGCAATAGCGGGAGCGAATCAAAAAATACTCTCTATTGCTCGTTCTGCGGCAAAAGTCAGCATGAAGTGCGTAAACTCATCGCGGGTCCTACTGTGTTCATCTGTGATGAATGTGTAGAGCTTTGCATGGATATTATTCGTGAAGAAAATAAATCTTCTAGCATTAAGGCGCGTGATGGTGTTCCTACTCCACAGGAGATTATAACAGTTCTTGATGACTACGTTATTGGCCAGCAGCATGCAAAGCGCGTTCTTTCCGTTGCTGTTCATAATCATTATAAACGGCTTGCGCATCAGTCTAAAAGCAATGATATTGAGTTAGCAAAATCAAACATTCTCCTTGTTGGTCCAACGGGATGTGGTAAAACTTATCTAGCACAAACATTGGCGCGTATTATTGATGTACCTTTTACGATGGCAGATGCTACCACTTTGACTGAAGCAGGCTATGTGGGTGAAGATGTTGAAAATATTATTTTGAAACTTCTGCAAGCTGCTGACTATAATGTCGAACGAGCACAACGTGGTATTGTTTATATTGATGAGGTTGATAAGATTTCTCGCAAAGCTGACAATCCTTCTATTACAAGAGATGTTTCAGGGGAAGGTGTTCAGCAAGCGTTGTTAAAAATTATGGAAGGAACAATTGCTTCTGTTCCTCCTCAGGGGGGGCGCAAGCATCCGCAGCAAGAGTTTCTTCAGGTTGATACAACAAATATTTTGTTCATTTGTGGCGGAGCTTTTGCTGGTTTGGAGCGAATTATTTCAGGACGTGGTAAAAAAACTTCCATTGGTTTTTCTGCTACAGTTAAGGCACCTGATGAACGTTGTGTCGGTGAGATTTTTCGTGATTTAGAGCCAGAAGATCTTATAAAGTTCGGTTTGATACCAGAGTTTATTGGTCGTCTTCCCATTGTGGCTACTTTAGAGGATTTGGATGTTAACGCACTTGTTCAAATTTTATCACAACCTAAAAATGCGTTGGTGAAGCAATATCAGCGTCTTTTTGAGATGGAAAATGTTGAGTTAGCATTTCATGAAGATGCTTTACGGGTTATTGCTAAGAAGGCGATTGAGCGTAAAACTGGTGCGCGTGGTTTGCGCTCTATTATGGAGAAGATACTTCTTGAGACTATGTTTGAGCTTCCAGCTCTTGAAGGAGTTCAAAAAGTGGTCATTTCGAGTGATGTAGTTGATGGCGAAGCACGTCCTCTTTATATTTACTCAGAATGTGCAGAAGATAAAGAAAATGTATCGGCATGATATTATGCGATATGAGAAGTGGTAATAAACACCATTTGAGGATGGTTGTTTTTGGGTATTGTAGTCAGAATGCTTGATTTATATGTTCGCAGTTACCACTTCATGTATTGTGGAGAGCTGGAGGCTTTCTAAGGGCGGGCTTGTGTAGTAAATAGATCACATAGGCTCCAGAAAGGAGAATTATGCAATATATTGATGAAAAGACAGATGGGGTAAGAGAAGGGGTTTACGCTGTTTTACCTCTTCGTGATATCGTTGTCTTCCCACATATGATTGTTCCACTTTTTGTAGGCCGAGAAAAATCAATTCGCGCTCTTGAAGAGACGATGGCAGTTGATAAGCAGATATTATTAGTTACACAAAAGAATGCTTCTGATGACGATCCAAAATCGGAAGATATTTATGATATTGGGACGTTTGCTAATATTCTTCAACTTTTGAAGCTTCCTGATGGAACCGTAAAGGTTTTGGTTGAGGGGATTGCTCGCGCAAGAATTATCCAGTTTACAGCACATGAAGATTATCATCAAGCTTGTGCAACTATTATCGAGGAGTCTAGGGAGAATGATGTTGAGATTGAAGCTCTCTCAAGATCGGTGATTGCCTATTTTGAAAATTATGTAAAGCTTAATAAAAAAATTTCTCCTGAAATTGTCAATGCTATTGGCCAGATCGATAATCCTTCTAAGCTTGCCGATACTATTTCCTCTCATTTGATGATTAAACTTTCAGAAAAACAAGAAATATTAGCGCTATTGCCTATTCGTGATCGCCTTGAGCGTGTTCTTTCTTTCATGGAAGGAGAGATTTCTGTTTTGCAGGTTGAGAAGCGTATTCGTTCGCATGTTAAACGGCAAATGGAAAAAAACCAACGTGAATATTATCTCAATGAGCAAATGAAGGCTATCCAGAAAGAATTAGGAGCAGGTGATGATAGCCGCGATGAGCTCTCTGAGTTAGAAGACCGCATCACGAAGACAAAGTTTTCGAAGGAAGCACGCGAAAAGGCAGAGGCAGAATTCAGAAAGTTACGGAATATGTCTCCTATGTCTGCAGAGGCAACAGTTGTACGTAACTATCTTGATTGGTTATTAGCAATGCCTTGGGGCAAAAAGTCGAAAATCAAAAACAATTTAGATTTTGCTGAAAAAGTCATGAATAATGAACATTTTGGTCTTGAAAAAGTCAAGGAGAGAATTGTTGAATATTTAGCAGTACAAAGCCGAGCATCAAAAATAAAAGGTCCTATTATTTGTTTACTGGGGCCACCTGGTGTAGGGAAAACATCACTTGCTCGCTCTATTGCAAAAGCGACGGGGCGTGAATACGTTCGTATCTCACTAGGAGGTGTGCGAGATGAAGCAGAAATTCGTGGACATCGTCGCACATATATTGGTTCTATGCCTGGAAAAATTATTCAGTCTATGAAAAAAGCTAAAAAGTCTAATCCACTTTTCTTACTCGATGAAATTGATAAAATGGGGCAAGATTTCCGTGGAGATCCTGCATCGGCTTTATTAGAAGTGCTTGATCCTGAACAAAATGGTACTTTTATTGATCACTATTTGGAAGTCGAATATGATCTTTCTGATGTTATGTTTATTACAACTGCCAATACTCTTAATATCCCAGGGCCGTTAATGGATCGTATGGAAATTATTCGTATTGCTGGCTATACTGAATGTGAAAAAATGGAGATTGTTAAACAGCATCTTTTACCAAAAGCATTGAAAGATCACTGTTTGTCTAAAAAGGAGTTGAGTGTTTCTGATGGAGCTATAAGATCGATTATTCAATTTTACACGCGTGAAGCGGGTGTTCGTAACCTTGAGCGTGAATTAATGAAGATAGCACGTAAATCAGTTACAAAAATTCTTAAAACGTATCAAAAATCCGTAAAGATTACGGAAAATAATATTGATGATTTCCTAGGTGTTAAACGTTATCGTTACAACCAGATTGAAGGAGAAAATCAGGTTGGGATTGTTACTGGACTTGCGTGGACCGAGGTTGGTGGGGAGCTATTGACTATCGAAGGTGTTATGATGTCAGGTAAAGGCAAAATGACCGTAACTGGAAATTTGCGTGATATCATGAAAGAGTCAATTTCAGCAGCAGCGTCTTATGTACGGTTTCGTGCTATTGATTTTGGCATTGAACCTCCCCTTTTTGATAAGCGCGATATCCATGTTCATGTTCCAGAAGGTGCTACACCAAAAGATGGTCCATCAGCTGGGATTGCAATGGTTACTGCAATTGTTTCGGTGTTAACAGGGATAGCTGTGTATAAAGATATTGCGATGACTGGTGAAATTACTTTACGTGGGCGTGTTTTGCCGATTGGTGGATTGAAAGAAAAACTGCTTGCGGCTCTTCGAGGAGGTATAAGGAAAGTGCTCATTCCTGAAGAAAATGCAAAGGATTTGATTGATATTCCCGATGATGTCAAAAATAATATGGAAATTATTCCGGTAAGTCATGTAAGCGAAGTTCTCAACCATGCTTTGGTTCGTTTTCCTGATCCTATTGAATGGACGGAGCCTTCCACGGTGCCTGTAGCTATCAGGACAGAGAGCGATAGTGAAGGAATGCAGATTGCGCACTGATTCATTATCTGATTTTTAACTACATTTTCAAAGAAACAGCAGACATTTTCTTGTTTCTTTCTCTATCTATTTTGAGAAAAAGTAAAAAAAATCCGTGAATAACTGTGATTATTGCTAAAAAACAATGTCTTGGATAAAAATAAGACTTCTGTTTATTGTACTTTTCAATAAACTGATGGATGACACGGTTAAGTTGTGTTATCTGGTAATATAGGGAAAGGAAATGTTTAATGAATAAAAGTGAATTGGTTAACTCCGTTGCTGAAAAGGCAGGTGTTTCGAAGGCGCAAGCTGGCTCTGTCGTTGATGCTTTTATCGCTTCTGTAACGGAAGCTTTAGCTTCAGGAGGTGATGTTCGTCTTCCGGGGTTTGGTTCTTTCGAAGTTTCTCGTCGTGCTGCTACAAAAGGACGCAATCCTTCGACTGGAGCTGAAATTGATATTCCAGCGCGTTCTGTACCCAAATTCTCTGCAGGAAAAACTCTTAAAGAAGCTGTTAATAATAAATAATTTACGTTACACTGGAAAAAAACCCAGTTTATTTATAAACGGGTTTTTTTCGCGAGTATTTTGCACATACTTCTTAGATAAAGTTTTGCAGCGTTTTTTTTCTTCCAATATTGTGAGTTTTGAAGATATTTTCAAGATTTGCATGCGGTTGATGTGCATAGATAAATTCCAACATTTCAATAAAACATTGATCTTGAGGGGCTATCGTGCTTTTTTATAGCTGACATTTATAGTAGCAATGGAAATGTTGATATTGAAGGTACGTCTGATTGATTTTTTATCGCATTTGACGATTAAGGTGTTTTTAGGATTCGTTTTTATAATAATAACAAATCTATTTATAGTAAAATTTTCTTTTAAATTTTCTATGCTGTTCAACAAATTAGAGACCACAATACGGATCGAATAGTCGGAAAATTTGTGGTTTATATCTCATGAAAATGAGAAAAAATAGATTGGTTTAGGAATTATTTTTTTCTACGCCTTTTAACCATTGTATACAGTCATTCAGGGCTCTTGCAGTTAGTGCTTGCTTTTTCGCTATTTTTTTTTCTTTGCTTGTCAAGCGTTTTCCTGAGTGATTGATAGAAGCAATCGGTGGGAAAAGTCCAAAATTGATATTCATTGGTTGAAAGGATTTTCTCTCTGTTTCTTCCATTACGATGTGGCCGCCTGTAATATGGTTCAAAAGAGCCCCAAACGCTGTGGTTGGTGGTGGTAGGCAAGGGGTGTTATTGTTATATTCAGCGGCGGCAAAACGTCCAGCGAGAAGCCCTATTGCAGATGATTCTACATAACCTTCACATCCAGTAATTTGTCCAGCAAAGCGCAGTTGAGGCCTTTCTTTTAAACGAAGAGTTTGATCAAGAATGATTGGTGAGTTGAGATAGGTATTGCGGTGAAGTCCCCCAAGGCGTGCAAACTCAGCTTTTTCAAGACCAGGGATCATTCTAAAAATGCGAATTTGTTCGCCATATTTTAGTTTTGTTTGAAAGCCGACCATATTATAAAGGGTTCCAAGTTTATTGTCTTGGCGTAATTGGACGACGGCGTAGGCTTTAACTGTGGGATTGTGGGCATTAGTTAATCCCATAGGTTTCATGGGGCCATGCCTTAAAGTTTCAAGGCCGCGTTCAGCCATAACTTCGATTGGCAGGCATCCATCGAAATACGGTGTTTTTTCAAAGTCACGGAATTCTGTTTTTTCTGCACTTTTCAGCGCTTGAACAAATGCTTCATATTGTTCTTTATTAAGGGGGCAATTAAGGTAATCCTTTCCAGTTCCCTCAGGTCCGATTTTATCATAGCGAGATTGATACCAACAAATGTCCATATCAATACTATCTGTGTAGATAATGGGGGCAATGGCATCAAAAAAAGAGAGCGCTTCTGTTCCAGTTATTGCTTGTATTGCTTGAGCGAGAGTTGGTGAAGTAAGGGGGCCAGTTGCAATGATAACGTGACGCCAATCCTCAGGAATCTTTTGAATTTCCTCACGTTCTATAGTTATTAGAGGATGATTCTCGAGTGTTTCTGTAACATTTTTTGAAAATCTATTACGATCAACGGCAAGCGCACTTCCTGCAGGTACTTTATTGGCATCCGCAGCCTTCATAATCAAGGATTTTGCTAATCGCATTTCAGTATGTAAAAGTCCTACGGCATTTGTAGAGGAATCATCAGAACGGAATGAATTGGAACAGACAAGTTCTGCAAGCTTATCGGTTTTATGGGCATCAGACTTCTTTTGAGGCCGCATTTCATGCAAAACAACAGGGATTCTTGATTGAGCGATTTGCCAGCTTGCTTCACTACCTGCTAGACCGCCGCCTATGATATGGATTGGAGTATTGAACATATTTAACATATAGCGGAAGCTTTTCTGTCTGAAAAGCATAGATTTTGTTTTTGTCATTTATTAAGAATGATGTGTATTTAGCTTTTTGAATATATTTGTTTGCTTTTTTTCTTTAATTAATGGTATAGAAACGCCGCTTGTATAAGGTTACTGGCTTGTAAGTTTGAGCGGATGTGGCGAAATTGGTAGACGCACCAGATTTAGGTTCTGGCGGGAGACCGTGGGGGTTCGAGTCCCTCCATCCGCACCAATGGAGTTTCTTGAGCACTACGGATTTTTACGTGTTTGGAATTCCACTTCATGGTGATTTGACACTCCAGTGTTAGAATGTAATTTATCAGAGTGGGTTACCCCTCTCCTTAGAAAAAAATGAAGGTTGTTTGATGCAGGTTACCGAGACGCTTAATGAAGGACTGAAACGCGAAATTAAGATCGTGGTTCCGGCGAGAGATTTAGAAGAAAGATTGAATGAACGGTTGGATGATACCAAAGGTAAGATCAAGCTTAATGGTTTTCGTCCCGGTAAGGTGCCTGCTGGATACCTGCGAAAGATGTACGGCAAATCTTTTATGGCGGAAATTCTTAATGAGATTGTAAGCGATGCGCCCCGTTCTATTTTAGCTGACCGCAATGAACGTTCAGCTATGCAGCCGCAGATTGATATAGATGAAGATGAAAAAATTCTGGATGCTAAAGCCGATTTGGTTTTCAGTTTGAAGTATGAAGTTTTACCAAAATTTGAAATTAAAGACTTTGAACATATTGAAATTATTCGTGAAATTGCGGTTATTCCTGAACAAGAGATTGATGAGCAAGTAGAGCGTATCCTTTCTTCTACCCGTAGTTATTCGTTAAAAGAGGGAACTTCTGAAGAAGGTGATCGTGTTACAATAGATTATCTAGGAAAACTTGAGGGTGTCCCATTTGAGGGGGGAGCAGATCATGGTGCACAACTGATTCTTGGATCAAAACAATTTATTCCTGGTTTTGAGGAGCAATTGGTTGGCGTGAAGGCAGGTGATATGAAAACAATTTCTGTTAAATTTCCTGATAATTATAGTGCAGTACATTTGGCTGGTCGTGATGCAGAATTTGATATCACTGTTAAAGCTGTCTCTAAACCGGATTCGTTAAAAATTGATGATGAAGCAGCGCAAAAAGTTGGTTTAGAATCTCTAGATCGTTTACGTGAAGTTGTTCGTGGGCAGATAGAAAATCAATATGGCTCAATGACTCGTCAAAAAATTAAGCGTCAAATTCTTGATGCTTTAGATGCTGATTACAGTTTTGAAATTCCTGAAGGACTCTTGGAAATTGAGTTTAACAATATATGGGCCCAGGTTAATGATGATCTGAAAAAGGCTGGACGCACTTTCGAAGATGAAGGAGTTACAGAGGAGGAAGCGCGAGAAGAATATCGTGTGCTTGCGCAGCGTCGTGTTCGTCTCGGTTTGGTACTTTCTGAAATTGGGATGAAAGTTGGTGTTAAAATAAGTGAGGATGAACTAAAGGCAGCAGTTTTTGATCAGGTTCGCCAATATCCTGGGCAAGAAAAAGAGATTATGGATTTTTTCCGTAAAACACCTGAAGCTGTTGCAAATCTACGTGCTCCAATCTTTGAAGAAAAAGTCATTGACCATTTGCTAGCGCGGATAAAAGTCACAGATAAAGAAGTGACAGTTGAAGAGCTGATGAAGGAATATGATGAATCAGATTTAACCGAAAAAAAACCAGAGAAGAAAAAAACAGCAGTGAAAGAAAAAAATGCAGAAAAGGCTCCAGCCAAGAAAAAAGCATCTAAAAAAGGTTAATATTTTCTCAAGAGAAAAGCCTGATTAAAGTAGGGCTCTTTTATTACATTTATATTCTAGGCTTGCACTTATAGTGGTTTTAGATTAGCCATCGAATATGCTTTAAAATATTAATAGTGGATTGGCAATGGGAATCATTGATACGCGTACTCCTGATTCTAAGCGTTTTATTTCTGGCGTTACAGGTGATTGGGAAGTCATCATTGGCATGGAGGTTCATGCGCAAATCATATCAAATTCAAAACTTTTTTCAGGTGCGTCAACCAAATTTGGTGCTGAGCCAAATAATCACGTATCGTTTATTGATGCTGCTATGCCTGGTATGCTACCTGTTATTAACCATGAATGTGTTCGTCAAGCGGTTCGAACTGGCTTAGGATTAAAGGCTAACATTAATCTGAAATCTGTTTTTGATCGCAAGAATTATTTCTATCCTGATTTACCGCAGGGGTATCAAATTTCTCAATTTCGCTATCCGATTGTAGGTGAGGGGAAGGTCACCATATCTGTTGGTCCGGATTCAAATGGCCAGTTTGAAGACATTGAAATTGGGATTGAAAGATTGCACCTTGAACAGGATGCTGGAAAGTCAATGCACGATCAACACCCAACAATGTCTTTTGTAGATCTTAACCGTTCTGGTGTTGCGCTTATGGAAATTGTTTCTAAACCAGATATGCGCTCAGCAGATGAAGCCAAAGCCTATATGACAAAATTGCGTACAATTGTTCGTTATTTGGGTACCTGCGATGGCAATATGGATGAAGGTTCTATGCGTGCGGATGTTAATGTATCAGTTCGTCGTCCTGGTGAAGATTTTGGAACACGCTGTGAGATCAAGAATGTTAACTCTATTCGTTTTATTGGTCAAGCGATTGAATATGAGGCACGTCGTCAGATTGCAATTTTAGAAGATGGTGGTGTAATAAATCAAGAAACTCGGCTTTTTGACGCAGCTAAAGGTGAAACGCGGTCTATGCGTTCAAAGGAAGAAGCACATGATTATCGCTATTTTCCTGACCCTGATCTTTTACCATTGGAATTTGATCAAGCATTTGTCGACGCTTTGGCAGAAGAATTGCCCGAATTACCTGATGATATAAGAGAACGTTTTATCAATAAGATGGGGTTGACTCCGTATGACGCCTCGATTCTTGTAACAGAAAAAGCAATTGCTGACTATTTTGAAGAAGTGGCACGTGGCCGTGATGGGAAGATGGCTGCTAATTGGGTGATCAATGATCTTTTGGGTGCTTTAAATAAAGATAATCGTGGGATTGAAGAGACACCGATAACACCAAACCAATTGGGGTGCATCATTGATCTTATTAAAGAAGGCACTATTTCTGGAAAAATTGCTAAGGATCTGTTTGAGATTATTTGGAGTGAAGGTGGGGATCCACGTCAGGTTGTCGAAGAACGCAATATGAAGCAGGTAACAGATACAAAGGCGATTGAGAGAGCTGTTGATGAAATTGTTGCTAATAATTCTGATAAAGTGGCGCAAGCAAAACAAAAACCCGCTTTAGTTGGTTGGTTTGTTGGACAGGTAATGAAGGCAACAGGTGGTAAGGCAAATCCTCAGACTGTGAATGAACTTGTGAAGGTAAAACTTGGTATAGATTAATGTTATAGGGTGGAGAAAAGTCCATAAATATGCTATTTTTATAGCTAAAGAATACGAATTAAGATTTTCTATAAAATGAAATTGTGATTAATTTTACGGATAATTTTTATTTTCAGTAATTTCAAGTGTCATAAGAGGTTTATTCCAACGGTTCATTTTATCAGCATGCTAAGAAATGGAATAAAGAATGGCTAGTTTTTTTAAGCAAATCTTTACGTGGTGGAGTGGTAATACCATCAATACACGCTTTTTCACGTGGTGCAAAGGCAAGCGTGTAGGGGAGGACCAGTTTGGGAATATTTATTATGAGGGTGGCTGCCATAAAGATGGTTATAGGCGCCGCTGGGTAATTTATAAAGATTATTCTGAAGCTTCTACTATTCCACCAGGTTGGCATGGTTGGATCCATCATCGCTGTGATAATCCGCCTACGCAGGAGAATTATCAGCCGTATGAATGGGAAAAGCCCCATATTGCTAACATGACAGGGACAAATGCAGCATATCGACCAAAGAGCTCCATTGTTCATAACGATGAGCGCTCTTCTATATACGAAGATTATGATGCATGGTCACCTAGAAAATGACCTGTTTTAATGCGTGAGTGTATTTTTTCTTAGTTTGCGCTATTTTGTAATTAGAATTATTTTTAAATGCGATTGATTTGATGTTATGAGTTTTTTTTTACTGACAGGGTTGAGGCGTCTTTTTTGTGCTTTTTTTGTCGGGATTATAGTGTTCTTGTCTTCAATGAGCAGAGTGCAAGCTGCACGTATTAGCAATGGAATTGCTGTTTTTTCGGGGCTTGATAAAATTACTGGTCGGACCACGCGTTTTGAAGTTTCTCTTGGTGAAGTTTATCAATACGGTGCTTTTCAGGTAACACCGCGAGTGTGTTATACCAGTTCTGAGGACGAGCCGACCCGCACAACTGGGTTTATTGAAGTTAATGAAATAACATTAGATAAAAAAGTACGGCGTATTTTTACAGGATGGATGTATGCCGATAGTCCTGGCTTGAATGCTGTAGAGCACCCTATTTATGACGTGTGGTTACAAGATTGCAAGCAGAGCGCTCAAAATCTATCCCCTCAATGATCTTTTATGTAAAATTATATATTAAAATCAACGCATTATTTATTATAAATCTTCTATATTATTTTTACTCGGGTGCTTAATAGATAGGTTGTTTATTTTGCGTTTGTGGTGGTTTTCTTGAAGATGTAGGTTATCAAATTGCAACGATAAGTCATCATTATTACACAGAAAGAACACAAATGGGTTTATGCTCTATGATTCTAATGAGGGTCTAGTCTTTTCATTTTGGTTGATCGCATTAAATAGATTAGCAATCAAGACTATGGATACAATAAGAAGTTCAGCTAATTTAAACAATCTCAATTTGCGTTAGAACGGGTTAGCCATTTCATGGGGAAGGTTTTTATATCCGTTTTTTAATAGTTTTGTATAAGATACAAAAAGCTTTTCATGGTAAGACATTCGATATTTAGAAGTAAGAACTAAAGGAATATAAGTTTTAAGTTCGGTTCTTCATTATCAAAATGCATATATCTGTTTTGTACGAAGGACTATCTAATTCTACAAAGAGTAGGAAATTTTATACCATGAAAGATGCTGACCACAAATGTAATAATACTCTTTTTTTATCAAAACAGCCTAAAGAACCATTGCTTAATGTCCCATTTATTATAGTCGTTTTGATAGCACTTTGTTGTTATATTTATTTCATTCCGCAGTATTTTTTTTCTGGTTGGCTCTATTTTAAAAGCCTTCAATTTTTTTCATTTACACCGGTGTTATTCAAGGCAGAGCCTTTAGCATTTGGTCATACTATTATGAGTTATTCATTCATGCATGGTAGTTTTGAACATGTTGCTATTAATATGGCTTGGCTTTTGGTTTTTGGATCTCCTTTGGTAAGGCAGTTGGGCAGTTTACGTTTTTTAATTTTTTGGGTATTAACGGCAGCTATTTCTGTGTTGACTTATTTTACATTTCATCAAGATAGTACAGTCCCGGTTGTCGGGGCTTCTGGTGTAATTTCTGGAATGATGGGGGCCGTTGCACGTTACGGTTTTTCCGCTGTTTATGTTGGTGTCAGTGTACGGAATAAGAGATTTTTTGGCCCTTTGAGGTCGATTAAAAAAGCGCTTTGTTCGAAGACGGTGCAGATTTATGTTGGCATATGGCTGATGATTAATTTTATCATAGGAATTTCCTCTTCTCTGTTTGAAGGAGGGAATGTTTCAATTGCATGGGAGAGCCATATTGGCGGGCTTTTTTCAGGCTTTTTTTTAGTTGGTTTTTTTGATATTTCGCATGATAAAGTAAAAATTACAGTCTAAGATGTTTATGAGCTGCATAGAGTGCTATTGTTGCTGCGTTTGAAACATTTAATGATTTAATGTTTCCAGGCATATCAAGGCGTGTTAAGGCGCCAACAGTTTCACGTGTTTTTTTGCGTAAGCCTTTACCTTCTGCTCCTAGGACAAGGGCAATTTTTTCGCCTGTTAATGCTGTTTCTAGAGGATACTCACCTTCGGAATCGAGACCAAAGCTAGTAAAACCTGCTTTATGAAGTTCTTGGAGGGCGTTAGAGAGGTTTTGTACAGTTATATAATTAATCATCTCTAGAGCTCCTGAGGCGGCTTTGGCAAGAACGCCACTTTCTTGGGGAGAGTGACGAAAAGTAGTGATGAGTGCTCCAGCTTTAAATGCAACTGCAGAACGCATAATAGCGCCGACATTATGTGGATCGGTAATTTGATCCATTACAATGACAAGATCAGTATTCGTTAGTTCAGACAATTGGCACGGCTTGAGAGGGACAGTTTCGGCAACAACACCTTGATGAACTGCATCACTTCCAACGAGCGAATCAAGTTTTTTAGGTGTGCATAATGTAATGGGACAAGGGAAATCTGATTCGGGTATATTTAATCGTTTTAAGGCATTTGGTGTTGCATAGAGATGCTTAAAAACCCTTTTGGGATTTTTTAAAGCTGCATAAATTGAGTGGATCCCATAAAGGTGAATTATTCCTTCTTTTAAGAAGGATTTTTTCTGGTCCATGTGCGTTGCGGGCGGAGAGGGAAAGCCTTTTGCATAGTGGGATCGAGGCCGTAGACGAGCATAGTCAAAATTTTTCGATATTTTTTCTTTCATATTTTCTTTATAGCGTGTTAATGACAAAAGTAGATAGAAAAAAGCTGTATTTTAAAATTATTAGGGAATTTTGTACAGAATTGTATTTATTCTGTTGACAGATACGATAGTAATCGGCATAACCACCCCGCGACCAATCAATTGGATAAGTGATCAAGAATTGGTTGTAGTGATGCCTCATCGCGCAACTTTGACGATGTAATGGAGGGGTGCCCGAGTGGTTAAAGGGGGCGGACTGTAAATCCGTTGCGTATGCTACGTTGGTTCGAATCCAACCCCCTCCACCATTCATCGGAAGAAAGTTATTAAATGGTATGCGGGTATAGCTCAATGGTAGAGCAGCAGCCTTCCAAGCTGAATATGCGGGTTCGATTCCCGCTACCCGCTCCAAATGATTATTGATGCCAGACATTGTTGGTGATTAGGCAAGTGACCACGATGGAAAATAATTTTCATCATAAATTGGGCGGAGTTTGCCGTCTAAGAGTTGTAATGGTTGGGCTGTTTTTTGGTCCAGTTTGATTCAGTTCTGGAAGCCTATTCTAGGTGCTAACAAGATAAGAGATTGACAGCAATGGCAAAGAGCAAATTTGAACGTACGAAGCCGCATGTTAATATTGGTACCATTGGTCACGTTGATCATGGGAAGACTTCATTGACGGCAGCAATTACGAAATATTTTGGTGAATTTAAAGCGTATGACCAAATTGATGCAGCACCAGAAGAGCGTGCACGTGGGATTACTATTTCCACCGCGCATGTTGAGTATGAAACAGAGAAGCGTCACTATGCGCATGTTGATTGTCCTGGGCACGCAGATTATGTGAAGAACATGATTACAGGAGCAGCACAGATGGATGGTGCGATTTTGGTTGTTTCTGCCGCTGATGGTCCCATGCCTCAGACTCGTGAGCATATTCTTTTGGCGCGTCAGGTTGGTGTTCCTGCGATTGTGGTTTTTCTTAATAAGGTTGATCAGGTTGATGATGCTGAGCTTTTGGAACTTGTTGAGCTTGAAGTTCGGGAGCTTTTATCGAAATATGACTTCCCAGGAGATGATATTCCAATAGTTAAAGGTTCAGCGTTGGCTGCCCTTGAGGACAAAGATAAAAGCATTGGTGAAGATGCTGTCCGCCTTTTAATGAGTGAAGTGGATAATTATATACCAACTCCTGAGCGTCCTGTTGATCAACCATTTTTGATGCCGATAGAGGATGTTTTTTCGATATCGGGTCGTGGAACTGTTGTGACTGGTCGTGTTGAGCGGGGTGTTATTAAAGTTGGTGAGGAAATTGAGATTATAGGAATTCGACCAACTTCTAAGACGACAGTTACAGGGGTTGAAATGTTCCGTAAGCTTTTAGATCAGGGTCAGGCTGGTGATAACATTGGAGCGTTGCTTCGAGGTATTGATCGTGAAGGGATTGAGCGCGGACAAGTTTTGGCGAAACCTGGTTCCGTTACACCTCACACGCGGTTTAAAGCAGAGGCTTACATTTTAACGAAAGATGAAGGTGGTCGTCATACACCCTTTTTCACGAATTATCGTCCACAGTTTTACTTCCGTACAACAGATGTGACGGGGATTGTTACGCTACCAGAAGGTACAGAGATGGTTATGCCTGGTGATAATGTTGCAATGGATGTTTCATTGATCGTTCCGATTGCTATGGAAGAGAAGCTTCGTTTTGCTATTCGTGAAGGTGGTCGTACTGTTGGTGCAGGTATCGTTTCTAAAATCATTGAGTAAATAATATTCATAATAGTTACTGAAGGTGTATTGCGAGGTATTTTAATTTTACAGAGTTAGGGGTATAGCTCAGTTGGTAGAGCGGCGGTCTCCAAAACCGCAGGTCGCGGGTTCAAGTCCTGCTGCCCCTGCCAGAAGTGAATGGGTTTTAGTCGGTGAGAAGGTAGATTTGCACTGCCTTCTTTGCTTTTTTTTGTATAGGGCTTGTTTTTTTGTCCATGAATCGGTATTGAGTAAAGAACGAGGTGACTGTATAAGGCTGAAGTTTAGTCTTTCGCATTTTCGTCGTATTTTATTTGTTGTATAGATTACAATAAGGTTAGAGCAAAGAGTATAGTGGTGACTGATGGCAACTAAAAGTAATCCCATTACCTTTTTAAGGCAGGTTTATGCAGAAACAGTTAAAGTGAAGTGGCCTACCCGTCGTGAGACGGTGATTTCTACTGTTATGGTGTTGTTAGTAACGGCATTGGCTTCAGCTTTCTTTTTTATTGTAGATCAGGTTATGCATTTTAGTGTTTGGCGTGGTATTGATCTCCTGAAGTATCTTTTTGGTTGATGGTGCAAGGAAGTGTGATTGTGGCTGCTCGTTGGTATATTGTTCAAGCGTATTCAAATTTTGAAAAGAAAGTAGCGGAAGCTATTGAGAAGGAAGCGAAACAAAAAGGGCTTGATCACTTATTTGAAAAAATTTTTGTTCCCACAGAGCGTGTTGTTGAAGTTCGTCGTGGTCGTAAGATTGATACAGAGCGAAAATTTTTTCCTGGTTATGTTCTTGTTTGTGCTGAGTTAACAGATGAGGTTTATCATCTCATTAAGAATACGCCTAAAGTGACAGGTTTTTTAGGTTCAGATTCACGTCCTGTTCCTATTTCTGATCGAGAAGCGGAGCAGATTCTTAAACAAGTTCAGGAAGGTGTTGGTTCTCCAAAGTCTTCTGTGTTGTTTGAGGTTGGAGAGCAAGTGCGTGTTGCTGATGGTCCTTTTGTTTCATTTAACGGAGTTGTTCAAGAGGTTGAAGAAGAGCGCTCTCGCCTTAAGGTTGAGGTGCTAATTTTTGGGCGTCCTACGCCCGTTGATTTGGAGTTTGGTCAGGTTGAAAAACTCTGATTAAGCTTAGGGTGGTTTTAATCACTTTAAGTAACTGGTGGGAGGTGATTTATGGCTATTGTCGGCTTAAGGATCCGAACCACTTGACTGCAGCCGGTGGCAGGCAAGATTAATTGTCGGTTTACCAGTAAAATTGAAGGCAGATTGTTATGGCAAAAAAAAGTATAGGTCAGCTCAAGCTGCAGGTTCCTGCCGGGGCGGCTACACCGTCTCCACCGATTGGTCCTGCTCTTGGTCAGCGTGGTATTAATATTATGGAGTTCTGTAAGGCATTTAATGCGGCTACGCAGGAAATGGAAAAAGGGGCACCGATACCAGTAGTTATCACTTATTACCAAGATAAGTCTTTCACATTTTCTCTAAAGACGCCTCCTGTATCGTTTTTCTTAAAGAAGGAAGCAAATTTGAAGTCTGGCTCGAAAGAGCCTGGTAAAATATCTGTGGGCAGTATCTCTCGTGATAAAATTCGTTCAATTGCAGAGGCAAAAATGAAGGATCTTAATGCAAATGACGTTGAGGCAGCAATGCGCATGATTGAAGGTTCTGCGCGCTCTATGGGCTTGGAAGTGGTAGGCTAATGTTATGGCAAAAGTAGCAAAGAGAATAAAAAATATTCGTAAAGATATTGATTTTAATCAACTTTACGCTTTAAAAGATGCAGTCTCGATGATTAAAGAGCGTGCGGTTGCTAAGTTTGATGAAACAATTGAGATTTCAATGAATTTAGGTGTTGATCCGCGTCATGCAGATCAAATGGTTAGAGGTGTTGCGCATTTGCCCAATGGAACTGGGCGCCATGTTCGTGTTGCTGTTTTTGCACGTGGGGATAAGGCTGAAGAAGCTAAGGCTGCTGGTGCAGATATTGTAGGAGCTGAAGATTTGTTCGAAAGCATTAATGGTGGGACGATTGATTTTGATCGTTGTATTGCAACACCAGACATGATGCCTCTTGTTGGTCGTCTTGGTAAGATACTAGGTCCACGGAGTTTGATGCCAAATCCTAAAGTTGGTACCGTAACACTTGATGTTGCCAGTGCTGTTAAGGCTTCTAAAGGTGGTGCTGTTGAGTTTCGTGTTGAAAAAGCTGGTATTGTGCATGCTGGTATTGGTAAGGCTTCTTTTGGGGTTGAGAAGATAATAGAAAATATTAAAGCTTTTGCGAGTGCGGTTATTAAAGCTAAGCCACAAGGTGCAAAAGGTGAATATATTAAGCGTGTCGCAGTTTCTTCTACTATGGGGGTTGGAATTAAAGTTGATCCTGCAACCGTTCGTTCAGAATAGGTGCAGATTTATAATTTTATTTTGGGGTATGTGAATATCAAAAATATATTTAGGGTGTCGCTTTTTGTTGGCATTCAGCTATCTAGGCTTTATTGAGCTTAGGTTGTACCGGAAGAAATTCCGGAATATCCTGTCCGAGATTGTGGGTGGTACTATTTGAGTATCTTAATCATAAAAACCTTCATGAGACTGGGGTAAGAACTATAGAGTTTGAAGACTTAAAGGGTTTGAGCCAAGGTTGCCTTTGATCGTTGTGCGTGAAAAAGGGGACAGGATCCTCATCGATAGCATGAAGTATTTTATGTTATCAAAGGTAACCAGCAGGTTTGTTTTAAGCAAATCTGTTAAATGGAGAGAGACAGTGAATAGAGCGGAAAAACGCGAATTTGTTACATGGCTTAATGAGGCTTTTCGAAAGTCTGGTTCTGTTGTTGTTGCACATTATTCCGGTCTGACAGTTTCACAGATGAACGATCTTCGTTCAAAAATGGGTGAAGCTGGCGGTGCCGTTAAAGTCGCCAAAAACCGTCTTGCTAAAATCGCTCTTCAGGGCACGGAATCTGAATCGATAGTGGGTTTGTTTACTGGGCAGACACTGATTGCTTATTCAGAAGATCCAATTACAGCGCCAAAAATTGCTGTTGATTTTGCGAAAACCAATGACAAGTTTGTCATCCTTGGCGGTTCAATGGGTGCAACAAATTTGAGTGTAGATGCTGTGAAGTCTTTGGCTTCATTGCCTTCATTAAATGAGTTGCGGGCGAAACTTGTTGGTATGGTTTCTACTCCTGCGACCCGTATTGCACAGGTTGTTAATGCACCTGGTGGGCAGGTTGCACGTGTTATTGGCGCATATGCTCAGGAGGGTAAAGCGGCTTAAGGCTGTTTTGTATTCATGGTAATGGGAGAGCTTGGATGCTTTTCTATTTTTTTTGAATAAGTTCTAAACAATGGTTCAAATCTTTTAATTGAAGGAATTTTAAAATGGCTGATCTAGAGAAGATCGTAGAGGACCTTTCTAACCTAACTCTTTTGGAAGCTGCAGAGCTTTCTAAATTACTTGAAGAAAAATGGGGAGTTTCAGCTGCTGCTCCTGTAGCTGTTGCTGCTGTTGCCGGTGCTGCTGCTCCAGCTGCTGAAGAAAAAACAGAATTTGATGTCATTCTTGTTGAAGGTGGTGCTCAAAAAATTAATGTCATTAAGGAAGTTCGTGCTCTTACTGGACTTGGTCTTAAAGAAGCTAAAGATCTTGTTGAGGGAGCGCCTAAGCCTATTAAAGAGGGTGCTTCTAAAGACGAAGCAGAAAAAATTAAATCTCAACTTGAAGCTGCTGGTGCTAAAGTTGAACTTAAGTAAATTTGGTTTTATCGGCGGGCATTCATGTTCGCCGATTTCTTTCTCCTGAAAGGAGAAAAGGTGGTTAATGAAACCCTTTCCAACAGTTCAGTGGCTGTAACGGATGTGGGTTTTACTCCTAGTGCCCCTCATTGTAGAGCCAAGTAAATCAATGGCTGCTGTTAATGGGGTGAGTTGATGATACTCACTATGGGTATCAAATGAACTGGTCTGCATGTGCAGGTTAATGATGTAAAGCTTTCAAGGTTTAGTCTACCTTGAAGAGTAAAGATCGAGGAGCGACGATGGCTCAGACCCTAGCAATGACGTCACAATTCAATGGTCGTAAGCGCGTACGCAAGTTTTTTGGTAAGATTCCCGAAGTGGCAGAAATGCCAAATCTTATTGAGGTTCAAAAAGCATCATACGATCAGTTTCTCATGATTGAGGAACCGAAAGGCGGGCGTCCAGATGAAGGCTTACAGGCTGTTTTTAAATCGGTATTTCCTATTTCGGATTTTTCCGGTACAGCTATGCTCGAGTTTGTTGGTTATGAATTTGATTTACCAAAATTTGATGTTGAAGAATGTCGTCAACGTGATTTGACTTATGCTGCACCATTAAAAGTCATATTGCGTCTAATCGTTTTTGATGTTGATGAGGATACTGGCTCGAAAGATATCAAAGATATTAAAGAACAGGGCGTTTATATGGGCGATATGCCTTTAATGACGACGAATGGTACCTTTATCGTTAATGGTACAGAGCGTGTTATTGTTTCACAGATGCATCGTTCTCCTGGTGTCTTTTTTGACCATGATAAAGGAAAATCGCATTCATCGGGAAAGTTTCTTTTTGCTGCTCGTGTTATTCCTTATCGCGGTTCTTGGCTTGATATTGAATTTGATGCTAAGGACATCATTTATGCTCGTATTGATCGGCGGCGCAAGATTCCTGTTACGAGCCTTTTAATGGCATTAGGTATGGATGCGTCAGATATTTTGTCGACTTTTTATAATAAAGTTGCTTATGAACGGGACGGAGATGGATGGCGTATTCCTTATTCTGTTGATCGCTTTAAAGGAATGAAGCTCGTTTCTGACCTTGTAGATGCAGACAGTGGTGAAGTTGTTGCTGAAGCTGGTAAAAAGCTAACGATTCGTGCTGTAAAGACTTTGGCAGAAAAAGGTCTAAAGGCAGTTAAAGTCAGTGAGGATGATTTATTAGGATCCTATCTAGCGGAAGATATAGTCAATTATGAGACAGGTGAGATTTATCTTGAAGCTGGTGATGAGATTGACGAAAAAGCATTAAAGATTTTATTTGATGTTAATGCGGATCAAATTAATATCCTTGATATTGATCATATGAATATTGGGGCATATATCCGTAACACTTTAAAAGTCGATAAAAACGAAAGTCGTCAAGATGCATTGTTTGATATTTATCGAGTCATGCGTCCAGGTGAGCCACCGACAATAGACACAGCAGAAGCTATGTTCCATTCATTATTTTTTGATCCGGAGCGTTACGATCTTTCCGCTGTTGGACGTGTTAAGATGAATTTGCGTATGGATCTTGATTGTCCGGACACGGTTCGTGTTTTGCGTCAAGAAGATATTCTTGCTGTTGTTAAGATGTTGGTTGAATTGCGTGATGGGCGTGGGGAAATTGATGATATTGATAACCTTGGCAATCGTCGCGTTCGTTCAGTTGGCGAATTGATGGAAAATCAGTATCGCATTGGTTTGCTTCGTATGGAGCGTGCGATAAAAGAGCGTATGTCATCTGTTGAAATTGACACGGTTATGCCACAGGATTTGATCAATGCAAAGCCAGCAGCTGCAGCGGTTCGTGAATTTTTTGGGTCTTCACAGTTATCGCAGTTTATGGATCAAACCAATCCATTATCTGAAATTACCCATAAGCGTCGTCTTTCTGCTCTTGGTCCAGGCGGTTTGACCCGCGAACGTGCAGGTTTTGAAGTTCGTGACGTCCATCCTACGCATTATGGTCGTATTTGTCCGATTGAAACACCGGAGGGTCCTAATATTGGTCTGATTAATTCCTTAGCAACTTTTGCGCGTGTTAATAAATATGGTTTTATTGAAAGTCCATACCGCAAAATTATTGATGGTAAAGTGACTACAGAAGTTATTTATCTTTCTGCTATGGAAGAATCAAAGCATTATGTAGCTCAGGCCAATTCGTCATTAGATTCTGAAGGGCGTTTTACAGAAGAATTTGTTGTCTGCCGTCATGCGGGTGAAGTTTTGATGGCACCGCGTGATCATGTTGATTTAATGGATGTTTCACCAAAACAGTTGGTTTCAGTAGCTGCTGCTCTTATTCCGTTTTTGGAAAATGATGATGCCAATCGTGCGCTTATGGGATCGAATATGCAGCGTCAGGCAGTTCCGCTTGTGCGTGCTGAAGCGCCATTTGTTGGTACGGGTATGGAAGCAATAGTAGCTCGTGATTCAGGAGCCGCTGTTGGTGCAAAGCGTGCTGGTATTGTTGATCAAGTTGATGCCACCCGTATTGTTATCCGTGCCACAGAGGATTTAGATCCTTCCAAGTCTGGCGTTGATATTTACCGTTTACAGAAATTTCAGCGTTCCAATCAGTCTACTTGTATTAATCAGCGTCCTCTTGTGCATGTTGGTGATCGGATAGAGAAGGGTAATATCATTGCAGATGGGCCGTCTACCGATCTTGGTGATCTAGCTCTTGGGCGGAATGTTTTGGTGGCATTTATGCCTTGGAATGGATACAATTATGAAGATTCCATTTTGCTTTCCGAGCGTATTGTTGCCGATGATGTTTTTACCTCCATTCATATTGAAGAGTTTGAGGTTGCAGCACGTGATACAAAGCTTGGTCCTGAAGAGATTACGCGTGATATTCCTAATGTTGCGGAAGAGGCTCTAAGGAATCTTGACGAGGCTGGTATTATTTATATTGGTGCTGAAGTTCAGCCTGGTGATATTTTGGTTGGTAAGATTACACCAAAGGGTGAAAGTCCCATGACACCGGAAGAGAAGCTTCTGCGTGCAATTTTTGGGGAAAAGGCTTCAGATGTTCGTGATACTTCGATGCGAATGCCTCCTGGGACTTTTGGGACTGTTGTGGAAGTTCGTGTTTTTAACTGCCATGGTGTGGAAAAAGATGAACGTGCGATGGCCATTGAACGTGAAGAAATTGAGCGTTTAGCTAAAGACCGTGATGATGAACAGTCGATTCTTGATCGCAATGTCTATGCACGTCTTACCGATATGTTGGTAGGTAAAGTTGCTGTAGAAGGTCCAAAAGGTTTTGTAAAAAGCAAGAAGCTCGACAGTACGATAATGGGTCATTATCCAAGATCGCAGTGGTGGCAATTTGCTGTTGAAGACGAAAAGCTTCAGAATGAAATTGAGGCTTTGCGCAAACAGTATGATGAATCAAAAGAAGCGTTGCAACGCCGTTTTATGGATAAAGTTGAGAAGGTCCAAAGAGGCGATGAAATGCCCCCTGGTGTCATGAAGATGGTGAAAGTTTTTGTGGCTGTGAAACGCAAAATCCAACCAGGCGATAAGATGGCGGGACGTCATGGTAACAAAGGTGTTGTATCACGTATTCTTCCAATAGAAGATATGCCATTTCTTGAAGATGGGACCCATGCTGATATCGTCTTGAATCCGCTTGGTGTGCCTAGTCGTATGAATGTGGGTCAAATTCTTGAGACGCACCTTGGTTGGGCGTGCGCAGGTATGGGCAAGAAGATTGGTAAGTTGGTAGATTTGTATCAAGAGACTGGGGATATACTTCCTTTACGTCAGCGTATTGAGAGTCTCTTGCCTGATAATGATCATAATGAACCAGTGCGTCAATATGACAATGAGAGCCTTTACAAATTAGCGCAGCAGATGAGAAAAGGTGTTTCAATTGCAACGCCTGTTTTTGATGGAGCGCATGAAGCTGATATTAATATGATGCTTGAAGAAGCTGGCTTAGATAGCTCAGGGCAGGTTACGCTTTATGATGGTCGCACTGGAGAGCCTTTTGATCGTCCAGTGACGGTGGGTTATATTTACATGTTGAAATTGCATCACCTTGTTGATGATAAAATTCATGCGCGTTCGATTGGACCATATTCACTTGTTACGCAGCAGCCATTAGGTGGTAAAGCACAATTTGGTGGTCAGCGTTTTGGTGAAATGGAGGTCTGGGCACTTGAAGCTTATGGCGCAGCATATACTTTGCAAGAGATGCTAACAGTCAAATCGGATGATGTGGCTGGTCGAACAAAAGTTTATGAGGCGATTGTGCGTGGTGACGATACATTTGAGGCAGGTATACCAGAGAGCTTTAATGTATTGGTAAAAGAAATGCGTTCACTCGCTCTCAATGTAGAACTTGATGATGCACGTGAGCTTATTGCACAACGAGCATTGTCTGATACAAAAGAACAATAATTCCAAGAGTGCACTGAGAAAGAGTGTGCTCTGATTGTTCTGAGAAGAGGCTAAATAAAGAAATTTCTATTAAAGTAGCACAGACATTTTAAAAAGTAGCAACAAGTTTTAAATAAGGTCTGTAGTAGAATTAATGAGATATTACAACAGGTTCTAAGAATCTTTGAAGGAGAACAGCATGAACCACGAGGTCATGAATCTTTTCAATCCTCATGCGCCAGCGCAGACATTTGACTCTATTCGTATTTCAATTGCGAGCCCTGAGAAGATTTTGTCCTGGTCATACGGTGAGATCAAGAAGCCTGAGACTATTAATTATAGGACTTTTAAGCCAGAGCGTGATGGTCTTTTCTGTGCGCGTATATTTGGTCCGATAAAAGACTATGAATGTTTATGCGGTAAATATAAACGCATGAAATATAAGGGCATTATCTGTGAGAAATGTGGTGTAGAGGTTACTCTTTCGCGTGTACGTCGTGAGCGTATGGGACACATTGAGCTTGCGGCGCCTGTAGCTCATATTTGGTTCCTTAAATCGTTACCAGGTCGTATTTCTACACTTTTAGATTTGACTTTGAAAGATATTGAGCGGGTTCTTTATTTTGAAAATTATATTGTAACAGAACCAGGATTGACATCCCTTAAACTCCATCAGCTTCTTTCTGAAGAAGAATATATGCTTGCTATTGATGAGTTCGGTGAAGATCAGTTTACTGCCATGATTGGTGCTGAAGCTATTTATGAACTTCTAGCCAGCATGGAGTTAGAAAAAATCGCGAATGATTTACGTGTTGAATTGTCTGAGACGACTTCGGAGTTAAAGCAGAAGAAATTAATTAAACGACTTAAGATTGTTGAAAATTTCCTTGAATCTGGCAATAAACCAGAGTGGATGATTATGAAAACGATTCCGGTTATTCCACCAGATTTACGTCCATTGGTTCCACTTGATGGTGGCCGTTTTGCGACGTCAGATTTGAACGATCTTTATCGGCGGGTTATCAATCGTAATAACCGATTGAAGCGACTGATTGAATTGCGTGCTCCTGGAATTATTGTGCGCAATGAAAAGCGTATGGTGCAGGAAGCTGTTGATGCGTTGTTTGATAATGGTCGGCGTGGGCGTGTAATTACTGGAGCCAATAAGCGTCCGCTAAAATCTCTTTCAGATATGCTAAAAGGTAAGCAAGGACGTTTCCGTCAAAATTTACTTGGAAAACGTGTTGATTACTCGGGGCGTTCTGTTATTGTGACAGGCCCTGAATTAAAGTTACACCAATGTGGTCTCCCCAAAAAAATGGCTCTTGAACTATTTAAGCCATTTATTTATGCACGGCTTGATGCAAAGGGGTATTCGTCAACCGTAAAACAGGCAAAGAAGCTTGTTGAAAAAGAACATCCAGAGGTTTGGGATATCTTGGATGAAGTTATTCGTGAACATCCTGTTTTGCTGAACCGTGCACCGACATTGCACCGTTTGGGGATTCAAGCTTTTGAACCTGTTTTGATTGAGGGAAAAGCTATACAGCTTCATCCATTGGTATGTACTGCTTTTAATGCGGATTTTGATGGTGATCAGATGGCGGTTCATGTTCCGCTTTCTCTTGAAGCGCAGCTTGAAGCGCGTGTTTTGATGATGTCGACCAATAATATTCTTCATCCAGCCAATGGTGCACCAATTATTGTTCCGTCACAGGACATGGTTCTTGGTCTTTACTATCTTTCGATTGTTTCTGAAAAAGAACCGGGTGAGGGAATGGCTTTTTCCGACATAGGTGAGCTCTATCACGCATTGGAAAATAAGGTTGTAACTCTTCACACGAAGATCAAAGGCCGTGTTAAAAGTATAGGTAATGACGGGAAAGAAATTGCTAAACTTTATGATACTACGCCTGGTCGTTTGATTATTGGGGAGCTTTTGCCGAAAACCCCAAATATCTCATTTGATATTGTTAATCAAGAAATGACGAAAAAGAATATTTCGAAAATGATTGATCAAGTCTATCGACACTGTGGGCAAAAAGAGACGGTTATTTTCTGTGACCGTATTATGCAGCTCGGCTTTTCTCATGCTTGTCGAGCGGGAATTTCATTTGGTAAGGACGATATGGTTATTCCTGATAGCAAGTCACGTTTGGTTGCAGAAACGGAAGCTTTGGCTAAAGAATATGAACAGCAATATAATGATGGTCTGATTACGCAAGGTGAAAAGTATAACAAGGTTGTAGACGCTTGGGGTAAATGTACGGATCGCATTGCGGATGAAATGATGAAACGTATTCAGGCTGTCGAATTTGATCCTAAAACAGGTCGGCAGCGGCCAATGAACTCAATCTATATGATGTCGCATTCTGGTGCGCGTGGTTCTGCTAACCAGATGAAGCAGTTGGCTGGTATGCGTGGGTTAATGGCAAAACCATCTGGGGAAATTATTGAAACACCAATCATTTCAAATTTTAAAGAAGGTCTAACTGTTAACGAGTACTTCAACTCGACTCATGGTGCACGTAAAGGACTTGCTGATACGGCGTTAAAAACTGCCAACTCTGGTTATCTAACAAGGCGTCTTGTTGATGTTGCACAGGATGCTATTATTTCAGCAGTTGATTGTGGGACGGCAAAGGGTCTTACCATGCAGCCAATTGTTGATGCAGGACAAATTGTTGCATCTTTGGGGCAAAGAATTCTTGGTCGTACAGCGCTTGTTGATATTTTGCATCCAGTTTCTGGAGAGGTTATCCTTGAAGGTGGTGCAATGATTGAGGAGGCTGATGTTGCTGAGATTGAAGAAGCCGGAATTCAGTCTGTTCAAATCCGCTCTGCTTTGACATGTGAAACACGCCTTGGTGTTTGTGCAAAATGCTATGGACGTGATTTGGCGCGTGGGACACCGGTTAATCAGGGTGAGGCAGTTGGCGTTATTGCCGCTCAATCAATTGGTGAACCGGGAACTCAGCTTACTATGCGTACTTTCCACTTAGGCGGAACAGCACAGGTTGTTGATTCATCTCATTTAGAAGCATCTTATGAAGGTACGGTGGAAATTCGTAATCGCAATGTGGTTCGCAATTCTGAAGGCCATTTGGTAGTTATGGGACGTAATATGGCTGTCATTATCAAAGATGGGGCTGGAAAAGAGCGTATTGTGCATCGTATTAGCTATGGTGCGCGTATTTTTGTTGATGATGGTGACGTAGTTAGATGTGGCCAACGTATAGCGGAATGGGATCCCTACACACGTCCAATTCTAACTGAAGTTGAAGGTTATGTAGGCTTTGAAGACATGATTGATGGTTTATCAGTTACTGAGACGGCTGATGAATCTACGGGCATTACGAAGCGTTTGGTGATTGATTGGCGTGCAAATCCACGTGGTGCTGATCTAAAACCGGCTATTATCATCCATTCAGATAAAAAAGGTGAAAGTATTGCTAAATTGTATAAGGGTGGTGAAGCCCGTTACATGATGTCAGTGGAAACCATTCTTTCTGTTGAGCCTGGAGCCCATGTTAAAGCAGGTGATGTTATTGCTCGCTTGCCAATGGAAAGTGCTAAGACAAAAGATATTACGGGTGGTCTCCCGCGTGTGGCTGAGCTGTTTGAAGCGCGACGTCCAAAGGATCACGCTATCATTGCCGAGGTTAGTGGTACGATCCGGTTTGGTCGTGGTTATAAGAATAAGCGCCGTATTATCATTGAACCAAATGATGAAACTCTCGAGCCAGTAGAATATTTGATTCCAAAGGGCAAGTTGTTTCACTTCCAAGAAGGCGATCAAATTGAAAAAGGAGATTATATCCTCGATGGTAATCCTGCTCCTCACGATATCTTGGCGATTAAAGGGGTTGAAGCTTTGGCGTCTTATCTTGTTAATGAAATCCAAGAAGTTTATCGTTTGCAGGGTGTTTTAATTAATGACAAGCACATTGAAGTGATTGTTCGTCAGATGTTGCAAAAAGTTGAAATTACTGAATCTGGAGATTCTGGTTATATTCCGGGTGATCATGTTGACCGTATTGAATTGGATGAAATCAATGATAATTTGATTGCAGAAGGGAAAAGACCTGCATCTGGTAATCCTATCCTTCTTGGGATTACAAAGGCTTCTCTTCAAACACCATCCTTTATTTCGGCAGCATCATTTCAGGAAACAACTCGAGTACTTACTGAGGCGGCTGTTTCTGGAAAGATTGATACTTTGCAAGGTCTTAAGGAGAATGTTATTGTCGGTCGTCTTATTCCTGCAGGTACAGGTGGTACGATTGCTCAAATCCGCCGCATTGCTGCAGTTCGTGATGATTTGATTGTTGATGAACGGCGTAAGTCTAGTAATAACGAAGAGGCTAAAGCTATGTTAACAAATATGACAGCCGGAGCAATTTCTGAGTAATTTGAATGCATGTCAGCAGTGATATAAAAATGCCTGAATGTAGAGTTTGGGCATTTTTTGATTTTTAAAGGCAGAAATAGTATCTTTTTTGATAAATATAACTGTAAGGCGATTGCCATTTCGAATACCTTTGAAGTTGATTATACTTATGCTGTATTTTTCGATAAGATATTAATTTATAAGCATAATTCATTATTTTAATTTGAATTAGCTCCCGAATATCGTATGATTCTCTTATCTTATTAAACCTATTTATGATAAAACAATCAAAACCATTTGCTTGTACGTCACAAGTGGGGATTAGTATATGGATAAAAAAACGTTTAAGAAAGGCGTAAATATGCCTTTTATCAAGCATCTCAATGTAATAGCATTCCAGCAAAATTGGGAGATGACGAATACAAATGACGGTGCTGGTTTGTCACTTTCATAAGTGTAAAGATGTTGATCTAATGATAGCAATCTTTTTATTGCTTAATTTATTTAATTTATAAAGTTTCTCATTAGAGTTTATTTTCAATACATTCAAAGTTGAAAAGTTTATCAGGATAATATGATGGACTGGCATACGTGAAGGGGAAAGGATAAATTATCTTAAAATGAGGTGACGACAGCTTTTGAAGATCATTAGAATTTTTTTGATTATATTTTTTATAAAGAAAAGCCTGAAAAGGCATCATAACGAATAATTAAAAATCTTTTCTATAATCCGAAAAATAATCAATTTTCTGACGTAGATGTCTGCATGACTGGGAAATTTTTATTCCTTATTAAACATGCAAGAAAGCAGAGGATAAAGAGGATAAAATGCTAACTAAAATTTATAAAAGACAGCTATGCTATTTGCTAATAGTGTGATCTATGAAAACAGAATGATAGGAATGTACGGATATTATTCAATTGGTGAATTGACACGGGAGTTTTCAATAACTGCTCGGACTTTGCGTTATTATGAAGAAGAAGGGCTTCTTGTGCCTGTCCGGCGTGGGGGCATACGGCTTTATACGCAAACGGATCGTCATAAATTAAAACAAATACTGCGTGCTAAAAGAGTTAAATTTTCTTTGTCTGAGATATCTGATATGTTAGCTATGGCGGGCAAACCGCCAGATGATGAGAAAAAGCTTAAGGAATTAATTGCAAGGATTAATAAAAAACGGGCTGATTTACAGCAGATGCAGCACGATATTAATGATCTGCTGCATGATTTAGAACGTATCGAGGAGACTTTTTTTGAGAGTTTAGCTGAATTAGGAGTTAATCGTTGATTTTAAAATTTGTTTCATTCATTCATTCATTTTCGATGATTGCCTTGTCATTAAAAGATCTGCTGTGATAGTTTTTAAGTAACAAATATTGATAATGCATAGAGTTTATAAATCATTCGAGAAGAGTAGAGCGAATAAAAAGTGTTGCTAAGTTTTTTAGTGACATGTTGTCTTTATGAGAAGACAACAATATCCAGTTTTATTTTTCTACAAAGAGAAAGTAAAAATAATGACGGATTCTCCTATTGATATTTTCCAATCTATTCTGTCACGAAAGTCAATTCGAGCTTTTACTAATCAGCCGGTTACACAGGAAACAATCAAAGAAATTTTAAAATTTGCAGCACGTGCTCCATCTGGAACAAATCTCCAACCGTGGCAAGTGATTGTTTTAACTGGAAAAATTTTGCAGCGAGTGGGAGAGCAACTCTCACAACTCGTACTCTCAGGTGTAAAGGGAGAACGTGAATTTGATTATTATCCACGTCAATGGCGTGAGCCTTATCTTTCGAGGCGTCGTAAAGTTGGTTTGGATCTTTATAAAAGTCTTGGAATTCAAAAAGGTGAGCAGGAAAAAATGCTTCACCAGAAGGCACGGAACTTTACATTTTTTGGCGCACCTGTGGGATTCTTGTTCACAATAGATCATGACATGGAAATGGGGAGTTGGCTTGATTTAGGTATGTTTATGCAGACCCTTATGTTAGCAGCGCGTGGATTTGGATTAGATACATGTTGTCAGGCTGCTTTTGCCGATTATCACAAACAAATTCGTACGCTTTTGTCAGTCCCTTCTGATCGGCATATTATCTGTGGTATGGCACTTGGTTATCGTGATGTGAACGCCCCAGAAAACAATTTTGAGACTGAACGCGAACCAATCGAGAGTTTTGTACGTTTTATTGAAACATATCCATAGAATATTTTTATGTAATTAAGCGTAAAGTTTTAAGAACTTGAGATATTATCACAAATTTCGGTGGGAACCTTTCATTTTTGTTAAATTTTAATATTGCATGTTAACAGTTATTTTACTACGTTTAAGACATTAAGAGAATGATTGCTCGGGGATCATTGTTAGTTTTTTTGAAGGTTAGCTATGGAAAGCGCTATAGAAAGAAAATGCTGGGTAGTAGCGAGACGAGCGACATTCGTGTTTATTTTTGTTATTTTTTTAGCTTATCTCGCAATGTGATTTTAAATAGCACAGAAATGGTAAAAAGGCGTGCACTCAAAGTTCATATTTGATTTTGAGGTGAATTTTGAGGTGATCGGTGTTTTTATCTGTTTTTGAACTTTTTAAAATTGGTATTGGTCCTTCTAGCTCACATACAATGGGGCCGATGACTGCTGCTAATATGTTTTTGCAAGAGATTGTTGCACGAAATTTTAGGGGGCCATCTCATGCTAAAGTTTCTCATATACGTGTCTATCTTTATGGTTCATTAGCTTTCACGGGAATTGGTCATGCTACAGATAGAGCTATTATATTGGGGCTTGCGGGAGAAGAAGCTTCTACTATTGATCCTGACCATATAGAGTTGCTGTTAGAAAAGGTTGAACGTGAAAAGAAAGTGCAACCGAAAGGTCATCCTGCTTATCAGTTTGATTTGCAAAGTGATCTTATTTTTGAACGAAAGATAACCTTATCTGGTCATGCTAATGGGCTTGCATTTGAAGGGCTGGATGCTGATGGCAATGTTCTTTTACGGCAAATTTATTATTCTATCGGTGGTGGCTTTGTTGTGACTGAGGATGAATTAAGTCGTAGGAATAATAATAGACAACCAGAAACATCTACAGTGCCATATCCCTTTGATTCTGCAAGTAAGATGTTGGCAATGTCAGAAAAATCAGGACTTTCAATTGCTGAAATGAAGCGTATAAATGAAGAGACAAAGATGGAGCGTTGTGCTCTTAATAGTGGGCTTGATAAAATTTTTTCAGCTATGATAAAGTGCATTGAGAGAGGACTTTCACAAGAAGGTGAGTTACCGGGTGGGTTGCATGTTCAAAGGCGTGCTAAAAAACTGCATGATAAGCTTTCGGAAGTTCGAAAGAAAAATCGTAATCACCCACTTTGGGCAAATGATTGGCTTTCTGTTTACGCTATAGCTGTGAATGAGGAAAACGCGGCGGGTGGTCGTGTTGTTACGGCACCGACAAATGGTGCTGCTGGTGTAGTACCTGCAGTTTTGCGTTATTATCTTCAATTTAATGATGGTTCAGATCGAGAGGGGATACATAATTT
Source organism: Candidatus Bartonella washoeensis Sb944nv (assembly GCF_000278135.1). Lineage (GTDB taxonomy): Bacteria > Pseudomonadota > Alphaproteobacteria > Rhizobiales > Rhizobiaceae > Bartonella > Bartonella washoeensis. Next base: position 467,794 of record NZ_JH725022.1, read on the forward strand.
TTTGTTGACGGCAGCAGCTATTGGTGGTGTCATCAAACATAATGCTTCTATTTCTGGTGCAGAAGTTGGTTGTCAAGGTGAAGTTGGGACGGCATCTTCAATGGCAGCCGCAGGGTTGACGGCGGCATTGGGGGGAACTCCAGCTCAAATTGAAAACGCAGCAGAAATTGCACTTGAGCATCATTTGGGAATGACATGTGATCCGGTTGCAGGTCTTGTACAGGTTCCTTGTATTGAACGCAACGCAATGGGTGCCGTTAAGGCGGTGACAGCTTCTTCCCTAGCGTTGCATGGTGATGGGAGACATTTTGTTTCTCTTGATGCTTGTATAGAAACAATGCGCCAGACTGGACATGATATGAGTGAACGCTATAAAGAAACGAGTAAAGCTGGCTTGGCAGTCAATGCAATATCCTGTTAAAGCATGCCAATGATATTTAATCTGATAAATTCTTTACGGCTTTTTCATTGATAAGAGTCATATTTTTAAATTGCTTTCTCGTGTTGAAAAACACAAGTTCAGAAGAGGACTTAGGCAATTTTGAACAACGTCTGTGTTGCTTGGACAGCCTCGCGAGTTATTGAAGAAGATTTTTTTTTCACAACATTTACAATGAGAAAATTGCGCATCCAATGTCGAGCCTTACTTTATTTCTTATACAAAGAGTACCAAGGACAAGCTTCGATATTAAACCCCAAAATAGGCTAACATTTGGCGGGTTTAATGCATTTTAAAAGGGATAGTTTTATTGAAAAGCTGAAGATGTTTATACAGATAGTTGAACAGAAGTTGGTGACGCAATTCTTATAAATTTAAGGAAGAAGTGCGACTGTGAAAGGATTTTTAAAGATTATAGGCAATGTGAGACAACGCTCATTAATAAAATCATTTTTTGTGAAATTACTTATAAAACTAGACATTTGTAGCACCTAGATGGATTTTAATAGGGACACTACCGGTTTGGCTTGCAACGCGTAAATGAATGCGGACATGAGGCATTGCGAGACGACGATTTCGCGTTGTTTGGCAAATAAGAAGATTAACAAGAGACTGCGTATCTAGCGTAGTGGGAGTAGATTTTAAGCCAGCAAGTTTTGTTGCAGCATCGTGAAGAAAGCGCAATGAGAGCAGAGATGATTGCTTCAATAATTTTTCTTTTTCAGAAGAGGAAGCAAGAGCATTATCTGTCATGATACTATCCTTAACGCAGAATTCAAAAATTTTTAGTAAGCTACAGTATAGCAGTTAAAATTTGCTTTCTTTAACGTCGAACAAGCATTGAATGCAGCTTTTTTTGATTGAAAGCCTATAAACCGCGCACGATAATAGCGACGTCCACTTTTTTCAAACAGTTGCATATGTGAAGATGCCTGCTTTAAAGTGGGATAGGCTATGTTTTTTGCTTTTAAAAGCAGAGCCTTTGCTTGTTCTTTACTGGGTAGAGAACCAATTTGGATGGCCCATCCGGCGTTTGTAGACAAAGAAGCCGTAACAATTTTATTTGTCTCAACGGGTACAGTTTTTTGAGGGTTAGGGATTGGTATAATTACTTGGTTTACAGCGGCTATTGCTGTGTTGGAATTTCTAGGTTGTTCTGCAAATGCTGTTAACATAGTAGAAATTTCGTTATCGAGATCGTTTGGATCAGCTTTAATGAGTGGTATAGGGATATTGATGCCAGTGGGTAAGTTATAGTGTGCAGAAGCCATTAAACGTCCATTACTTTTCATGCGGCTTGCTTTCGGTAAATATTGATTCAATAAGCTAGCCATATGGGTATCACGTGCGGTAGATGATTTACCTCCCATCACGACAGCAACGATAGAACGTCCATCAATATGCATTGATGTTGCCAAATTAGAACCTGACATTTGTGTGTAACCAGTCTTAATTCCATCGACACCTTTTATTGTTTGAACGAGTTTATTATGGCTATTAACTGTATGTCCACGGAAAACAAAACTTTTTATTTTGAACAGCTTATACTGTTGTGGAAAATGTTTGCGTAGAGCTAATGACAAAGTGGCCATATCCCGTGCTGTGGAATAATTGCGCACATCGGGGAGTCCCGAAGCATTTGCGAAGTGGGTGTTTATCATACCAAGTTTTTTGGCTTTAGCTGTCATCATTCGAGCGAATTTTTTTTCATTGCCGCCAAGATATTCAGCAATGGCAGTAGCAACATCATTTGCTGATCTTGTAATGAGTGCTTTAGCAGCTGTTTGTGCAGAAATTGTTTGGCCTTCTTTAAATCCGAGTTTTGTTGGTGGGCGTGCTGCTGCATAACGTGAGACAGGAATTGGTGTATTTGGTGTTACACGACGCATATGCATAGATTCAAACAGCATGTACAGTGTCATCATTTTCGTCAAAGAAGCAGGATAACGTTTTAGCGTTGCATTGGCTTGAAATAAGGTTTTTCCTGTATTTGCATCTATAACGATAGCGGCATATTTATCAGGGTAAGCTTCTTGAGGAGTAGCTGATGCCCAAGAGTAAGAAAGAGCTAAAACAACAAAAGCAATTGCTAACTTTTTATAGCAACGCACAATTTTTTGGCAATTAATATACACTTGCAGTATCCTATTTCTCCATACTCTGAAAAACTTCTATAAAGCTCCTTTTTACTAAAGCTTTTCGATGCAATTTAGACGAATGATATTACTAATTTGTTTACAGAAATATTTTTAGAGTCTTCATATTTAACCTAATCTCTCCCTCAAAAAAAGTTTTCCTTTTCTTTACACAAACAGGTATTGCAATAGTTATGAAAGAACTTAAGATTAATAAAAAGTAACCAGCACGGAAAATGATGATGGTACAGAAACTAATAACGAGTTCTATACTGCATACTATGCACAATGAAAAGGGCAAGAATTGGGATAAAAGCACGCATGATGCCGTTATAATACCGACAATTAGACCAAAACTTCAAAAGCCTAAATTGTATCGTGTCCTTTTACTTAATGATGATTACACACCTATGGATTTCGTTGTTTTTGTTTTGAAGAACTTTTTTAAAAAAAGTTTCGAAGAAGCAACGCGTATTATGTTAAATGTTCATTGGAATGGGGTAGGAGAATGCGGAATTTATAGTTATGAAGTAGCTGAAATGAAAATCGTACAAGTTAGGGAGTGCGCACGTCAAAATGAACATCCTTTACAATGCGTAATGGAATGGAAGTGAGGGGTTATGCCGTCTTTTACACCTAGTCTTGAAGAGGTTTTGCACCGCGCATTAACAATTGCGACTCAAGCGCGACATGAATATGCGACATTAGAGCATCTTCTTCTTGCTTTGCTAGATGATGCGGATGCAAGTTCAGTTATTCGAGCTTGTCAGGTGGATATGGAAGAATTACGAGAGCGCTTAACCAATTATATTCAGTCAGAATTGGATGTGCAGATTAGAGCTGATGAGGATACAAAACCGACAACATTTTTCCAGCGTGTTATTCAACGTGCAGTGATTCATGCTCAGTCCACTGGAAAAAACGAGGTGTCGGGAGCGAACGTTCTCGTTGCAATTTTTTCTGAACATGAAAGCTATGCAGCATATTTCCTCCAAGAGATGGGAATGACGCGCTATGATGCTGTGCGTTTCATCTCACACGGTATTACGCGTGATGATGGATTATCTATGTTACTTGAGGATCTTGAAGAGCAATTGGATCAACAGATTTCGGACAGTGGTGAGAAGGTGACGAGTGCACTGACTGCTTATTGTATTGATCTCAATTGCAAAGCACGCAATGGTAAAATTGATTTATTGATTGGCCGTGACGTAGAAATTTCACGAATGATTCAGGTTTTATGTCGAAGATCAAAAAACAACCCGCTCTTGGTGGGGGATCCTGGAGTTGGAAAAACCGCTATAATTGAAGGGTTAGCGAAACGTATTGTTGATGGGCAAGTGCCTGAAGTTTTATCAAATGCAATAATATTTTCCCTTGATATGGGAGCACTTGTTGCCGGTACGCGTTACCGCGGTGATTTTGAAGAGCGATTAAAGCAAATTATTAAAGAATTTGAGGCATTTCCAGATGGTATTTTATTTATTGATGAAATTCATACATTGATTGGAGCAGGAGCTACATTGGGGGGGAATATGGATGCAGCAAACCTTTTAAAACCTGCATTATCTTCTGGAATTATTCGATGTATTGGTTCGACGACTTACAGAGAATATCGCAAAATTTTTGAACAAGATCGAGCTTTAGAACGCCGTTTTCAAAAGATTGATGTTAACGAGCCTTCTGTTGCTGATGCAATTAAGATTTTACAAGGTTTAAAGCCTTATTTTGAAAAATTTCATCAAATCAAATATACTGATGAGGCGATGAAGGCATCCGTAGAATTATCTGCACGCTATATGATTGATCGTCGTTTACCTGATAAAGCGATTGATGTTGTTGATGAAAGTGGTGCAGCGCAAAAACTTTTGCCCAAAAAACAAAGAAAAAAAAGTATAGGTGTTAAAGAAATTGAAGCGACTGTTGCTACTATGGCAAGGATTCCACCAAAAACAGTTTCTGGAAATGATCAGAAAATTCTTAACAAGCTTGAAAGAGAACTCAAACATGTTGTTTATGGACAAGATCAGGCAATTTCCGCATTAGTGTCGTCAATTAAACTGGCGCGCGCAGGATTGCGCGAATTAGACAAACCAATAGGAAGTTATTTATTTTCAGGACCAACAGGTGTAGGAAAAACTGAGGTTGCCAAACAGCTTGCGTCTTCTTTAGGAATTGAACTGTTACGTTTTGATATGTCAGAATATATGGAACGGCATACTGTAGCGCGCTTAATCGGGGCACCTCCAGGTTACATAGGATTTGATCAAGGAGGTCTTCTTACAGATGCAGTTGACCAAAAGCCTCATGCAGTCTTGTTGCTGGATGAGATTGAAAAAGCGCATCCAGAATTATTTAATATTTTATTGCAGGTAATGGATTATGGTAAGTTAACAGACCATAATGGCAAAAAAATTGATTTCCGCAATATCATTTTAATTATGACAACCAACGCTGGTGCTTCAGATATGGCAAAGTCGGCTATCGGATTTGGCAAAGTGCGTCGCGATGGTGATGATATAGCTGCCATCAATCGGCTCTTTACACCGGAATTTCGTAATAGGCTGGATGCGATCATTCCGTTTGCACCTTTATCTCAGTTAATCATCAGTCAGATTGTGCAAAAGTTTATTTTTCAGCTTGAAGCACAATTGGCTGAGCGGGAGATTTGTTTTGAATTAAGTTCTTCTGCGATGGGGTGGCTTGCCAATAAAGGATACGATTCTCAAATGGGGGCGCGTCCTTTGAGTCGTGTCATCCAAGAACATATTAAAAAGCCGTTAGCTGACGAAATTTTATTTGGAAAGTTACGTAACGGTGGCATGGTTCGCGTATTGACACACAAATCAAATGAAGGAAAAGAGAAGTTACAGTTAAAAATTTTATCTTCTGATATGTCTGTTGGTGCAAAGAACAGAAAAACAACATATTTTACAAAAAAACATGTGGGGAAAAAAAGCTCAGCAACTTAAAAGTGTTTTAAAGAGCAGCACGGATTTTTTTTGCGTTCTCTTCAAGTATTTCTGTAGGTGTTATGACATTGTTATGAGAGCTAAGTGCTACTCCTTCCATACGTGGTATAATATGAAAATGCAGATGATAAACGGTTTGTTGGCTAGCTGCTTCATTAAATTGCATAACTGTTATACCATCTGCTTGAAAGGCTTTTTTGACAGCTTTGGCGATTTTTTGGACAGCTTTGATAACTGGAAACAATGTTTCAGTATCCGCGTCTAGCAAGTTTCTAGAGCCTTTTCGGGGAATGACTAGCGTGTGGCCTGGTGCTTGTGGCATGATATCCATGAATGCAATGACATCATCATCTTCATAGACACGGACGGAAGGGATTTCATTACGAATCAATTTAGCAAAAATATTGTTATTGTCATAAGTTTGTTTCATACAAAGATTTCCTTTTATTCGTTTTATGGAGGTGATGCTATGAGTGACTGGGAGTTTAGATTTCTATGATAGCTTCAATTTCTACCGGGACGTTCATAGGAAGAGAGGCAACACCAATAGCAGAACGAGCATGTTTTCCAGCTTCACCGAGGATATTGACAAGTAAATCAGAAGCTCCATTAGCGACAAGAGGAATATCGGTAAAATGAGGGTCGGCAGCAACAAAAACGCTGATTTTTACTACGCGCTTTATTTTATTTAAATCACCAAGAGTTGTTTTGATTTGTGCGAGAATATTGAGTGCGCAGGTTTCAGCTGATTTTTTTGCTTGTTCTGCGCTAACGGTTGTCCCCACTTTACCAATAGCTATTGGTTGTCCATTGAAAAGAGGGAGTTGTCCGGAGATAAAGAGTTGGTTGCCGCTTTGTGAAGCTGTTACATAATTGGCAATGGGTTGCACTGCTTCAGGAAGAGTAATTCCAAATTTTTTTAGACGGCTTTCAATCGTGTTGGTCATAATTAAACTCCATAGCTGTTTTTATAATGCATCTATTGCATAAACTATTTTTCGATTTAAGGAAATGTGTGGTTAATTGAAAAGTTAGCCTTTTTCGCCTTGTTGTATGATGGTATGCAGCGAGAAAAGAATTGGAAGTTGGGAATGTTCAGATCATTATTTATAATCATTTTATATAGTACTCTTTTATGTACTGCGAGAGCTGAAGAATCCGTTTTTGTTGCGCCACATCGAGCAATTTATGATTTCCAGCTCGATAATGTTTCTCATGAAATGACAATTTCAGGTATGACTGGGCGAATGGTTTACGAACTCACGGGTTCAGTATGTCATGGCTATACCACACGCTTTCGTTTTATCAGCCGTATGCATGTTGAAAATATGCCGGTGCGCTTAACGGATCAACAGACTACAAGTTATGAAACAGGTGATAGTCGCACATTTCATTTTAGCGTTACAGATCAGGTTGGACAAGAGGTTGCGCATCGTGCTGAAGGGATAGCAGAGCGTGTTCAAGATGGGATTATAGTTAAACTGAAAGAGCCAAAAGAGAAGGAATACAAGCTTGCAATGGCTGAGTTTCCAATTATGCAACTGAAGAGTATCATTCGGCATGCAAAGGCAGGTCGCCACTTTTATCACACTACCGTCTTTGATGGAACAGAGAAAGCAGACAAAGTCATAAAAGAAAGTGTCATTATTGGGGAAAAGAAGACGCATATATCTGATGATCAAACGGAAAAAATACAAAAGTTAGATGAATGGGAATATTGGCCAGTTACAATTTCTTATTTTGATGATGTAGAAAATAAAAATGGCTTACCTGTTTATCGTACCAGCTTTCTCTTACATGAAAATGGTGTCATGCGCGATCTTCATATAGATTATGGGACTTTTTCGGTGCGTGCAAAATTGAACAGTCTTGAATTTCTCGACGTTGGAAAAAATCTTGATCAATGCAAACATTAGATGATTGTATAAAATAACTTGAAAAAGAATTAAATATTAGTATGGTTACGCTACTCCACACGCAGAGTTTGGGTGTTTGCAAGGAAAGCTTAGCAGGCGTCCGCCGGTAGTAGGCTTGCCTACTTTTTCTGCGGAGGTTGAACCGGAAAGGATAAATTATGGCACTACCAGATTTTACTATGCACCAGCTTTTAGAAGCGGGTGTGCACTTTGGTCATCAGACTCATCGTTGGAATCCAAAGATGGCCCCCTATATTTACGGTCAGCGTAATAATATTCATATTATTGATCTTGCTCAGACTGTTCCACTTTTACACCAAGCACTAAAGCTTGTTTCAGATACCGTTGCGCGTGGTGGTCGCATTCTCTTTGTTGGTACTAAGCGGCAGGCATCTGAGATTGTTGCTGATGCGGCGAATCGTTCTGCACAGTATTATGTTAATGCGCGTTGGCTTGGTGGCATGTTGACAAATTGGAAGACGATTTCCCATTCGATACATCGTTTACGTAAGCTTGACAAAATTCTTGCTGCTGAAGCACAAGGTTTTACCAAAAAGGAGCGTTTGAATCTTGAACGTGACCGTGAAAAGCTTAATCGTGCGCTTGGGGGAATTAAGGATATGGGATCAGTTCCAGATCTTATATTTATCGTTGATACAAATAAGGAAAATATTGCTATCCAAGAAGCAAAGCGTTTAGGTATTCCTGTTATTGCTATCATTGATACCAACTGTGATCCTGATAACATCGATCATCCGATTCCCGGTAATGATGATGCTTCGCGGGCAATTTCTCTTTATTGTGATCTTTTTGCTCGTGCAGCTCTTGATGGTATTGCTCGTCAGCAAGGCGCAATGGGTGTTGATCTAGGAGCTCAAATTGATGCGCCTGTGGAGCCTGTTTTGGAAGATGCGGTTCCAGTTTCTGAATAGCAATTTAAAAACGCCTATTAGGGCACTTATTTTCTAAAGGAGAGGTTGTAAATGTGCATAGGATTTTCCTTCTTGCACATTTTCGCCATTACAGAACGAAGAGGCAAATATGAGCATTACTGCTGCACAAGTAAAAGAACTTCGAGAATTGTCGGGCGCTGGTATGATGGACTGCAAAGCGGCTTTGGCAGAGACCAATGGTGACATGGAGGCTGCTGTTGATTGGCTTCGTAAAAAAGGAATAGCCAAAGCAGATAAAAAGGCTGGTCGTACAGCTGCTGAGGGACTCATCGGAGTTGTATCAAAAGATTCGAGTGCGGTTTTGGTTGAAGTTAATTCTGAAACAGATTTTGTTGCGCGCAATGATGTCTTTCAAGACATTGTACGTAATGTCGCGACAGCTGCTTTGGATACACAGGGCAATGTTGAATCTGTTTCTGCATCTCTTTATCCTGGTTCTGAGAAGACTGTTGAGACGATAATTAAAGATGCGATTGGTACAATTGGCGAAAATATGACATTTCGTCGTTCTGCTAAACTTTCTGTTAAAGATGGTGTCGTTGCCACTTATATACACAATAGTGTGGCTGAAGGGCTGGGTAAACTTGGCGTTTTGGTTGCTGTTGAAACGGCAGGCAATAAAGAGGCTGCTGCTGCTTTCGGTAGGCAGGTTGCGATGCATATTGCTGCGACCAATCCATTGGCGCTAACAGCAGAAGATGTTGATGTTAGTGCTATTGAGCGTGAAAAAGCGATTTTTTCAGATCAAGCACGTCAATCTGGAAAGCCTGAAAATATCATTGAAAAAATGGTAGAAGGGCGTATGCGTAAGTTTTTCGAAGAGGTAGCTTTGCTTTCTCAAGCTTTTGTTATGAATCCTGATGTGACTGTTGAAGCAGCTTTAAAGGATGCTGAAAAATCGATTGGTGCACCGGCAAAAATTACAGGTTTTATTCGTTTTGCACTGGGCGAAGGTATAGAAAAAGAAGAGTCTGATTTTGCAGCAGAGGTTGCGGCTGCTGCAAAAGGTTAGCTCTTGAAAACTGTTTATCAGAGATTTGAAAATATATTATTTGTTATAAAATCACTGATAGTAAAAATTATGATTATTGAGAGGGCGTCACGTGGTAAAGTGGTGCCCTTAGTGGTGTCCAAAGCAAACAGTAAATGTGCTTTTGGGGAGGTTATCAATGGCGTTAGCGTTTCAGTATAAACGTATTCTTTTAAAGGTTTCTGGTGAAGCCCTTATGGGAGGGCAGAGCTTTGGGATTGATGTTTCTGTTGCCGACCGTGTCGCTGCTGATATTGCTGAAGTGCGGGCAATGGGTGTGGAAGTTGCTATTGTTATAGGTGGAGGCAATATTTTTCGTGGAGTTGCTGTTGCTTCGCGCGGTGGAGATCGTGTAACAGGTGATCATATGGGAATGCTTGCAACTGCTATTAATTCTTTAGCATTGCGAACATCATTGACAAAAATAGGGGTTGAAACAGTTGTATTATCTGCGATTGCTATGCCACAAATTTGTGAGAGTTTCTCACAACGTAAAGCGGTAGCTTATATGAATCAAGGAAAAGTCGTTATTTTTGCAGGAGGTACTGGTAATCCATTCTTTACCACTGATTCTGCCGCTACTTTACGTGCAGCAGAAATTGGTGCAGATGTTCTCCTGAAAGGAACACAAGTAGATGGTATTTATTCTGCAGATCCAAAGATAGACCCTACAGCTCAGCGTTTTGACCAATTAACACATGTCGAGATTCTGCAGCGGGGGTTGTCGGTTATGGATACAACGGCGGTTACTTTAGCGCGCGAAAACAATGTACCAATCATTGTGTATTCTATTCATGAGAAGGGTGGTTTAGCGAAGGTATTGAATGGGACAGGACGATTTACAATAGTATCTGAATGAAGATAATCTTAAAGGCGTAATTAAAGGAGACAGAAATATGAATGTTGCATCTATTATGGATGATTTGAAGCGTCGCATGGATGGTTCTATTTCGGCTTTTAAACACGAATTAGGTGGCTTGCGAACTGGGCGAGCATCAGCCAGTTTATTAGAGCCATTAACCGTTGAGGCTTATGGTTCTGTTGTACATATAAATCAGGTTGCAAATATTTCTGTTCCTGAACCGCGGATGCTTTCAGTTTCTGTATGGGATAAAACGATGGTAGGGGCTGTGGAGCGTGCTATTCGCGATTCTGGTCTTGGTTTAAATCCCATAACGGATGGTATGAATTTGCGTATTCCTTTACCTGAATTGAATGAAGAGCGCCGTAAAGAACTCGTAAAAATTGCGCATCATTATGCGGAGCAAGCTCGTATTGCTACGCGCCATGTTCGTCGGGATGGAATGGACAATTTGAAGAAATTAGAAAAAGAAGGTGAAATTGGTCAAGATGAGGCTCATGGTTTATCTGAGAAAGTTCAAAAACTCACAGATGAAACCATTGCTGATATTGATAAGATTTTGGCAGTAAAAGAATCTGAAATTATGCACGTTTAAGGTAATTTTTTTGCCAGAAATATTATATCTGTGTCTTATAACATCGTTCTTATGGGTAAAAAGCGGAGATGATGTGTTCTGTTGGTAGCAGGGCATGAGTATGAGGATAGATGTATTCTTGGATTGACTGTATAAGCAAGATTGATTTGAAGTGGCAAATGTTTTTTGAATTTTTATTTGCGCTTTAGGGGAGGGCTATCTGCTGGAGAAAATTATGTAACAGAATAATAAAAGGTTTTTGTTCAATGTAGCTTTATTAAGTTGCATGATAAAAATGTTTTTATGATTGAAGATCTTTCAAATATTCTATGGCAAATGTTAGAGAGGAATATGACAAAAGAAGTGCTTTAATTTTGCTGTTATTCTCTATTTAAAGAATACAATGGGATAGAGCAGATGATCGGTGTTTTACACAACGCGTTTCCGATGTCTTTTTAGCTTTTGAGCAGATGACTGATAGTTTGGTAGAAAAATGTTTTCATACGCAGTGAATACCAGATCTAAATTTTATAATTCGTGTAGGCAGGAACGACATTTTCTCATTCTTACGATTAATTGAATATTGGGAAATGTGTTTTGGGTTTGATCGTGATAAGTTTTCTGATTATTGTTCCTATGAACGCCATCTTGGTATATCCAATCATTTATGATAAATTATCGGTAAAGTTTGCAAAAATGTGAATGTAAAAATGCTACCGCGCAAAGTCTTTTGCTCGCATGACCTCTTGAGTTTGTAATTTATTTATTGTTTGGATGTTGTTTTGTCTAATCTTATTTCTCGTACTCTGACGGCTTTTGTTTTTGGTATTATTGCTTTAAGTTTAACATGGCTGGGAGGAACTTTATTTTTTTTGTTTGCATGGGTGATTGGCGGTTTTATTCTTTATGAATGGACTAGTATCACTAAAGAAAAATGGCATGTTTCTCAAAAAATATTAGTGGGTGTTTTTTATTTAGTTTTTGGCTCTTTGCTAGTAGCGAATGTGTCTGCTTCATTAATTTTTTGTATTTTGATAGCTTTGGCAGCACTGTTAGCTATTATCGGGCCTATAAAAAAGAGTGGTTGGATTTTTTTGGGTTTTTTATACGCATCTTTTCCGGTTGTGTCTTTGTGCTTTTTGCGAGGTTATGAGACGCTAGGATTCTGCGTTGTTATCTTCTTATTTACAATAGTGTGGGGAACAGATATTGCTGGATATTTTAGTGGACGTGCGTTTGGTGGTCCTAAATTAGCACCACAATTTTCTCCTAATAAAACGTGGGCAGGGGCGATTGGTGGTACATTTGTCGGAGTTTCTGGCGGTATATTGGTTGCTTTTCAGTTTTTTGATGTCAATTTAACAGGTTTTTTTGTGCCATTACTTGCACTTAGTTTATCGATTGTTTCGCAATTGAGTGATTTGGGACAATCATGGCTAAAAAGACAATTTTCAGTTAAAGATTCTAGTTCTTTATTGCCTGGACATGGTGGATTTATGGATCGTATGGATGGGTTGATAGGAGCTGCTTTTCTGCTTTATTTAATTGGTTCATTTATGTCTGATATGAATACACCTTTTAATCTTTTTCGTATGGTTTAATCGGGAGAAGATGTCTTGGATTTTTTGAATCATATAATCGCTATGGGCGACTTGCTTTTAAGAAGTTTAAGTGTTCTTTTCGTCGTTATAGTTATCATTTTTGTACATGAAGCTGGGCATTATCTCATTGGGCGGTGGTGCGGTATTAAGGCATCGGTTTTTTCACTTGGGTTTGGACCACAAATAGTGGGTTACACAGATAAGCATGGCACACAGTGGCGTTTGGCGCTTATTCCTTTGGGAGGATATGTAAAATTTATTGGTGATGAAGAAGCGGGTATATCGCCACCCCAATCATTTCCGATTGTTGATGGTTCATTTGCCAATGCACATGCTTGGAAAAAGGCAGCAACTGTTTTTGCTGGTCCTTTATTCAATGCCCTTTTTACCATTGTTATTTTAACGTTTTTTTTCTTTATTTATGGACGTGTAGCTATTGAACCTGTTGTTGGTTCTTTAGTAGAAGACTCTCCTGCTGTTCAGTCTGGTTTGGCATTGGGTGATCGTTTTATTGAAATGGATGGTCGTCGGGTTGAGAGTTTTGAAGATTTGATGAATCATGTGACTTCTCATGGTGGAGATCCTATAGAATTTAAAATAGAACGCGTGGGGCGGGTGTTTACGACGGTGGTTATACCAAAGGTAATTGAGCGAGATGATGGTTTTGGTAATCGGGTTCGCAGTGGTGTCATAGGTGTAGGGGTTCCTGTTGATCCAGATAATCCTACGCGTTTAGATCCAGCTTATGTAAAACATATTCGCTATAGTTTTGGTGAAGCTGTAAGAGAAGCATCAGAACGTGCTACGTTTATTGTTACCCAAACAATTTTTTTTATAAGTCGTTTAATAGGGGGGAAAGAAGATCATTGTCGGTTAAGTGGTCCCTCTAAGACGGTTAAGATTGCTTGGCAAATGAGTGAAACAGGTTTTATCTCTTTATTGAATTTTACAGCTTTTCTTTCTATAGGCGTTGGACTTATTAACCTTTTTCCGATTCCACCACTTGATGGTGGGCATTTGTTATTTCATGTTATTGAGATCATTGCTGGAAGGCCAATATCAGCTAAAATTCGGGAAATTATTTTTCGTTTAGGTTTCTTCATTGTTCTCTTATTTATTATTTTTGCGCTCTTTAACGATTATTTTTGTTGGTTTAGCTAATTAAATTATGGAAAACATTTTATAAATTAGGTAATAGTAGAAAAATATAAATTAAAAGTCGTTTACCATATCCACAAAATATTGTGGCATCGTGCGCTATAATTAGTAATTAAGGGATGAAAAATTTCGCTGTGAATATAAAGAGTTGTTATGGCGGTTAGTTTTTGAGGCGTTATGTCCAGGGAATAAAGTAAGGTAAAAAAGCCAATGACTACGAATTCAAAGTTTTTAAATGCAGCATCTGTATTGGTTTTAGGTATGGGGTTATTTGCTCCAACAGCAGCCTTTATGTCAATTGCGATGGTTGAAGAAGCGCAAGCATCTGTAGTCCATTCTATTGAGGTTCGCGGAAATAAATTTGTAAGTGCTCAGGCAATTAGAGACAATATGGACATTAAAATTGGAAAGAGTTTTTCCAGTGGACATATCGATTCTGCTGTGAAGCGTCTTTATGGATTAGGTTTATTTTATGATGTTAAAATAAATCAGGTCGGTAATAAACTGGTTGTGTTTGTCAAAGAATATGAGGTCGTCAATCAGGTATTGTTTCAAGGAAATAAATCTCTTAAAGATCCTGATCTTAAACGGTTTATTTCTCTAAAACCGAATGAGCCTTTCAATTCTGCTAAGCTTTCGGCTGATGTTAATGTGATTCGTGAAGCTTATAAAACTGTTGGTCGTAATAATGTAGCGGTTAAAGTTCAAACTATTAACTTGGGAAAAGGGCGTGTAAATGTGGTCTTTAATGTTGTTGAAGGCCGGAAGACAAAGATTAGCAATATCACTTTTAAGGGGAACAATGCTTTTGGAAGTCGCCGTTTGCGTGATGTGATTTCAACAAAGCCTTCGGGAATACTTTCGTTTTTGTTGAGGGGTGATGTTTATACTGAAGAACGTTTGGCTGCTGATGAAGAAGCGCTCCGTCGTTTTTATTATAATCGTGGTTATGCGGATTTTCGTGTCATTTCCTCTAAAGCAGTTTTTGATGAAGCGCAGAATGCATATAAAATTGATTTCGTTCTTGATGAGGGCGTACGCTATAAAATTGGTGATGTTCAGGTTGAAAGTGATATCGATGGTATTGATCTCCAATCTATAAAAGGGATGCTTAAAACTCGTTCAGGCGATATTTATAGTGCAGAGAACATTGAACAGTCTGTTGCAATTATCAATAATAAAGCCGCTGATTCAGGATATGTTTTTGCTAAAGTTGAGCCACGTGGGAATCGTGATTTGGCAAATCATACAATTTCAATTTTGTATAACATTGAGCAAGGTCCGCGGGCTTATGTTCAACGTATTGAAATACGTGGCAATGAAAAGACACGTGATTATGTCATTCGCCGTGAGATTGATTTAAATGAAGGAGATGCTTACAATCAGACCTTAGTGCAGCGGGCAAAACGTCGTCTAGAAAATTTAGGTTTTTTTAAAGCCGTTAATATTTCAATGATTCCGACGGATCAGTCTGATCAGATCGTCTTGGTTATAGATGTAGTTGAATCCCCAACAGGAGATCTTTCTTTTTCTGGAGGGTATACAACCGGTGGTACAAGCCCTGGTATGTCACTTGAGGTATCTGTTACCGAGCGTAATCTTGGTGGACGGGGTCAGTATGTTCGTTTAAGCTTAGGTGCTGGGCAAGAAAAGTCTCGTAATTACAATTTATCATTTGTTGATCCTTATTTCTTGGGTTACCGTTTATCCGCTGGTGTTGATGTTTTTCGCAGTACTTACCGTGCCGATAAAGCATATGATGTACGGCAGACAGGTGGATCACTTAGGTTTGGGTTGCCTATTAATGATCAGTTATCTGCTAATTTAGCTTATTCTTATGTGCAGGAAGAATATGATTTTGGTAAAGAATATGATTTAGGCAAAGAGAGTGATATAAAAGAATTATATGGAAAATATTCTGGTGCAATTGTTCAGGCGGCACAGCATAGCCCTTGGAAGCGTTCATCAATTAGTTATGGTCTGACTTATAATACTATTGACGATATGAGAAATCCGCATGATGGATGGTATGTGCGTATTCTTCAGGAATATGCAGGACTTGGTGGAAATGCGAAGTTCTTGAAGACAACTGGTAAAGCGATGATGTATAAGACGCTTTCTGATCGGATGGATCTTGTCGGTTTACTTTCTTTTGGTGGTGGTTATATCCACGGAATAGGCCGAGAGGGTGTTCGTATCTTCGATATGTTTAAAGCAAACTCTGATATGATCCGAGGTTTCAAATACAATGGAATAGGTCCGCGTCAGGTTTCCAATAAAGGTGAGGTTTATTTCTTAGGGGGAACGACGTATATGAATGCAACTGCTGAAGTACAATTTCCTATACCTGTTGTGCCTGAGGGGTTAGGGTTCCGTGGTGCTTTGTTTGCGGATGTTGTAACTCTGTATGGCAATAATTATAAACCTGCTTTTCAGGGTGAAGCGCCTGTTACAAATGTCAAAAGTGCATGGCGTTCATCTGCAGGTGTTAGTTTGATGTGGGATTCACCATTTGGTCCGCTGCGTTTTGATTATGCTTGGCCAATAAGTAAGCAGGTAGGTGATAGTGTGCAGAAATTGAACTTTGGTATTTCTACTAAGTTCTGATTTCAAGTTTCTCTAAAAGGAAAAGCTTTGAAGAGAATGGGGGAGGCTGGGAGAGAAAGTGTTTTGATGGCGGATACGTTTTTTTTTACGCCGTCCCGGCGATTGACAGTTGCTAATGTTGCTGAGTTGACAGGTGCAAAACTTCTTAATCCAGAGTTTTCTAACACAGTTATAAACACTCTTTCTTCTCTTGAAA
The DNA here is from genome assembly GCF_000278135.1 of Candidatus Bartonella washoeensis Sb944nv. GTDB lineage: Bacteria > Pseudomonadota > Alphaproteobacteria > Rhizobiales > Rhizobiaceae > Bartonella > Bartonella washoeensis. The sequence continues at coordinate 484,237 of NZ_JH725022.1, forward strand.
GCGCTGGAGAAGGTTCTCTTGTCTTTGTGGAGCATCGCAAGTTTTCTGATGCTCTCTTAGGAAGTCCCGCTGTAGCAGTTTTTTGTACAAATGAAATTGTTTTTAAAGTCCCTGAATCTATGGCAATTTTGGTGACGTCCACGCCGCAGCGTGATTTTGCTCAAATTGGTCGCATCTTATTTCCTGATTCTGTCAAGCCGATGCCTTGGTTTGGAAAGAGAGGGATCTCTCCGCATGCGCATATTCATCCAAGTGCTAAATTAGCGCACGATGTGTGTATTGAAGCGGGAGCTGTTATTGGTAGAAATGTTGAAATTGGTTCAGGGTCTCTTATTTCATCGACTGCTGTTATCGGTGAAAATTGTCATATTGGGCGTGACTGTTATATTGCTCCTAAGGTAACAGTTCAGTATTCTTTGATAGGTGACAGGGTTCACCTTTATCCTGGTGCTTGCATTGGACAAGACGGTTTCGGTTATGTTGGCAGTGCTTCTGGAATTGAAAAAGTTCCACAGATTGGTCGTGTTATAATCGAGGATGGTGTAGAAATTGGTGCAAATACAACAATTGATCGTGGGACATTTGAAGATACTATTATTGGTGAAGGGAGCAAAATTGATAATTTAGTGCAGATTGCCCATAATGTGAAGATTGGTCGTTATTGCCTTATTGCTGCTCAGTGTGGAATTGCTGGAAGTACATCCATAGGTGATATGTCTCAGCTTGGCGGGAGTGTCGGAGTAGCAGATCATATTATAATAGGTAAATATGTTCAAATTGCTGCTGGTAGCGGCGTTATGAATGATATCCCGGATGGTGAAAAATGGGGAGGTAGTCCAGCGCGACCATTCAAACAGTGGTTTCGTGAAGTAGCGGCGTTGCGTAATATTGGCAAAGTCAAAAAGGAAAAACGCTAATATGGTTAGCATAGAAGAAACGAAAAGTTTAGAGGCTGTAGATATTGAAAAATTGCTATCAATATTACCGCATCGTTATCCGTTTTTATTGATTGATCGCATAATTGAAATTGATGGTGAGCAAAAAGCCATTGGTATTAAAAATATAACAATTAATGAGCCGCATTTTATGGGACATTTCCCTGCAAAACCGGTTATGCCTGGGGTTTTAATTTTAGAAGCGATGGCGCAAACAGCAGGAGCAATTTCACTTCTAACATTAGGGTATAAGAAAGCGAATTTAGTTTATCTCATGACTGTTGATAATGCGAAATTCCGTAAGCCGGTTGTCCCAGGTGATCAGCTAAGGATACATGTGCGGCTTTTAAAAAAGAGGTCTGGTATGCGGCGTTTTTCATGTATTGCAAAAGTAGAGGATGTCCGCATCGCTGAAGCGGAAATTGCTGCGATGATTATTGAAGAAGAGTAAACGATATTGATGGGGATTTAAAATGTCCGGTACGAGAATCCATCCAACTGCTCTTGTAGAGAAAGGGGCGCAGCTTGGTGAGAATGTACAAGTTGGACCGTTTTGTTATGTTGGTTCAGAGGCTATTATTGGTGATGAATGCAGTTTGATGAGTCATGTTGTGATAATGGGGAAGACAAGGTTAGGAGCCAATAGTAAAGTATTTTCACATGCAGTTTTGGGAGCAGATCCACAAAATAATAAACATAAGGGAGGAGAGACAACTCTTTCGATTGGTAAAAATTGCACGATTCGTGAAGGCGTAACAATGCATAGAGGCTCAGATTCGAGTGTGGGAATGACGATTGTTGGTGAGGATTGCCAATTTTTTTGTTATGCGCATGTTGCTCATGATTGCCACGTAGGGGATCATGTAACATTTGCGAATAATGTAATGATTGCTGGTCATGTTACTATTGGTGATTATGTCATTATTGGTGGTGGTTCTGCTGTTCATCAATTTGTTCGTGTTGGGCATCATGCATTTATCGGTGGTGTATCTGCACTGGTTGGCGATCTAATTCCCTACGGGACAGCTGTTGGTGTGCAGGCAAAACTTGCTGGTTTAAATATTATCGGCATGAAACGTGCAGGACTTGAGCGTAAAGATATTCATGCACTACGCCATGCAGTTGCCATGCTTTTTGATCGTAGTAAACCTTTTAAAGAGCGTATAAGTGATGTTTCTTCTTTCTATTCTACTTCTCAATCTGTTCTGGATGTCGTTAATTTTATTAAGGAAGAAGGAAAACGTTTTTATTGTACACCTAAATTTGAGGATGACAGGATAAAAGCAAATAAGGATTAGAATGTCTGTTTGGGATGCTAGAAATCTTTTTTCTGGTCGCACTGCTATCATAGCGGGAAACGGTATTTTGCCTATCACTGTGGCTCAAGCACTTGAGAGACATGGACAGAATCCTTTTCTTGTTCTTTTACGTGATGAGGCAGATGCTGTGCTTCATCGCTATGAGCATTGTGAGTTGTCAATTGTAGAATTAGCGCGGCTCATTAAAATCTTAAAAGCAGCGGAAATTCGTAATATCGTTTTGGCGGGTGGTGTGAAAAAACGGCCTCTTCTTAGGCAATTGCAACCAGATTGGACGACCTTTTTAGCTTTACCCAAGATACTCGGGGCTTTAGCAAAAGGTGATGATGCTTTATTGAAGGCTTTTATAAGGATTGTTGAAGCGCATGGTTTTTGTGTTATTGGTGTCCATGAAATAGTGCCAGACCTCTTAGCTCCAACGAAATTTGATTTAACAGTGCGGCGTGCTATGCGAAAAGAGAAAAAAGATATTTTATTAGCAGCTAAAGCAGTAAAGCTTTTAGGTCAATTAGATATTGGGCAAGCAGCTGTTGCTATAAATGGAAGGGTGGTTGCGGTAGAGGGTGCAGAGGGAACTGATAATATGCTGTGGCGGGTTTGTGAAATGAGGGAAAGACAGCAAATCCCGCCTAAAGGTGGTGTTCTTGTTAAATGTACAAAACCACAACAAGATCATCGTGTTGATTTGCCATCAATTGGACCTGCGACGATAGTAAATGCTGCAAAGAGTGGATTGTCTGGTATTGCTGTGGAAGCGAATAGAAGTCTAATATTAGCAGCAAAAGCAACAATAGAAAAAGCCAACAAATATTCACTTTTTATAGAAACATTTGAAAAATCTGATTATGAGTGATTGTTCCTTAAAAATTGCTGTTGTTGCAAGTGAGGAGTCCGGTGATTTTCTTGGAGCCGATTTGATTGCTTGTTTATCAGAACAAACAGGATGTAATATTCAACTAATTGGTGTTGGTGGAAGGCGCCTACAGTCATTGGGTTTAAAAAGCATTTTTGATCCCAATGATATTGCTTTAATAGGGTTAGGTGCAGTGTTAAAAAAATTGCCATCATTATTAGCACATATTCGTAATTTGTCCAAATTTATTGCACGAGAACAACCTGATTGTCTCATTATTATTGATAGTCCTGATTTTACCCATCGTGTTGCAAAAAAAGTACGTATTTTAGCGCCTTCTATTCCTATCATTAAATACGTTGCTCCAACTGTTTGGGCATGGCGTCCAGAACGTGCTAAAGCTATGCGCAAATTCGTCGACCATGTTTTGGCGGTTTTCCCTTTTGAAGAAAAAATTATGAAAGATTTGGATGGTCCTTCCACTACTTATGTTGGACATCGTCTTTTAACTTATCCTCCGCTTTTGGCTGTTCAATCAGAAAAAAAACAGCCGTGTAGCAAACAGAAACGATCGTTCACAGTGCTTATTTTACCAGGATCTCGTAATTTAGAAATTTGCTCTTTAATGCCCATTTTTGGAGAAGTGGTAAAGATTCTTACTCAACGGATTCCTAATTTACGTATTATTTTACCAACATTGCCGCATTTAATGAATAAAGTTCGTTGTTTTGTACAGGGGTGGAGAAGTAAAGTAGAAATTGTTGTTGGCGAAGATGCAAAATGGCGTTCTTTTGCGGATGCAGATGTGGCACTTGCAGCATCTGGAACGGTTTCACTTGAATTGGCATTAGCAAAAATTCCAATGGTCCTTTGTTATAAACTTGATCGTTTTTCTCAATTCTTTATTTTTCCTAAAATAATGTTATGGAGCGCTGCTCTTCCGAATATTATTTCTGATAAGCCTATTGTACCAGAATATTTTAATGAATTTCTACGACCTGGTATGTTAGCAAGGCAGATAGAACAACTTTTGCGTAATCCTTTATTGCGACAGGCACAACTTGAGGCTTTTGAGATGATGGAACAAAAAATGAAGACTGAAGTACCATCTAGGGAGATTGCAGCTCGAACGATTATCACCCTTTTGAAAGAAAAATCAAGACACTTGGGATTGTGTAGGTGAAACAATATTGATGATTAGTGTTTAATTTTAGCAAGAAAATCACGAGCACGTTGACTTTTAGGATTGGTAAAAAATTCGTCAGATTCTATATCTTCAATAATTCTCCCATTTTCGAAAAAGAGAATTCTTTCTGAAACTTCGCGAGCAAAAGCCATTTCATGGGTGACACAGAGCATTGTTATGCCTGTATTTGCCAATTGAACCATAACTTCTAAAACTTCTCCGACGCTTTCTGGATCAAGAGCGGACGTTGGTTCATCAAAAAGCATTACTTCAGGTTCCATACAAAGTGCACGGGCAATTGCAACACGCTGTTGTTGCCCGCCAGAGAGTTGTAAAGGGTATTTGTTACAGTGTTGTTCAATTCCAACATCAGTAAGATAACGAATTGCTCGTTCTTTTGCTTGTTTTTTAGAAAGCCCTTGAACTGCCATAGGTGCTAAAATGCAATTTTGTATAACGTTCATATGAGGAAACAAATTGAAGTTCTGAAAGACCATTCCTATTTTACGTAGGACATTCTTTTGCTGGTATAGAGGGGAAGCATGAATATCAATATTATGGATGCAAATTGAACCTTTTTGTGCTTTTTCCAATTGATTAATACAACGAATCAAAGTTGATTTTCCTGATCCGGAAGGACCACAGATAACGATTCGTTCGCCAGCTTTAACCTCGAAGTTAATATCGTAAAGGACTTGAAAATCTCCGTACCATTTATTTAAATTCCGAATAGAAATCACGGAATTTTTAGCGGTATGCGCAGATTGATTATTTTCCAAATTCATCTTGTTGTATTCTTTCATTGATAAATAAATTGATTAATTTAAAATTTTGATTTGGTAGAGGTTTTTGTGCTCTTTATTTACCGTAGATATCTGGTTAAACGATATTCGATAAAAATAATAAAACGATTAATAAGCTCAACGATAAGAAGATAGATAAGAGCAGCCCAAACATAAACTTGAAAATCGAATGTACGTGAATAAGTTAGCTTAGCAATTCCCATTAAATCATAAACAGTAATGAGTGAGGCAATAGCACTGGATTTAATCATTAAAATAACTTCGTTTCCCAAAGGGCGTAATGCTACGACCATGGCTTGCGGAAGAATAACTCTAAAAAATGTTGTAGAACTGCTCAATCCTAATGCTTTTGATGCTTCACGTTGTCCGGTTGTTACAGATAGAAAACTTCCTTTAAAAATTTCAGATTGATAGGCAGCAGAATTGAGTGCAAAAATGAAAAGACAACAATACCACGCATTTTGAAAAAACCACCACAAACCAACCTGTTGCCAGAAGTCATTCATTGAACCAAGGCCATAATAAAAAAGAAAAAGCTGTGCTAATAAAGGAGAGCCGCGGAAAAAATAGACATAAATTTCTGCAAAATATCGTACAAATTTATTATTTGATAAGCGTGCAAACGCAATAAGCATACCAAGAAAAAAACCAATGGAGCAAGCAATAGAAACAAGCTCAACAGTAACAATAAAGCCCTCAATAAATTTAGGCCCATAACGGTTTAAAAGAGCAGGATTAAAAAGGAAATAAAGCCACTCAGGAATCATCAACTCAACACCTTTCGATATCCTGCTTGAGTATATATTTCTAGAGTGCGCAAGATTGCAGAAAAGAACGCTGAAAATAACAAATAGAGTAAGCATGCCACAAGATAAAAAAGCATAGGTTTATCGGTGGCTGCGACTGCTAAGTTCGTTTGTCTCATAAGATCAACAAGTGAAATAGTTGATACGAGAGATGTATCTTTAAGTAAGGTAAGCCAATTATTAGAAAGCCCTGGCAAAGCATTTTGAATGAGTTGAGGAAAGACAATACGAAAAAATGTAGTTGAGCGTGAAAGCCCTAGAGCTTTAGCCGCTTCATATTGGCCTTTATCAAAAATGTTGAATGCTCCAAGCCAAACTTCACAAGAAAAGGCAGCAAGAACCATACTAAGTGCAAGAACGCCAGCAACAAAAGCATTAATATTGAACATTATTTCAATATTAAAATAATCAAAAACAATTTGAATAATATTTTGTAATCCATAGTAAACTAAAAATAAGGTTAAAAGCTCCGGTAACCCACGAAACACCGATGAAAAGAGAGACGCTATAGCTTTGGCTATTTTGATATCCGATCGAATCATCACAGCAGCTAGAAGACCTAAAGGAAGTCCCAAGAGCCCACAGCACAAAGCCAATGATAACGTTATTCCCGCACTAGAAAGTATAACGATACCCCACCGACCATTGCTAAATGATAGCAATGCTAAATCTTCAATCATTCTTGCATTCCTCATAAAGAATTAGATAATGTTTTTAGTAATAAACAGTTTGTCAAATTTGAGATCAGAGTGATATTTAATAAATATCAACTGTAAAATATTTTTTCATAATTTTATCATACGTTCCATCCAAACGGATTTCTTTTATTGCTTCATTGAATTTTTTTTTAAGATCATTATTATTTTTCCGTATTGCAATTGCAATGGGAAGTTTTGTCTCTTCTAGAGTTCCTAGAAGCTGGCAGCAATCTTTGCCTTCATTTTTGAGCCAGTTTAATGCTTGCAGTTTATCAACGATAACGACATCAACGCGACGGCTTAAAAGATCGCGATTAACTTCTATTGTTGTAGGATAAAGTTTTATATTTACTCCTTCAGAAGCATAATGATCTTCTGCGTATGCGGCTTGTGTTGTATTGGATTGCACACCAAGATTTTTACCTTTAAAGGCTTTTGCTGAGATCTCTTTAATTTCTGCATCTTTAGTAACAATAACAGCGAGTGCTGTGCTATAATAGGGATCTGTAAAGTCAATCTTTTGCATGCGCTCTTTCGTGAGAGCAAGAGAAGCAATGATCGCATCGTATTTTTGGGAAAGAAGACCAAGAATCATTCCCTCAAAGTCTTGAGTGTTGATAGTACACTCGACATTCATTTTTTTACAAAGTGCATAAGATATATCAATATCAAATCCTTTGAGTTCGTTATTTGAATCAATATAACTAAACGGAGGGTAGGAGCCTTCACTAGCAATTTTTAGCGTTTGAGCATTGGCAGATTTGGTGAACAATGCTACGCTTATTATAAGAGCTGTTGCTAGTAATTTCATTCTGTCCTCCTGTTGAATAAGCGGAAAAATATGAGATTGTCATGTATTTTATAATCTGTAAGTTTTTCAGGGAGCAATGCAAAAATTTATGAGTGTTTATTTTGATACTGTAATGATGAACACCTTTTTATTAATGTAATTATGACAAACGTAAAAAAATCTCTCTCTCATTGCTCATATTATAGATTTTTTTTCATGAGATGATTTATCTTGAGCATTTCATTCAAAAAAAAATCAAATATTTAGCGTTAAAAAAGACTATTCAATTTAAGTACGAAGAAGGTTTTAGATATCAAGAATACAAAAACAAAAAACTGTTATCATCATTGCTCTTATAAAAAAACCATATCCATATAATGAGGTACATATAAGAATTAAAATTTAAATAGGAATATTATTTAGAAATAAACAGTCCGTCTAATTTGATATTTAATAAATATCAACTGTAAAATATTTTTTCATAATTTTATCATACGTTCCATCCAAACGGATTCCTTTTATTGCTTCATTAAATTTATTTTTAAGGTCATTATTATTTTTACGTATTGCAATCGCAATAGGAAATTTGGTCTCTTCCAGAGTTCCTAGAAGTTTGCAGCAATCTTTTCCTTCATTTTCAAGCCAGTTTAGAGCTTGTATTTTATCAACAATAACGACATCAAGTCGACGGCTCAAAAGATCACGATTTACTTCTATTATTGTAGGATAGAGTTTAATATTTGCTCCTTCAGAAGCATAACGGTCTTCTGCGTATGCAGCTTGTGTTGTATTGGATTGGACGCCAAGATTTTTACCTTTAAATGCTTCTGCTGAGATCTCTTTAATTTCTGAATCTTTAGTAACAATGACAGCGAGTGCTGTGTTATAATAGGGATCTGTAAAGTCAATCTTTTGTAAGCGCTCTTGTGTAGGTGCAAGGGAAGAAATGATCGCATCGTATTTTTTTGCAAGAAGACCGGGAATCATTCCTTCAAAGTTTTGAGTGATGAAAGTACACTCGACATTCATTTTTTTACAAAGTGCATAAGATATATCAATATCAAAACCTTGGAGTTTATTATTTGAGTCAATGTAACTAAATGGAGGGTAAGAAGCGTCACTTGCAATTTTTAGCATTTGAGCATTGGCAGATTGGGTGAACAGTGTTGTGCTTATTATAAGAGCTATTTTTAATAATTTCATTCTGTTCTCCTGTTGAATAAGCGCAAAAACGTGAGATTGTCATAAATTTTATAATATTTAAGTTCTTTGGGAGCAATCCAAAAATCTATGAGTGTCTATTTTGCTATCATTACAAGAACATGAGTATCAAAGAAATATTCTGTTTTTATTAAATATATGAGTATGATGAACACAGAAAAAAATAAATATCTTGAATATACCGTAGATTGTTTGCAGAAAATGTTCCGTCTTTTCTATCGTATTCATGAAATTTAAAAATTTGTTCTTTTGACGGATACGCAAATTTTACTTGTAAAAAGAAGTATATCACCAATAAAAGGTTCTACCGAAGGTGTCTACTAATAGCCATACAAGGACCTTTCCTAGAATGCCTCATTATTTTGCGTAAAAAAACTTTAAGAGTGTGTCTCATCTTTTCACAAAATCTATAGAAGAGAGGGATAAAAGATATCAGGTGTATAGTTTCAAAATAGCACTTTGATTCCTTCTTTGCAAGGTTTTTGGAGAGGGGAGATTAGAGAGAAAAATTCTTATCATCGTTTAGTTTCTTTATGCGATAATGATTCTAAATTTGACATCAAATTATGAGAAATATGTTTAGATAGAATCATTGATCAAAGTTTATAAAAATACTGTTACTATAGAGCTATTTCATTATTCACAATAAAGCTTCAGTAAGATAAATTGAAATTTACTGATTGGTTGTTTATTTTTTAATTCATACGCTTATCTATAGGGACATATTCACGCGCTGCATAGCCTGTATAGAGTTGGCGTGGTCGACCAATTTTTTGCGCGGAATCCTCAATCATTTCTTTCCATTGTGCGACCCATCCGACACTGCGTGCTAATGCAAAAAGAACAGTAAACATTTCAGTTGGAAAGCCTAAAGCTTTTAGTGTAATGCCAGAATAGAAATCAACATTCGGATAAAGTCTTTTTTCAACAAAATATTCATCATTCAGGGCAATATTTTCAAGTTCTATAGCAATATCAAGAAGTGGATCATCTTGAATATTCAGTTCTTTTAAAACCTCATGGCAGGTTTGTTGCATGATTTTTGCGCGTGGATCATAATTTTTATAGACTCGATGACCAAACCCCATAAGACGGAAAGGATCATTTTTATCTTTTGCACGAGCAATGAATTCAGGAATTCTTTTGACGGAACCTATTTCTTGTAACATTTTTAGGCATGCTTCATTGGCTCCACCATGAGCTGGTCCCCAAAGGCATGCAACACCTGCTGCGATGCATGCAAATGGATTAGCTCCAGATGACCCAGCAAGACGTACAGTGGATGTAGAAGCATTTTGTTCATGATCTGCATGGAGAATAAAGATTCGATCCATAGCTCGAGTAAGCACTGGATTGATTTTATATTCTTCACAAGGAACAGAAAAACACATACGCAGGAAATTGGCAGCATAACTCAAATCATTTCGCGGATAAACGAATGCCTGCCCAATACTATATTTATACGCCATAGCGGCAAGAGTTGGAACCTTTGAAATGAGACGAATAGAAGCGATCATTCTCTGTTGAGGATCTGTAATATCAATGGAGTCGTGATAGAATGCCGACATAGCTCCAAGACATGCAACCATGACGGCCATAGGATGCGAGTCACGACGGAACCCTTGGAAGAATCGCGCAAACTGCTCATGTACCATTGTGTGTTGCATAATACGACGGTCAAAATCGATTTTTTCTTGTTTTGTTGGCAGTTCACCATAAAGTAAAAGATAGCAGCTTTCGAGAAAATCTCCTTTTTGAGCCAGTTGGTCGATAGGATAACCACGATAAAGCAATATTCCTTTATCACCATCAATATAAGTAATTTTTGATTCACAAGAGGCAGTTGAGGTAAAACCAGGATCATAAGTAAAAGTATCTGTTTCTTTATAGAGAGAAGCAATTTCAATGACATCTGGACCTATAGTGCCTTTACGCACAGGTAGTTCTATTTCTTTACCATTCAGGGTAATATGTGCTTTATTCTCAGACATTAGATATTCCTTTCAGATCCTTCGCACTAAAAATCAAGATGCCGCTTCATCAGATAGGCAGGTATGTAACGGAAGCTTTTTCTAACTATGTTGAGGATAGATTTACTCTAAAAGTTGGCTCATGCAATCTAAAAATATTTTTTATTTGTAATTTTACCAAATATGTAGTTCGACTACTTAAGAGAGAAAATGGCTTCAATTTGCGTCGAGGCATCTGTCTTTAAATAGCCATTTCTAAAATCTACTTAGCCTAGGTATATATATTTAAACTGCAGTTTTGACAAGTTGGTCATTGATACGGTTGAGAGATTCATCGCGTCCCAATAAAACCAAAACATCAAAAACTCCTGGTGATGTTGCACGTCCTGTGAGAGCAGCCCGAAGTGGTTGGGCAACAGCTCCCAATTTTAGATCTTGTGTCTGTGCATAATATCGAAGAGTTTCATCCAACGTTTTTGCATCCCAATTGGGGCAGGCTTTTAGGATAAGATAGATACCTTCTAAGAAGGTTTGTCCATTTTGGGCTAAGATGCTTTGCGCTTTTTCATCAAGAGGTAACGGCCGTTGCCTAAAAATGAAGGAGGCATTGTCAATGAGTTCACAGAGTGTTTTAGAACGTTCTTTTAAATGTGGTATAGCTGCTAAAAATTGATCACGACGCTGTTGATCAAGCCTTTTAATTATTTCTAATCCACCTTCAATTTCTGGCAAAATGTTAAGAGCAGCATCAAAAAGATCTTGATCTGAACTCATACGTATATAATGTCCATTGATGGCATCGAGTTTTTTGAAATCAAAACGAGCCGCACCTTTATTGATATCATCAATATCAAACCAAGAAATCATATCTTCGATTGAAATTAATTCGTCATCACCATGGCTCCAACCTAGACGAACGAGGTAATTGCGCAAAGCAGCAGGAAGATATCCCATTGCCCGATAGGCATTAACACCTAATGCGCCATGGCGTTTTGATAATTTTGCACCGTTTTCACCATGGATAAGTGGAATATGTGCCATAACAGGGATATTCCACCCCATTGCATTGAAAATAATTGTTTGACGGGCTGCATTTGTAAGGTGATCATCACCACGTATGACGTGTGTTACTCCCATATCATGATCATCAACGACAACAGCATGCATGTAGGTCGGCGAGCCATCTGAACGCAAAATAATAAAATCATCCAGATCTTTATTGGGGAAGTGAACGTCACCTTGGACTCGATCATGCACAATTGTTTCTCCATCTTGTGGAGCTTTGATACGAATAACAGGTTTGACGCCTTCAGGAGCTTCAGAAATATCACGGTTGCGCCAACGTCCATCATAACGTGGTGGACGGCCTTCTGCGCGTGCATTCTCACGCATTTCAGCTAATTCTTCAGGTGAAGCATAGCAATAGTAAGCTTTGCCGTTTTTTACCAATTGTTCAGCAACTTGCCGATGACGTTCTGCGCGTTCGAATTGCGAAATAGGGACACCATCATAGCTAAGCCCCATCCAGTGTAAGCCATCTATAATAGCTTTTACAGCTACCTCCGTTGAGCGTTCTCGATCTGTATCTTCAATACGGAGAAGCATTTTTCCACCAGTATGTTTTGCATAAAGCCAATTAAAAAGTGCAGTACGGGCACTTCCAATATGAAGAAAGCCAGTGGGGGATGGGGCAAAACGGGTAATGACGGTCACGGATATCTTCCTCTAAGTTAATTAAGACGTTATTATGGAACTTTATGGAAGGCTTATGTTAGCATAGGTAAAAGAGTGTGCAATAGCCGCGTTGCAAGTAAAGTGGGGGGATGCGGATGTTAAATAAAAATAAAGTTAAGGATGATTTATCAAGAAGGGTTTTGTTAGAAAGAAAGAAATTGGATCGGGTATGCCAAGATGCGCTCTCTACTCTTAATGGTATAAAGAATACTAGTTGTAACAAACAAAAGCTTTCTCTATTTAAGCCTTTAAAAAAAGCAATCATTTTTTGCTGGGAGTGGTTGGTAGAGTGCATAAATAGAGAAATTTCTTTAGGACTTCTTTTTTTATTAGTTTTAGTATTTTTTTCCACAGGCATTATTTGTTATTTTAATTTAGAGCGAGAGCCGAGTTGGGAGCAATTTTCTGTACTGGTGAGTATATTCCTTGGAATATTGTACATTTTACGTTTCTATCGGGGAATATGGATTATCACTGGATTGCTGTGTTGTATTATATTAGGCGCTTTAGCTGCAAAAATAGAAACGTGGCGTATATCTACACTAATGTTGAGCCATGATATTGTCACGACCTTAACGGGAAGGATTATTTCTATTGAGTCGATGCAAAGAGGGGGATTTCGTTTAGTTCTAGATATTTTGAGTACAGAAAAGCCAGCATTACGCCATGGACCTCATCGTATTCGTTTATCAGCAAGACACTTGCCATATGGATTAGCGATCGGTGATGGGCTATATGGAAGGGCAAAAATTCGTGCATTATCTGGGCCTGTGCGTCCAGGAGGTTACGATTTTAGTTTTCATAATTATTTTAAAGGAATTGGTGCACAGGGAATTTATTTGGGAAAACCAATCAAAATATCAGTTTCACGGCCTGATACGATATTGGGTAGAGTTCTACAGAAAATTGAAAATTTACGAACGAACATGACTCAAAGAATCAGTATGGCGCTGAACGGCGAAAAAGGGAGTATTGCCGCTGCCCTCATAACAGGACAGCGAGGTGGTATTTCAAATAATGTAAATGAAGCATTACGTATTGCTGGTTTAGCACATATTTTATCAATATCAGGGTTACATATGGCTCTGTTGAGCGGTATGGTTCTTATCAGCATCCGTAGTTTTTTAGCACTTTTTACAGTTTTCTCATCCTATTATTCTGCTAAAAAGTTCGCTGCCATTGCCGCATTAATGACTACAGCTTTTTACTTGCTGTTGTCAGGTGGGGCTGTATCAGCACAAAGAAGTTTTGTGATGATTGCTGTTATGTTGGTTGCTGTATTATGTAATCGTTCTGCTTTAACAATGCGTAATTTCGCTATTGCAGGTTTGATAACTTTAGCTATTACTCCACATGAAATATTAGGCCCCAGCTTTCAAATGTCTTTTTCTGCCACTGCAGCTTTGATTGCTTTTTTTGATTGGTGGAGTGGGCGATTATCTTTTCGTATAAGAAAAACAACACCATTTTATGTTGGAGGTAGAATGGTTCACTTTGCTTTCTTATCGGTGATTTCAACATGCGCATCTTCGCTGGTAGCAGGTGCTTCCAGTGGAGTTTACGCTGCTTATCATTTTTCCAATATTGCACTCCTTAGCATTATCAGCAATGCTTTAGCTTTGCCTGTTATATCAATACTCATCATACCCTTTGGATTAATAGCGGTACTCGCAATGCTTTTGGGTTTTGAATGGTTTCCTTTACAAATTATGGGTTTTGGTATTGCTCTTGTCACAAAAATTGCTTACGCTGTAAAAGCCATTTCTCCTACTTTCAATCCCGGATTCATGCCGTTATCTGCGTTGGTTTTATTTAGTATAGGTTTGGCTGGGCTTACTTTTTGCAAAACATCCATCAGGTTCTTTTTTAGTCTGTTTATTTTAATTGGTGTTTATGCTTGCTTGGCGCACTCTCCTGTACAACTTATTATAGCAGACAATATGAGTGTTGTGGGCGTCATCAATGATAAAAAGCTCTACATTGATCGTTATCATATTTCTCAGTTTACAACATCTATATGGAAAAATTCGTTTCGCGTAAATGAGACGATCAAGCCAACGAAATACGGTCCTTCTTTTAGTGGACAGTTTGTTTGTGATGATCATATTTGTACGTCCTTATTAGAAAATGGATTAAAAGTCATTGTTTTGCACGAAAAAACAGATCAATGTGTAGAGGCAGATGTTGTAATTAAGACATTTGCAATGAGTGATCAAACATGCACAAAGAAGACGCAAATAACATTTACGCCTCAACAATTGTTATTACGAGGAAGCGTCATGATGGCCAAAAACGGAGATATCATTTGGTCTTCTAGGGGGGTCCATAGGCCATGGAATATACACAGGCAGTATTCACAATAAATGCACAATTTATTGGAATCTCTTAATTGCAGGCACAAAAAGAAGAGAAAACGATAGCAACATTTTTTGCTTATACTTCATTTTCTCATAATGCAGGAGGGACATTAATTTTATCAGAACTAACCAATGTTTAACATTCTGAAAAGATAGATGATTTTTCGATATTTCCATCGCTTATAATTTTGTAAATTGAGCATGGAATATACAAAAAATTTTTAAAAGAGCTAAAATTATTAATTATTCTGTTTTATTACTATCATATAAGTTAAAAAAATGTTCTTTCAGCCAAAAGATGGTGAATAAATTTATGATGAATTGGGGTAATAGACTACTTTTTGTTATCAATTTGTGATGAAATATCGTTAATTCGTAAAAGGGCAATGTGATTCATGGATGTTCAGCAGTTAAAAAAAATGGCGGCCACTAAAGCACTTGAGTTTGTTCGAGATGATATGAGACTTGGTATAGGAACTGGTTCTACAGCAAATGAATTTATTCGCCTTCTTGGTGAACGTGTTGCGAATGGTTTGCGGGTGACAGGTGTCGCTACTTCACAGTATTCTGAACAGCTTTGCCATAAGTTTGGGGTACCTATTGCTACTTTAGAGCAAATGCCTGAGCTTGATCTTACTATTGATGGCGCGGATGAAATTGGTCCAAAATTGACTCTCATTAAAGGCGGAGGTGGAGCATTATTACGTGAAAAAATTGTAGCGACTGCATCTCGTACGATGCTTGTTATCGCGGATGAAACAAAGATAGTAAAAACGCTTGGTGCTTTTGCCTTGCCAATTGAAGTGAATCCGTTTGGTTTGCATGCTACACGCAGAGCCATCGAGAAAGCAGCTGAGGGGTTAGGGCTTTCTGGGGAAATCACATTACGAATGAATGGAGAGAATCCTTTTGAAACAGATGGTGGTCATTTTATTCTTGATGCATCTTGGGGGCGCATTTTGCAGCCAAAATTATTATCGGATGCGCTTCTTGCAATTCCTGGGGTTGTCGAGCATGGTCTCTTCTTAGGATTGGCTTCGCGTGCAATCGTGGCGATGGCAAATGGTCCAATAAAAGTTTTAGAAACGTTTGATTTTTAAAGAAGATAGTTTACATGTCACTATATTAGCACAATAAAAGGGGACGTTGAAAGTTTTGGATAGAATAGCAAATTTGAATTATAATTAATTATCGGGGTAATCATTAAATGAAAA
Organism: Candidatus Bartonella washoeensis Sb944nv; assembly: GCF_000278135.1. Classification (GTDB taxonomy): domain Bacteria; phylum Pseudomonadota; class Alphaproteobacteria; order Rhizobiales; family Rhizobiaceae; genus Bartonella; species Bartonella washoeensis. The sequence continues at coordinate 500,123 of NZ_JH725022.1, forward strand.
AAATATTTTCTTTTCGGCGTGTTATAGCATATTTGGGTGCAGTTGCCATTTTGGTTGTGAATATTGGAATAGTGCAGGCGCAAGGTGTGAGCAATCAGCATTTAATTTCAGCGAGAAAGGCTATCAATGCTATTCATGCAACGGATCAATTTGATAGCTTTTTACCGACAGCTGCACGTGATCTCAAAAATGAACTCATAGGTGACGACCCCAATTTGGCAACGGCTATTTCTGAGATTGTTGATAAGCAAGCGCTTGCTTTGGTTAAACGGCGTTCTGATTTAGAAAAAGAAATTGCTCAGGTATATGCAAAATATTTTACTCAGGAAGAGCTTGATGCAATCACGGCATTTTATAATTCCGATACCGGTAAAAAGTTTTTGACAGAAGTTCCGAGTATTGCGCGTGATGCTTATTCTACATTTGATTCATGGCGTTCTACTATTATGCAGGATCTTGTAAAAAATGTGAAGAAAGAGATGTCTGAAACACTTAATCTGGAAAATTCTATTACGCCTACGAAATCTGGTTCTTCAAAAAAATCCAAATAGCTTGATTGATATCATTACAATAATGAATGGTTCCTTTTTTATTTTTTTAAATGGTGGTTTCCCAGCTGTTTTTAATAAAAGGAGGTCTTTTTTAAGATATTGTTTTATATAAGAAAATGATACTCAAAAATAAAAAGAACTTATCATTTGATAATAAAACAAGAACCTTTTGTTATAGATGCGTAAGAAGGAATATTGTGTGGAATCTTTTGACTTTGATTTATTTGTTATTGGAAGCGGTTCTGGTGGGGTGCGCGCTGCGCGCCTTGCTGGAGAACTTGGTAAGCGTGTTGCTATAGCAGAAGAATATCGTATAGGGGGGACTTGTGTCATTCGCGGTTGTGTTCCCAAAAAATTATATGTTTATGCGTCACAATATGCACAAGAGTTCAGGAAAAGCATTGGTTTTGGATGGAAATACGCTGATCCAATTTTTAGCTGGGAAAAATTGGTTATGGCTAAAAATAACGAAATATTAAGATTAGAGGAGCTTTATCGCAAGGGATTGGAAAATAATAATGTTCATATTTATGAAAGTCGTGCTGTTTTCGTGGATGATCATACATTAGAGCTTTCTGTGACAGGTGAGCAGGTAAGAGCAGAAAAAATTCTGATCGCGACGGGAGCAAAAATTGCTCCAAATACTTCAATAAAAGGCAGCGATTTATGTCTTACTTCTAATGAAATTTTTGATCTTGAAAAACTACCAAGATCAATAGTCATTGTTGGTGGTGGATATATTGGGGTTGAATTTGCTAATATTTTTCATGGATTAGGTGTAAAAACGACGCTCCTTCATCGGGGTGATTTAATCCTTCGTAATTTTGATTATGATTTGCGACAGTTACTTAGTGATGCAATGATTGAGAAGGGGATTTCTATTATTTATGGGGCAACAGTCTCTCAAGTTCAGTCTACAGGAAATTGTTATGATGTTGTTTTATCAAGTGGGCAAACAATCAATGTTGATCAAGTTATGTTGGCCACGGGACGTGTACCAAACACAACAGGCTTAGGGCTTGAGCGAGCAGGCGTTAAATTGAATGAATGTGGTGCAGTTGTTGTTGATGACAAGATGACAACAAATGTACCCCATATTTGGGCAGTTGGTGATGTAACGGGCCATGTTCAATTGACCCCTGTTGCGATCCATGATGCAATGTGTTTCGTTAAGACTGCGTTTGAGAATATTCCCACCACGCCTGATTATGATTTAATTACGACAGCTGTTTTTTCTCAGCCGGAGATTGGGACAGTTGGTCTTTCAGAAGAAGAAGCGGTACGTCGTTATAAGCGTGTTGAAATTTATCGTACAGTTTTCCGTCCTATGCGCAATGTTCTTTCCGGTAGTTCAGAAAAAATGTTTATGAAGCTTATCGTTGATGGTGAAAGTCGTATTGTTGTGGGGGCCCATATTTTGGGAGAAAACGCTGGTGAGATGGCACAGCTTATTGGGATATCTCTTAAGGGGAAGCTAACCAAAGATGTTTTTGATCAAACGATGGCTGTGCATCCAACGATGGCAGAAGAACTGGTAACGATGTATAAACCAAGTTATGTATATGAAAATGGGAAAAAAGTAGAAATGTGAACAGTGGTTACTGTAAACAGCAAAGCTTTATTTATAAAATAAGCTGTGAGCTTTTAACCTCTAGAGAGATTGCAATGATAAAAGAATGGACGCCGAGCTCTTGGAGAGCAAGGCCAATTAAACAAGTTCCGAATTATCCTGATAAATCTGTGGTAGCGGATGTTGAACGAAAGTTGCGCAGCTATCCTCCTTTGGTTTTTGCTGGTGAGGCAAGGGCTTTAAAAAATGAATTAGCAGCAGTTGCGAAAGGCCAAGCTTTTTTATTACAAGGTGGAGATTGTGCAGAAAGCTTTGCAGAACATGAAGCTGATAACATCCGTGATTTTTTTCGTGTATTTTTGCAAATGGCAATTGTTTTAACTTTTGGGAGTTTTAAGCCAGTTGTTAAAATCGGTCGTATTGCTGGTCAGTTTGCAAAGCCGCGCTCGAGTGATATGGAAAGCAAAGAAGGGATTGAACTTCCTGCTTACAGAGGGGATATTATTAATGGCATTGAGTTTGGGGTGAATTCTCGTATTCCTGATCCGCAACGAATGTCTATGGCTTATCGCCAATCTGCGGCAACACTTAATCTTTTGCGTGCTTTTTCACAAGGGGGGTATGCCGATTTAGAAAATGTTCATACCTGGATGTTGAGTTTCGTTTCTAACAGTCCGCAGGGCGAGCGTTATGAGTTATTGGCAGAACGTATTTCTGAAGCGATTGATTTTATGCGCTCCATAGGGATTACCTCAAAAACGAATTCTTCATTACGTGAAACATCTTTTTATACGAGTCATGAAGCGCTGTTGCTTGGCTATGAAGAGGCTTTAACGCGGATTGATTCGACTTCTGGAGATTGGTATGCAACGTCTGGTCATATGTTGTGGATTGGTGATCGTACACGTCAGATTGATCATGCACACGTTGAATATTGTCGCGGTATTAAAAATCCCATTGGGTTGAAGTGTGGTCCTTCTATTGAACCTGATGAGCTTTTGAGATTGATTGCTATTTTAAACCCTGAAAACGAGGAGGGGCGGCTGACTCTCATTACACGTTTTGGGTATGATAAAATTGAAAATTATCTTCCTAAATTGATCCGTGCAGTTGAGCGGGAGAAACATAAGGTTATATGGTCGTGTGATCCAATGCATGGCAATACAGTGACTGTAAATGGCTATAAGACCCGTCCCTTTGATTATGTCTTAAAAGAAGTACAAAAGTTTTTTTCAGTGCATCATGGTGAAGGAACCTATCCAGGGGGCATTCATATTGAAATGACTGGTCGTGATGTAACAGAATGTACAGGTGGTGCACATGCTATTTCTGTAGAAGATTTGTCTGATCGCTATCACACGCACTGTGATCCACGATTAAATGCAGATCAAGCTTTGGAATTAGCCTTTCTTGTTGCTGAACTTCTTAAAAAAAATCGTGATACTGATTCATTAGCACTTGCTGCGAATGGTTAGATAAAAAGTTACATCACATTTTTTATTTTAGATGTTTATGAGGGGAGAGTTTTTTTTGAAAAAAGAATATTTTTGATGATTAAAACAGAGTTGTGGTTGCTCAACTGATGAAATGATACCAAGGCTTATGAAAAATGATTTTCGGGTAGCAGTAGCCCAATTAAATCCTGTAGTCGGTGATATTGACGGGAATTTTTCTCTTGCGGTAATGGCATATCGGGAGGCTAAAGAAAAGGGAGCTGACCTTGTTTTATTCACGGAGCTTTTTATCAGTGCTTATCCACCGGAAGATCTCGTTCTTAAACCTGCTTTTATAAAAGCATGTGAAGATGCAGTTAAGGAATTAGCAAAGATAACAGCAGGGGGGATCGGAATCGTAATTGGTCTTCCTTTAAGGCGTGATGGTAACGTTTATAATGGTGTCATGCTTCTTGATGAAGGACGGATAATTGCGGAGAGCTTGAAATTTGACTTGCCTAATTATGCAGAGTTTGACGAAAAACGCTTATTTTCTTCGGGTTCACGCCCCGAGCCTATTGTCTATCATGGGGTAAGACTTGGAATAGTGATTTGTGAGGATATTTGGAATAATCACTCACTCTGTGCAGAGCTTTGCAATAAAGGGGCTGAAATTATTCTCGTTCTTAATGGATCTCCCTATTGTCGCAATAAAACACTAAAACGTATAGAAGTTGTGCGTGCGCAAGCTCTTCAATCTGGTCTGCCAATTATTTATGCTAATCAAATTGGTGGTCAAGATGAGCTCGTTTTTGATGGTGGGTCTTTTGCGTTGAATGGACAAGGCAAAATAGTGTTTCAAATGAAACATTTTGAAAGCCATATCGCTTTGAGCCATTGGCAACGAAAAACGACAGGATGGCAATGTATTTCTGGTCCAAATGAAAATCTTCTCAATGGGTTAGCCGCAGATTATCAAGCTTGTGTTTTAGGTTTGAGAGATTATGTCAATAAAAACCGCTTTAAGGATGTTATCCTTGGTCTTTCAGGAGGAATTGATTCAGCAATTTGTACGGCAATGGCTGTAGATGCTTTTGGCTCTGAGAGGGTTCGTACCATCATGATGCCTTATCATTATACTTCGCAAGAATCATTGAAAGATGCTAAAGATTGCGCGTGTCTTTTAAGATGTCATTATGAAATAATACCGATTATGCAACCTGTTGAGGCTTTTTTGAATACAATGGCGCCTGTTTTTTCAAACTTGCCATCTGATGTTACAGAAGAAAATCTTCAAAGTCGTGTACGCGGAACTATTTTAATGGCTCTTTCAAATAAATTTGGTTCAATGTTAGTGACAACAGGCAATAAGTCCGAAATAGCTGTGGGATATGCAACACTTTATGGTGATATGAACGGAGGGTTTAATCCTATTAAGGATATTTATAAAATGCAGGTCTACGCATTAGCTGAGTGGCGCAATAAAAATCACTTGCAAAATTTTGAGGGACCGGAAGGGATTGTCATTCCACCAAATATTATAACAAAAGCACCTTCTGCAGAGCTTCGAGAAAATCAAAAAGATGCAGATTCTCTTCCTCCTTATCCTATCTTAGATGATATTTTGCAATCTTTTGTAGAAAATGACATGAGTGTTTGTGATATTGTTAAGCGTGGGCATTTAAAGGAAACAGTTGAGAAAATTGAACACCTTCTTTATGGTGCAGAATACAAAAGACGACAATCCGCACCCGGCGTAAAAATCAGTTATAAAAATTTCGGGCGTGATCGTCGTTATCCTATTGTCAATCGTTTTCGCGATAAAAATTGAGCATTATTTTATGATAAAAGTTCGTTTTGCCCCTTCTCCAACAGGTTATATTCACATTGGTAATATTCGTATTGCTCTGTTCAATTGGCTTTATGCGCAAGCGCATAATGGAGCATTTATTTTGCGCTATGATGATACAGATGTTGAACGTTCTAAACAAGAATATATTGATGCTATCGTGGTTGATCTTGAATGGCTTGGTATTCAACCAAATGAAGTTTATTATCAATCTAAGCGATTTAGTCGATATGATGAAGTTGCTGAAATTCTCAAACAACGTGGTCTTCTTTATCCCTGTTATGAAACAGCAGAAGAATTAGAACGGCGTCGTAAAATCCAGCTTTCACGCAAATTGCCTCCTGTTTATGACCGCACTGCATTAAAATTGACAGCAGAAGAGAAAAAAAACTTTGAATCACAAGGTCGTAAACCTCATTGGCGCTTTCTTCTTCCTAATTTTAAAGATAACCCTTTGCAAACACAGCGAACAGAAGTTTGTTGGAATGATGCGGTAAAGGGAAAGCAGACGATTGATTTAGCTTCTCTTTCAGATCCTGTTTTAATTCGTGAAGATGGAAGCTATCTTTATACGTTGCCCTCTGTCGTTGATGATATAGACATGGCTGTCACACACATTATTCGTGGCGATGACCACATCACCAATACAGGTGCTCAAATTGCTCTTTTTGAAGCTCTTAACGCGAAAAAACCAGTTTTTGGTCATATTAATTTGTTATCAACGCTTTCAGGAAAAGGGTTTTCAAAACGTGATGGTGCTCTTTCAATTCGCTCTTTACGAGAAGAGGGATTTGAATCTATAGCTGTTCAATGTCTCGCTGTTTTAATTGGGACATCGCAAAATGTGCGTCCTTATCCTAATCAAGCAGCTCTTTTGGAGCATTTTAATCTTCAAGATACGTCAAGATCGGTTGCAAAATTTGATGTTGCTGATCTTCTTACTTTGAATAGCCATCTTGTCCATGAGCTAACCTATGAGGAAGTTAAAATGCGGCTTAAAAAGCTTTCTATTGATGGAGAAAAGGCAGAGTGTTTTTGGAATGCGATAAGGAGCAATATTGATAAAGTGAATGAAGCTGCTTTATGGTGGAAAATTATTCATGATGCACAGAGCTTTTATACAGTAGCTCTTGAGGATCGTGCTTTTGTGCGTCAGTCACTTAATTTTTTACCTGAAGGTGTCTTGAATGATGAAAGTTGGAAAATTTGGACAACAGCATTAAAAGAAAAAACAGGCCGTAGCGGAAAGGCTTTGTTTATGCCGTTACGGCAAGCGCTTACTGGAATGGCTCATGGTCCTGAAATGGGAAAAATTTTGCAGCTTTTAGGGCGTGAGAAAGTAATAGAAAAACTGAGTCTCCAAGGGGAGTAAGAGCAGTACTTTCGGGGTATTTTATTTGTTTTTGCACTGTCAAAGAAGAAAATTTCCAGTTTAAGTGCGGGTTTTTATGAGCATAAATGCTGGGATATCATCACCAAATCCGAGGGGAGTGTAATTCTTATTGTTTCGAGGGCGATGTTTTTCAGGCGGTTTTTCTTTATTATTCGCAGTTTTTATGTGTTCTACTTTATCATCTTTTAAAGACTTTTTAGTTTGAACAGCACGCCCTTTGGGAGCAGTTTTCTTTACTGATTTGGGAGATTTTCTTTTTACAATGCTGTCATCTTCTTGATCATCGTTTGTTAAAGTGGAGAGATCTCCATTAAGCCATTCAATTTTTTCGTTGCTCATTTCTTCAATAGCACTGATATATTTTTGGTCAGCTTTTGTGACAATTGTAAAAGCTTTTCCACTACGATTTGCGCGCCCTGTACGACCAATTCGATGAATGTAGTCTTCCGCATGTGTGGGAACGTCATAATTAAAGACATGGCTTACAGCTGGGATATCGAGTCCACGGGCGGCAACATCAGAGGCAACAAGAAGTGTAAGTTTATTATCTTTAAAATCGGCCAACGTGTTCATACGTGAATATTGGTCCATATCTCCATGAAGCGCGCCTACACTAAAATTATGTCTGACGAGCGATCTAAAAAGTTCAGAGATATCTCTTTTTCGATTACAGAAAATAATAGCGTTCTTTAGTTCTTCACCTTCGTTGTGGATTAACTCTCGTAAAACAGCCCTTTTATCCCATGCTTTATTTCCAGATTTGACGAGCCGTTGTGTAATTGTAGTGGCTGTTGAGGATGCTTTGGTAACTTCAACAGACACAGGAAAATGTAAAAATTGCTTTGTTAGCTTTGTGATTTCCGGTGCCATTGTTGCAGAAAAGAACAAAGTTTGACGTGTAAAAGGGGTGAGTTTACAGATACGTTCAATATCAGGAATAAAGCCCATATCTAACATGCGATCAGCTTCATCAATAACAAGGATTTCCACACCCATTAGGAGCAATTTACCGCGTTCGAAATGATCAAGAAGACGCCCTGGGGTTGCTATAAGAACATCTGCACCCCGTTCAAGTTTACGCTCTTGGTGTTCAAAAGAAACACCACCAATCAAAAGTGCAACATTTACACGATGATTTATTCCGTATTTATCGAAATTTTCTTCAACTTGGGCTGCAAGTTCCCGTGTTGGTTCTAATATGAGAGTACGAGGCATTCGCGCTCTTGCCCGACCTTTTTCAAGCAGTGTGAGCATAGGCAAAACAAAAGAGGCAGTTTTCCCAGTCCCCGTTTGAGCAATTCCTAGAACATCTTTTCTTTGAAGCACATGAGGGATTGTTCCACTCTGAATAGGAGTTGGAATCGTATATCCGGCTGATTTCACTGCTTTAATAACCTTTTCGGAAAGGCCTAAATCATCAAAACTTTTTAAAGGTGGTATCATTTTTCTATCAATTGCTCTGCGATTTTAACTTCTCTATCCGAACTATTAGTGAGATTGAGTATTTTTCCCGATTAAAAGGGTTAAGGTGCCTTCATAAAAAAGTCAACTATAACAGCCATATACGCATAGAAAGCATAATACAATAATTAATAGCGAAATTGTTCTGATAAAATGCGTTCATCCCACGAATGGTTAGAGTCAAAAAGGATTGAGACTTTTACTTCTGTTGCCATTGAAATAGTAACTGAATGGACAGATTTAACTTCAACATTATCAGCTGCAGCATTTACCGGACGTTTGTCAGATTCGAGCATATCAAAGCGTACTATCGCCGTATCGGGAAGCAGTGCCCCATGCCAGCGACGAGGACGAAATGGACTAACGGGGGTGAGTGCCATAAGGGGAGCCATGAGGGGCAAAATAGGTCCGTGTGCTGATAAATTATATGCAGTAGATCCTGCTGGTGTAGCAACGAGGATACCATCGCAACTTAATTGTTCCATACGCACGTTGTCATCAATGCTGATACGAATTTTTGCTGCTTGGTAAGATTGACGGAATAATGAGACTTCATTGATTGCGAGTGCTTCAATAATTCCTTGACATCCAGCTTCTGCAATCATGCGCAGGGGATGAATTTCCTTTTTATGTGCGACAGCAATGCGATTTGGTAATTTTTGCTCATGAAATTCATTCATAAGAAATCCTACAGAACCTTGATTCATACCGTAAATAGGTTTTCCGGTGTTCATAATGTCCCGCGCTGTTTGTAACATTGTTCCATCACCACCAATTGCAACAACAACGTCACTTTCTTCGAGAGAAGAGTGACCGTAAGCGGAAATTAATTTATTGGTGGCTTTGATGGCTTCCTCAGTGTCTGCGGAAATAAAATGAAAACGGCTTGGTAATTTAATCATTAAGGGTTATCCTGATATTTGTAACTTATTTTGTAGCTTACTTTTTGAGAGTTTTGAAGTTGTAATAAAAGCTGTTTTTACAACGAGAAAACAATTTTTTGCGAAAAAGAAGCTGTCTTAAGATATAAAGTATCATTGCAAGAGAGAAGAAGAATACATAGTTGCATAAATCATAAACAAGTATTTTTTATCAAAATGATAATTCATCATTGAAGCTGGGAGTGTGATCAGTTAAAAGGCTAGCGATGATTTTAATAATCAGTTTTAAGCACCCGTAGCTCAGCTGGATAGAGCGCTGCCCTCCGAAGGCAGAGGTCACAGATTCGAATTCTGTCGGGTGCACCAAACTCTTCCGTTCCATTTTGTATCATTTTTGTAACAGTATTGATTTTTTTAAGCATAAATTATTCCTATTTTTAAAAGGAAATTTCATTAAAGTGCATTATTAAGCACTATACTATAGAGTAAAAGTAATTTAAAAAGAGGGAAGCTTTTTGCTTTTTATGGAGCCATTCTGGTTAATTGTTTTGAATGTTGAAATCAAGAAAGTGGGGGGACTTAATGGAGAAAATTGCTGCTATTTTGCTAGGGTTATTATATTCTGTATGCAAAACCAAAAATGCTTCTTAATTTACGAGGTAAAGCTGCTCTTTCCATTATTTTAGTAAGCGGATTGCGATTCAGAAATTTTGTTTTCGATATTTTTCTTTCGCTATTATGAGCATATTTTTTTGTCCAATCAGTTTTAATCTTTACATAAGCGATAGAGAGCAGAAGTACTTTTTTGTTTCATAAATCAATGAGCAGTATAACTAATATGCTATAAATAAATGCGCGAGAAAGAAAATTATGACTATTATACTAAATCCGGGGAAAGTAACGCTTAGCGACCTTCAGAATCTTTACTGGAATGGGGAAGTGAGCAAACTTCATAATGATACGCACCTCGCTATCAGGAAGGGAGCAGATCGTATTGCTGAAATTGCTGCTGGAAGTGAGCCAGTTTACGGCATCAATACCGGTTTTGGCAAATTGGCGTCGATTAAAATCGATGCACACAATGTAGATGTTTTACAGAGAAATCTCATTTTGTCGCATTGTTGTGGTGTAGGGGCACCTTTAGCTGAAAATATTGTACGTTTAATGATGACCTTAAAGCTCATTTCACTAGGGCGTGGGGCTTCTGGTGTTCGTCTAGAATTGGTGCATTTGCTAGAAAATATGCTTGCAAATGGAGTTATTCCTGTCATCCCTGAAAAGGGATCTGTTGGTGCCTCAGGTGATCTTGCGCCACTTGCTCATATGGCCGCTGTTATGATAGGAGAGGGAGAAGCATTTTTTCAAAATATTCGTATGAGTGGAGCGGCGGCTTTAAAAAAAGCAGGATTATCACCTATTGTTTTAGAAGCTAAAGAAGGCTTAGCTCTTATCAATGGCACCCAAACATCAACTGCATTGGCTTTGACAGGGCTTTTTCGTGGTTATAGGGCGTTGTGTGGTGGACTTCTTGCAGGAGCATTGACTACAGATGCTGTCATGGGATCAACAGCACCATTTCATCCTGATATACATATTTTACGGGGCCATTATGGCCAGATTGTTGTATCACAAACACTAGAAAATCTTGTAAAGGATTCAGAAATTCGGGCTTCACATTTGCATGATGATGTTCGTGTACAGGATCCTTATTGTATACGTTGCCAACCACAAGTTATGGGAGCGTGTTTTGATCTTCTTATAGCAGCAGCAAAAACGCTGATTATTGAAGCGAATGCAGTTACAGATAATCCATTGATTTTAAGCAATGGTGAAGTGGTATCAGGTGGGAATTTTCATGCTGAGCCTGTAGCATTCGCTGCTGATCAGATTGCTCTTGCTTTATGTGAGATAGGGTCCATTTCTCAAAGACGCATTGCCCTTATGGTTGATCCAGCATTTTCTTATGGGCTTCCAGCTTTTTTAGCTCAAAATGCGGGCCTTAATTCAGGTTTTATGATTGCCGAAGTAACTTCAGCTGCTTTAATGTCTGAAAATAAACAAATGGCACATCCTGCTTCGGTTGATTCAACGCCGACTTCAGCAAATCAGGAAGATCATGTTTCAATGGCTTGTCATGGTGCTCGTCGATTGTTGGTAATGAGCGAGAATCTTTTTAATATTATTGCTATTGAAACACTTATTGCTGCACAGGGGATTGAATGTCGTGCGCCTTTAAAAACAAGTTCCTTATTACAGTCTGTTATAGAGAATTTACGCAAAAATATTGATCCTCTTAAGGAAGATCGCTATATGGCTTCAGACCTACATAAGGGGTATATGGTTGTAAGTGAAGGGCACTTATTGTCCATTTTACCAGAAAAGCTTTTTCCATCACTAGAACCCAAATAGATATTTATTTTAATATCAAATAAGGAGGAGAGACACTTAATTTGAGAATTTTCTTATATAAAAATCGAGGAGAGATTAGTGATATATTTGTATAATAAATGAATATGTATTCATTTATGAGTTAGTCTTTATTGGGTATTTATGTCCAATTATCTCTCTATTGTCTACAACAGAGCAAGAACTCACTTTTAAACACCAATTTGATGGCTTTAAATCAGTGATAAAGTGAATTTCGCTAATATTCAAAGGTTTTGGAAAATTACAGCTCATATTTTAAACTAGCTTCCCGCCTTAACTACAAGTTTTTCAAGAAAACAGTTATTCTAGCGATAATAATCTCCTTTTTAATTTTTCCTCTGATAATAGATTTATTCTTTTCTTTAGCGTTTTGATTTGAAATATGCATGAAAACCATGTTTGTCGTCTGAACAAGGATAGCTTTCTCGTGTGCTACCGTGCAGTAAAAATACCATCTTGAGATCTTTTTTCCAAAGCTTTGCATTAATCTCCACAATTTGTGAAAAACAAAAAATAACTGTTATAAAAATACATAATGTATTTTTTTAAATATTTTTCCAATTTTTTATTTTATTCCAATTTTTTATTTTAATTAATTATAAAAAAGCATAAAATCTTTTAACAAATAGAAAATATAATTTTTAATTTTACTATATCATATACATTTAATAAATTCTTTAATGAATAAAATTGAGATAAAATATTGATAATTTTACAATTTATACTCTATGATTTTAGAATGAATAAAATAAAACGACAGCTTAAAATACTCCCAAAAGCAATTTCTTGAACATTGGCTTTCGTGAATTTATGCTGATAAATCAGATTACCATGAGGCAAACGAGCACTTTGAAGGAAAACGTGTGTTTTAAACAAACCAAATTTTTAAAGGCGTAGAGTGAAGTGCATTTATCACTGATTTTAAACAATTTAGTTGGTGTTAATAGATGTTTCATGCACTATTATATACGTTTTGTATTTTTTTTAAACTAAAAAAATAATAGAGAATTTTCTTAAGGTTCCGATAGAAAATTTAATGACTCATCTCAAATGTTGCTGTACGAATTTTGCGCTTCTATTTTTGTGAATTGAAAAGAGAGCGTTGCGATTAATAGTTTTATCAAATTCAGCATTCTTTCTGCAAAAAAGAGAAAATACGAAAATGAATTAAATGACAATTATAAAAAATTACATTACCATTTTAAAAATGATAAAAAATGTAAGCTCTATGAAAAAGCTGCATAACTTGTAATAAGAGTGTTTTTTCATTGTTTACGGTAGAGAGTCTAACAGGCATTGTTCAATGCTATTTTAATATATATTCGGGAGAAAAATGAGGCTTTATGATGAATAAAGCAAGCATTGTAGTTATAGGTTTTAGTAACAATTCAGTGAAGAAGGAAAGAAATGGGAACAAATGAGCTTAAACGAGGCATGAATAAGCGCCAGGTTATTTTTTTAGCCCTTGGCTCTGCTATTGGAACGGGTCTTTTTTACGGGTCTGCACAAGCAATTAAGCTTGCAGGTCCAAGTGTTCTCATTGCTTATTGTATTGCTGGTTTAACTATTTTTATGGTTATGCGAGCTCTCGGTGAGATGATTATTCACAATCCATTGCCGGGTTCTTTTGCTCGTTATGCTGCAAATTACATCTCGCCATTGGCTGGTTTTTTAACAGGATGGACATATGTTTTTGAGATGCTTCTTGTTGGCTTGGCTGATATTACGGCTTTTGCGACTTATATGGGCTTTTGGTATCCTGATGTTGCACCTTGGGTATGGGCACTCAGCATTACACTGATCATTACTGCTATCAATTTGGCAGCAGTAGAAGTATATGGTGAGCTAGAATTTTGGCTGTCTTCCATTAAAATTATTGCTATCATTGCTATGATAGTTTTAGGGATAGCAATTATTTTATGTGGTTGGGGAATAAACTCTACTTCTTCTACTGTTGGTGTCCATAATTTATGGAGAAATGATGGTATTTTTCCCAATGGTTGGTTTGGTTTTTTGGCTTGCTTTAGTGTTGTTGTGTTTGCTTTTGGTGGTATAGAAATCATCGGAATGACAGTGATGGAAATACAAGATCCTCATCAAACTATCTCAAAGGCAATTAATTCTACTCCTGTTCGTATTTTACTCTTTTATATCATAAGCTTAGCCATTTTAATGTCACTTTATCCTTGGAATAAAATTGGTCTTATGGATAGTCCTTTCGTTTCAATTTTTGAAAACCTTGGGATCTCATCAGCGGCTAATATTTTAAACATTGTTGTTGTTACAGCAGCTATTTCTGCAATGAATAGTGCAATGTATGGTGCTGCTCGCATGATATATGGGCTCTCGCAAGAAGGTTATGCATTGAAGAAGTTTCAATATTTGTCGAAAAATGGTATACCAATTTTTGTTATTTTATTGATCTTAAGTATTTTCCTTCTCGGTGTTGTGCTTAATTATTTTTACCATGAACAGCTTTTTTTTCTTATTGCTGCAATGGCAACATTTGCGACAGTTTTTGTTTGGATGATGATACTTTTTTCACAAATTTTTATGCGGCTTAAAATGCCTAAAGAAGTGCAATGTGGTTTGAAATTTCCAATTCCATTTTGGCCAATAGGAACAATTTTTTCTATCTTGTTTATGGTTTTTATTTTTGTTTTGTTATGGTTTTTTGATGATACACGACCAGTTTTAATCGTAGGTATTATTTGGGTTTTTTGGCTTGTTATTTGCTTTTATGCACTTAAGCTTTGTAATTTGAAAAAAAAGAGGAAAAAAATATGAATAATGTTTGAACTAAGAATAAAAGGCTGATGATTTTATAGTAGAAAGATATCCAATAATTGCTCAAAAAATTGCAAACAGTTTTTCAATTCTTATTTTTTTGGAAGATCTACATATGTCATTACTGATGATGACTGTTAAATCATATAAAGCAGAGATGATTACAAAATCGGCAATTTATTGCTAACGCTTAACAATGACATAAATTTACCTCCCCGACTTCAATAGCACCAATGCCATCTAAAAGCTTTTACCTGCATATAAGGGTATCGTGAAAAGGAGAATAGCTTTTTCTACTCTCTATTGATTGAAGTATTTTTTCATAAAAAATAAACAGTAAACATTATTATCCTTGTATTGATTTACGCATAAATATTATTTTCATTTTGAAATAAATTAGCAATAATAATATTAATTATAATAATGAAATTTTTTAATTGTTATTATTTTAAATAAATGAACTTCACGTAATTAATAAATAATTTTTTAAAATTATTTTTTACATATTGATATTTTCAAATTGATATAATAAAATATAAATATCATATTATATTAAATAATAAAATTAATATTTTGTAATTATTATAAATACAATATGAACGAGAATTGAGTTTAAATATTTTATTAATTTATGCATTATGTGTTTTTTTGTTATTAATTTACTACATAAAAGATATATAGATAGAAATAAGGAGTATGATTTTAAATAAAACAGAACGCTGTGCACACTTTTAATAAGGATAGACGATAAAGAAGTAGTTATTTTTGCCTTTCAAATGAATGTTCTGTCATCACCAGATTTTCTTTAGGTGGTTTTCATGAATTAAAATGCGTGGAGCCAATCTATAATGTTTTTTATAATATTAAACCAAGATCGCCTATTAAGAATTTTTATTTCTTTTATTTTATTGTTTAGCTTTTTAAATATTTTGACGGCATATGCGCAATCATCAACAGATGTTTTTTCTCGCCAACAGTTTGAGCAGCAAAGATTAGAGAATCTTGAGCATTTGCGTGCTTTAACGCCTAAAGTCATGAACAGTTCTCCTGAACGAGAGCAAGGTGCGCGCCTTGATGGTGGAGGCTGCTTTTCCATTCATCATATTGTTGTTGAGGGAGCTCATCATATAAAAAAGCACGCTGTTACAGCAGTAACAGAGCCTTATATTGGGAGATGTATAGGGCTTGCTGATATCCAAACATTGATCAAACAGTTAACCAAGCTTTATTTAGATAAAGGTTATGTGACGGCGCGTTTTTATATACCGGATCAAGATATCAAAAGTAGCAAGACGCTCAAATTTGTTGTTGTTGAAGGTAAGCTTTCAGAGATTTATTATAATGGTTCTCCGGCTTCCGCTCATAACAATGTTGTGTGGAGTGCTTTTCCGAGGCTTAAAGGGCATATTCTCAATATGCGCGATATTGAACAGGGGCTTGATCAGATCAACAGGCTTCAGTCAGCGCATGCCCAAAGTGAACTTTTACCTGGGCATGAGGAGGGAAGCACTATTGTTAATATTAACAATCAGCCTGACAAAGCTTTGAGGGTTAGTGTTTCTCATGATAATCTTGGCCAAGCCTCGACGGGTTATGCGCGTTATAGTGCGGGCTTAAAGGTAGAAAATATTTTAGGGATCAATGATGCGTGGGATTTTAGCTATCAACGCAGTGAACCCGACTATTGGGGCGAGAGCAAACAAGAGGGGCATAGCAATAATATTTCTGCCAGTGTGAGTATACCGTACGGTTATTGGACCTTTGCTTTCAATGGCTATGCCTATAATTATCAGAGCATTATCAAGGGCAATTTTACAGAGATTGAAACGACAGGGGATTCCAGTGAATTACACGCCAGCACAAGCACTGTTATACAGCGTGATAGTGTTTCACTGACCACACTCAATTTAGGTCTTTCTTATAAGAGAACCAACAATTACCTTCTTGGCAATAAGATTGAGGTTGGCAGTCGGCAATATAGCGTTGCTAATTTTGGGATATCGCATTCTCGCCAGATGCTTGGTGGGACTTGGACCTTTGACGTCAATTACTTGCAAGGTCTTAAATGGTTTCATTCTGTCAAAAAACATGATCCAGGGGCGGGGGATGCAGAGCCACAATTTGCTAAATTTACCGGCACACTGAGTACCATGACACCCTTTAAGGTTGGAGAGTGGAACTTTATCTTCAATACCCTTTTGGTAGGGCAATATTCACCGCATAATTTGTTGGGAGCAGAGCAAATTTCGTTGGGTGGGGCTTCTAATGTACGTGGCACACGTGAGAGTTTGCTTTTTGGCAATAATGGTTTTTTTAGCCGTAATGATTTGTCTTTACGCGCAGTACCTTGGAGCAACAGTGCACCTCTGAAAAAGGTTTTTGGCGAGTTTCGTCCTTATGTTGGTTTGGATTATGGATGTGTGTTTTCGCAATCTCAAACAGACAATCATTTGTATGGATTGACCCGTGAACAGCTTGCCGGTTGGACAGCAGGGGTCAAGCTTGTGGGGGGCATTGTCTCTCTTGATGCAAGCTATTCCAGCATTTTGTGGAGCACAGTCAAACACAACAAGTCAGGAACGGTTTTTGTGACGATCACAATGAATCTTTAAGCGTCTTTTATTGGGGAGTTAAAGCATGAGATATGAGAAGAAAGCAAACAGAGAAAATTTATTAAGCGTTTTAGTCTCCAGTACGATGCTCAAAAAGGTTTTATTTGGGGGATTTGGTTTATCTTTTCTGTTGCAGCCTTTAGCGGTTCAGGCGCAAATATCTGTTGATTCCAACGCCGGTGCCGTTCATCAGCCTGATATTGTAGCAGCCCCCAATGGGGTTCCGTCGATTGATATTGTCACACCCAATGGCAAGGGCTTGTCGCACAATAAATATCACGATTTCAATATTGACAATCCAGGTGTTATTCTCAACAATCATGCGCAAGAAGTAGGGCAATCTCAGTTGGGGGGCATTATGCCGGGAAATCCGCATTTGCACTATTCTGGTTCAGCAAAAGTGATTTTAAATGAAGTCACCAGTGGCAAGCGCAGTGCATTGAATGGTCCAGCGGAAGTTTTTGGGCATCAAGCTGATGTGATCATAGCCAATCCCAATGGCATAAGCTGTGATGGTTGTGGTTTTATCAATACACCCCATGCGACCTTAACCACGGGTGTTCCAGAAATTGATGCCAGCGGTTTTCTGAAAGGTTTTGAGGTCAAAGGTGGGGATATGACCTTTGGAGCAAAGGGAGCCAATTTTTTCTCTGGCAAGGGTTCGGTTGATATTGTCGATATTGTCTCACGCACGGTACATTTTGAAGGTGTTGTCGCAGGTAGGGAGATCGGTGTAACAGCTGGAACGGGGCACTTTGATTATGCTTCACGCGAAATGAAAGAACTTACTGATATTACTGGTAAACCGGAATATGCGATAGATGGTTCTGCACTGGGGGCCCTGCAGGCAGATCGCATTAAACTTGTTGCAACAGAAAAAGGTGTTGGCGTTCGGATGCGTCATGATATGGCGACAAATGCCGGGCAGCTACAGCTTTCTGCTGATGGGAAACTCTCGTTGAAGAATGTTTTTGGTCACGGGGGTGTTGTGCTCAAATCGAAAAGCCAGAGCGTGTTGGCAAAAAACATCACATCGAAAAAGAATATTGAGATTACAGCAAAAAAGGATGTCACTTTACAAACAGTTGCTGCCGATAGTCATGTAAAAATAGAGGTACAGGATGGGCTTTTATCGATTGCCGGAAACGCAACGTCTGGGGGCAATATGGAGCTGTCTTCGCGCCAGACTCTTAAAGTTTCAGGGCTTGGTTCTGGCGCTGATATGGCTCTTGAAGCAGGTGGAGATCTGAAGATTGAGGGGATTGTTTTAGCGCAAGGGAACCTCAAAGCACATGCCAGTGGTGATATCCAGGCGCAGCTTTTAGCCGGTGGGGTTGATATGGCGGCTACAGGTGCTATTGGTGTTGTTGTTCTTGGCACCAAAGGGGATGTTGATCTCCAGAGCAGTCAAGGGGCGATTGTCGCTGAAAGTGTTTATGGAGCAGGAGATATCACCTTGGTTTCACATAACGGGCTTTCTGTTTCTCAAACGATCCTATCGCATCAAAATATTGCTATTCATGCACAACCAAACACAAATACCTCCGTTCATTTTGGACAACTTTTAGCCAATGGCGATGCAAATATTAAGGGCGGGGCGGTTGATTTTACTTCTCTGATAACGAGGGGTGATACCATTTTAACAGTTGGAAGTTTGGATGCTGGGACGCTTATTACAGGTATCGTTGAGGGAGGCGAGATAGGTGATCTTGTTTTAGATGAAAATGGCTCACTTTTTATTACAGCACAAGAGGGCATCAAGGTTAAACAAATTGTTAGTGGTGGCAATATTGAACTTTTGGCCGGCAACGACATTTATTATGATCATGTCATGGGTTATGGCACCGCAACACTGACATCGGTGTCTGGAGGGATCAGTATTGAACATGAGCTGTCTGTTAGAGGGGATGTGAGATTGACGGCAACAACCCTCGATTTAAGCAATGATCGTTCTCATATTCACACGCCGCAAACGCTGTTTTTAAAGGGGGATACTATTGATATCTCAGGCAGCACGCTGATTTATGGCGGTTTAGACTTTAATAGCATAAAAGCTCTTGAGATTCGTCATGCATTGCTCAGAGCCATTACGCAAGAGGATGGGACTGGAGATATTCTCTTTATTGCTCCAAGTGTTATGGCTGATAAAGATACCTCTGTTTTGGCTGCCAGAGATTTCGTAATCAAAGCGGGGGCGCTTGAAAATAGCGGACAATTGGCATCGGGTCAGGATTTAGTCTTTACCGTGACGGGCGATGTGACCAATAACAAGACAGGTTTAATCTATGCAGGGGGGAGTGGTGCCCTCAAAGTCGATGGCACTGTGTTGAATGATTTTGCTGCCATTTTGGCAGAGGGTGATTTGTTTTTTGTCAATGCACAAGGCACCGGAAAGAGCCTTTCCCTTGTCAACAAAGCGGGCTTGATCCAAGCCGGTGGAACCCTCGCCATCCAAACAAAATCCCTAAAAAATCAAGCCGATAGTACGCCGGAAATTATCAAAACATCCCAAAATGCGACTATTTCATTCCAAAAACCAGAGCGCTTTGATTCAATTGAAAATGCGATTTTGTATCATACAACAAGTGTAGTACATGATTTTGGGATAAAAGAAAAATGGGGCGTCTCCTATAAAGAAGTTGAATGTTCAGGAGACACATGTGATCTTCACATTAAAAATTTTTTGCCCAACAAAGAAGCAACTTATGGTAAGATAACTTTAAAAGATGCGGTAATGTACAAGACGTTTACTTGGAAAGAGAGTGAAAATCTACTTTTTTATCAAGGGTATCGATGGAATAACTTGTCACATATGACAGAGAAAACTGTCACTGAAGCATTTTCGCATAAACCCACTATTCAGGGGATGATACAATCTAGCGGCAATCTCATCATTAATGCTGATACCATTGACAACCATTACAGTATTATAAGAGTGGAAGGAAACGCTGATATCCACGCCAATGTGCTGAGCAATTTAGGGGCAACGGCTTATAAAAATACCTTTATGGGCTGTAACGCAAATACGGATTATTATTGTTATGCTTATAACGCTGATGGAAGTCGTAATGTTGCTTTAGACATAGCAAGTAATGGTGCTCTTCGCCATATCAGTTCGGAAATTGCGGATACCGTTTCTGGTCTTGTTCAAGCGGGTGGCACGTTGAATCTGGTGGTTGAGACACTCAACAACATGGCTGCTGAAGGTTCCATTACAGGGGATGCGCATTTTAAGGCACAAGCCGTTGGGGGTGATCCACTGGGGGCACTGAGTGGTTTAACAGCAGCAGGTGCTTTGTTTACGCCAAACATCGCTATAGATGGTACAGCTGGTGTTTCGGATGGGAGTTCGTTGCCTTTACCAAAACCACAATCGGGTGGGGTTGGTGGCACCTTGCCGAAACAAAATTTCCTTTATGAAACGCGGGCGCAATTCCTCGATGTTGGCAAGTTTTATGGCTCAGCCTATTATTTAAACAGAATTGGTTACAATCCTAACAGAGAGATTTTTTTCTTAGGGGATGCTTATTTCGAAAAGCAACTGATTGAGAAACAATTGCGTGATCTTGTTGGTCAAGGTTTGGGCAAGGGCTCCTTTATTCCTGGCAGTGATGCCATTGAACAAGTCAAAACCTTGCTTGACAAGGGAGCAGAATATGTAAGAGCACACAATCTTCCCTTTGGTGATGCCTTGAGTGAAGAACAATTGGCTTCCCTAGAAGCACCGATGGTGATTTATGTGCGCCAACAAGTAAAGGGCATGGATGTTTATGCGCCTGTGCTTTACATTCCCAAAAAAGATAGGGCTTCCTTTGTCTCTTCTGGTGCGTTGATCATGGGGAGGGATGTTAATATCACCAGCCAAAATACGAGCAATTCAACGATAACCAATTCAGGGCTAGTTGAGGCATCACACCAATTACATATCAAGGGCTGTAATATTCTCAATCAAGGGGGACATTTAGCTTCTGGTGATAATATTGTTTTGGTTGCTGATAACAACATTCGTTTTGAAGCAGGTCATGCCACTGTAGAAAGCGTCAAGACAGCGTTAAAAACTGGTGCAATTTCTGCCAGTGGTAATGCTGTTGTCATTGCAAAACAAGATGTGACAGCTTCAGGAGTGTGTATCACAACAAGAGGGGTATTGGCATTGTCAGCAGAACAGGGAACCTTGTCTGTAGGAGCAGCAGCTATCACCAATCGTATGGGACAACGCGTTTCCGTCATACAGCATCAAACAGAAGTGAACTCTGGAAACTTGGTAGTACTTTTAGCAGGGAAAGATTTGAATGTTGTAAATTCTCGTGTTCAAGCCCACGATACTCTTCACTTAAAAGCTGCGCGAAATGTTTCGATAGATGCTATACATAATAACATGAATCATCATGTTCATGGTGAAACATCGCACCTAGCATTGCACAAAGGTTCTTATTTGAGTTCTGGAAAAGGCATCGCTGTCTCATCTGGTCGAGATATCCATGTTGCTGCTTCTAGTGTGGACGCTAAGGGCAATATTGTTTTTGGCGCACAAGGTGAAGTAACTATAAGTGCAAAAAAAGATCAAATGGAGTATCATCTTCAAAGTCAAAACACGACAATCGACAGGCATGTGTCAGCTTTTCTTGGAGCATCGATAAAAGCTGGGGGTGATATTAGTATGATCGCAGGTCAAGATGGAAAGCAGCATGACCTCAGCATTATAGGCAGTTCTGTTGCGGCTGATGGCAATGTGGGGCTGAAAGCTAGCAACGATATCTTGATTACCAATACAGAGAATAGTTTACAGCGAAAAATATCAGGTTTCGCAGGTGGTGGAGTGTTTGGTGGTGGTAAATCAGTTCATAACAATGTTGAGAGCACGCAAGTGGTAAGTGCAAACATAACAGGGGATGAAGGAATTACTATTGAATCTGGAAAAGATACACAAGTTATTGAATCAATTCTCATTGCCAATATAGCGGATGAAACAAAAGATCAGGTAAAAGCTAATATTTTACTTAAGTCCGGTAGGAATATTACCATAAAAGGAGGCCAAGAACGTTTTAAACAGCAAGAAAAGTTGACAAAAAAAGCATTTCTCACTGAGAAATCGTCAAACAAATCTCAGGAACATACAACAACAATTTCAAGCAACCTTGGAGCAGAGGGCAATATCGTGATAAAAGCAAAGAACGAGACGATAATCTCAGGCTCTCAAATGTTCACAGGGAAAGATATTGCTTTGATCGGGGAGAATGTCTTCATCGATGGCATGAAAGACTATCATAACACGTATTTACAAGAGCATAAGTCTGATTTTGGAATAGGTTCAGGTTCAGGTTTTGTATCTATCTGGGGAAAAAAATCAAAAACACAAACTGATGAAAGTGTTGAGCATAAAGGATCTTCCTTGGGTGCTGGTGGCAATATAAACATTGCTGCAAAGAAATCAAATGTAACTATGGTAGGCTCTGACTTTGCAGCGAATAAAGATATTACTCTTTTCGCAGTGCGTGATGTCAATGTTAAGGACGGTTATGGTAATTATACGTCGAACATGCAAGAAAAACAATCTGCTTTTGGTATTCAAGTGACAAAGAACCACAACGGTACTTCGATAGGCATTGGATTGACTTCTTCAAAGGACAAGGCAAATCAAGAGGGAAGTTCTTCAGTGCAATCGCATTTTATCGCGGGAAGAGATATTCAAATTAACACCGATCATAATGTTCATTTGCAAGCTGCAGATATTGTGGCAGATCGTGATGTGAAAATTGATGCCGGCAATGATGTCACGCTTTCGGAAAGCCATAATATATCCAACGGTAAAGAAATGCATGACAAATCATTTGCAGGTATCACAACTTCTGCCAATGCTGGCATTGTTGGCACGTTACAAGAGATGGGGGATGCAGTACAACATTTTGGTCATGGTGATGGAAAACACAAGATCGGCAAGATTGGCAAGATTGGCTTGAAAGGCTATGATCTCTATAACCAAAGCAAAAATTTGTACAATGGGATGAAAGGTAAAGCAACAAAAGATAATCTTTTCAATACAGCAAATGTTTCTGCCAACGTTACAGCAGGCTTTAAATCTGATAAAACAGAGGCGTTTTTTAATACCTCAATGGCGGTGACAGATAAAATAGAAGCTGGGCGTGCTGTGCGTATTGAAGCCAAAAAAGGGACTCTTCATGATGTTGGAGCAGATATTATCGCTGGAAAAATTTCTGCTTATACTCCAAATAATGATGAGTGCAATAATGAACACAGTGGAGAAATGATCCTGAAAGCAGGACAGGATATCAATCTTGAAGGTATCCAAAATGTGCAATCAAGTAATGGAAAAACTCAAAGCTCTTCCTTGAATATTGGTTATAGTTATGGCATCGATGGCAGGGGCTGGACAGGCAATACTTCTTTTAGTCAAGGGAAAGATTCCAGCGAGGAGGTTCAACACAAGAATAGCCATGTTATTGGCAAGGGCAATATTGATATCACCAGTGAAGCAGACACTTCGCTGGAAGGTGCAGCGGTTTCTGGAAAGGGTATAAAAGCAGATGTGGGTGGTAATTTCACCATTGCGAGCCGTAGTGATAGCGGGAAAACTTCCAAAAAACAAAAATCACTTTCTGTTGGTTATGGCGGTGAAAAAATTGCCAATCCAGGATCAATAAACTTCTCCTTACAGCAGGATAAATCATCAAGCCATTATAACAGTGTTGTAGAGCAATCAGGGATCAAAGCGGGAGAGCAAGGTTTTGATATTGCTGTTACAGGTAAAACAATCCTCACCGGTGGTATCATTGACAGTACAGCATCCGTGGACAAAAATACATTGACAAATGCAAGCATCGCTACCGAAGATATTGCTAACAGTGCACAGGCTGAATCCACAAGTGATGGGATCAGTATCGCTGTAGGTGGTGCATTGCAAGAGGGAAAATACGGCATTGCAAAAAACGTTGCTAAAAATGCTTTGGATCACGGGAAAGCCTATGATTCAGCTAAGGGGCAAACCAAATCTACGGTCAGTAGCGGTACGATAATCATTAAAGATGAAGCTAGGCAAAAAGCATCCACTGGGAAGGGTGCTGAAGAAACAATAGATGCCCTTAATCGCGATACAGCTGAAGCCCATCAGGGCATAGAACGGTTAGATGTAGCAAAGCTAGAACGTATAGCCCGTGCAAATCGCCAAATGAAAACACAATTTTTGGAAAAAGCGTTTAAATATAGTGATGAAGCCTATAAAACCATGTTTATCAAAGAGCATCCTATTGCTGTTATTAATCACGATGAAAAGAGAAGGATTATCTATTTAACAGATAAAAAGGGGCAGCTTTCTCCTCAATATCATTATTTAACGCCTGATGAAAAGCAGCACTTGCAAGTTGGCTCTGATGGTAAAGTCCATGTTTCAATTAATGGAATTTTTAACTCGGCAAATGGAGCAGCACGTTATGCGCTTCAGCATGCTGACAATAAGAATGAGCCACACTATTTTATATATTTCCCAAAAAGCAACTCGGTCGTATCAGAACTGTTGATAGCGGGATATCAAAAGTTTATGGAAAATAACTTTTTTGGTTTGAGCAATTCAACAAAGAAAGTACGCAATTTGATAATTCATCATGGCAATCATGGACTGCATTTTGATGCTTATAGCCGTGGCGGTATGACAGTGGGTAATGCATTGCAATCTCTAAACGAGAAGGGTATGTATGGTATAGCAGGCAAAACAACGATTAATCTTTTTGCACCGGCTTATAATGCTCAAGTTATAGCCGATACATTAGATAAGCTGAGTGGAGGAAAGCAAACCAGTGTCGGCTTAGAAAACCATAAATATGATTTTGTAGGTAGTTGGATTGGTGATAATCCAGCTACCTTCGATAAAGTGCCTCCTGGCAGTAATAGGTTAAAAGAAGCATTCGAAATGATGATGGATTCCATCACTGTCCATAGTTGTCTTGGAAGTGGGAAGCCAGGATGTAAAAAGCTCTATGGCACGCCTCACCGTGTACGAATTCCTTCGGGGAAAGGAAAATAAAACAAATCTTGAAATTATTAAGTCGAATAATTCTGTTAAGTATGGTTAGATGTAAGTTTAATAAACTTCGCACATCATATTTGGGGATGTGAGAGAAGTCGAGTGCAGATGTGATTGAGGTAGGAAAAGCGTTGTTAGAATGTGAAATGCCTACTCCTTATGATGAGGATCTAGAAAGCAAAAGCCTATGCATCCATTGAAGCTTGCATTATTCAATCAGGATTCTGTGATAAAGTAGGGAGAGGTAACTGGTATTATATTTTTAAAGAAGAATACCTGCCCATTTGTTGTCCAGGCGCTGTCATTCTTGAGAGAAGTGTCAAAAAGCGCTTGAATAGCTCTTTTTGTATAAAGTATCCAAAACAATCTGAATGCAAGTTTTAAGTTTTCTTCTGGTGATGATCAACAATTCCGACACTTTTGTTTTCGTTTGGAATGACGCGATTATTTTTTGCAATCTACCATTACAATACTTATCCATAGTTTTTTGAACAGAGAGGATAAAAAAATTAACAGGCTTACAAGCTTTTCCATCGTAAATAACCCAATTAAAGGAGGAGAAAATGAAGAAAATCTTGAAATTCTTGAGTGGGATAACTCTATTAAGCACGGCTAGATGTATTAATCAGCTCCCTCCATCGACTTTAGCATTATGAGGAAAGGGCGAGGGCCAATCAACTTGTGATCTAACAGGAACTGTCAAAATGTGGTTGGAAACCAGTTTATATTTCTCTCGAGAATATAGACTCGGGCGTAAGTGAATTTTTATCCGTTCATGAGTGTATGACCAAAGCAGGCTACCTGTATAAATTGCAAGATTCAAAGGGAATTTATTTTTTGACTGCTCAACGTAGTCACTTCTTTCTAACAAATCTTATGATAGCCGGATATCAGCAGTTTATGGATAATGATACCTTTGGTGTGACTAATTCGACGAAACAGGAACGTAAATTGATGAGACATATTGAAACGAATAGAAAGCACCAGCAAACAAAAAAGCTTTGAAAAGTAATAATCAGCAACATAATATTAAGCTAATTCTTAAAGAAGTAACCGGAAAAAATAACGGGAAAGAGAGAAAAATGATGGTTCTCTTAATAAAAATACAGGTAAAACTCATTAAGTTTGAGATCAGCAATATATTATTGATGTTTCAACTGTATGGATATTCCTGTCCGTTATTGTTTATCAAAACTTACTCGATATAAAAAAGTTTTTTATAGAGCACGGTGGTTAGTTGTTAGTATAATTGATTTTACTGAGAGAGTTAACTTTGATTGTTCTCAATTTCAGAATGGTGTCAACCACTTTATCTTATGTTTCTATCTGGAAATCCACAGTATTACGCAATTCACTTTTACGTAAATATTCCCTCAGCCTTAAATTTAATTAGAGATAATATCTTCAATTTTGTGTGAGGCAAGACTGCAACATTAAAGAACGTTTTCGTAAGCAATTTATTGTCTTAATGGTACAGCTATTGATGGTAGAAAATTAAGGCAGCCTTGCTTTGATACAAAAGTTCTATTTGCATCTCCAAATCTTTATTTTAGGTATTGATCGCTTTGGTATCGAAATTTGATCCATCAGCCGCTGTATATGGTAAGCATTTCCGCAGATTTTCGCTGTTATCAAAGAGCTTCTTATTGTTATTTCATTTCCCATACATTTTATCTTTTTCGTGTTTTATAGTGATTTTCATTATCAATATAAACTTATTGAGATTATTTTTTAGGCATTTTACATTACTTCTTAACGATGTCTAGGAGTTTTTTTCAAAGGTTGCAAGCGTAAATTGTGATTTTTTATTCTCGCTTTACATAAAACACAAAACAAATTATGTGTATGAATGTAAATCATATAAATAGTAGATACTCTTTATTTTTTTTATAGTTATCGAATTTTAAATTATGGTTTTTTCTACTTTTTTGTTTTTTTTAGAAAAAGAAAATTTGAAGAGGGATGATGATGAGAGTGTCTAAAAATCGCTTATATTCGTGCGTTTTTACAGCAGCTATTTTTTCTTTTTTATCAAATATAGATGTTAAGGCGAGTTCTCTTTCATCTGTACCACTTTCATGTCATGAAGGAAAATTACCTTATAGATGCAGTGATGGTGCAAAACATACAATGAGCGATAAAACGTACCAGTTTGTTGTACCTTTTAGTGAAAAGAATGGGGGTAACAATTCTCTTATATCATCTGCTGCCATAGTGGCGCAACAACCAAATACAGTGATCGAGGCAACGCGTGTAGAAGTTAAAGCGACTGAGAGTTTAGAAGGTACCTATGGCGTAATTGCATCACAAGGGGGGAAAGTTGTTTTGAGTGATTCAACCTTTAATAATGTATCAACAGGTCTTAGCGCTGATAATGGGACGATTGAGGTAAATCGTGGATCCATTAAGGCTTCTCAGAGGGGTGTTTATGCAGAAAAGCAAGGAACATCTGTTCTTTTAACTAACACAAAGATTGAGTTAGAAGGTCAGGGAATCGGTCAAGGCGTAGCACTTTTCAGTGGTGTTGATGCGCATATTAAGATGACAGGGGGATTGATTGATGTAACGAATGCAGCTGCTCTTTATGTGGGGGCAAGGGGGAGTACAATTTTAGATGGTGTTACCATTATTTCAGAAAATCAAAGAATGGCAGACAGAGAAAATACAAATGAGGAAGATGATGTTGCTCATGCAGTTTTAAACATAAATCCGCATGGCTTTACTTATTTAAAGAATAGCGATGTTCTTGCTGCCGATGTTGATGTTTTGTGGGTTGGATTAGATCCTAAAGCACAAACAACTGTCAACCAAGAAGGAAATATTTTAATTTCGCGGGTTAATATTGAAGATTCGACAATTACGTTGACAGGTAACAAGCATGGTATGCACTTTGATAAAAATACAGGAAACCATGAATACGAAAAAAGGATAGTCTTTTTGAAAAAGACGACTTTTGAGGTACCAGATGGTACGGTTATTCATAGTAATAAGAGTAGTGGTTATATTGCACTAACAAAAGATACAAAGATTTCTGGTGATTTATTGTTAACAGCTGAGAACGGGGCTTCTGTGGCTATTTTGGCTGCTTCTTCTTCACTTACAGGAGGCACCCGTGTTGCTGATGATTCTACTGTTGAACTTTATTTGACGGAAGGATCAAAATGGGTTTTAACAAAAAGGAAAAATATAAATCAGCAAGCCTTGAACGGTATAATGTCATCAATTTCATTTATAAAACTTTCTGATAGCGTTATTGCTTTTGAATCTCCAACGTTTCAGGAGTATCAGACACTTCATATTGGAAAGGGAGGGGAAGAAGCTTATAGTGCGCAGGGTGGTGCACGCCTTTATTTCAATGCGTATCTCAATAGAGATGGTTCGCTCAATACTCAAAAGACTGACCGACTTTTAATCCACGGCGATGTTTCTGGAAAAACTACACTATATGTGCAATTTGTTGCAGAAAATCAAAAGGAAGAAGCTGATGACAAAAATGCACACAGTATTTCAATTGTTCAAGTTTCTGGAAAAGCAGCTGAAGATTCTTTTCAGTTAAGTAGTGCTTATATTGCGTTGGAAGGTTTGCCTTACCAGTATTATCTCCACGCGTATGGTCCAGGTTCTTCTCTTGGGAATTCACAGGCTGCTCAAAGATTAGTTAAAGGCGATGGAGATTTTTGGGATTTTCGCCTTGAGGGTAAATACGTTCAGTCTGCTTCCGTTGCATCTGTTGTAGCTAATTCTGCATTAAGGGTGAGGGATGTTGTTCCGCAGGTTCCAACTTATCTTCTTTTGCCAAATGCCTTTTTCCATGCTGGGTTGATGGATATCAGTAATCAAAACAAACAATTGAGAACTATGCGATCTATTTCGAGTAGACTGCTCAAAAATGATGAAACTCTTGCTTTGTCTATTAATGGTTATGGCGGGAGTTATGGTTATGTTTCAGATCTTTCTGCACTTGAATATGGCTACAGTGGTGACTTTGACTATAAGGCTGTAGAAACAGGAATTCTCATGAAAACAATAGAAAGCGCATACAGCACTACATCCTTTGGGCTTACGGGAACTTACGGAAAACTTTCTTTGCAGCCTCGGAATGTTGCAAAAAGTCAAAAAAGTACATTTAATAAATGGTCAGTTACAGCATATGGTAGTATGGAACATGACGCTGGCTTTTATGTAGATGGCTTTTTATCCTATGGTTTATTTAAAGGGGATGTTACTAGCTTTGCATGGGGAAAAACAGCGACATTAAAAGCAAATCCTTTGAACATTTCTTTCTCTGCTGGTAAAGCCTTTATGATAGGGTATGAAGGTTTTGTTTTTGATCCGCAGGTTCAGCTTATTTATCAACAGCTCCAGTTTCATAAGGCTCGTGATATTGACGGCTTTGATATTGAGATGGGAAAATCTGATCAATGGGTGATGCGTGTTGGTGGGCGTTTAACCAAGAAGCTAACAGCATTTGAAGAGGATCATGTAACCTCTTTCTATGGAAATTTTTATTTTACACATGGTTTTGGAGAAAAAAAATTGGTATATTTTAAAGATGCTTTCCAGCTGGGATCTTTTGGTTCTTCTTTAGAAACTGGATTTGGTATTCATTCAAAACTGTCTTCAAAAGTTACATTTCATGGTGATCTAAGCTATCAGCATAAATTTACTAAGGCTGGTTTTTCTGGAATTCGTTTTTCTGCTGGATTGCGTTATAGTTTTTAATTAATCTTTTGAAAAATTATAAATAAGATAAGAGTTTTAATGTATTTTTGATTTTAAGATAGAAATAGAAAATATAAGATGTTTTTAGTACATTAGAAAGCAGTCATATTTTCTATTATATTTTGCTTTTGTCTTTAGGATTTTTTTTCATTTTTAAAATTAATTTAGGAAAAAATTAAATTTAAGTGCATCTCTTATTACTGAAGGAAAGACCAAAGGGTTAATGTCATCCCAAAGATTTTCTTGGATTAATTATTTTTAAGAATTTTGTAGCTACATCAACTTGTAAAGTCGGTCTCTGTAAAAAATATGAAAAATAAATATAACAAATAATTTATATTTTTTATTCTTTAAAGCCATCCTTTAATACATGCTTTAATTATAAAAGCACTCATGTATAAATAGAATGGAAAGAATAGCTAATGAATGTTTTATTCAATGTGAATAAAACACAAATGTACAAAGAGGCTACCAATCTACAATGGTAAAGATGAGTGGGACATATCGGAATAATCTCATATGAAGCACGACAAGAACAATGAATTGAATGATAATGCCTCTTTATAATCTAAATCTTACAAAATATCTATTTAACCTGATAGAAAATAAATTGATGTCATTCGTTTTGTATTTAAAGACGGTCTTACTTTGAAAGTCTTTCTGATGTCTTGTAGTGTAAATAGAAAACTATGTGAATATATTGAATACCGCTCCCTTCTTCATCCATGATTAAAGTAAATGCGAGCTTTAATGTGTTTTTAAGAGTATAAAATTTATAAATTAAGATTGGCGATTATAGGGAAATAAAAATATAGGGCAAAAGAGAGGCGGCAATCTTTCTTTGAGGAACAATATTGAATATACGCAAAATGTATATCGAGCAAGCGAAACTGTTGCTAAAACGATGAATGCGCTTTTTGGCCGTTATAGGCCGATATTCTTATCGGTATTTAGCTGATTACGTGGTACATATAAAAGTGTTCTTTTGGGGGGCTTTACGTTGCAATTTCTCCGATGTTTTTATTGTTATAATAAATGCGATCTTGTTTTCCTTTGGCGGTTACGTTATCAGGAGCTTATGGACCGTATATTTATGGCGTGGTTAAAAAGCTACGGAATCATTCAGAGAATTCTTCTGCAACGCTGATGGTTAACTTGACAGTGATATCGCAGTTGCAAAAATTTGGGAGTTATCTCCCATTACTTATACCTTCAGTAGGCAATTACATTAGCATCCATTCGGGAATACTTAGCTTTTCTCAGCTATCTTATCTTTTTGTCCCAACAATAATCTCTTTATGGCTTTTTTATCTTTTTTAGTGTTTGCGAATGCAGAAGCTTTTGTGGCGCTTTTTTTGTTTGGTACTCTCTTCGGCTTATTTCATTCAATCGCACAAGAATGAGTGATGAACGTTGTCTTCAAAAATCTTCATGTAGATCTATAGAGCAACCGTGCTCAGTATATCACTGAGCTTAGATATTGGATGATAGGCAGTATTTTCTTGGGTTTTATTTTCGAGTACTTTAGGAATTTCTATTCTTTCATTAATATTTATTTCGATAAAACTATTATTTTGCATTCTTTATTTATCTATGTTGTTGTTACAGCGCTGGTATATCAGATTTTTTTTGATCAATATATATCTCGTAATAATATATAACAATTTAATTATTTTTTTGGTTTTTAATAAATTAAACATTAAATATAAAAATAAATAAATATTTTTAAAATTCATAAAATATAAATTTATTTTATATATATTTATATTTAATAATATTATGTGATAAAATTTGATTTATTATTAATAATATTAAATAATTTTTATTAATCATCTATAGCTTTGTAGCTATTCTTATTTTCCGAAAAATGAGTAATTGAATTAGTAAGAGGCTATAAAAGCAATATTCTGTGTAGGTGCTCTATTCTTTATTATTAATTTTTTCCGTAGATATGTTAGTCTATAGCAATATACCAATTTTTCCGATAGGTATGAACAATTCCTCCATTTGCAAAATGCATGGGCAAGAAGAGGCTTAAAACATGGGTATAAATCGACATTCTAGTGTAAGCCCATTGGTTACATAACCCCCTAAACTGCCAGAGAAGAAAATACTAAGAGTTGCGCGAAACAGCATAGAATAGCAATCATAAGAACAGTGGTGCATAAAGCATTTTCCACATGCTGAAAGGATAGATGCGGTCTATAATCGTCTGAACAATAAAAGGTTTAACCAGTGTGTGCGCACAAGACAATAGCAACAAAACTGAGTTTGATGACGGTATGAATATATTTCTTTATGGCTTTTGTAAACCAAGAGAAGGATAATAACTTTTCGGGTGAACAATACATTTTATTTTATGCTTTTGTTAAAAGAAAAACGCTGATTAAATTTTCT
Source organism: Candidatus Bartonella washoeensis Sb944nv (assembly GCF_000278135.1). Lineage (GTDB taxonomy): Bacteria > Pseudomonadota > Alphaproteobacteria > Rhizobiales > Rhizobiaceae > Bartonella > Bartonella washoeensis. The sequence continues at coordinate 532,244 of NZ_JH725022.1, forward strand.
AAAAGTATTGTAAATATTATTATTTATAAAATATACAATTATTAAAAAAATATAAAAATAATATATTTATAGTTTTATGCGTATTTTTATTTATAATATTTAAGCATTGTGTTTGATTTTTTTCTAAGTCGTATAATAACACGTTTAATGCGTGTTATAGTGATACTTTTTTAAAATATAGATAAAAGGAGAATTCGTATGTTTTGTTGGCTTAGTGGTTAGTCTAATACTGGTTGGTCTCATAGTTTGTCTAATGCTTGGTCTGATATTTCATCAATTAATTTTTCAAGTAGTGGATCACAGCCTGGGTGTAATGTCGGCGATTATTTCTCTACAGCAAATTCAATGGGAGTGGTAGGAAGAGATGTGGGAAGGACTGCTGGAGTGTTTGTAGGAGGTGTAGTGGGAGGAGTAATATCAGGCGGATTTGGAATATTGACAGGAGCAGGAGCGGGGGCAGGAATCGGTGTTGGTATTGGCTATGGAGTAGGAAGAGCTATATGATGAAATTCTCAGTATAATGCGTGCTATTATTAATTTATAACACAATTTATTAATATATTAATTTATGCTAATTTTGTAGACATATATTTAATAAATATTTCTAAAAATATTTATTAAATATATTTCAGTCATATATTAATTATATATTTTTATTTTAATTATTGTTGTAGATATTAGTTATGTGGGTGTATTTTAGTGTTTTTATTTTAAATATGCTTATTTTCAATTATAATAACAATTTCATTTTTTGTAATTTTTTTCATAGCATTTTTCATAACATGTTATATTCTTGATATATTTAAATAACTTTTTTATAGAGACTATTATATAAAATATTTAATAATATTATTATTTTTGTATTTTCAGCTGAAGAAGCAAATACTATAATAAAAGTTTTCATTTTCCAGTGTTGCTACCGTTTTTGTATTTAAAAATGCATTAATTGCATTGTGTGATCTATTCTAAAATCTCGTTTAAAATCCACAGATAACCTTTTTTTGATTTGTTATCCAATAGCTGTATTGATGTATAAAAAAAACCTCTAGGATAACAAAACATTGCAGCAGAAAACACTGATTGCTTACTGACTAAAACATCTTTGCATATCAAAATTACGGAATTGTTTTTTCCTACTCAAAAGCCGGTATTTGAAATCATTTGTATGTTTTTATCTTTCTAAGGTAAAAAGGCTTACGTGTTTATTCCAATACCCAGAAACTTTGTATATCAATTTTAAAAAGTATATAATAATAAAGTCTTCAGGGTCATAAAAACTTTCTTTTTATGAACTGAAGAAGCGTCACGTTTTAGCAATACAAATATTAATTTTGCGAAAAAATGCTTTTATCGGGCGTTATTTCGTTTCTTTGTGGTTTACAATTTTTTTTATCATTTTATCTTAAAGTAGAGGGATTATGTATTAATTTCTCTTTGTCTATTTTATCTCAAAAGGGTGGAGTTATATTCATGTCAAAAAAAGTCATGATCGTGGAAGATAACGAACTGAATATGAAATTATTCCGTGATCTTGTCGAGGCGAGTGGCTATGAAACCGTTGAAACGCGGAATGGTCTTATGGCATTAGAATTGGCCCGTTCATCAATGCCCTCTCTTATCCTTGTAGATATTCAGTTACCTGAGGTATCAGGGATCGATGTTATTAAACAATTAAAAGAAGATGAGAAACTTAGATCTATCCCCATTGTTGCGGTAACAGCTTTTGCTATGAAAGGGGATGAAGAAAGAATTCGTGCAAGTGGATGTGAAGAATACATGTCAAAGCCTATTTCTGTTCCTCATTTTATCACAATGGTAAAAAACTTCTTGGATTGAAGCTATGGCTAAAGAATGGGAGAAAAAGCTAGTGAGGAGGCTTTAATTGTATTGCAAATGTTTTTGTAAACGAACGCATAGTTAGGTCTGGACTACTGAAGCTGAAGTAAAGATTCTAAAAATTGAAGCGAAGGTTTTCAAGCATTTCCGGACGACCTCTTTTAGGCTTATCTCTCAGGAAGAAATAGGTCATTTTACTCTTTGAAATTTTTCTCATGATAGATAAAATTGGCTACCACGTTCTACTTAAAAAGAACCGATTTAATAAATATAAAGCCCCGCCAAAACAGGGCTCTCGATGTATTGCACAAAAATTGAAATTAACGCTTTGAGAATTGGAAAGAACGACGCGCTTTTGCTTTACCGTATTTTTTACGTTCAACAACACGACTATCACGGGTAAGAAAGCCACCTTTTTTCAAGATCGTGCGAAGTTCTGGTTCGTAATAGGTTAAAGCTTTGGAAATACCATGGCGTACCGCACCGGCTTGTCCAGAAAGACCACCACCTGCAACGGTTGCAACAATATCAAATTGGGTATCCCTTTTTGTTGCAACGATTGGCTGACGAAGAATCATCCTAAGAACAGGACGCGCGAAATACTTGTCAAATTCCTTACCGTTAATGATGATTTTCCCAGAACCTGGTTTGACCCATACGCGAGCAACAGCATCTTTACGTTTTCCTGTTGCATAGGCACGTCCTTGTGAATCAAGCTTTTGCACATGGATAGGAGTAACATTTTCTTTAGTTTCTTCAATACTTGTTACTACGCTAAGCTCAGAAAGAGAATTAATTTCAGCCATAATCAAGCAATCCTTTTGTTTTTGCGGTTTAAAGCACCAACGTCAAGAGATTCGGGCTGTTGTGCTGCATGCGGGTGTTGGCTTCCAGCATAAACACGTAAATTCCTCAATTGACGACGACCAAGTGGTCCACGAGGAATCATGCGCTCCACAGCTTTTTCAACAACACGTTCAGGAAAACGGCCTTCAAGGATTTTGCGAGCTGTGCGCTCTTTGATTCCACCAATATATCCGGTATGCCAATAATATTTTTTATCTGTATATTTTTTACCGGTGAGAGCTATTTTATCTGCATTGATCACAATAACATTGTCACCATCATCGACATGTGGAGTAAATGTAGCCTTATGTTTGCCACGTAAGCGGTTCGCAACAAATGCGGCAAGACGACCTAAAACGAGGTTTTCTGCGTCAATAATAACCCATTTTTTCACCACTTCAGTTGGCTTTTGTGAAAAAGTTGCCATAGAAGATCCTTTATAAAAACCCTTTAACATTAAGGGGATTTTTGCTGCTGTGCGTTGAAAATTGTTATCAGCGAAATATTTAACACATAATAACTGTTCTGAATATAATGTCTTTTGATTTACGTCAAGAGAAAATAAAAACTTATAAAACAGTGCTTTATAGTTGAGGTACTTTAATACTACATATGTAGAGTAATTTACTTACATTTTAGGCAAAAATGGATGCTGCAAAAGAGTGCTTTATCTTTAACTCTTGATTGTATTTTATTCGCTTTCATTGTAGAACGGACGACAATGCAACGTTCTCGTTATTTTCTCAATGTTGAATCTTCTGCTTGTGGTCAGGCTTGGTTAGATGCCCTTGATATTCAAGGGGTAAATAATGCGCGTGCTATTTCTCAAAAATTTGGTTTTCCAGATGCGTTAGCGCGCGTTCTCTCGGCAAGAGATGTCGATGAATCTGAAGCTGTTGCTTTTATCAATCCAACTTTGCGCACGCTAATGCCTAATCCAGAAAGCTTTACGGATATGCAATATGCAGCAGAGCGCATCGTTAAAGCTATTTTGAATCAAGAGAAGATTGCTGTTTTTGGTGATTATGACGTTGATGGTGCTTGTTCATCAGCGCTTATAGCACGCTTTTTACGTTATTTTGGTATAGAAGTAAAAATTTATATTCCTGATCGTATTGTTGAAGGATATGGCCCAAATGAACAAGCAATGAGGATGCTCGTGCAAGAAGGTGCTCATTTGATTATCACCGTTGATTGTGGCGCGAACAGTCCAGATGCAGTAAAAGCAGTAAGGCTTGCAGGTGCTGAGGTTGTGATTTTAGATCATCATCAAATGTCAGAGGTTCATCAGGAAGCTGTTGCTCTTGTCAACCCTAATCGCCCTGATGATTTTTCTGGACAGGGGCATTTGTGTGCTGCTGGCGTTGTCTTTGTTACATTAGCATGGGTTAATCATTTGTTGCGGAAGCAAAACTTTGGCGGGAAGCTTCCTGATCTTCTAAGTATGCTTGATCTTGTTGCATTGGCGACTATATGTGACGTCGTTCCGTTACAAGGTGTTAATCGCGCGTTTGTAGCTAAAGGGCTTCAAGTTGCTCGTTCTATGCATAATTTCGGGATAGCAGCTTTAACCAAGGTTGCACGTATAAGTGAGCCGCTTAATAGTTTTCATTTAGGTTTTTTATTAGGTCCTAGAATTAATGCAGGGGGCCGTATTGGAGATCAAGCTTTAGGAGCACGTTTGCTCTGCTGTGATGATAAAAATGAAGCTGAACAAATAGCAGAACAATTAGATCAGCTTAATCAAGAACGCCAAGAAATGGAGGCTCTTCAATTAGCTCAAGCAGAATCTTATATTGCTTCTCTTTATCAAGAGAGAGAAACACCTTTGTCACTTGTGATTGCTCATCAAGAATGGCATCCAGGAATCATTGGTATTCTTGCGTCCCGCTTAAAAGAGCGTTTTTTTTGTCCTGTTTTTGCAATTGCTTTGAAAGAAGATGGAAGCGGGGTAGGATCGGGACGCTCAATTAGCGGTATAGATTTAGGAGCACTTGTTCGTGAAGCTGTTACATTAAATTTATTAGAAAAGGGTGGGGGACATACTATGGCAGCTGGAATCACAATCAAATCGACAAAAATTGACAATTTTCGAGAATGGCTGGAGGAAAAAGTCTCTGTAAGGGTTTCACAATTGCATGCTAAAAAGTCTCTTAGTATAGATGGTTGTCTTTCTGCTTCTGGAGCCAATAAAGCGCTTTTTGATATGATAGAAAAAGCAGGACCATTTGGTTCAGGGAATACTACTCCTATTTTTGTTCTTCCCTCTCATCGGTTAATGAATCTTTGTGAGGTGGGAAAAGGACATCTTCGCCTTGTTATCTCTAATATGGAAGGAAAAAAGCTGCAAGGAATAGCTTTCCGTGCGGTGGGAACATCGCTTGGTTATTTTCTTTCTGAAAATATTGGTGAAATGATTCATTTGGCTGGTAATCTTAGTTTGAATTATTGGAATGGAACAATTAATCCACAACTACGCGTTATTGATGCAGCAGCAGTAGTTTAAAAGGAATATTTTTTAAAAATCATATATCTAGATTAGAAACAAAAGTAGAGTTTTCTTGTATGAATCGAAATCGTGCTTCTGGTTTGGTTCCCATTAAGCTTTCTACTATATTTTTTGTTTCTTGCAGTTCTACTGCGTCAATAGTAACACGTAACAATGTACGCTTTTGAGGATGCATAGTTGTTTCTTTAAGCTGTTCAGCGCGCATCTCTCCAAGCCCTTTGAAACGTCCAATTTCGATTTTAGCTTTTCCAGTGAATTCAGTTTTTAGTAATTCATCCTTATGGGCGTCGTCACGTGCATAAGCAACTTTTCCTCCTTGCGATATTCTATAAAGAGGAGGCACGGCAAGGTATAAATGTCCCTGACGAATAAGATCTGGCATCTCTTGAAAAAAGAAGGTGATGAGGAGTGAGGCAATATGAGCACCATCAACATCCGCATCCGTCATAATGATAATCCGTTCATATCGGAGATCTTTTTCACGATACTTAGAGCGTGTTCCACATCCAAGAGCAAGTATAAGATCACCTATTGTTTGGCTTGAATTCATTTTCTCGTGTGCGGCACTTGCTACATTTAAGATTTTTCCACGAAGAGGTAAAATTGCTTGGTTTGCTCTGTTTCGCGCTTGTTTAGCAGAACCACCAGCAGAATCACCTTCAACAATGAATAATTCAGCACCAGCAGCACAGCTTTGGCTACAATCTGCCAGTTTGCCGGGTAGACGTAATTTACGTACAGCAGTTTTTCGATTGATTTCTCTGTCTTGGCGCCGTTTAACACGTTCTTCAGCACGTTCAATAACCCAATCAAGAAGTTTTGTTGATTCTTGTGGAGAATTTGTCAGCCAATGGTCAAAAGGATCGCGTATTGCATTTTCAACGATACGTTGAGCTTCAATTGTCGCTAATCTGTCTTTAGTTTGTCCAACAAATTCAGGATCTTTGATGAAAATTGAAAGTATTGCAGCGGTTGAAATCATAACATCATCAGACGTAATAATAGCAGCGCGCTTGTTTCCTATTAATTCAGCATAGGATTTCAAACCGCGCAAAAGAGCTTGACGCAGTCCTATTTCGTGTGTGCCACCTTCTCCAGTGGGAATAGTATTACAATAAGATTGTACGTAAGCATCACCACCATGCCAAGCAACAGCCCATTCAACAGATCCATGACCATTATATTGTTTTGTTTTACCAGAAAAAATTTCCGATGTGACCCGATATTCATTTTCCAATGATGAGAGTAAATAATCTTTAAGTCCATCTGGAAAGTGTAAAACAGCTTTTTCGGGAATATTTTTTGTATCTTCAAGTAGGGCAGGATCGCAGTTCCAGCGAATTTTTACGCCGCCAAAAAGATAGGCTTTAGAGCGCGCCATCTTATAGATTTTTTCTGGATCAAAAGCCGCTTTTTCGCCAAAAATTTTACCATCAGGATGAAAACGAACGCGTGTGCCACGACGATTATAGACGTCACCCAAATCTTCTAATCCAGATTGAGGAATACCCCGCGAGAAACGTTGTCGGTAAAGTTTGCGTTCTCGTGCTACTTCAACTTCCATATCATCAGAAAGAGCATTGACAACAGAAATTCCTACCCCATGCAACCCACCAGCAGTTTGATAAGCTTTGCCATCAAACTTTCCACCTGAGTGAAGTTGCGTCATAATAACTTCAAGAGTAGATTTACTAGGCATTTGAGGATGATTTTCGACAGGAATGCCGCGTCCATTATCTGTAACTGTTAAATAACCATTTCTATCTAAGGATACATCAATTAAATCTGCATAACCAGCAACAGCTTCATCCATCGCATTGTCAATAATTTCGGCAAACAAATGATGAAGTGCTTTACTATCTGTTCCACCAATATACATTCCAGGACGTAAACGCACCGGCTCTAAGCCTTCAAGAACCCTAATAGAGTGGGCGTTATAGTTATCTTCGTGTGTATCCTTTTTCGCAGTCATTGCTTCTGGGCTCATTGAGATTTGCGGATTTTTTTCTTTTGTATTTATCCGAGACTGAGCATGATTGAAAATACTAAAAAGATCCTTTTTATTATCGCTCATGGCGTTTAACTATCTACCTCATGAATAAACTCTTATATCAAGAGAGTTTTATGCCTGTTTTTTATTTAAAAATCAATGCACTTAGGAAACATCAATTGTTGGACCAAAAATTTCTTCAAATGCTTGTTTCAGAGCAATATCAATATCGTACATTGTTACAGGGAAACCTAGATCAAGAAAGCTGGTTACACCGTAATTTGTGATTCCACAGGGAACAATCCCTGAATAATGTGCTAAGTTCGGATCAACATTGATAGAAACGCCATGAAAGCTTACCCATTTGCGTACACGAATGCCGATAGCTGCGATTTTATCTTCGCAAGAATAATCGTTTTGTGTGGATGGACAATGCGATCGTTTAACCCAAACACCAACGCGATCTTCACGGCGTTCACCTCTAATATTAAATTTTGCCAGCATCTGTATAATCCATTCTTCTAATGCACTAATAAAAGCACGGATGTCTTGTTTTCGGCGTTTAAGATCAAGCATAATATAAGCAATACGCTGGCCTGGCCCATGATAAGTAAACTCACCGCCACGGCCTGCCTCATAAACAGGCAATAAATGAGGTGCTAAAAGATCTTGTTTTTTCGCGCTTGTACCAGCTGTATAAAGGGAAGGATGTTCAAGAAGCCAAACTTGTTCATGCGCAGTTTTTGCAAGAATCTTTTCTACACGCTCTTGCATATAACGCAGTGCTTCAGGATATTCGACCAAGTTATCACTTATTTTCCATTCAACAGGTGGATTGCTAGGGATTGTTTTAAAGTGATGTGGTAAATGGCTACGATCAGTATGTTTCAATTCAAATGTCATGGCAATATTTATGTTGGCGTTCGTATTTGTGTTGAACTCAATAAAAGTGATGGCAGCATAAGGTATCGAATTTTTTATTAAAATTGAAATAATACGGTAATTTTTATCATAAGAAAATTCGCTACGCTTAAAAAAATTACATGCGTTTTACCATTTTCCTGTTGCACCGCCACCACCTGATGATCCACCACCACCCCTGAACCCTCCTCCACCTCGGGGACCACCAAATCTTCCACCAGGATATTTGCTACTGGCACTTAAGTTAAGAAACCAAGGAGTGAAGATGATACCCATCCAGAGATACTTTTGTGGGCCTACTTTTTTACCAAAAATCATTGCAAGAATGGGGAGACCAACCGTTATAAAAAGGATTAAAAACATGATTGCATTGATTACCATTTCTTCTTTTTCAGCTTGTTTACGTTGTGCTTCAATAATTTTTGCTTTCTCTTTGATTCGAAAAGTAAAATGAGAATCACTTTTTGTAATAACTTTGATAATTGCATCAACGACTTCAACAATTCCTTTTTGATAATTTCCTTCGCGAAAATTGGGAATAATAAAGTTATTAATGATGACAGAGGAAAGAGCATCCGTTAGCTCTCCTTCTAAACCATATCCTACCTCTATACGTGCTGTGCGCTCATTAAGTGCAATAACCAGCAATACACCGTTATTGATCTTTTTTTGACCCAATCCCCATCTGCGAAAAAGAGCATTACTGTAGGTTTCTATATCACTTCCTGAAAGGGTTGGGAGAGTTACAAGAGCAATTTGATCTCCAGTTTTTTCTTCGAGTGCAGCAAGTTTTTTTGTTAAGTCTTCCTTTGTCGCATCATCGAGTAAATGAGCTACATCGTTAACATAGCCAGTTAAGGGAGGAAATTTGTTCTGCGAACAAGCGACACTTCCCAATACAGCAACCAAATACAGAAGGCTTATAAGAGATAATAAGTGTTGAAAAACAACGCGTTGTGTGGAATATCGAAACAATTTCATTAATTAAAATTGACTTTTGGTGTTTGTTGGCTATTGGTATCTATAGTAAACGTTGGCATAGGTTTAGCATCCCGAAACCATAGTTTTGCCCAAATCATTGTTGGCATTGTTTTTAGTGTGGTATTGTATATACGTACTGATTCAATATAATCACGACGGGCAACAGAGATACGGTTTTCAGTCCCTTCTAATTGTGATTGAAGAGCGAGGAAATTCTGATTTGCTTTGAGATCAGGATAGTTTTCAACAATGGCCATAAGACGTGAAAGTGCGCTTGATAAATTTGCTTGATTGTTGAGATATTGCTGCATTATTTCTGGGTTATTCAACATATCAGCATTAATGTTCACTTGTGTTGCTTTTGCACGTGCTTCAATAACATTTGTAAAAACAGCTTGTTCATGAGATGCGTAGGCTTTGACCGTTTCTACAAGATTGGGAATAAGATCTGCTCGGCGTTGATATTGATTCAATACTTCACTCCATGCTGCATGTGCTTTTTCTTCATTTGTTGGTATCGTATTAAATCCGCAACCACTTAAAGATGGTATTAAACATGCCAAGAAAATAATGATTGAGATTCGCTTTAACATTTTAATTATAGGATAAAATACAATTGAATCATTTCGTAAATTTAACATAAAGATATCTCCGTAACCATTTCCTATATTATATAGGATGTACATTTTCTATGAAAAGTATTTTGAATTTTATAAGAAGACATTTTATGAAGAAAATCATCTTTGTATGAGTTTTTATCATATTTATCGTATTTAAGGTTATTAATTTATAAACAATAATTAAAATATAAATACCATTTTATGAAATAAAATATTATATTTTATAATATTAATTTTAATTATTATTTATTTTCTATTTTTAATTTATAAATTATTTTTTTATTATAACAATCGAAGAAAATTTTTTTACGATATTGAAAAGGAGATGAATATAAAATTTATTTATAATTAGAAAATAAATTTAAAAAAATAATTTATTAAAATTTTTATTTTAAAAATTGCATAAAAAACGCAATTTATCAATTTTTTTGTTTCTCATTTTTGTAAAATAGGCTGAGAATATTCCAGAAACTGCAATGATAATTTGAAGAAAACATATATAGGCTGAGGTGAAATGCCGTTAGTATCTCTTGCCATAAATAGATAGATTCCAAGGATAAAACACCCAGAGATACCATTAAACTATTCCCTGATATTCAGGATTACGAGAGAGTTGTAATAAAGAAATTGAAAGAACCCAGCTCGAAAGTCCAAATCCAATCATGAAATAAACCGGAAAACAATGAGTGTGTGTATTGACAGACAGAATTATAAGATCAATAGCCATAACAGCTAATAAAAATACTAGTGTTTTTCTTACGGATAAAACTTTACAAAAAAGTAGTGAAAGAAGCGCACCAATAAATACACCTGCTGAATAAAGTGCTTCGAACATTGTAAAAGTTCTTCTACCTGCATTCAAGATCTCTTGTATATAGGGAACAAAAATAACAGGAATAGTCATTAAGAAAGTCATAATAATTATCTGGCTTATACAAGGCATAAAAAAAGTTGGGTTCTTCTTAAAATAACGAAGTGATACTATATAATTTCCCCACCAGTTTTTCTGGTTTTTACTTTGAGATCTTTGGTTTTTAGGCATCTTCATTATAAAATTAAATAAACCAGCAATAATAAAGAATATGCCGCCTATTAGAAACGTTCCTTTTATTCCTGCATAGGAGAGTATAAATCTGCTTAACCCCATACCCAGGATAGCACAAAGTTCATAGAGCATATCGATTGTTGTGTTCGCATTGATTAGATGTTCTTTTGCAACGATACTTTGGATTAAAGGAACAGCGGATGGCGTATAAAAAGAGATAAAAATACCCAAGAGAGCAGATAAGACCATCAATTCAATTTCTATGTTAAATTGTCAAAGTATTACTCAACCGATGATCACCAAACCTCTGACAAGATTTGAAATAATAATCTGCGTCTTAAAATTGTATTTTTAGTAAATACACTAAAAACAGGCGAAAAAATAATGCTAGGCATCCAGAGAAAAAACATTAGAAGCGCTACACTATGAATTGAACTTGTCTGATTGTAAGCGAGCCATAACAATGCGATATAATTTATCCCGTTTCCAAATGTGCCAAATGAAGCACTCAACTTTATATTTTAGCTCATAAAATTTAAGAAAGTCTCAAATTGCTGATATATAGACTGAAGTGATAAGAATAAATGCTACCAACTGGTGTGAAGTAATGATTGGATTTATCCTCATACTTTGAGTAGGGGCATTGTTACCTTATCATGATCATAAAAAATCAAGAAACGGTTCTTAACATCACAATTCAAAAATCTTAATGGAACAGATAAAGTTCTTCCTTCAACTAAAGTCACAATCAGAGGAATTCTATGGCTAAACAAAAAAACTAGTGAGGTGTGCAATGAAGATAGATGGCAATTTTATACGATTTGTGGATGGCATTATTTCCAGTTTTCCAATCGTGAATTTATGGCACGTTACGAGAATATAAAGACAGTAAAAAACAGTAAAAATTTTTATTTCAAAACCTTAAAACGAAGTAGCAAATATTATTAATACTAAAAATTTCCACAGATTTTAGAGCTTCAAAAATTTCTCGGATTGTGGATCCTTCGTTGAAAGCTTATAAAATCAGATAGATGACAAAATAATTTTCGTGAGAATAAAGGGGTTAGAATCTAACATCAGCATCTTTTGGGTTCAAAGTTAATAAAGCCATCGCTTTAAAGAGTAGAAAGAAAACCAAAACACCTCATAATAATAAACCAACCCCACTACTATATCTTATTCACTACAAAATATGATTAGTACACTATAATCATTATCTCTTGCAAAGACGTACAGCTCTAAGTTTACCATACACGATACAATAAATCCGATCCCAACGCTAATACTATTGCGCTTACTACCAATGCATATATAGCTGCAAGCATAATCCACCTCCTAACAATTCTGATCAATTTATATCTATCTAATTGTTTTTTTTAAAATAGTCAATATGTATTTAACTCTTAAAAAAATCAAATTTAGGGAAAGAAATTGGCTTCATCTCCGCCATGAATGACGTAGTTTTGCAGTGTAGAAGGGTAATGGATAATACCGTTATCGTAGTATTTTTGATTGAAACTGACCATTATATTCACCTATAATGAAGACACGGGAATTTTTTCTTCATTGTATGTCAGCTGCGCGTGAAGTTTTGGAACTGATGATCAGTGCCAGTCAAGCAGGGATTGGCGAACAAGATCTAGAAGCCTTTAGTATTTATGCCGCAAAAGCAGCTGTAGCATTTGATATGACGGGGGATCAGATTGGTGAACGCTTTGCCAAATTGCGCAATGTCTTCAAACTGGATCAAGCAGGCATTGAAGATTTAGGTGATGCTATCAATCATCTCTCCAACCATATGGCGGCAAAAGCCAGTGAAGTGTCTGATTTTACCAATCGTGCCACCGGTGCAGCAACCATGTTTAAGCTCACCGCACGTCAAACAGCGGCGTTTGGTACGGCAATGATTTCTGCGGGTATTGTCCTTGAAAGTGCAGCGCGTGGTTTTAATGCCATGAGTGCGCGCATTCAGGCAGGGGGCAAACATATAGAAGATGCTTTTGCCAATATCGGTCTTTCACGGCAAAAGTTTATGGAAGATCTGGATAAAGACGCCACTGGGACCTTGGTGCGCTTTTTTGATGTTTTAGCCAAATCAGAACAGGGCATGCGTTCTCTGATTGCCATTGCTGGGCGCGATTTTACCGGTGATTTTGCCAAATTGGTTGGTAATCCGGAATTGTTAGGACAAGCTTTAGAATATGTGAAAGATCCCAAAATCTTTAAAGGTTCGGTAGAGCAAGAAGCGGACAAACAAGCAACCGGTGCCATCAGACAGTTTGAACTTTTGCAAAACCGCATTGTGGCTTTGGGCATTACCATTGGTGAAGTGCTCTTGCCTCCTGTCAACAGTTTGATGGAAAGTGTTGGTAATTTTACCAATGGGCTTATGGCATGGGCCAATGCCCATCCCGCTTTAACAAGTGCCATCATCAAAACCATTGCAGCTCTGATGGCTTTTAATATTGCTTTGCGGGTGTTGCGCTTTACTCTTGCCGGCACACGCCTCGGGCTTCTGCAACTCATAACTCCTTTTGTGAAGCTTGGAGCGCTCAGCCGTGCTCTTAAAACAAGTTGGTGAGGTTTAATCGCATCAGGGCGCTCAGTGGGAATAATGGCAGCAAGTCTTGGTGG
>NZ_JH725022.1:549010-586202 GCF_000278135.1 Candidatus Bartonella washoeensis Sb944nv
ACTGCTTGCACAATTAAAGGGGAAGTTTGTTTTGTCTCTCAATGATGTGCCAGAGATCCGAACAACCTTTAGCCAATTTAAACGAAAAGAGGTGACTACATCTTATACATGTGGTTCAAAGTATCCGATTCCGGCGAAGGAGCTGATCATCTCAAATTGCGATTTTTAGAAGAAGAGAAAAATGATTCATAAAAGGGGCTTTAAATGACCTTTGAAAGGTCTTTGAAGACCCTTTGAGAACCCTTTGAAAAGGAGGTAGTTTTTACAAAATATGATACAAATTATACAAAATTTTGCGGTGCTCTGCACTCATGTCTTACACATTATTAGTTATCAAATCATGTGATTGTGGTAAAAAAACTGATCATCATAAATTGTGATTTTTAGCAAAGGAAAATAAGACTCATGAAAGCGGATATAAATAAACCTTAAACTCTTTGAAAAAAAATAGATTGGTACAAAACCTAGTGGCAAGCTACATTTCTATAGGCAGGTTACAACTATTTTGAACAGATGGTCGGAGCGGCGGGATTCGAACCCACGACCCCTTGACCCCCAGTCAAGTGCGCTACCAGGCTGCGCTACGCTCCGAACCGTGCAAAACGACTAAACGACTGTTTCTTTAAAGGCAAGAGAAAAATAAGCAGGAAAAAATCTAAAATGCTCTAGGTTATTAAAAAAGAGCTTACGAGAATAAAAATAAAATTTTGCACTTTAATATTTTTGTTTATCTATCAAAACCTGTCCAAAAGGTGAACAGTTTTACAAGTGTAGTAACTGATATGCGGTATTGAAGGACCTTTTCTCTGTTTTTGATTGTTGTAGGATAGGCATTTCACATGAAAAATAAAAACAGAAAAAATAGAAATTCTGGATTGTACAGTCACAAATCTAAATTGTTCTATATTAGTTTTTTATCCTGATAAGAAAAGATCAAAACATTTCAATTTATATCTTGTTGTTTTTTTTCTAATATACCAGATAAGTAAAGTATCATAGAGGAAAGAATTTCTAGATGTTTGTTTGAGCAATAAAAGAGTAAATGATGAGTCGTTTTTCAGTGATAAATTTGACGGAAGCAGCAGTAGAGCGTGTTAAAGCGATTATGGATGAAAAAGAGGCGCATGGTATTCTTATTGGTATCAAGAAAGGCGGCTGCGCAGGGATGGAATATACAATCACTCTTGTAAAAGAAGAGATTCGAGATACAGATGTTGTTGAAGTTAACGGTGCTCGTGTTTTTATAGCACGCGATGCAGTATTATTTTTATTAGGAACACAGGTGGATTATGAAGTGACAACACTTCGTTCCGGTTTTATATTCAAAAATCCTAACCAAATTTCAGCATGTGGTTGCGGTGAATCGGTTGAACTTCGTCCTGCCTCCCAAAATCAGCTAAATGAAACATTGGAAGCCAATTGAGTTTAATGAGATTATGTTTTGTGAGCAAAGAATTATCTTAATTTTTTTTGGTAAAAACTCTGGTATTTTTTTCATCTTTAGCTTTATGCCAAAGAGATTCCATTTCATTCAAGGATGCATCAGCTAATGTTTTAGATTGATAGGAGAGATTTTCTTCAATATAGGTAAAGCGATCTCGGAATTTTGTGTTTGTTTTTTTTAATGCTTTTTGTGAATCAATATTCAAGTAACGTGCGAGATGAAGCAGAATAAAATAAAGATCGCCGAATTTTTCTTCTATATCTGATGTTTTGTTATTTTTGATTGCACTTTTGAGAGCATTAAGTTCTTCTTCGATTTTTGGAAAAATTTTATGGTGTTCATGCCAATCAAACCCCATTTTAGCAGCAGCTTTTTGTAAAGCGAGAGCTTCCTGGTCTGCTGGCTGGATTTTTTTCACTTTTGCGAGAATGCTTGTTATGGAATTGTTTGATAAGCTTACTTCTTCACACTCTTTTTTTTGTTCAGCTTGTTCTATTTTTTTAATACGTTCCCATTCTTCTGCTACAAAACCACGTTTTTTTTGCTCTGCAGTTCCAAAAACGTGAGGATGGCGACGAATCATTTTTGCGGTAATCGCGTAAACAACATCCTCAAAAGAAAAGCTACTTTCTTCTTGCGCAATTGTAGCATGGTAGACTATTTGTAAAAGAAGATCACCGAGTTCATCGCAAAGATCCATTGAGTTTTTCCGCTCAATGGCATCAATGACCTCATAAACTTCTTCGAGCATATAGGGTATCAGGGATTCAAATGTTTGTTTTATATTCCATATACAACCGCTATCGCGATTTCGTAATGCTGCAACAATTGCGATAAGGTCATTAATATCTTTTGATGCGAACACTGATACCTCTTCTATAAATGATATGGATAATTAGCCATCCCAGCGTCTATGTAACCACATCCATTGTCCTGGATATTCACGGACCCAGTTTTCAACAATATCATTTAATTTCTGGGTAGAAGCAGCTATATCAATTTCATTGTTTTCATCAAGTGGAAGTTTTACACGGTCATATAGCTCTAAACGATGGCGTCCTCTAGGTAGACGGATACAGCGTGCTGGATAAATATCACAATCATATTGGCGAGCAAGTTTTATAATTAAGGGATTAGTTTTAAGTGGTCTGTCAAAAAATGTTCCCACAATACCTCGGCGAAATTTTTGATCAATGAGCATGCCAACATTTTTACCTTCTGCTAACTTAGCTGCTAATGCCCAAGCTGCACCAGCTTTGGAAGGAACGAGATGCCCCATGGAAGTTTGCCGTGCTTTAAGAACTCGTTTTGCAATATAGGGGTTATTGGGTGGTCTAAATAACACTGTAACATGAAGATCAAAACTTTGTGCGCATATGGGGAGAAGTTCAAAGTTTCCGGTATGCGCTGTAAAGAAAATATGCGGTTTTTTTTCATTTTTTAAGCGCTCGAATATTTCAGCACCTTTAACCTCAATAAGACCTGGCTGGTTTGCATGAGGATCAAAATCAAAAATTTTATCAAGAAAAATATATTCGGCTATAAAGCGTCCTATATTTTCCCACATTTCTATTGCAATGGAATGAAGTTCTTGTTCTGTTTTTTCTGGATATGCAGCTCTAAGGTTTGCAAGTGCAATTTGATGACGAAAGAAAAGGGGACCAAATGTTTTAGCTAACCAGGAAAAAAAAGAAAATCCAATGTTGGTGGGGAAATATTTTAGAATACATAAAGAGCCAATGAGCAAATGTGCGTACAAAAAATCAAATGATTTTTTAACTATAATTTTAATACGATAAATAAGTTTTTTAATATAAAGCTTCATTATAATTTAATCGATTTTGAGAATAATTTTACCAAAAACATCACGGCTTTCCATTCGTTTTAAAGCTGTATCAATTTCATCAAATTTAACAATGGTATCAATGACAGGATGTACAATTCCTTGTTCCATTTTTTGCATGGCATTTTGCATATTTTCTATACGACAGCCAAATGAACCAAATATTTTGAGCTGTTGTTGAAACAATTGCATAAGATTCAGTGGTGCTGAAACACCAGAAGTAGAACCACAAGTTACCAAGCGTGCCCCTTGTTTCATACATAAAAGAGAACCGCTCCAAGTATCGGCACCTACATGCTCAAAAACAACGTCAACGCCTTTTTTTTGGGTTAATTTGCGCACAACACCTTCAAAACGATCTTTACGGTAATTAATAACGTGATCCGCTCCAAGAGATTGCGCCTTTGCAATTTTGTCATCTGATCCTACGGTTGTAATAACTGTACATCCCATATGTTTTGCGAGTTGAATGGCTGCTGAACCGATACCAGAACCACCCGCTTGTATCAGAATTGTTTCTCCTACTTGTAGTTTTGCGTTATCGAAAAGCATATGTTCTACAGTACCAAAAGTAATTGGAGCGACGGCTGCTTGTAGTTCATTGCATTTCGGAGGGGCTGGAACCAATAGACGTGCTGGCAGATTAACAAGTTCACAAGCAAATCCATCAAGATGAAAACCGTATACGCCTTTTACCTGACTGCAGAGATTATCATGTCCTTCACAGCAAGCTTTGCATATTCCGCAGGTTTGAGCACCATAAATTGAGACAATCTGCCCAAGTTGTAAATTTTTAACATCACTCCCTAGTTGAATAATCTTACCAGAAGCTTCTGCACCAATTACGAGTGGCATTTTTCTTTTAGCAAAAGCCATACCACGCCATCCCCATACATCAATATGATTAAGAGCAACGGCTTTTATACGCACAGTTACTTCATCGGGGCTAGGTGGTGGTGGCGGGGCAATATTGGTAATTTCAAGCCGGCGCTCATCAAACAGTTGCAGTGCACGCATTATCATCCCCCTTAAAATATATGTTCTCAGACTAAGTATAACGAAGTTTGATCATAAAAGGATTATCCTTTATATGCTGTAATAACAAGGCTAGTATTTTGGCCGCCGAAGCCAAATGAGTTTGACAGAACCGCATTGACACAAGCTTTACGGCTATAATTAGGAACAACGTCTAAAGGGATAGCAGGGTCAGGATCATCGTAATTGATTGTAGGGGGAATTATTCCCGATTGAATAGTTAAAAGTGAGAAGATAGCTTCTATTGCACCTGCTGCAGTTAATGTGTGTCCAATCATTGATTTATTAGAAGAGACTGGAATATGTTCTAAAAGGTCGCCGAAAACTGTTGATAATGCGAGATACTCCATCTTTTCATTTTCTGGTGTTGAGGTTCCATGTGCATTAATATAGTCAATTTCATTGATGGTTATTTTTGCATCATCTAAGGCTTTGCGAACTGATTCAATTGCTGGTGATGCATCGGGCTTTGAACGCGTACGATGAAAATCATCTGCTGTTTCTCCACAGCCAGCCAAAATTCCTAAAATTGTTGCATTACGATCTAATGCGCTTTTAAGAGATTCAAGGACAAGAGCACCTGATCCTTCTGCCATAACAAAACCATCTCGGTCACGGCTAAATGGTTTTGCTGCTTTTTCTGCAGGATCATTTTGGGTTGAGAGAGCGGATAATAATGAAAAGCGAATAAGGGATTCTGCTGAAACTGAACCATCTGTAGCAATCGTAAGCACACGATTTGTTTCTCCTCGCCGAATAGATTCCACACCTAATTGAATCGCTGTTGCACCAGATGCACAGGCGGTAGAGAGTGTAACAGGAAGTCCTTTTGTTCCAAATTTTCTTTGAAGCTTTTCTGCAATTGCACCAAATTGTGTAGCTTCAAATAGGACCTTATGGTTTTTATGACTGCAAACTTCAAGAAGATGAGCATAAGAAGGTTCACTATTGAATGCTTCCTCTTGATCAAGGGCAAAACGTGCTGTCCATTCAAGCTCAACAGGAGGAGCCGCTAAAAAGAGTGGGCCATCAAAATTTGTTTTGTCAAGAGCTGCTTGCTCTAAAGCTTCCTCTGCTGCTAGATACGCGAGTTTTTCAGAGAGAGCTGAAGCACCAAGCCTACTTTCGTTAAGAAAATCGACCGTTCCAGCAATACATGTATTTAATCCCTCAACGGGAAAGCGAGTTATTTTATGGATGCCACTAACGCCATTTGTTAATTTTTGCCAATTTTCGTGTTTGCCTTGCCCCAGTGATGTTACAACTCCTGTTCCGGTTATTGCTACAAGTGGGCGTCCAAAATGGTCGTTATATTTCACTATAGAAATCCTCCTCAAGCAGCAGTTAAGCGTACTATACCTTCAGCTCTTTGTATACCAATGGTTGTAACAAATGCTTCACATACTTCTTTATGAAAAGGTTTTTCATGAGCACTTAACGCTGGAAAACTGCGCCTTTTTTTTACAGCAAGGGCAGCAAGCGCAAGTGCTAAAGGAAATTGCGCTTCTCGCATATAACCAAATAATGTTGTAATACCACGGTAAAACATATCGGCATCATTTAGAGCACTTTGTTCTGCTTGTGTCACTTCATGAAAGCCTGATGCAGCTGAAATAGCTAAGGCGGATCTAGCATCTATTGTTTTCAACATTGTCGCAATTGATTTTTTAAGCGGAATTTTTGTTCTGTTTATTTGATCTGTTATAATTTGGCTAATTTCAGCATAAACACGTGCATTGCGTTTTTTTGCGTGTTCTCCGCTTTCGAGGACTAGGAAAATACCACCTGAACCAGTTATGACACCACCGCCAAGACAATTTTTACGTTCCCATACTGGTTTCCATCCACTGCGTGTTAAGAGACCTCCAAGTTCATGTGCCAACAACATATCATAGCTTTGTGCATTATAGGAGCCTCCTATCAATGCATGTGTACTCTGCCCTGATCGAATACGAGCTGTGGCACTTTGAAGTGCAGCAAGTCCAGATCCTTCTTCTCCCATGAAGGTACGGGAAGATCCAGTTACTTTATGAACAATTGAAATATTTCCAGCCAAGAGATTTGAAAGTTGTGCTAAAAACAAAGTGGGGCGAAGTTCAGATGAAAGAGCTGAATTTAACATGGAATCATGATCAGCTATCGTGCGTGCTTTAGAAAGAATTTGTGTATCAACAATAATATCACGCTCTCCTCCACCTGCTGCAACAATCATATCCATTGTCGAAGTTAATTGTTCATTATTTTTCATACCTGCATCATCAAGAGCAAGACCCGCGGCGTAGGTACCAAGACGCTGCCACGTTCCCATTTGCCGTTGATCACTTCGTTTTGGAATTTGCAAATTCCAGTCAACTTCGGCTAATCTATGGACAGTGTAGGGTGAAAAAGTTGTACAATCGAGGTTTGGTGTGACTGTCGGATCATTTAAAAAATCCCAATGACGCTCAACCCCTTCAGCCAGAGAGCTTACGAGTCCTATACCCGTGATAAATACTGCTTGATCATGCATGGTAAAAAATTAACCAGCCTGTTTTAAGGCAACGAGTTCATCAATTTTTGCACAAAGATTTTTAAGAACAAAATATTCTTCAGTTGCAACTGTACCTTCATTGACTTCTTGGGTCCATTGTTCTAGCGGAATTTTAATTCCAAAAGCTTTGTCAATAGCAAAAACAATATCAAGAAAATCAAGACTATCGATTCCTAAATCATCGATTGTATGGCTTTCAGATGTGATTATGTTGCGATCAATTTCGCTGATTTCTGCGATAATATCAGCAACTGTATCGAATGTAGAGGACAATGTATAATTCCTTGTTATAGGGTTAGTAAAAAAATTAAAATACACTTAATACTATTTTTTAGCCTTTTTTTCTTTTAAAAAAAAGCTAAATTCAGAATATAGCTATCCTTTAAATATAGCAAAAGAGTTTGCAGTGTATGAAATACTATATTGTAAACTTTAAAAAACTTTGAAATTTTATTGTGAGTTTACTTATTTTCATTTGTCTTATTACGGAATTGTTTTCTATTTGCAGCAAGCACTGCAAGAGCTGTCATATTGACAACTCCCCGCGAAGTTACCGAAGGCGTTAGTATATGTACAGGACGTGAAGCTCCGATTAAAATAGGACCTACATGAAGTGCATTAGTGAGATTTTTCACGATGTTGAGTGTAATATTAGCTGCATCAAGCGTTGGAAAGACAAGTAGATTAGCTTCACCTTTTAAACGTGAATCCGGAAAAACACGATCACGAAAAATTTTAGACAGTGCGGCATCACCGTGCATTTCCCCATCAGCTTCTAAATTGGGGTATAATTCGGCAAGAATTTCAGTTGCGCGGCGCATTTTCTGCGCACTTTCTGTGTTTTTGGAGCCAAAGTTTGAGTGTGACAATAATGCTGCTTTTGGTGTTATACCAAATGCTTCAATTTCTTGAGCTGCTAGCACCGTCATTTCTGCTATTTCTTCTGCAGAAGGATCTTCATTGACGTAAGTATCCGTTAGAAAAAGTGTACGACGTGGAGAGATAAGCAAACTAACACAAGAAAAATGACTAACATTGGGATCAAGTCCAATAATTTGTTCAATCAATTCAAGATTACGCTCAAAACGCCCTTCTAAGCCGCAAATCATTGCATCAGCTTCTTCACGCATTACTGCTAGGGCAGCAATAGTCGTTGTTGATGTTCTCACGATTGTTTTTGCGACTTCGGGTGAGACACCACGCCTTCCTGTGTAACGAAGAAATAAGTTAACGTAATCACGAAAACGTGGATCATCTTCTGGATTTGTAAGCTCAAAATCTATACCGGGACGAATTCTTAAACCGAAGCGTTTTAATCTTGCCTCCACTACATGTGGACGGCCAATGAGGAGTGGTATTGCAGTTTGCTCTTCAAGAACAATTTGTGCTGCACGAAGCACGCGTTCGTCTTCACCATTAGCATAAATCACGCGTTTACGTTTGGCTGTTTTTGCTGCTGCAAAAACAGGTTTCATTGTTAAGCCAGAACGAAATACAAATCGATTAAGGATATCATGATAGGCTTCCATATCCTCAATCGGCCGAAGTGCAACACCAGTTTCCATCGCTGCCTTAGCAACAGCAGGAGCTATACGTAGTATTAAGCGTGGATCAAAGGGAGAGGGGATCAGATAGTCTGGCCCAAAACTAGGGGGAGTTTTTGAATATGCACGTGCTGCAATATCTGAAGATTCTTCACGGGCGAGGGCAGAAATAGCATAAACTGCTGCTATTTTCATTTCTTCATTGATTGCAGTGGCACCTACATCTAAAGCACCACGGAAGATATAAGGGAAACAAAGGACATTATTAACCTGATTGGGGTAATCTGAGCGACCTGTGCAGATCATAGCATCTGGTCGTATGGAGCGTGCTTCTTCTGGCATAATTTCTGGCGTTGGATTAGCGAGTGCTAAAATTAATGGATTTGAAGCCATTTTTTTAAGATATTCCGGTTTCAAAACACCACCCGCTGAAACACCTAGAAAAATATCCGCATTATCAATAATCTCAGATAAAGTTCGCGCATCAGTTTTTTGTGCATAATTACTTTTCCAACGGTCCATAAGTGTTTTACGACCTTCATAAACAACACCTTCTAAGTCGCTAAGCCAAATGTTTTCAACTTTCGCTCCAAGACGGACTAAAAGATTAAGACAAGCGAGGGCTGCGGCACCTGCGCCCGAGGTAACTATTTTTGCATTTTCAATTTTTTTTCCTGCAAGATTTAATGCGTTTAATACGGCCGCAGAAACAATAATGGCAGTTCCATGCTGGTCATCATGGAAAACTGGAATATTCATTTCAGAACGAAGTTTTTCTTCAATTTCAAAGCATTCAGGAGCTTTAATATCTTCAAGATTAATGCCACCAAATGTAGGTTCTAAGGCAGATACAGTTTTGATCATTTGCTCAATATTGGGCGCATCAAGTTCAATATCAAAAACATCAATATTGGCAAATTTTTTGAATAAAACGGCTTTTCCTTCCATAACCGGCTTGGAAGCGAGTGGACCAATGTTTCCTAATCCAAGAACAGCAGTTCCATTTGATATAACGGCGACTAAATTAGAACGAGAAGTATATTGGGCAGCAAGATTGGGGTCTTTATGAATTGCAAGACATGGAGCAGCAACACCTGGAGAATAAGCAAGAGCTAGATCACGTTGATTATCGAGAGGTGTTGTCGCTTGGATTTCTAATTTTCCAGGCTTTGGATGCTGGTGATAAAAAAGTGCAGCACTGTCAAGTTCAGTTTTTTGTGAACTGAAATTACTCTTTTCTTCTGTAGACATTTTTGCGATATCCAAGTTAGTGTACATGTCTTATAGTGTTTTCATCTACGATGAGATTTTATCCATTGAGGTCATAGCTTCTTTGAATACAAAAACGCATAGACATAAGCAAATTCTTCTGATTATCATCAAATGAGTTTGATGGTTTTTTTTGCTTGCGCTAGTTAATAAGTCTATTGACATTGGCACTATTATTTTTCTTTCTTCAGCAAAAACTTGCAGAAATCGATCAGTTTACAAAAAACAGATAAAAATATTACTGACCAATACATTAAGCAAGCAGTTATTTCTTTTGCAATGCGCGGGAGAAAGGATATGAGAAGAACAGAAGGTTTCATTATTTAAATTAACATGATTTTCATAAGCATATGCCTTATTTACTGTTTTATAAGTTGAATGTAGGACTTACAAACCAATATCTGCGAATTTTAAGGTATTCGTATACTTTTTAAAAGAGGCTGGCAAGCTGAATAATAGAAATAATGTTGTTTATTATTGAATAGAGTTAAAAGTTAACTTCTTTTGGGCTGGAGTTGTGTTCAATTTTGTAAAATACGCTAATAAAACGAAATTTGATACTGATGAAATAAGCTATGACCAATATGTGTATTTCAATGAATGAAGGTTTAAATGAGAAATCTGTGAGTAGACATTTTATACATCAAACTAGTTTTTTATAGCCTGTAATATATGCAAAGTGAAGCAGAAAAGGGGGACTGGTGATAGAAAGTGATATTCATCCTATCGAAGTGTGTGCTGTTTGGTGATTGATTATGCTATTTTAAATATGACTATTGCTTAAAATAGCATAGAAAACCAAATGCTAACTGCTTATAACCTTTAATGCGCAATGCTAGATTTGTAAAAAACGCATTATATGGATGATAAGCGATGAAAAAAACAGGAGAAAGAAAAGTGGGAAAAACGCTCTTTTCCCACTTTTCTTTTTCTCTATTGGATGCGGTCACTTGCATGAGCAAGCAGAGTGTAAACTTTTCCAGTATCTGATATCAGATATTTTCGAACTGATTTGGAAGAACCAGAACTGCGAGATATATCGCGTAATAGTTTTTCAAAATCTGTGATATACTGATTAACTGAATTTTTAAAATTAACATCGCTCATATACTTTTTCTTGACTGTTTCAAATATCGCTTTCCCATTTAAAGTATAAAGACGTTCTATCACGATGTTTTTTTGTCCACGCCGGTAATTATCCCATAGCTCAACGATAGCATTATGGTTAATGGCTCGTACTATACCAGCTGCTAATGAATTAAGCGATTCATTTACAGGACGCGGTTTTGTTTGTACTGGTGCAAAAACAGTATCATCAGGCATCTTCTCATACAAAGTCTCTTCGCGTGAAGCTCTTTCTAAGAGACTTGATACCCATTTATTTTGCCTTTTTTTACTTTGGTCTTGTTGCAAAATAGGTTTAGGCGGCACTATCTTCTTGATGATTTCAGGAGAGATATTATCACTTCTGTTAAGTGGTGTTGATGTAGGAATTGCTGATATTAATTTGTCGTTTGCATTACTTTGATTGTTTTTTTGTATAACACTTACCAAATCCTTTAATGCTGTAATTTGTTCATTCAGAGCAGAGCGGATTGTTTGCGTTGTTTCTTTTGTCTTTTCTGGCAACTTGTGAACGTTTTCATTAATATCATTATTAATTTTTGAAAGTTCTAAGCGAATTTCATGAGCTGAGCGACGTATATCTTCTGCTGCTCCTGAAAAACGTGAGGATGCTTCATTAATAAGTTGGTTAAGTGATTGTTGGAGTGAGTGTGTGGAATTACGTGCATTTTCATCAGTGCGTTCAAATGCTAAACTGAGAACATTTTCATAATGTTCGATCAGTTTATTGATTTCATTAGACTTTGAAACAAGAGCATTGCTTAATGCAGAGAGCGTGTTGTGTTTTTCCTCAAGTGTTGCACTGAGTGAATTTTCAGACTGTTCGAGAACGTGAATGGTTTGAGAGAGCGTTTTAGCATGTTCACCAAAACTGTTTGTTATCTGACTAATTCTTTCAAATGTGTTTTGTGAGAGTCCTTGTAAAGCCTCCACATTATTATTGAGCACTTGATTTGAGGCGGATAAATGTTCTGCCACTTGCTGGGTGTTGCGGAAAAAATTATTCGCAGTTTCACTAAACTGACCATCAATATTTTGAACTGCTGATAATAAAACATTACTGTTTTCGTGGAAGCTATAAATTGATTGATTCAATTGCGTAATGATGGATGAAACATTATTGACGAGATCCTCCTTCATAGCAGTTACAGTTTGAAGTGTTTCAGAGTTGGTTTGTGTCAAGCTCTTCACTAAAGATTCATTTTGTGCATAAATTCTTTGTTCAGCGTCTTGTGTTGAGAGAGAAAGCTGTTCACTGATATGCTGTGTTAAATTACCAATTGAATCGGTTGTATTCTGCGCAGCTTGATTTAAATAATTTGTCAATTCTGTGAGTTTTCCAACGTGTCCTGAAATTTGAGTAGCTGTCTGACTTCTTGCTTCTTCCAAACGATTGCTTACGTCAGAAAGTTGATCTCCTAGATTATTTTTAAGATTCTGCATAGAATGGTGAAGAACATTGCAGCGTTCACTGAGTACTTCTTCAATCGCTGTCGCTGAAGTGTGGATTGTTTGATTTAACAATGTTTGTGCATTATGGCTTGCTGTGGTGAAGGCTTCCACAGTATGAGCTGTCTTCTCAGACAGAACGGAAAGAACTTTTTCACTTGTCTCATAAACTGTTTTTTTAACGTTTGATACAAGACGATTGCCAGACTCCGAGAGAATATTCTCTGCTTTTTCAGCAACATTAGCAACAGATGAAATTATCTGTTCACCCGTAGAAGAAAATACATCAGAGGCTTTTATAATTTTATCATGCAAGTTGCCTGTAACTGTATTAACGGAATCCTCTAATGTGAGACGTATATTATCGACGCTTGTTTCTAATGCTTGTTGAATTGCTTGGCTTTGTTCATTATTAAGGATGATAGATGTTTGTAATATATCAGAGCGTTCTCCGAAAGCAGATGTTTGTGTCTCGATAGTTTCACATACTTGATCAATTTTTTCGGATAATGTTTCTTCTAGCGTGGCGGCACGTTCAAAAATTTTGCGTGCACGAACTTCTAGGTTTGTATCAAACGACTCCATGTGTGTTTCAAGAGCTTCAAAGAATTTACCGTTAGATTGAGAAAGAGTATTTTTTAGAATTTCAGTATGGCCTTCGAGGTTTTTTATATGACCTTGAACAGTTTCAGTAATGTTCTTGTTATTGGTAACAATTGCGTTCTCAACTAAATCTATCTGTTGTTTTAACGCGACATCAACACGTATATCGCTTTTTGCGATGAGATTATGGATTGTTTCCATCCGTTGTTCGAGTGTGCGTGCCTGATCTGCAAGAACTTCGTTAAGAGAAAAACTATTAATAGCCAAAGAGTCACGCAAAGCATCAGCACGTATATCAATATTCCTAGCTTGTGCTTCTAAAGCATCTTTAGTTGTATTGCAGCTTTGTGTAATAACTTCTTGTAGCCTTTCGGTGCACTGCGCTATATTTTCCATATGGGTTTCAGCATGCTGATCAATGATTTGAACATTATTCTTCAAAACCTTTTCAATACTTGAAGCATTTTGAGCTAAGACATCAATCTGATTTTTTAATGTATCAGCGATTTTATTCTTTTCGCTGTCGAGCATATCTGCCATCATATCTCTTTGATCGGAAAGTTGTAATTTGAAATCCTGCGAGCGTTCTCGTATGATATCGACAATTGCGTTATCAACATTTTTAATCTCTTCTCTCAGCGTTTCTTTGCTTTTGTCAATTGCAGAAAGAATATTATCGTGTCCGCTTGTGAAAGCGTTAGTAATATCAGTTGTTCTTTCTTTGAGACTTGCATTGATTTGCGAGGCGTGTGATTCTAAAAATTCACCAAGCTTTTCAGCATTATCTTCTAGAGTTTGAGTGCGAGCAATGAAGGATTCGATTATAGAATCACTGTGTTCTTTAAGAGAGAGATCAACAGTTGCTAAACGATTTTCAAAGGCTTCAATTGCTTCTGAAGTTACATTATCAAATTTAGAAGAGAGTTTATATGCCTGCTCATCGAGCTGCATGATTTTCTCATCAAAATTCTGTAAAGATTGATTATTGCGATCAACAATAACTTCATCTAGTGTTCTCAATTTTTCATCAATATTGTGCAGAGTCTGATCTGTTGCTGCTTGTATATGCGTTGCAATTTTAGCGATATGCATTTCAGCTTTAGAAGCTGCTTCATTAAAGGTTTTCTCTATTTGTTTTTCATTATTATCAAAACGTTCTGAGAAACCATCAAAATTTTTCCCTAATTCATGGAAAAACTCTGTGTTTTTTTGCTGAATCTGTGTCGTGGTTTCGTTAAACTTTTCAGCAAGCTGACTTGTTACGCCGTCGCCAGCACAGGAAAGTTTTGCAACAAGCTCTTCCCCTTGTTTTTGTAACGTCTGGGAAAGAGTTTGCGCAAGCTTTTCAACATTGGTTACAATTTTAGAGGTAACCAAACCAAATTCATCACTCAGTTGTTCCTGTGTTCCTTTAATTGTTGACTGTACGCGATCAGCATGATTCAAAATGGCTATGCGTTCATTGCTTAATTCTTTGATTAACGTATGAATGCGCGATTCGTTTTCAGCATAGGCTTGTTCTAGATTATGAACCTCACCTTGTATAATAGCTTCAAGCTCAACAGCACGTCCAAGGGTACGTTCAATTCCCTCGTTCATTGCTGCTACTTCATCACGAATGGTCTGTCCTATAGCAACAGCTTGTTTTTCAGATATATGCGGTTCGCTGAGACGCTGTGCAGCATTTGTCATAAGAACGGCAATATTGTGCAATTCATTTGAACGTTTTGTGAGTTGAGCAAACCCCCAAGACATAAGGATAGGAATTATTGTTCCAGTTGCTACAGCCAATCCAGTTGGAGATGTAAAAAAGGTAATAATATTTGTTAAGGAACCAAGCCCGGCAGGAGCCAGTTTATGAGCAATAAAAGCACCTCCTGCTGCCCATAGAGCACTAAGAGCTGTTGTACACAAATAGATTCGAGATACAGAGCTCTGCTTTAATGTTTGAAAATTTAAAGGAGTTGTTAGATCATCATTAGCGGGGAGAGGTTGTGCAGACAACAATGTTTTGTTTACAGTTCCACCCGAAAGCTCACGTGTAGGTTTGGGGGCAAAAAGCTGTTCAACAACGGATTCATCGACAACAGTGTTATCATGAATATTCGGTACGAGAATTGAAGCGCCATTTTCAGCGAAAATCTCTTCTTCTGCCATTGCAATTTTTTGAATCAAATCATCTACATTCACGACATTTTCGAAATTATTGGATGATATCGTTTCAATTCTGGCATCATCAAAGTTGAAGTTCATAGCTTTTGTGAGGGCTTCTTCAACTCCAACTTCAAATGTTTGTAATTTGGTCCTGCGTGCCATACTCTCCTCGTACTCTTACAGATGGAAAAGGGATACGTCCTCCTCTAGATAATTCCAGTATACTAACCGTTAATTATTTAGAAAGGAATATGTTCGGGGCAAAATTTTGAAAACTTATCAAGATAAAGTTAATGCAGCTTCTTTATTGTATTTTAAAATGATATAAAATACAATAAAAACAAATTATTATTGGATTATACCCAGAATAAAAATATTGTTTACAACTCTAGCTTATAGATAGCATTATGAGACTGCTGTATTTGAAATAAGAGCAATTTGATAACAGTTATGCACAGTGTTTTTAAGAGATCTGTGGTGTGCCAATGCGTTTATGTATGTGCAGCTTGTTATCTTCTTATTGCTGACACAGTGATTAATGATGCTATTGCCATACCTAAGATTTTGAATGAGAGAAATTGGCCATTGTAATCTCTTAAAAATGCATATGGTTCGAAATATATCATATCTGTATTTTTTGCGGTTCAAAATATAAATATATTGGGCACAAAGTGAAAGGAAAGCTTTATACAAGTAATTCACAAAAAGTAATGGTGAAAAAGTTTTCATATTTTGTGACTGGTTTTTAATTGCTATAGAGTACTTTTTCTCAATATTTTAAGTTATCTTTTGCTAAATTTTAAAGCTCCTACGTTGACAATTTGATATTTTTCAGTCGATATGCATGCACGAATATTTTATGCAATTCGAAATGAAGGTGTAATAATAATGGCAGAACGATCACAACACCTGCAAGATGTATTTTTAAATACTGTGCGCAAGCAAAAAATTTCTCTTACAATTTTTCTTGTAAATGGCGTTAAACTCACAGGTATTGTAACCTCATTTGATAATTTTTGTGTCCTTTTACGTCGTGATGGACATGCGCAATTGGTTTATAAGCATGCTATTTCTACAATTATGCCGGGACAACCTGTACAGATGTTTGAAGGTGAAGGCTCTGAATAAACAGGCTATTTTGCTATAGATCTCTTATCCCATTTTAAAAGTACTTAAACTGCTATGATAAATGAAAATGAGAGATTTGGAAGATTTTTTTCACAGGTTGTAGAACAGGTGCGCGCACTTGTTTTGGTACCGGTTTTTCAAGAAAACAAAAGTGAGAGCGCTTCATGTGCATGCTCAGTTTCTTCTCGGCTCAAAGAGGCGCTTGGGTTGGCGCGTGCTATAAGGTTGGACGTTGTTTACTATGAAACGGTTAATATTGCTATGTTGCGTCCTGCGACTTTCTTTGGAAAGGGTAAGGTAGATGCACTTGCCCATTATATAAGTGAATATCATATTGCGCTTGCAATTGTAGATCATTTTTTAACACCAGTACAGCAGCGTAATTTAGAAAAAATATGGAATTGCAAAGTTATCGATAGAACGGCTTTGATTCTTGAAATTTTTGGAGATCGCGCGCGGACAAAGGAAGGGGTCTTACAAGTTGAATTGGCGCATTTGTCTTATCAAAAAAGTAGGCTTGTACGTAGCTGGACGCATTTGGAAAGGCAACGTGGTGGCCGTGGTTTTTTAGGTGGACCTGGTGAAACTCAGATTGAAGCGGATAGACGTCTTCTGCAAGAAAAAATTATTCGTATTCGTCGTGAATTGGAAACGGTTGTTAAGACACGTGCTCTTCATAGAGCGAAAAGAAAAAAAACATCTCATCCTGTTGTTGCTTTGGTTGGATATACCAATACAGGAAAATCAACTCTTTTTAACCGATTAAGTGGTGCAGATGTCTTAGCAAAGGATATGTTGTTTGCAACGCTTGATCCAACTTTACGCAAAGTTGTTCTTCCCCATGGGAAAACTGTTCTTTTATCTGATACTGTAGGTTTTATCTCTAACCTACCAACAAATTTGATTGCGGCTTTTAGGGCAACCCTTGAAGAAGTGGTTGAAGCTGATCTCATTCTTCATGTGAAAGATATGTCAGATCTTGATCATCGTGCGCATGCCCAAGATGTTTTAGAAGTGCTTTCAAGTCTTGGTATCAATATTGATGATACAGAGCATATCATAGAAGTTTGGAATAAGATTGATATATTGGATGAGCATGCAATGAATGTTTTGCAAACAAGTGCAAAGACACGATTAAATCCTGCAATTATGGTATCAGCGCTTATGAGCGATGGGTTAGATCAGTTATTAACAACAATTGAAAAGCGGATTTTTGGTGAAATGCAAAATATTGAATGTCTTTTAAGACCTCATGAAATGTCACTTATCGATTGGTTTTATGAAAATTCTGGTGAAATAATACAGGAAGGACATGATGATGGTTCTGTTACCATTAGAGCAGTGCTTACTTGTGAAGCAAAAAAACGATTAGATCATATCAAAAAAAATATGCATTAAAGTTTTTTTTTTGAAATATTTCTCAACATTTTTTCTTAAATTTTACGTTTTTCTTAGCTCAAAATAATATGAATTCAAATTAAGAGGATAGTTACTACTTTCTCTTAATAAAAAAATATGAATTATTTTGCTGGTTGAAATAAAGATGAATTTAAAGTGCGATAGGAAACTGTTGGTACATACAGTAATGCGAAACGTTTTGGTTGTTTTGTTGTTAGGAGTACTATGTGCATTTTTAATTTGCATGTATTATTTTATTCAGCCGCGAATCTACCGAGCAACCTTAACATTTTCGTTAGTTGATTCTGTCGGAAAGTCTTTGCCTGTCGATAAACAAAATAATGTTATTGCTTTTTTATTTTCACAGCCCTTTATTTTAAATGATGCAAGCTTTCAGAATTTTTCTCCAGAGAGTCCTTACAAAAAAGGTTTTTATGAAAGTATTCGTCTGTCCCGCAATGGTGATTTTATTAATCTTGCTTTTGAAGCAGAAACACTTGAAGCTGCTCAACATGGATTGGAAACCTGGTTTTCAGCATTTTCAAAAGCGATCATAACACAGAAACAAAAATTATCGTTAGAAGAGCAGCAAACTGATCAACAATATGATAATGCTGCAGTGCTAAATATAGTACAGGGATTTCGCTCATCTGTCGATTCTTTTATTCATCATGATGTAAAACAAAATGAGTTCAATGATCTTTCAGTACAATTAACGGAAGCAACTTTAAAGCGTATTCATTTAACGAGTTTGAATTCAACCATTAAGATGATGCGTGCAAATGGACAATCCTTACTGTCTTTATCATTTATTGCAAGTAATTCAACGGTTGCTGCATTAGAGTCCAAGCGTGATCTTTTGGAAACACAAAGGGCGCATATGGTTACACAATTAGGTTGGACACACCCTCAAATTAAGGCAATGACTGCAGAATTAGAGGTACTTTCTCATCAATTAGAAAATAAAATTTTGCAGATTGCTGATCAAATTCATTCAGATGAGGTTATTGCAAGGAACTTTGAAGAACAACTCAAAAAAAAGATTAGCCTTTTTGTAACAGATCAATCCCAATCATTGAATCAAATGTTTAACGAGCTAGAAAACAAAATAAGAGCAGTAGTAGATGCGCAAAATAAAAAGATGAGCGAGGATACCCCTCTCTTACAAAATACAAGGCTTCATGTGGTTGTACCAACAAAATTAGCGCCAATTTCTTTTATGGCGCTGTACGGAAAAAATATTATTGTTAGTGTATTTGCGAGCTTAGTCACTCTTTTGGGAGGAATTTTATTATTTCATCAAGTTTTTGGAACAAAAAAAGATCAACCGGAAGAAAATGGTTTGAAAAGTAATAAGAGCATTTTAGTCTCTAAGAGAATAAAAAATCTTGAGGCTTGTATTACAATAGAGAGATTATCTAATTTTTTGAAAGGTCGCACTTCAACCGTTGTTTCAATCATTGGGCCAGAAGCTGCTCGAACAGCAGCAAAACTCTCTCTTCATCTCATAAAAGAGTGCAAAACAATTCTGTTGGTGGATATTTCTGGCCAACAAATAGAGAAAATAATTGGCCCACATCGGGGTTTAAGCGATGTTTTGACAGGCAATGCACAATTACAGGATGTTATTTATCGTGATTATGACACGGGAGTTGATATTCTTCCTCAAGGATTAACAAGTGCTGTTGGTGCACAAGATTTTTCAAATAATATCCCTAATGTATTACAGGAATTTAAAAAAGATTATGATTTTATTATTTTAGAAATGGCGAGTGAACCTCAATATGGCGTTGAGCAATTTGCAGAGCTAACAGACTATTACGTCTGTAATATTGTTCTTAACCGACAAGATTGGATGATGCAAATGGTAAGCAAGTTTCCGAAGACTATTTACCGTGTGGTTGCATCATAATGAATATAAATGTCATAAAATAGGGATATTCATCAAGTGTTATAGCTATACGCTTGTCTTGTGCTTTAAAGTTGCAGTACATACTAGAATAGCTAAGATCTAATGTTTAAATTTTGAAATGCATTGTGGTTGGAAAGAGACGTGGGGCAATCAGAGATGGCAGTAAAGAGCAAGAGTATTTTGACATCATTGCAGAAAAAAAATCGAAAACAAATTCAAGTATGGCTTTATTCTATTCTATTGCTTTGTTTGGCAATTGTTTTAGTGGGGGGCGCCACTCGCTTGACAGGATCAGGATTATCAATAACGGAATGGAAACCAATTCACGGTGTAATTCCACCGATTGGGGTGGAGCAATGGCAGGAAGAATTTTCGAAATATCAACAGATAGCACAATATAAACTGCTTAATCACGATATGACATTAAGTGCATTTAAGGTAATTTTCTGGTGGGAATGGGCGCATCGCATCCTTGGGCGTCTTGTTGGGCTTGTAGCTTTGTTTGGGTTAATTTGGTTTTGGATAACCAAACGTATTGAAAAAAACATTTTGCTTCAGCTCACCATTGTGCCAATTCTTATTGCTGTCCAAGGGGCTATTGGTTGGTGGATGGTGGCTTCAGGTATTGGCCAAAGTACTCTAACAAGCGTGAGCCAATACCGTTTGGCATTTCATCTTATAACAGCATGTTTTGTTATTATTTTTGTTACTTATTTATCTCGAGGACTTACAGAATATTCAGAAAAACCAGCGAACCAAAAGGTTCAATATTTTGCCGGTTGGCTTGTTATTCTGATTTTGCTTGAGATTTATTTTGGTGCTTTGGTTGCAGGGCTTCATGCTGGGAAAGTTTATAATACATGGCCACTTATGGATGGCCAAATCATACCTGATGGATTGCTGCTGCATAATCCCGTTTGGCTTAATCTATTTGAAAATCCTTTGATGGTACAATTCATTCATCGTTTTTTTGCTTATTTTTTGTTTGTTACAGCGGTTATTCATGCTTTGTATGTACAAAAGAAAGTTCCACACTCAACACATTCTCGTCGTGCATTTTTTATGTGTATTATGATTGCTGTTCAGGCACTCTTGGGTATTGTTACGTTGTTACATGAAGTTCCAATAAGTTTGGGGCTTATTCATCAAAGTATTGCGTTAGCAATATTATGTTTTTCAGTTGCACATTGGCGAGCAACAAAAGGAGCGTATCGTACTGTTGAATAATTTCAATACCAAAGATAAAGCTAATGTTAGCTCCCTGATAGCATTAAGTCAAGATTTTGAACAGCAGCTGCGGATGCACCTTTCCCTAAATTATCTAATATGGCACAGAGATTGAAAATCCCTTCGTTCTCGTTGCCAAAAACAAACAATTTCATACCATCTTTATGTGCTAGATATTCTGGGTTGAGTTTGCTAAGCGCATCAGTTTCTTCTTGTGATGCAATTGATATGATATTTTGTCCATCGTAATGATTCTCAAGAATTTCGCGCAAATCAGAACAGTTAGCTTTTTTTGTAAACAAATTACGATGGAGTGGAAGATTTACAATCATTCCTTGAGGAAAACGACCTACACTTGGTACGAAAATGGGTGTTTGGTTGATTTGTCCATATATTTTAATTTCTGGCACATGTTTATGTTTAAGGTTGAGACCATAAATAAAATAATTCTCCCAAAGATCGTCTTTTGGCGATTGGTTTTCCATTTGTGCAATCAATTGTTTACCACCACCTGTGTAACCAGATATTGCGTTAATTGATATCGGATAATAAGCGTCTAGCAGACCTGCTTCACGCAATGGTCGAATTAAGCTGATTGCGCCGGTAGGATAACATCCGGGATTTGTTACGTAACGCGCTTCTTGGATCCGTTCCTTTTGTCCTGTAGTCATTTCAGGAAACCCATAGACCCAGTTTGGTGCAACACGGTGAGCTGTTGAGCTATCGATAATTTTAATTTTTTTATTATTTTTGAGCTGGTTAACAGTTTCGCGTGCAACGTCATCTGGAAGACATAAAATAGCGATATCAGTTTGATTAAGACAGTCTCGACGAATATCAATGTTATGTCTATCTGTGTGAGAAAGAGAGAGTAATTCTAAATCCGAACGCTCGGCTAGTCGCTTTTGTATTTGTAATCCGGTTGTTCCATGTTCACCATCAATAAAAACTTTTGCTGCCATTTTATTTGCCTTAAATCAATTCTTTTTTCTATATTCAACTTATCACACTATAAATCATCATAAATGATTGAATATCTTAGGTAGGACGTTTTTTTCTTATAAAAAAATGGAGCAATAAGAATATGTTATGATAAACATAACATCCATTTTGCACTATTTTTTTTGTAGGGCTAGAATTTTATAAGATAGCAAAAAAATATTTCACTTTGCAAAAAAATAAGGCAAATGTTTGCCTTATTTTTAAATAAAAACAATTTAAAATATTTGGTCTGCACGACTTGCTGTGTTATCGTTTATTACTTTATTTTTTTAATTTTAGGAACGTGTTTTATGACTCAGCAAGCAAATGACACACAAAAGCGCTTTTTTAATGATAATTTACAAACTGTCGATCTTGCAATTTTTGATGCAATCAGGGGGGAGTTTGATCGTCAACAACATGAAATTGAGCTCATTGCATCAGAGAATATTGTTTCAAGAGCAGTTCTTGAAGCACAGGGATCGGTTTTAACCAATAAATATGCAGAAGGTTATCCAAGAAAGCGCTACTACGGAGGGTGTCATTTTGTTGATGTCGTTGAAGATTTAGCCATTGAGCGAGCAAAACAGCTTTTTGGTGCTGCTTTTGCGAATGTTCAGCCTAATTCTGGTAGCCAAATGAATCAAGCTGTGTTTTTAGCTTTAATGCAGCCTGGTGATACATTTATGGGGCTGGATTTAAATTCTGGTGGTCACCTTACTCATGGTTCATCTGTCAATATGTCAGGAAAATGGTTTAATGTTGTTTCCTATGGTGTGCGTCAAGAGGATCAAACTCTTGATATGGAGGAGGTTGAACGTCTTGCAAAGGAACATAAGCCCAAACTTATTATAGCAGGTGGATCGGCTTATTCTCGCTTATGGGATTGGAAACGATTCCGTGAAATTGCAGATGAGATAGGCGCTTATTTACTCGTTGATATGTCTCATATTGCTGGTTTAGTTGCTGGTGGTGTTCATCCGTCACCTGTGCCACATGCACATATTGTAACGACTACAACGCATAAATCGCTACGAGGTCCTCGTGGTGGTTTGATATTGACCAATGATGAAATTTTAGCCAGAAAAATGAATTCGGCGATTTTCCCCGGTCTTCAAGGTGGTCCTTTAATGCATGTGATTGCAGCTAAAGCTGTTGCTTTTGGAGAGGCTTTACAGCCTGATTTCAAGGATTATAGTGCTAATGTTGTTGCTAATGCGAAAACCTTAGCAAAGACATTACAGGATAATGGTTTTAATATTGTTTCTGGCGGTACAGATAATCATTTATTATTGGTTGATTTGCGTTCAAAAAAAGTAACAGGAAAACGTGCGGAATTGGCTTTGGGGCGTGCTCATATTACCTGCAATAAAAATGGTATTCCTTTTGATCTTGAATCACCCTCTGTAACATCGGGGATTCGTTTGGGATCACCTGCTGCGACGACGCGTGGTTTTGCAGAAAGCGAGTTTATTCAAATTGGTCATATGATTTCAGAAGTTCTTGATGGTCTTAAGGGGGCAAAAAGTGATGAGGATAATAGTAGCGTTGAAATGGCTGTTAGGAAAAAGGTGGAAGATATGACGAATAAATTTCCTCTTTACTCGTATCTTCGTTAACCCTTGTTAAGGATAAAAAAAAGATGCGCTGTCCTTACTGCCAATACGAGGATACACAGGTTAAGGATTCGCGCCCTGCTGAAGAGGGGGCGGTAATTCGTCGTCGGCGTGTGTGTTCCTTTTGTGGTGGCCGTTTTACGACTTTTGAACGTGTTCAACTGCGTGAGCTCTTGGTTTCTAAAAAAAGTGGTCGATGTGAGCCTTTTGATCGTGATAAATTGATGCGATCGGTTGATATAGCTGTGCGTAAACGCAATATTGATCCCGATTATCTTGAACGGACAATTTCTGGCATTGTACGTCGGCTCGAAAGTTTAGGGGAACCAGAGATTGCTTCGGAAAAAATTGGGCATCTTGTTCTGGAAGCATTGAAAAGCATTGATGATATTGCTTATATTCGGTTTGCTTCCGTTTATCGAGATTTTCGTAATGCAAGCGATTTTCATGATGTTATAGACGAGTTGTCAAAGGGTATAACGGGTACAGAATCTTGTTTTGATGAATAAAAAAGCTCAAGATGAGCGGTTTATGGCTGCAGCTATCCGTTTGGCACAACGTCATGTTGGACTTACTGGTGAAAATCCTTCTGTCGGTACATTGATCGCACGAAATGATGACAGTGCAGGGACATCCATTGTTGGTTATGGCGTGACAGCTATCAACGGGAGGCCTCATGCTGAGGTACAAGCTCTACACATGGCAGGCCCTTTGGCTCGTGGGGCAACTGTCTATGTTACTTTAGAGCCTTGTTCGCATTATGGCAAAACTTTACCGTGTGTAAATGCTCTCATCAATTCAGGTGTTTCAAGGGTTGTTATTGCTCTTACTGATCTAGATCGGCGGGTTGATGGTCGTGGTATTGCCCTTTTGCGTGCAGCTGGTATTGAAGTTGTTGAGGGCGTCTTAGCTGAAGAGGCTTTTGAAGCGTTGTGCACTCATTGGTGTGTAAGGAAGCTGCGACGCTGTGCAGTCACTTTAAAAATGGCAATTTCTGCTGATAATGGTGTAGGAAAAAAAGGGCAGGGTGGCATAAAAATTAGTGGAGTCACTTCTCATACCCATACGCACATTTTACGCGCTCAAAATAATGCTATTATCGTTGGTATTGGCACTGTATTAGCGGATGATCCACAATTAAATTGCCGTTTGCCAGGAATGGAAATGCGTTCGCCTATACGTATTATTTTGGATACAGATTTATGCATTCCACTTAATGCAAAAGTTGTCCAAACGGCAACGACAACACCTACATGGGTTATTTGTGGTGCAAATTTTGCAAACAATGGCAAAAAAAGTGCGCTGGAACAATGTGGTGTATCTGTGTATTCAGTAGAAATGAGCAATGGTTGCATGCAGCCTCTTGCTATTTTACAGCTGCTTTATCAATGTGGAATCAATAGCGTTTTAATTGAGGGAGGCGTAAAGACAGGAGAAAAATTTTTAAATGCTGGTTGTGTGGATCATTTGGTATGCTTTTATGCACCGGTTATTTTAGGTGAAGACCGTATTGAAGCCCCTCATTTTGCGAATTATCTCTCACAATTTCGTGAAGTTGAAACAAGAATGTTTGGAAGTGATCGTTTTTATAAATGGAGGCGTAAGACATTATGTTCACAGGGATTATAACGGATATTGGTTGCGTTGAAGATGTTCAATCTTTAAACAAAGGAGTGCATTTAAATATTTCTACGCGTTATGATATAGATAGCTTAGAAATTGGCGCATCAATTGCGTGTTCAGGAATTTGTTTGACAATTGTTGAGAGAGGATCAAAACAAGCGAATACCAATTGGTTTGCTGTGGAAGCGTGGGAAGAAACGTTGCGTTTGACTAATCTTGCACAATGGACAAAAGGAACTTTTGTTAATTTGGAACGCTCTCTACGATTGGGTGATGAAATGGGTGGGCATTTAGTTTCTGGTCATATTGATGGTTTGGCTGAGATTATTGATCAGAAAAATGAAGGGGATGCAGTTCGTTTTTTTCTACAACTTCCAACACGGTTGACTCCCTTTATTGTAAATAAGGGTTCTATTGCACTTAATGGAACATCTTTAACCGTCAATTCTGTTGAGGATCGTATTTTTGATGTGCTCATTATTCGTCATACACTGCAAATGACAACTTGGGGGCAAGTTAAAATTGGAGATCAGATCAATTTAGAAATTGATCAACTTGCTCGTTATGCTGCCAAACTTTCTGGCTTTAAAATGAAAGATGAATAAGCTGAACGTTTATTATAATTTTTAAAATTTTGAGTTCTATACTCTTAAACTCTTTGGTTGTTTTTTCTGGGATTCTTTTATGACAAAAGAGATAGATAAGAAATCGCATGTATTGATTGTTGAAGCGCGTTTTTATGATGGGATTTCTGATGCGCTTCTTATAGGTGCAGTGAATACTTTGCAAAAAGCTGAAGCAAGCTATGATCTTGTCACGGTGCCAGGAGCATTAGAAATACCTGGTGCAATAGCTTTTGCCGAAAAAAGTAGTAAGGTACGTTACGATGGCTATGTGGCACTTGGTTGTGTTATTCGCGGTGAAACGTATCATTTTGAAATTGTTGCCAATGATTCTTGTCGCGCATTGATGGATTTAACTATCCATAAGAACTTGGCTATTGGAAATGGTATTTTGACAGTTGAAAGTGAAAAACAAGCATGGGCACGTGCAAAACAGGATGAAAAAAATAAGGGTGGTTTTGCTGCTGAAGCTGCTTTATGTATGATCGCTCTAAAAAAGAGATTTGGAGATAATCATTAAATATGGCTGATATAAAAGGC
This sequence comes from Candidatus Bartonella washoeensis Sb944nv, assembly GCF_000278135.1. Taxonomy (GTDB): domain Bacteria; phylum Pseudomonadota; class Alphaproteobacteria; order Rhizobiales; family Rhizobiaceae; genus Bartonella; species Bartonella washoeensis. The sequence goes on from NZ_JH725022.1 coordinate 575,055, forward strand.
AAATATTCTCCGCGTTCAGCCAATAAACGCGGAGCAGCAAGACTTGCTGCAGTTCAAGCACTTTATCAAATGGATATAGTAGGTTCTGGTGTAATGGAAACAGCAGCTGAATATGAGGCTTATCGTTTAGGAAAAGATATTGATGGATATCAATATCTTGATGCTGATTTTCAATGGTTTTTGGCTATTATAACGGGCGTTGTAAAAGATCAAAAACAGCTTGATCCTATGCTTCATCAACAGCTTTCTGCAGAGTGGTCGCTTTCACGTCTTGATTCTATACTACGAGCAATTTTGCGTGCAGGTTTATGGGAGTTGATCAACCGCAAAGATGTCCCTATTGCTGTTGTTATGAGTGAATATGTTGATATAGCAAAGGCGTTTTTTGAAGGTGATGAACCAAAGCTTGTCAATGCGGTTCTTGATAGCATGGCGAAAAAAATTCGCTCCTAAAAACAGCGTTATAACCTCAATATTATCAGAATTGATAATATTGAGGTTATATATAAATTATTAGAATTTAATTATGTGTTGGCAAAGTCGCAGGGCCTTTAATAATCTGGATCAAGAAAGGCTGTTCTTTGGTCACAGTAGGTGTTGTTTGGGCGATAAAGTCGAATATTTGACCATCTTGTAGACCATAGTTAGCTATTTTAGTAACCTGATCACTTTTATCAAAGTAGATGGCCAAGACTTTGCGATCAATAATTTTCGTTTTCATAAACTGCATCCCACGGTAGCGCGTTTGTGAGATATAATAAAAGACCTCATTATCATATTTTGTTTTTAGAGAAGGGGTTCCTAAAGTTAAAATAACCTGCTCCTGACTTGATCCAATAGAGATAGAATCAAGAGCATTTTTATCAAGGATATAGCCTTCTTTATATATCTGGCTTGAACTACAACCTGCAATTGCTATCATGCTTGTTATTAACAGACCAACCAACACTTTACGTTTGATTAAGGCCACTATGTGGGGCTCCTGAAACAATGATATCTCCATTTTATACTTAGATGTATGACAAGAAGGCAACCTCAAGTTTTTTCTAATTTTAGCTTAATCTGCCATAGCTTACATTGAGTTTCCCTGTTATAAAGCAAATTATGCCATACAGAATTTCTTTAGAAAAGAAAAAAATGAATGAAATGTACTTTGGCTAAATAAAAGCACAGTATATTATATCCCTTCATATTCGGGAGTTGTCAATGAATGTTCAAAATGTTTCTCAAATGACATTTGCTTTGGCTTATCCAATCTCAGTGCGTTCATTACCTCTTAAAGGTATAAGGGTTCACATTTGTGCAGATCAGCGCGAGTGTGCGCATTTGGCTAAGAATCATGATTTAGTTGAAGTGAAATTTTGTGAGGGAGAATTCCATGTTTTACCATGGAAAAAACGTGGTGTACGCGTAAAAGGTTTATTGCGGGCACGTATAATACAACTGTGTGTTATCACATTGGAACCACTAGAAAATAGTCTTCATGAAAATATTGAGGTTGTTTTTGTTCCTGAAAACTCAAATTTGATGAAACCAAAAATATCAGAGGATACAGGTGAGTTATTTTTAGATGCTGAAGGGCTAGATACTCCAGAAGTGTTTTATGGTGATAAAATTGATATTGGTGCAGTCATGGAAGAATTTTTTGAGTTGTCAATTGATCATTATCCGCGCAAAAAGGGGATAAATATGAGTATGATTGAAAATTTAGAAGAATCTGAGCAGAAATTATCACCATTTTCTGTTTTAAAAAGTTGGAAGTAATTGTAAAAAAATAAAAAAAATTATCTATTGTATACTTTTATAAAAACAGTATTTTCCGTGAGTCTATTTTTTGCGTGATATACTTTTGGGTTGTTTTAGGAGCAAAAATTGCAACATGAGTTTAAAATGCGTAAATGAAAAGATGTAGGATATACAAGCGTGATTAGAATTTCTGTGGATGTAATGGGTGGTGATTATGGTCCGGAAGCAACTATTGCAGGAGCAGCAATTGTAAAAAAATATTTGCCAAATATTCATTTTCTATTTTATGGAGTAGAAGAGGCTGTTAAACCAGTTTTAAAAAAATACCCTTGTTTAGCTGCGGTATCGCATTTTTATCCCACAGAAAGTTATACGCGCATGGATGAGAAGCCAAGCCAAGCACTTCGCAATGGGCGGGGTAAATCATCAATGTGGCATGCAATTGAAGCCGTAAAAAATGGTGAAGCTGATGTTTGCATTTCTGCTGGCAATACTGGTGCACTCATGGCAATGTCCTATTTTTGTTTAAAAATGATGGCAGAGGCTGAACGTCCTGGGATTGCAGGTATTTGGCCAACGCTTCGCAGTGAGAGTATCGTTTTGGATATTGGGGCAACGATTGGTGCATCTGCTAACCAGTTGGTTGATTTGGCAGTTATGGGGGCGGGTATGTTTCGTGCACTTTATCACACTGAAAAACCAAGTGTTGGACTTTTAAATGTTGGTGTTGAAGAGGTTAAAGGCCTTTATGAAATCAAAAAGGCCGGAATGATATTGCGTGAAGTGCAATTAGAGGGATTAGAGTATAAAGGATTTGTTGAAGGTAATGATATTGGAAAGGGAACAGTAGACGTTGTTGTAACAGAAGGATTTTCTGGTAATATTGCTTTAAAAACTGCAGAAGGGACTGCGCGGCAGATAGGGGAAATCTTAAACACTGCACTGCGCAGCTCTTTTTTATCATCCCTTGGTTATTTTTTATCGCGGAGCGCTTTTCGTACACTGAAACAGAAAATGGACCCTGATAGGGTTAATGGTGGAGTGCTTTTAGGTTTGAACGGTGTTGTTATAAAAAGTCATGGTAGTGCTAATGCTCACGGTTTTGCTTCTGCTATCCATGTTGGTTATAAGATGGTCAATAATGAACTTTTGAAAAAAATAACTGCTGATTTACGGCGCTTTCATGAGAATAAAGAAACAATTTTTGATAAAGAAGATGAAGCCATGATGAATGAGGAGACCATATGATAAACGTTTGTCGTAGAAGTGAGAAATCGCAAGAAAAGGTTAGAACCTAATGATTCGATCAGTTGTACGCGGTGTAGGAAGTGCCTTGCCCCAAAAAAGCTTATCGAATGATGAGATTGCGAAGTTTGTTGAAACATCAGATTCGTGGATTGTTCAGCGTACAGGAATACGCCAACGTTACATTGCCAATAAAAATGAAACAACGGTTTCTTTAGGAATAGAAGCTGCACAGGCGGCGCTTGTCAATGCTGGTCTAACAATAAAAGATATTGATTGTATTATTTTAGCCACTTCAACACCAAACCGTACTTTTCCTGCTTCTGCTGTTGAGATTCAGTATGCTTTAGGAATGAGCCATGGATTTGCTTTTGATATTCAAGCCGTTTGTTCTGGTTTTATTTTTGCTTTGACAACAGGAGATACCTATTTACGTAGTGGAGCAGCTAAAAGAATTTTGGTTATTGGGTCTGATACATTCTCTCGAATTTTAGATTGGGAAGATCGTACGACATGTGTTTTGTTTGGTGATGGTGCTGGCGCTGCTATTTTGGAAGCACAGAAAATTAGAAGTGGTATTGCTTGTGATTATGGCATATTGTCTGCAAAGTTGCGCTCTAATGGTGCTTATATAGATAAGCTGTATGTTGATGGTGGTCCTTCAACAACGCAAACGACAGGCTATTTACGTATGGAAGGACGAGAAGTTTTTAAATATGCCGTTGGTATGATAACAGATGTGGTTGATGATTGTTTTGCAGCTGCTGGTATTAATTCTTCACAATTAGATTGGTTTGTACCTCATCAGGCTAATAAACGGATTATTGAAGCATCAGTTAAAAAACTCGGAATTGCTATAGATAAAGTTGTGATTACCGTTGATCAACATGGTAATACTTCTGCAGCATCGGTGCCATTAGCTTTAACAACGGCTATTCACGATGGAAGAATTAAAAAAGGAGATCTCGTCATGTTAGAAGCTATGGGAGGTGGATTTACATGGGGAGCCATTCTTATTCGTTGGTAGATTATAGTCGCTTGACCATATTTGAATAAAACGTATAAATCATTTTGTAATTTTTAATATTTGAATAGGTGATTATAATGACAAGTAAGACAGTAACGCGTGCAGATTTAGCGAGCGTAGTTTGTAGAAAAGTAGGCTTGTCACATACTGAATCAGCAGCTTTGGTTGAATTAGTTTTGGATGAAATTTGCAATTCACTTGTAAGAGGTGAAGCAGTTAAACTTTCTTCTTTTGCGACTTTTCAAGTGCGCAATAAAAGTGAGCGTGTTGGACGCAACCCAAAAACTGGTGTTGAAGCACCTATCCTGCCACGACGTGTTGTGACATTTAAAGCTGCAAACGTACTTAAACAAAGAATTTTAGATTCGCATCGTGCAAGAAGAAAAATAATGTCACCTGAATAGATACTGTTACAATGTCTGGTATTTGTTAAAAAAAATTGTATAAATAAAGTCCTCTATTCTGTTTTAAGTAAAAAGCTTTTTAGTTTAAATTCAGTCAAGTATAGTCCTATTTTTGACCAATCTTGTTGAGAAATTAAAATTTAATGAGTCGTTATAGAAACGTTTTAAGTGTTTTAGATAAGGTATTGCAAAATGGATAAGAGCTCCGATGCTTTTCGCACAATTAGCGAAGTAGCCGAGTTGTTGGAGCTTCCGCAGCATGTGTTAAGATTTTGGGAAACACGTTTTAGGCAAATTAAGCCAATGAAACGTGGCGGCGGAAGACGCTATTATCGCCCAGCTGATGTTGATTTGCTCAATGGTATAAAGCAGTTGCTGTATGATCAGGGTTATACAATAAAAGGTGTGCAGCGCCTTTTGAAAGAAAATGGTGTTGCTTTTGTTACTGCATTTGGTAATGGTGATCTTGATACTATGAATGTTGTAATAGAAAAGAAACACTCAGAACAAATTTCTGAATCTACCAGTAGTGATCCTAAAAACTCTTCTTTTGGACTTTTGAGTTTCATGAAGAATGAAGGGGAATCTTCTGTCGGTTCTGTTAATGTTTCCAAAGATAAAACTGATAAAGCATTGTTGCAAGAAACGCTATTTGAACTCATTGAATGTAAGCGTGTGCTTGACAGAGCTCGCTAACGATGTTTCTCTTCGCTTTATAGCTCCTCTTATCTCTTACCTTGCTCTAAGTGTTCATTAAACGGCGCAAATCTGGTGGTGTTGCTTCATTTGTAAGCTGCTTAATGACTTCTTCTATAGATAAAAGAACTTGATCTGTACTTCCTAAGCGGCGCATATTCACACTGTTTGTTTCAGATTCTCGTCTACCACATACCAAAATTACTGGAACTTTTTGCAAAGAATGTTCACGTATTTTATAGTTAATTTTTTCATTACGAAGATCTGATGTTGTTGAAAGTCCGACAGCTTTCAGTCTTGCCGTTATTTTTTTTGCGTATTCATTTGCTTCGGATGTAATTGTTGCTACTACAACCTGTCGAGGTGCAAGCCAAAGTGGCATGTGTCCAGCAAAGTGTTCAATTAATATGCCAAGAAAACGCTCCATTGATCCAAAAATAGCCCGATGAATCATAACAGGCTGGCGTTTTTCTGAATCTTTATCAATATAGAATGCGCCAAAACGTTCAGGTAAATTGAAATCTAATTGTGTTGTACCACATTGCCATTCGCGACCGATCGCATCTTTTAACGTATATTCAAATTTAGGTCCATAAAATGCACCTTCACCTGGCAAGATGCTTGTTTTGATGCGTCCTTCAGATTCTATCTCAATGGTTTTGAGAACAGATATCATGATATTTTCCGCATGATCCCATAATGCATCAGATCCGACTCGTTTTTCTGGGCGTGTTGAAAGTTTAAGGTTGATTTCTTTAAAACCAAAATCAGCATAAGTTGATAAAATTAAATTATTAATACTCAGGCATTCATCAGCTAACTGCTCATCTGTACAAAAAATATGCGCATCATCTTGTGTAAAGCTACGTACACGCATAAGACCATGTAGAGAGCCTGAAGGCTCATAACGATGGACAAGACCAAACTCAGCGAGTCTAACTGGCAAATCACGGTAAGATTTTAAACCATGCTTAAAAATTTGTACATGACCAGGACAATTCATTGGTTTAAGAGCGTAAATATTTCCATTATCCCAGTCTTCAGCTGCTGGAATTGCTTTGAACATATTCTCTTTATACCATTCCCAATGGCCAGACATTTCCCAAAGTGATTTATCAAGAACTTGCGGTGCATTCACTTCAGCGTATTGATGATCATCGAGGCATCGACGCATATAGTTGATTAAATTTTGTAACATTTTCCAACCTTTGGGATGCCAGAAAATCATTCCTGGGCTTTCTTCTTGAAAATGAAACAAATCCATTTCACGTCCTAAGCGTCGGTGATCACGTTTTTCAGCTTCTTCTAGCATGTGTAGGTAAGCTTTTAAGTCATTCTCATTAGCAAATGCTGTACCATAAATTCTTGTTAGCATCGGATTATTAGCATCTCCCCGCCAATAAGCTCCTGCGACTTTCATCAGTTTGAAAGCATTTCCAATTTGTCCAGTAGATTGCATGTGTGGACCACGGCAAAGATCAAACCAATCGCCTTGATAATAGACTTTCAAATCCTGATTTTCGGGAATGCTATCAATCAGCTCTACTTTATAAAGCTCGTTTTTTTGAGAAAAAATCTCCTTTGCTTTTTTGCGAGACCAAACTTCTTTTCTGAAAGGTTTATTACGTTGGATAATTTCACGCATTTTTTTTTCAATGATGGTGAGGTCACTCAATGTAAAAGGTTGTTCACGTGCAAAATCATAATAAAAACCATTTTCAATGACAGGGCCAATTGTAACTTGTGTTCCAGGAAAGAGCTCCTGTACAGCTTCGGCTAGAACATGTGCACAATCATGGCGAATAAGCTCAAGAGCACGCGAATCTTCGCGGGTAATAATTTCTATTTGACCAGACTGCTCTAAAGGATCCGATAAATCTTTTGTGATACCGTTAAGGCTGTAGGCAACTGCTTTTTTTGCAAGTGATTTAGAAATAGATTCCGCTAATTCTAAACCAGTCATTTCATTGGGATAATCACGTTTTGAACCATCGGGAAAAGAAAGAGAAACAGAGTAAGACATAAAACACTCCTTTAATCCAATTCCGCGAACGATTGCGGATGGTTTCGTGAAAACTTAGTGATCATTCCATTAAGGCCAATAGGCTATTTTCTATCAATACATATGAAAAAAGAAAAGAACTATTTGTTATGTCTAGAAGAAATTTTCCAGTAGTGCCAAGGTTTATAAAAACAGTAAGAATTGCCAAGAGAAATAGGTACTGGATCAAAACCATGTGTTCCAAATGGACCACAACGCACGAGACGAAAAAGACCTAACCACGCACCAGCCCACAGCCCGTGACGTGCAACTGCTTCATAAGTATACTCTGAACAGGTTGGTACATGGCGACATTGATTTCCTATAAAGCTAGAAAGTGTTAGTTGATAAAAACGTATCAAGAAAATACCAAGTAATCGTCCCGGTGTTTTTCGCCAATGGCCTGTATAATTTCGAGTTGTTCTCTTTTTGGATTTAGAATATATCTCAGACATTTATTTTTCTTCAATTTGTTCGATACAATCTATCACGGCATCAAAAATAAGCATCGTTGATGTGTGACGCACTTTATAATCTTTAATGGGCTGCAAGCAAGAAAATGCTTCAAATGGAGCTGAAGGAGGGGGGCCATTTTCTGTCAGCATATGATAGATAATTTCACGTAATATTTTAAGATTTTTTGTTGTTTGGCCGATGATATGATATGCTAAAAGTGAAGCTGCAGCTTGTCCTAGCACACATGCATGCACTTCGTGAGCGAAATCTGTAATGATACAATTTTCTACTTTTAAATCTACAGTGACTGTTGAGCCGCAAAGGCGCGCATGTTTTTTTGACGTTGCATCCGGATTATCAAGGCGGCCAATTTTGCTTATATGCGCAGCATATTCAAGTATTTTTTCATTATAGATATTATCAATCATGAGCACTTGCCTGAAATTTCGAGAGCTGTGATTGTTTAAGCTTTTAAATCGATTATATAGAGATTATACAGGATACAATAGAGAGGTAGCAAACGCTTTGTATATGGTAAATTTGGAGTTTTTAAATGCATAATGTTCAAGGTGATAATAAGAACCCATTTTTATCTGGGGGAAAGCGTCCTAGTTTTGAAGAAGTGGAAGCAGCGATTCGTACATTGCTGTTATGGATAGGAGAGGATCCGAATCGAGAAGGGCTTTTAGATACTCCGAGCCGTGTAGCTAAGGCATATCGTAATCTTTTTACAGGTTATAGCGAATCGGTTGAAGAAATCTTGGGCACAGTTTTTGAAGAGGTTTCAGGATACAATGAATCGGTAATAATGAAGGATCTCTCTTTTTATTCACATTGCGAACATCATATGATTCCAATTGTTGGTAAAGCTCATATCGCTTATCTTCCTGATAAAAAGGTTGTTGGTCTTTCAAAAATTGCACGTGTTGTAGATGCTTTTTCTCGTCGCTTACAGACACAAGAAGCCATGACAGCTCAAATAGCTAATGCTTTAGAAGTCCATCTAAAACCTCGCGGTGTTGCGGTTTTGATTGAGGCTGAACACATGTGCATGGCTATGAGAGGAGTACAAAAGCAGGGAGCTACCACGATTACAACAAGTTTTCATGGTTCTTACGAAAAAGATAAAGTTGCACAGGCTAATTTTATGATGATGGTATGTAGACCATAGTAAAGTCCATGTTCTCATAATTTTTATCGGGTTATAAAGTAGTTTGGATAAAATAAATTCTCTGAAAGTGAAAATGGGCTTGTACCTTGCTTTGTGATTTGTTAAATCCAAAAAAACGATATGTTTGGCTTCACCACGTGCGGTCGTGGCGGAATTGGTAGACGCGCAGCGTTGAGGTCGCTGTGGGGCAACCCGTGGAAGTTCGAGTCTTCTCGACCGCACCATTTGCATTCTCAGTGGTTGTTAAAGATAAATAGGGGGATAGTGCGCATTAGAGTGGGATTTTTTAGCGTATTATTTTTAGAGCATTCCTAGTAATGCTTTCATTTCAGGTCCGTGGGATTTCTTCCTTATACTTGTAGATTTGAAATGTTGCTTCTTTTAAGGGGATGGTATTGCAGTGAAAACTCCAGTATTTTTAAACTATGTAATACTTTTTATTTGTGTTTCTTTATTAACTGCGTGTAGTCAGTCACGTGCTGTACTTTGGCATGGAGTACATGCAACACCATCTATGATTGCAGTGCAAAAGGAAGTTGAAGGTAGACTGATTCCTCCAAAGGCTATCGTTCCAGTGTATGTTGCAACAAGTCGTATGATGCAAAAAAACTATTCTCAGCCTTATGGAGCAGAGCGATCAAATAAAGTGCACTATAATCGCGTTGATATAGGAATCCCTCAACAACATGTGAAAGGTGTTGTTGAGACAAATGCGTATAGCCCCACACACGATAAATATTTTGCGGCAGTGGCGTTGCAAAAATACGATAACAAGGAACAATTTAAGCAGCAATTGAATGCTGATTTAGAGAAAAAACCAAAAGGAAAAAGAGAAATCTTCCTTTTTATTCATGGTTATAATAATAATTTTGCAGATGGCACATTTCGTACAGCGCAGTTTACATATGATTATTCTTTAAATGTTGTTTCTGTGCACTATTCTTGGCCTTCTGCTGGTTCAATTCCACTTTATATTTATGATCGTGATAGTGCCAATTTCGCGCGTGATGGACTTATGGAGCTCTTGACACTCATTAGCGAAACTAAAGCTGATCAGATTACGGTTATCGCGCACTCTATGGGAAATTTTGTCATAATGGAGGCATTTAGAACTCTGGCATTAAAAGGAAAATATACACCTATTCGCCGTATTACAAGTTTCTTGATGGCCGCGCCGGACATTGATATTGATGTGTTTGAGCGTCAACTGAATGATGTTAAGAAATTACCTCATCCGACAGCTATTTTGGTGTCTCGAGCAGATAAAGCTCTCGCTGTTTCAGGCCATCTTACGGGTGGGCATCATCGTGTCGGTGATGGTTCAGATATTGAAATGTTGCGTAAAAATGGGATAACTGTTCTTGATTTTTCTCATGTTGATGGTGGAGCACACAATGTATTTGCCTCTTCGCCAACGTTAATGGCTCTTATTCGAGAAGGTTCTTTGGCTTCAACAATTATGCAGGGTACAGAATTATCACCCAGTCAGGCGCTTCTTGCTGATAGTAGTAGTGTTTTAGAGAAGACAACTCACCTTATCTTTTATACACCCGTACGTCTTTTATCTCCAATAGCTCGACGTAAATAAGAAAAGGGTAGAACTATATTCTTCAAATATAAATAGATTGGCAACAATATTTTTAGCACTTTCTTTAGAATGAATCTGTACAATTAAAAATGAATAGCGGAATGAATGTAAAAACTAGTCATTAGGTGAATTCATAATGGTTGCACAAAAATGCTATGCTAATACGCCTACATTAGTTGACTATTTATCTCATTCCGCAAATAAGTTGTTAGATATTCATACTATACTTTTGAAGGTGAGAGAAGACAATATGGGGGGTAATCCAAATTTATTACATCAAATTGATTCCACAAAGAAACAGTTGGATGAGATTAGTCATGCTCTTATTTTAGAATACCGCAAACGCCAAGAAAATGAGCGTTTTTTAAAGCAAATTTTGCTATCAATTTCCGATCAGCTTTTCTCACTTAATAATGGTTTCAAAGAAACTGGACGTCTTTTCTTTCAAGAGATTAGAATGCTTCAATCTCAGATGCAGTGTTTTTGCGAGGGTAGGGAGAGGCAACATTTATTGGATAGCCAAGAATCTTTTTATTCTCCTTCAAAGATTGATGAAGTCATTAAACAATTACAAAAAGCGCGAGAAAAGCTTATTATTGAAAGCCCGCACCTTTTTGAAAAAGAACATTAGAAAAAGCGTGGGTCAAAGCTTACGAAATCACACCATTTGCGCCCTGTACAAGCCATTTGGAATTGCATTTGTGCGTGATATTCTGGTTTGATTTTGTCATCTATACAGAAGCGCATATGTGTTGCTGATCTCGGGCATTTGAC
>NZ_JH725022.1:591137-591691 GCF_000278135.1 Candidatus Bartonella washoeensis Sb944nv
GCTTTCATGCTCTATAAAACCACCCAGATCACCTGCTTTAACCTGCCAAAAGTCCTTCAATGCACGAATGCGGTAAAGAGTGCGACCATTAACTTCGATTGTTTCGTCAGTAAATTCGTATTTTTTCATCTGGTCTTTTCTCCAGTCGACATGATATGATTGCCGCCTACCCACGCATTGCCGTAAACTTGTGCATTTCCACAAATACGCGCCTTACCGTAAATGTGTGCATTTTCAAAAACTTGTGCATCCACATAAACGGCCGCATCTTCGAAAATACGCGCTTTGTCATAAATTTCGGCATTATTGCAAACTACCGCATTGCCATATACACGCGCATGACCGTAAACGTGTGCATTACCAAAAACCTTAGCACCATCACGAACCCGTGCCTCTTCATAAACTTTGGCACCACCACCAACCCAGCAATTACCATGATGCGATAGGTTGTCTTCTTTCTCGATATAGCCGCCAAGATCACCTTTCTTGACGTCACCAAAGTCTCTTAATGCACGGATGCGGCGAAGCGTTTTGCTATCAACCTCAGTTGTTTC
>NZ_JH725022.1:594436-595355 GCF_000278135.1 Candidatus Bartonella washoeensis Sb944nv
CATCACTAAGAGAATTTCATCCGATTTTATAAAAACAGGTTTTGTCAAAACAGCCTCCATACAGCCTGTTGGCAACGGTTAATTTATAAGGTATGCAGAAATTTATACCAAAATGGTAAAATTGAGTCAATACCAAAATGGTTATTTTTTTTTTATTTTATATTTTTTGAGGTAAAAAAAATGGATAAAAAGCGGACAATTAATAAGAAAATATTGGAGCTATGGAATAAATTGACAGAAGAAGAAAAAAGACAATTTATTCTTTTTTATCTTGATAAAATGAAGAAAGGAGATCAAGAAGTTTAACTTTGTTATCATAGCTTAGATGCTCTAACATATCTTCAATTTGTTCGTCTAAGCTATTAAGCTTTTGTCCGGAAAACAATAACTGTTTTGGTGTAACATCCAAGTGGGGGGCTAAACGTACAGCCCACTCTTTTGTTAATTTCCGTTGCCCGTTTTCTAAACGAAAAATTTGTGGCTGACTAGTCCCTGCTAGTTCGGCTAATTTTTTTGAACTTAAACCTATTTTTTGTCTGAAAAACTTTAAATTATTCATGATTCTTATCCTAATAAAAAAAAATATCCTTTCAAATACCAATATGGTAAAATTGCCTTGCAATGCTAATACCAATATGGTATAAAGGAAGGATGTCTAAGCTAAAGTCATATTTATCAAAGAATAACATTACTTATGCTGAGTTTGCGATTTCGGTAGGTGTTACGCAAGCGTCAATAGCGCGTTATGTAAATAGGAAAAGGTTTCCGCATCCTAGGATAATACAAAGGATAGCGGAAGTTACAGATAATTATGTAAGCCCTAGCGATTGGTATCAAGAGAATTTTACCTCTTTTGTAGACAGTTCCCGTGTTGATAGCACGTGTGAAACTTTACGGCCTTAAGGAAATGAGCATGGCT
>NZ_JH725022.1:595455-596429 GCF_000278135.1 Candidatus Bartonella washoeensis Sb944nv
CTAAGAGAATTTCATCCGATTTTATAAAAACAGGTTTTGTCAAAACAGCCTCCATACAGCCTGTTGGCAACGGTTAATTTATAAGGTATGGGGCAAATATATTTTCGTTTTACGGTAATGTCAATATAAAAAATACCGTATAACGAAAAATTATTTTATGAAAATTTATTTAATCTAATGTATTTTTATAGATATTGGGAGATTTTATGAAAGGTTATAGAATTGCTAAAAGAAAATTTTCACAATTATCAAATGAAGAAAAAACAGCAATTATCGCTTTTTTGATTCGAGCAAAGTATGAAGAAAAGCTAAGGTTGCCCTCCGTTCCTCTTCATTGCAAGACGAATATAGATCATAAAAATCTTGATCTATTTTACTTAAAGCAGGATATGGAGGATACTCCTTAAAAAAACTGTGTAACTTCACTAGTTCTTCTGCGGTTATATCACGGTAGGCTTTAGAGTCAGAGTCATCAATAGATAACAAGCGTGTAATAGATGATGGACTCAATCCTAAGTGCTGCCCTAAAGCCTTACGACTGCCATGACCCATTTCATTTAATTTTTTATTAATCCACACTTTTATTAGTTTCTGAAAATCCATTCTATTTTTTTCCCTTAAAATTGTTAAATAATCAATATTGCGTTTTACGGAAATTTTGTATATATTTGCGAAATACGTAAATATATGGCAGAAAGTTTTTGATTACATGACTACTCCAGCGGTTATGATTATAAAATATCTAGGCGGTGCGAAGAGTGTATCGTTGATTTCGCAGTGTCATGTTTCGGCTGTTTATAAATGGACTTACCCTTTTGAAAAGCGAGAGGGGAAAGGTGGTATTATACCGGCTAAATATCAAGTGATGCTTTTAAACTATGCACGCGAGCATGGCATAGACTTGCGCCCTGATGATTTTTTTTATCCTGAACGCTTGCAGAGATTAATGCAAGAGCAACACACCCCCCCAATGT
>NZ_JH725022.1:597821-598739 GCF_000278135.1 Candidatus Bartonella washoeensis Sb944nv
TTGGCAACGGTTAATTTATAAGGTATGGGAGATTAATACGTTTTTCGTAATTAAAAGTCAATAGGATAAAATACGAAAAACGTATTTTATTTTATAATCCACTTGTTCTGTTTGTTCTGTTTACTATCATTAAATATTAATGAGGTGCTTATGATAGAAAATATAAGAAAAAAGCAGCTATCCATAGTGCTAAATCAATTAACCGAAAGTGAAAAAAAGGCTTTTATGAATTTCGTGCTGCGAGCAGAGATTTTAAAAGATCCTCGACAATCTTCTTTTCAGAATCATTCGCTTGGGAATATAAATAAAGAAAATCATCAGAGTAAGATCCAGAAATAGGCGAAGAATCTTTAAAAAATTCCATAATTTTAACCAGTTCATCTGCTTTAATATCTCTCGTTTCTCTATTCGTATTAAGATTAATCATATTAGATATAGCTGGTCTTCTTATGCCAAGATGGGCGGCAAGCTTTGCTTGGCTCCCTCGTCCCATTTTATCAAGTTCTTTCTTTATCCAAATTTTTAGCTCTTTTTGCCTAATCATAATTAAGTTTATTCCTTATTTTTGAAATCCTTACAATATAAAAAATATAGCGATACGTTTTTCGTATTGACTAAATATTTTGTATATCGTATTTTTATCGCTATGATAAAAACATATACGAAAACAGCAAAACTCATAATTGAGCATCTGGGTGGATATAAAAAAGTCGCTAATATTGTTAATCGCAATGTTATTGTGATTAGAAAATGGACTTATCCTTTTGAAAAGCGAGAGGGGAAAGGTGGTATTATACCGGCTAAATATCAAGTGATGCTTTTAGACTATGCACGCGAGCATGGCATAGATTTGCGCCCTGATGATTTTTTTTATCCTGAACGCTTGCAGAGATTAATGCAAGAGCAACACACCCCCCC
>NZ_JH725022.1:599719-600554 GCF_000278135.1 Candidatus Bartonella washoeensis Sb944nv
CTTCTGGTGGCTTCTACTCTTCAATAAGTGAGTGAGGTGTGAAAGATGGAAGATATTATAGTTAAGAAGAAATACGAATTTACTTATGCAACAATTGAAGTTGATGGTCGCACTCTTTACCGCATCCGTGCATTAAGAGACTTTGGAAACGTCAAAAAAGGTGACTTAGGTGGTTTGATAGAGCATGAGGGCAACCTATCCCATGATGGTAATTGCTGGGTAGATGATAATGCTTTGGTTTATGGTGATGCCAAGGCTTATGGTAATGCACGGGTTTTTGACAATGCACAGGTTTATGATAACGCTCATGTTTATGGCAAAGCCATTGTTCATTGTAACGCTAAAGTTTTTGGTAATGCACATGTATGCGGTACAGCAATTATTGGTGACAATGCCCGTGTGTGTGGAGATACATGGATTGATACAGCTTCTATTGGTGATTGTGATTTAGTTAATAGTAGTAAAAAGAAATACGAACTTACAGACGATACAGTTGATCTTGGTCCTTTCAAAGTACACCGCATCCGTGCACTGAGAGACTTTGGTGACGTCAAGAAAGGCGATTTAGGTGGCTGGGTAGAGAGTGAAGAGAACCTCAGTCACGAAGGTAATTGTTGGATTAGTGGTTTAGGGGTTGTTTTTGATGGTGGTAGAGTACGTGGTGATGACCTAGTTCCAAACTTTAATTACATTTCTAATACGACTTATAAATTGTCTATGTTAACACCACAGGAATACATGAAGTCTCTACCTTGGCCACGACGAATATGGGAGAAACTTCGATATTATAAGGAGTTCGGGGTATGGCTTTAGTTGTTAGTACTATTCATAAGGG
>NZ_JH725022.1:600654-601512 GCF_000278135.1 Candidatus Bartonella washoeensis Sb944nv
GAAGTCTCTACCTTGGCCACGACGAATATGGGAGAAACTTCGATATTATAAGGAGTTCGGGGTATGGCTTTAGTTGTTAGTACTATTCATAAGGGTATTTTTCCTTTGAAAGCGTTTTGTTGAAAATATCGTTTTGTTCATTTGTCCACCGGAAAAAACCAAGACAAAACTTAGTTTCAAGCGTCTCTTCTGGCTCATTACACGAGGTATGTTCAACTACAATGATTATAGGTTTTCTTGTGCATGGTTCTTCTGGGTATATATCAAACCACAAAACCAATTTTCCTGTGGCGTTTATACTAAAGAGATCAAAAAACCCCAAATGTTCTGGGTCTAATTTGGGGTCTACTAAATCAATGTGCTTGTTGTTTTTTTTGGTGATTTTTATCCCGCTTTCACGTTTGTCAGAGTCTGACATACCTTCGGTAGGATTTGGGTAAAGTGCTCCATTAAATATAAACGGGTGATCTTCAGGTATTTTGATGTGATTTATTTTTATTATTTGATTTGTAGGATTGTGGATGATTAATTCTAGGCAAACGTTAATGTCTTGAAGGGTATTTGGAGATGTTTCCTCATTAACTCTACGTACACTATAGCTTTGCAGCTTTTGTCCTAAACGTTTTTCTTTTTGTTCTTTGTAGTTTTTATACAGAACAAAGCCTGCTGAGATCATACTGATGATAAAAGAAATACCCCCAGATATAATTGATATTATTGACATACTTTCCATATCTTTCTCCCCCCGCTTATTGAAAAACAACAATTTTATAAAACACATTTTGTATGGAGTGGCGCTGTGAATAACACGATTCTTTGTTTTGATCTAGGAACCAAAACGGGGTGGGCGATACGTGG
>NZ_JH725022.1:601612-602355 GCF_000278135.1 Candidatus Bartonella washoeensis Sb944nv
GAAGTCTCTACCTTGGCCACGACGAATATGGGAGAAACTTCGATATTATAAGGAGTTCGGGGTATGGCTTTAGTTGTTAGTACTATTCATAAGGGCATTTTTCCTTTGAAAACGTTTTGTTGAAAATATCGTTTTGTTCATTTGTCCACCGGAAAAAACCAAGACAAAACTTAGTTTCAAGCGTCTCTTCTGGCTCATTACATGAGGTATGTTCAACTACAATGATTATAGGTTTTCTTAAGCGAGGAGAGAAATGTCGATATATATAATCCTATTGGTATCAATTGTTATTTTCATAATTAGTAACCTGTATTTATTTTATAATATTTATTGTTTTTTTAAAACAAGGCGGGAGATAACAAAAAAGATAAGTGAAATAAACGAAATAATTTTTAGTACAAATAAAACACTTGAAAAACTAATTAAAAGCAAAAGAGATTAGGAAATAAGATCATTAATATGTTGATTTTTCTGAAATGCTTTAGCAGGAGCTAAGGAAGGAACGGGAATATGCACTTCAATTTTTTTATTTGGAAGATTTGGTGAACTGTGGTGCATAACAAGATCAGGGGCGTTTAATGTATGTGGTTTTAGAGAGCGAATACAGAGGCATAAATCCAATTCGTCATTGTTCATCAAACATAAACCAGCCCAAGGATTTTTTTTGTGGTTCTATTTTTACACATCTTTCTCCCCCCGCTTATTGGAAAACAGCAATTTTATAAAACACATTTTGTATGGAG
>NZ_JH725022.1:605281-605841 GCF_000278135.1 Candidatus Bartonella washoeensis Sb944nv
TCATTACGTTAAGGAAACATTCCAATGAAAAAATATGAATTTACAAACGAAACCAAAAAGGTTGGTGATGTAGATGTTAGTGGCATGAGTGTAGTAGAAAAAGGTCTTTATATGACCCTTGTCTTATACATGTGTGAAGAGCGCCGCCCTATTATTGAAGATGCCCCCAAATTAGCACGATGGGCTGGCTGTTCAGTAAGGGTTCTAAAGAACACATTGGCTTCTTTAATACGTGATGAGAAGATCATACGTTTGGAAGATGGTCGTTTGTGGAATTTAAGAGTTGAAGAGGAACTCAATAATTCAAATGAGAACTTAAATAAGTTTTCAGAGAGAGCGCAGAAAGCAGCGCAAGCAAAATGGGCAAAACATCATCAAGCAAAAATCATTAGTGATGATCAAGATGCTAAAAATGCTAAGCATGATGCTAACGGTATGCTTAAGGATGCTAAGCATAATGCTAAGCATAATGCTAAGCATGCTAATAGCAATGCACAAGCAATGCTTAATGATGCTATTAACAATATATGCGGTACAGCAATTATTGGTGACAATGCCCG
>NZ_JH725023.1:0-6924 GCF_000278135.1 Candidatus Bartonella washoeensis Sb944nv
GCATTTTGTTGGGACATCTGACCACAAATTGGACAAGGATGTGGAGGACGCAACGAAGATATCTCTTTTTTTGTTAAATTTGGCTCTTTTGGCATTTGCTGCATCTGTGTAATTTGTTGGCGCGACTTCAGTATTTTTTCTGATCTCGCTTTTTTTTCGTTTTTCTGTCCCTTTTCTTGTTTCTTTTTACCCTGTTCCATTGTGTTTGCCTGTCAATAAATTCGCTCGTGCATTTCTCCAGTCCAATTTTGCAAAAGCGGATAACGATAAGCCACCAGGAGATCCATTGTTTCAGCCAATGGTAACCCCACTACATTGGAATAAGAGCCAACAATCTGAACAACAAAAGCGCCAGCTTTTCCCTGAATAGCGTAGCCACCAGCTTTTCCTTCCCATTCTCCAGAAGCCAGATAAGCCTTCATAAGAGCAGAGGTCAACCGTCTAAAACGGACGCGGCTTTCGACCAATTTTACGGTTATTTTTCCCCGTTCATTGAGCGCACAAAGTGCCCCATAAACCTTGTGGGAACGTCCAGAAAGGAAGCGCAAACATTCATAAGCCTCATCTTCATCCTCTGGTTTTGGGAGAATAACCCGCCCCACAGCCACCACAGTATCGGCAGCCAAAATCAGTGTTTTCTGCACTGATTGAGCTTCTTGGCTTTTTTGATTACACCACAGCAAACTTTCTTGTGCTTTAAGTGCCTTTTCTTTTGCTAAACGCTTTGCAAGAGTTGCAGGATGTTCTCTTAATTTTGGTGTTTCATCGATATTGGTTGCATACACACGATGAGGATCAAGACCAATTTGCGCTAAGAGCTCCAAACGACGTGGCGAAGCAGAAGCAAGCACCAATTGAATTTCTTCTAACTGGTTTTCTTCTGCATGGTTTTTTCCTAGACTTTTTTCCCTTATGATTCCCATTGCTGCCCCCTCACAGTGATTTTAGCCACCACATTATTCGCTTTGACATCACCAGCCCTCTTTACCAGCCCTCTTTATATGAACTGCTAAAATTCTTTACACACCGATCCCTCGCATCCTTTGAATCATTTTTAATTTTTTTGTTGCTTTAAAATTTTTATTTCCTTTTTAAAGTTTTTCATTCTTGAAAAAAACATAAAAGCATTTTGGGAAAAAGACTACCGCTTTCAATGAAAGTACAAACCTGCCATACTCTATTTATAGCGATATGTAATCCGGCCTTTTGTCAAATCATAAGGGGTCATTTCAACCATAATTTTATCACCAGCCAACACACGAATACGGTTTTTACGCATTCTTCCAGCAGTATGGGCAATAATTTCATGATCATTTTCCAGTTTCACACGAAACATCGCATTGGGGAGGAGTTCGGTTACAATTCCTGAAAATTCCAAAACTTCTTCTTTGGACATAAACAATCTTTTCCTTTATGGTTAATAATTCTTTTTAATCGTTTACACATTTTTAAAGATATGCATTATTTTCTAGCGTTCATACTCTATTTTCTTAGCTTTGTGAACAAAAATTCAACAA
Source organism: Candidatus Bartonella washoeensis Sb944nv (assembly GCF_000278135.1). GTDB lineage: Bacteria > Pseudomonadota > Alphaproteobacteria > Rhizobiales > Rhizobiaceae > Bartonella > Bartonella washoeensis. The sequence goes on from NZ_JH725023.1 coordinate 1,518, forward strand.
AAAGGAAAGACGAAACCTCTTATATTGGTTCCCTGAGACACTCAGGGAAAGCGTTTACCGATGTATGTCCATAACCTTTTGAGCAAGTTTAATACATTTTCCTCAATGCATAAGAAATGAGAAAACACCATTTTTCCGACAAATGTCTCTTCAAAACCTCCCCAAAAAAGATACCACCGCAATAACCTTTGAAAACACCTACCCGCTTTAAAATCTCATCGCCAGAGCCTCTTTTCAGAAGCGCCTCTTTTCAGAAGCGCCTCTTTCCCAAAAAGCATCTTGCCAGAAATTCCTCCCTCAAAAACACCTACCCCCTCCTTTCAAAGCCCACCCTATGCTCTCTTTTCTACCCCTCTCCTCAATGCAGAAGTTAGCAAATATTGAAAAGGACAGCCCCAAAAGCCCCTCATGCATCACCTCAACCATCAATGCCAAGCCCTACATGGTTATAAAGAAAAAACCATCAATCATCCTTTGTCTCAAACATAACACTGCTTAACCCTTTCGCAAATCCGATGAAAGCATTCATATCTTTCCTTTAAAAGCAGCACCAACTTTTGAAATATCCTATGCGCAATAACATCGATCACCACGATCACAACAGCATCAAAAACACCTACCGCCCTCCTTTCAAAGCCCACCTATGTTCTCTTTTCCTCAACCCTTCTGCAACACCTTGTCTCAAAACTTCAACGCACCTCCTTCATCCACCTTCATGGCCCCATCCCTCTCACCTGTCCACCCCACCTAACGCGCATCGCACCCGCTTGAACTGAAACCCCTCACCACACACGTCTCTTGCCCATAATCAACCCCAGCAAAAACCACCACCAAGCACCACACCTGCAATCCTCTCGCTTAAAGCCTTCACTGCAACGCGCCACCTGCTCTTTAGCTCATGCCTTCAACATCCCCTCGATCAGAACTCTCTACCCGCCCCTCCAACAAAACCTTCAAGCACTGTTCACCACCATGGGCACCATACCACTTTTCTCCTTGTACTCTTAACGCACCTTTTAACGCACTTCCCTGAAGGGCAGCTTGAAAGCACTCCTCATTGCATCTTTTAAAACGCTTCTAATCGATAATCCCTCTGTCTTTCCATTTTACAGATTTAAATTTTATCGTTTTTACGATAAAACAGAAAAAAGTAAAAAAGGCTTCTGATAAAACCACATTGGAACATTTTTAAACGAAACTTTTAATAAGAAACGAAACTTTTAATAAGAAGTGAACATAGGGCAATGTGCTCCCTGCATCCATGCCACACCATTTTGTACCTCATCCCTTACACACTTCTTCCATCACCCTTGTGACACCTTGCTACCCCTTGTTGCGACTTTTCCCCTTGCATAACATTTGCTAGAACACGCACAACACTGATCCCCTCTTGTTTTTCATCCCCTTAATTCATCATTGACGCTTTTACGATAACACAGAAGCAAACAGCTATGAAAACCGCAGACTGGTATAAAAACGTGTGATACAAAAGCGTCAAAAAACGGTCTTTTAACCCTTCATTTCACTCTGCCCTGCACTTTTCAATGCTCTCTCCCCATCCTGCAACCCTCTCCCACCAACCCCTCATGCATATCCTGTAGCTTCCACCCTTACAGCACTCTGCAACCCCATTCGTCAGTCCCAGCAAAAACCACCACCAAGAACCACACGCGCATCCTATAGCTTAAAATCTTCGCTTCAAATCTCTACCCTGCTCTGTAGCACACTTTCCAGCGCATTCATATTTGAAGTGTCTTACATGGTTTAAGAGAGACAAAAACTTGAACTGTTCAATCCATCGCTTGTTGATATGACACTTGTTGATATGACAAAAACAACAGTTGCAAAACAACGAGAAACGATAGAGTTTGTGTACCACAAGGCTCTGATTTTATGTTTTTACTCTTTTTTGAGAAATGATTTGGGAATTCATGCTGTCCAAGCAAATTATTCGACAAATGCGCTCTTTCTTATTTTGCTTTCATATTCGGCCTTTTCTTTCACATATGCAAAACAGCAGCATAGAATCGTTAATCTAACACGACAATACATTGATTTATAAAGATAATTCCTCATTTTGCACATTGCCTCATTTTGCACATTGAATGAGAACACCGAATATCATAAGATTTTTTCATGACACATCTGTTTATAGTCAATCAATCAAAACCATTCCCTTGCACGATAAAAAGCCGGCTTTGCATATAGATAAAAAAACGTTTAAGAAAGACGCAACGATACCTTCTTATAAACCGTTTATGAACCGTTTCACTGCAAAAGCAGTCGCAACGCTGTGAGCAAGCAAAGAGTATGACGGCATCGGCTTGCACCTTTATGTAATGTAAAGATGGTGGTCTCCAATGGATTTTGCGTTATACCCTTCACGAACGGTGTCGTGAAATGCGCTTGGGAACATAAAGAAATGTCTCTTTAAAACAAGGTGGTGAATATGAAACGTCATAACGCGCTCTCTTTTAGAGGGAACATTTTGTTTTACGCAAGGGACGGTAATTCCATTAAGAAGGTGAGAAACAAAAACATAATTTGACGAAGACACACGATCAAGCAAGTGTGCAATAGGGCTCAAACTGGCACTTCATTTTAGTGCGTTCGTTTATTATTATTGGCTTTTGTAAAAAGAAGAACTTTCCCACACTTAACTTTTCTTGCAATTTTCAATCCATTCCCTAAAGCGCAATTGAAAAAACTGTTGTTTTGTCATCAATTGACTTTGCAAAGAGAGTATAAGACTTTTAAAGAATAAAAGGACAAGAATCGCCTTGAACACTTGAAAAGGAAGCAGAATGACGAAAAAATCATGTGACGTAGCGATTTTAATGGGCAGCCAATCGGATTGGCAAACGATGCGTCATAGTGCAGATACTTTGACTTGCCTTGGTATTTCTCATATTTCGCATATCATCTCGGCACACCGAACTCCTGACCGACTTTACCAATTTGCGAAAGAAGCAAAATCGGCAGGTTTTAAAGTTTTGATCGCTGGGGCTGGAGGAGCAGCGCATCTTCCTGGTATGTTAGCAGCACTGACGCCACTTCCGGTTTTTGGGGTTCCAATGCACTCACAATCTTTATCCGGTCAAGATTCTTTGCTTTCAATTGTGCAAATGCCCGCGGGAATACCGGTTGGCACATTAGCAATTGGCAAAGCAGGAGCTATTAATGCAGCGCTTTTAGCAGCAGCTGTGATGGCAGTTTACGATGAAGATCTGGCACAAAGGCTACAAGATTGGCGTCAACAACAAACAGCCAGTGTCGCACAAATTCCTACAACTGAGGTTTAAAATGACACACTCTTCCACCCCCCCTACCTCTTCCAGCTCCCCTGCTTCATCCAGCACCCCTGCTTCATCCAGCACCCCCACCCCCTCTAACACACTCACCTCTTCCAAAACCCCCACTTCTTCCAGCACATCCACCTCTTCCACCCCCCCTGCCTCTTCCACCCCCTCTGCTTCATCCAGCACCCCTACCTCATTAAACATCTTACCTGCGGGAAGCGTAATCGGCTTAATAGGCGGAGGGCAGTTGGCACGCATGTTAGCCATAGCAGCAGCAGAACTAGGATTTCGCACAGTTGTTTTTTGCCCTGAAACGGATTGCCCAGCGGCACAAACAGCCAATGAGCATATTGTTGCCCCATATGATGATACTTCGGCATTAGATCGTTTTATTTCTCTATGTGATGTCGCAACCTATGAGTTTGAAAATCTTTCGCTTCAAACAGTTCAATATGTAGAAAAAAGCAAACCTGTTTATCCCTCTTCCAAAGCATTAGAGATTACGCAAGATCGATTGCTTGAGAAGCAATTTTTGAACACGCAAGGGATTCGCACAGCGTTGTGGCATGCTGTTGATGATCATCCTTCTTTGATTTCGGGACTTTCAGCACTAGATGGACGAGGTCTTTTGAAGACACGTCGCTTTGGCTATGATGGAAAAAATCAGATAATGTTGAATCGTCCAAATGAAGAAGCCATTGAGGAAGCCTTTACGGCTTTTCAGGAGCAGCCATCGATTTTGGAAGAGATAGTTCCTTTTTTATCGGAGATTTCGGTTCTTTCGGCGCGCACACTTCAAGGGGAGCATATTTTTTATGATTGCCCTGAAAATCAGCACCAAAATGGCATCCTCCATAAATCCTTTGTTCCATCGCGTGTACCGCTTAGCGTGCAGAAAGCCGCGCAAGAAATCAGCGTAACAATTATGGATGCCTTAAATTATGTTGGTGTTCTTTGCATTGAATTTTTTGTCTTAATAGATGGTAGCCTTTTAGTGAATGAATTGGCACCTCGCGTACATAACTCTGGTCATTGGACACAAAAGGCGTGCATAACTTCACAATTTGAACAGCATATCCGTGCCATTTGTGGGCTTCCTTTGGGCAGCACTTATCGCCACAGCGATTGCGAAATGATCAACCTTCTTGGCAACAATCTAAATGAGAGCAAATATTTTCTAAAACAAGAGCGCACATCGGTGCATTTATATGGCAAAAGCTCTGTGCAACCGACGCGCAAAATGGGGCATATCATCCAATTAACCGGTCCAGTCACCAAATCTGGCAGTAATTGATTGCAAACAACAGAACAAACAAAACGACTCTGTTTTTGCGTGGCCTCCTATTTTCTTAAATGGCAATATTTTCTCATGCACGCTGTGCAGCTGCTTCATAATATGCAGCTCACCCGTGCCACTTTCTTTCAAGAAACATCTCTCAACACGCAAAAGCCCTCTCGCAACACTGCCCCCATGAAGGGGCATAACCAAAAGCCATAGAACCCCAAACCACTCCCCCACCCTCAGAGCACCACCCAACTAGCTACCGCCCAAAACCGACATCATCATTGTATTTGGTATTTTCCAACTCCCAATATTGCTGGACTATTCTCTTGCAATGAAGACGATTCATCAGAAAGCATAGTTGCTTGCACCTTTCTCGAACAGTTTCACCCACACACCAATCCCACCTATGAAGACAAACAAGTTTTTTTTGTGATTCACCTAAACAGATTAGGAAGAAGAGAAGCTTACGGCTTTTTATTGAAATGAGCGGATGCATTTTGGAGGGTTTACGCAATGCACAGCAAGACCTAAACACCTTATGATAACAGTCTATCATTTAAAGCCATTTAAAGCGCGTGCTCATAGCAACAAACATGAAAAGCGTGTTTTCTTATCCCTCAGCAATCAACCACAAAATTGCTTTTTGTTTTTTAGGTTTGAGCACTCTAAAACCTTGCAAAAGAAGGTATTCTTCTTTGCTCGAGATTGCTTCGTCACTAGGATATGCGGCATTGTCTTTGGTTGAGAGATCAGCGTAAAAAAAGGAAAGTGGCACATCGAAGATATTGGCAATTTCTTGCAAGCGCCCTGCTGCCACGCGATT
>NZ_JH725023.1:7487-7920 GCF_000278135.1 Candidatus Bartonella washoeensis Sb944nv
TTCCCCCCGCCGGTTGCGAGCGCCCTCGCATTGGTATTCCGGGAGCTTGAAAGTACTGAGTTTGGATCAGCTTTTTTTGCTTTTAGTGCTGAGAGCACCTGGACATAGCAAAAACTCCCGGAATCCCGGGACACCCACAAAGTGGGTTTATTCTTATGTACCAAACCTTAGGGCTTTCAAGTCCCTATCGGTCGTCGCGTATACGACCAAAATTACAGTGTTCATTAATAAAGCACTTTAAGGAGATTGGCAATCAAAATGAAAACAGTGTTTTCATCCCTCAGCAATCAACCACAAAATTGCTTTGTGTTTTTTAGGTTTGAGCACTCTAAAACCTTGCAAAAGAAGGTATTCTTCTTTGCTCGAGATTGCTTCGTCACGAGAATATGAAGCATTGTCTTTGGTTGAGAGATCAGCGTAAAAAAAGGAAAGT
>NZ_JH725023.1:9058-18556 GCF_000278135.1 Candidatus Bartonella washoeensis Sb944nv
TGAGTTTTCACGCCCCCCTTGATCGTTGCCCATACGACCAAAACATCTTTCAAGGAATAAAGCACTTTAAGGAGATTAGCAACAAACATGAAAACAGTGTTTTCTTATCTCTCAAAAACTATAAGATTAGACACTCTTCAAAAGAGAGAAAATGCCAAGTGGCTTTCATCACAGTTGCTTATTACCCCACATAAAGCCTCTTTTTCAGAAAGCGCATAGGCGTGATATAAGAAAAATGTTGTTTGCAAAGTTCTCTCTTCCCTATACAAAAAGAACCTATACAAAAGAAAATGAAAAATTTAGGGGTCTCCTATGATAAATGACATTTACTGTGTTGGACTCAATTATGTTGAACATGTTCATGAAATGGGCACTACTGCTGAAGAGGAACCTGTTATCTTCAGCAAGCCAAACAGTTCACTCATTTTAGGCAATGAAATTCATCTTCCTGATTTTTCTAAAGAAATCCATTTTGAAACTGAAATTGTGCTCAGAATCGCAAAGGACACTTTCATGGTCACGGAAGAAGGAGCAGAAGAATGCTATGATGCCATAGCAATAGGTCTTGATCTCACAGCGCGAGATTTGCAAACAAAACTGAAAGAAAAAAGACTTCCTTGGCTTTTATCGAAAGGATTTAAAGGCGCTGCATATGTCTCTGATTTTATAAAAAAGGAAAAAATAAACAACCCAATAACCTTTGCCCCAATAACCTTTGCAATGAAATTGAATGGCGAAACGAGACAAGTTGGCAATACGAAAAATATGATCTTTAGCTTTAAGAAGATAATATCATTTTTGAGCAGCCACATTCAGCTAAGACGTGGTGATATCATATACACAGGCACTCCACAGGGCGTAGGCAAACTTTCTCAATTTGATAGAATAGAATTGTATCTACAAGATCAATTAATTTCAGAGCTAGAAGTAAAATGAATCATCAAATACTGACCTTTTTCATTGTTTCATTTTTTTTAGTCATCTCACCGGGACCGAATATGGCCCTTATCATCGATAATGCAACCAGATTGGGGAGAAAAAACGCATTTGCCAATGTTTTAGGATTGTGTACAGCAACATACGTGCATGGGGCATTTTCCATACTAGGTGTATCAGCGCTCATTCTCAACAACAAAACGCTGTTTTTTTTAGTAAAACTCATGGGAAGCTTCACTTTATTATACATGGGCTTTAAAGCAATTAAATCTGGAATACATAGCTTAAATTCAAAAGAAAGAAGTTCAACAAATGAAAAGAGTGCTATTGGTAAAACAAAGTTTTTCACCAGCTATATAGACGGCTTTATGACACAAATACTAAACCCCAAAGTATCAATATTCACTATAGCGGCCTTCCCGAAATTTTTGTCTTCTGGTGGTAGCATTAAAAAAGGCTTTGAACTTGTCACCATACATTCTTTCAACATCTTTGCATGGTTTACTTTAATGACCATTTTTATATCCTTTGCCAGCACCGCTTTAAAAAAGCAGCGGGTAAAAGGCTGGATTAATATCGCGACAGGAACAGTTTTATCTCTGTTTTCTTTTTTCATTTTCTTATAATAACGTCCTCCCCACCATAAAGAATAAACATTCTTACCCATTGACCGATCTGTAAACAGTCTGTTCTCTCTTCGGCTGGTTCTCCAGACTACTTCGACCACTTCATGTCGTTCACCTCATAGGGGGCTCTATAGGCAAGCAAGCTCTAACCTAAAGAACTTACGACAACACTCTTCAAACACTGAACATGTAAAAGGTTGAACATGCCCTCTATCACCGTCCTAAACAAACGTATTTTACGGGCAAAACATGATAGTTGCACAACCTACCAGCAAAATCTTCCACAAATCTTGCCCTTAAAATGAAAGATGGGATACTCTCTCTCGCTTTTCATATCAATATTGAGCACTCCACCAGAACCTATACGACCACCGCTTCTTGCTCATTTTCTCTAAAGACTGAAACAGAGTCAAACCCTACGTTACTCTCCCATCCTTGTTGAATTTTAATCCATTGCAACAAAAAAATACGCCCCCCTTTGGCAACATTTTTTGCTATCTCCCTCAGCACATCATCTCCCTCAGCACATCATCTCCAAGAGGAGGAACGCACATAGGTTAATAGGTGTCAACACACTTCATAAAGCAAGTTTGCACCACCTCATGGCTTTTTTTTTCATACTGATCAAAATGCTTCCAAAACAAAGCTCTCAATCATACCTCACAGGATCCCTTTCAAGAACATGCCAAAAAGATACCACCGCAATAACCTTTGAAAACACCTACCCGCTTTAAAATCTCATCGCCAGAGCCTCTTTTCAGAAGCACCTCTTTCCAGAAGCGCCTCTTTCCCAAAAAACCTCCCTCAAAAAACTACCCCCTCCTTTCAAAGCCCACCTATGCTCTCTTTTCCTCAACCCTTCTGCAACACCTTGTCTCAAAACTTCAACGCACCTCCTTCATCCACCTTCATGGCCCCATCCCTCTCACCTGTCCACCCCACCTAACGCGCATCGCACCCGCTTGAACTGAAACCCCTCACCACACACGTCTCTTGCCCATAATCAACCCAGCAAAAACCACCACCAAGCACCACACCTGCAATCTTCTCGCTTAAAGCCTTCACTGCAAAGCTCCACCTGCTCTTTAGCTCATGCCTTCAACATCCCCTTTTATCCACAGGCCTTCCCCTTTCTCTCCGCACTCTTTACGCACAAACTCTTCAATTTTCGCTTATAATATTGCCACTCTGCTCATTGCATCTTGTAAAACCCACACAACACCCCTCACCTCTTACTTTTCTTTAATTCATTATTTACGCTTTTACGAATTTACGCTTTTACGATGACACAGAAGCAAACAGCTATGAAAACCGCAAAGCCATGCAAAAACGTGTGATACAAAAGCATCAAAAAACGGTCTTTTAACCCTTCATTTCACTCTGCCCTGCACTTTTCAATGCTCTCTCCCCATCCTGCAACCCTCTCCCACCGACTCTTAATTCACAGCTTATGTGAATATATCTTTATATCAACATCAAGGACTAAGTTTTAATATAAGGTTATTTCTTATCCTTTTTTACTTAACATTCTGTCCCCCGCATACACACCTTAGCAGTAAGAAATTTATCCGAAATCATGATCTAAGGAGAGAGCTGCTCTTAGCACCTAAAACGCCCCTTAAAAAGTACTTCAAGAAGATAGAGGAGATACTAACATGCGTTGGTATAAAGAGGTCGTATCTTAGGTTGTTTATGTTTTAGAACTTACGCTAAATGATAATTTGTTTGTATAACCAGCCAATCACTTAGCTAAACGCACACTTGCCACTTCAAGCCGTATAGCGAAATTGGGGCTGAGTGCAGCTCTCCCATTTAAAACCCTAGAAAATACTACACGAGACATCCTAAGCGGTTCAATGGCTTCAATAACGGATCAACCAAGTTTCGCGATGACATCTTCACGCAAAAGTTCCCCAGGATGTGGAGGGTTTTTCATCATTTTTTTAGTTTCCGTTATTTAATGATAATCTAGATAATCGACAAATGCGACATCGATACCAATAAAACGCAATATTATGTGCCAATTTCCATTTACAGTTATTGACCAATAGCCCTTATTAAGATCCCCTTTTAGAGGATGTAATCGAAAGGATGGGTAATGCACAAACCATTTGGTGATATAGCGACGTTAAGAGCACTGAAATTACGTCTTAGCTTTGAGAGTATGGGCAGATTGAATTCTCTTTGTAGCATCAGTATTATAGAAGGCCTCAAGTTCTTTATGTTTAAATCCTAAAGCCATAATATACTCTATCGTGTATCTTTACAAAACCTCAGAAGAAATTATCCATTGTCGTTAAAAAATCAAATGTTTCTTCCATACTATAAGGTGCTTTAGGTGTTATTCTAAGCTCTTCCCATAGATCATGATTTCAGAGCTTTGTCTGAAGGACAAAACAAGCCCTGGTTCTTTTCAAGGTCGCTGTCAGGCGCTCCCGTAGGGGGCCTTGCGCTTTAAGAACAAAGGCTTTTGCGTTCTTTCAATAAACGCGGGTCTGATCTTATGATTTTGGAGAGCATTCTTGAGAGTTTGAGAAATGAAATACGCTTCATTAAAAAACTATTTTCATTTTGATTGCTAACCTCCTCAAAGTGCTTTATTGATGAGCACTGTGATTTTGGTCGCATAGGCAACACGCAACGACCAATAGGATCTGAAAGCCCTAAGCTCTAGCGTAAAAATGAACCCGCTGTGTGGGTATCCCGGGATTCCGGGAGTTTTTGCTATGTCCAAGTGCTCTCAGCACTAAAAGCGAAATGCTGATTTGAGTTCAGTGTTTTCAAGCTCCCGAAATACCAATACGAGGGCGCTTGTATCTGGCAGGCGACTTTAGAAAACACTATCAATAAGAAAAATAGCTACCGCTTTTCTTGTTATTTGAAATAACGGAGCGCTTTTCATAAAAAAACTATAAGTTACAAAGACTATTTTCATGACTTCATAAAAACTTCAACAGTTTGTTATTTTTCACTTAAAATGTCTCATTTCTTGTGCATTGTTCCATTTTTTGCAAAAATAATCCGAACCAATCAGGGCAATATCACGTAAAGATTGTCCTGTTTATCATAGCTTTTTCTCCTCGATTTAATTCTGCGCTTGCTGTCTCATACCTTGTTTATGCATGCCAGAAGCTCGCTCCTCTCATGATACAAGCAGAAAGTACGTGCCTTTGCATTATTATTATCATCATTATAAAGCATGGTTTAGACAGGAAAACTCGTTTACCCTTAATGGCCTATGAACATGAAAATGATTGACCGCCGTTATAAGGTGTTTATGTCTCGCTGTGCATTGCACAAAACCTTAAAAAGGCATCCCCTCGTTTCAATCATAAAACCTGTGTGTAAATCTTATCGCTCCAGCAAGAAAATTGGCCATCACAAAAACTATCCACCTAGCAATAACTCTCTGCCCACCTAGCATCTTTGACGCGCAAAAGTCTTTGATTTTCCCCCAATATTTTTTGACACAAACTTCTTCGAAACAAAGAATTCTAAGATCAAGAGAACACACTTTAAAAAACACACTAGCAAAAACCAAGGAAACTCTCCCAGAGATAAAAAACCTAGAGCAGATTTTCTTTCTCAAAATCTTTCGCAAAGAAGAATAAGGAGCGGCAATGTTGACATTGTCGCCCCTTCATTTAGCAAGATATATAGATAGAAAGTTTGTTTATATAAATAGAAAGTTTTTTGAAAAAAAAAGTCCTAAGAAGAAGGGAACCAATTCGACAACAATTCATATCTTACAGGATCATCGGCGCATTGCCCACTTCCACATTCTAGCACAGTAGAAACCAAGTTTGCAGCAATCAAAAACACAAAGAGAAAACTTGCCATTTTACTCAGGAAGGGGAAAGGAGAGCATATTTTAAATTTGTGTGACACTTCACCTAAAATCATAACCAAGACAACGGCAAAAATGCAAAGGACTGAAATAATAAATGCCCAAGTATAAAAATGCAGTCCAAAGAACGTTGAACCGTATCCAAGATCATCTGGTGTGATATGTAAAAACACCTGCCTCGCTGCAACAACACTGGTTACCATACAACCAAGAATAACCATACCATAATGGGTATTTCTCACCCTATGGTGGATATTGAGTAAAAACCCACACCCCGCAAGCATCAAACCAACACGTTGCAGAAGACAAAGCGGGCATGGCAACTCAAATTTTACCAATTGATAATAGAAAGCCACCAACAAGACAATGGATAATCCAATAAGTCCCAACACATTCATCAATATAACGAAATGATGATTTTTTTGTTCAACCTGTTCCATGATTATTCTCTCAAAAAGATAGATTTAAAGTAGAAGTTGCATGATGATTAAAAGTAAGAAGAATAACCACCAAAAGAAGAGCCCATAGAGCGTAACTTATGTTTTTTTTGCCATATAAAGTGGTTATTGCTGTACCTAAAGCGATTAAAAATGGAACAAACATGTACTAAAATCTCCTTATCTTATTGATTGATGCGCACCATATCGGGAATTTGGGCAAAAAAGAGACACTGAATTTATTATTCACATTATTATTATGCTCTTTATCATCTTCACAATGAGAGAAAACAACAGAGCATATAGGCTTCTAAGCACGCGTTTCAAGAAAAGCATTGATGATGGCTGTTTTTTTCAGCACATAAAAGAGGGAATTTTTCATGCTGACCTAAAAGAAATTTGAACAGCAAAATAAGTTTTATTCGTTCAATACTGAGATTTTTATATCTCTCTTTTCATAATAAATTTCCCTCATTGTTAACGTATTTTCGCCACTAAAATCCTCTTGTTACAAAATGTTGGTTTAAATTGCACGCTGGCGAAATACCGAGATAGATCGCCATTTCCTACCTTTTTAGCCAACAAAAATCACGAGGATTTCTGCAATCTTACAATAAAAATACAGTTAAAAACTTATGGAAAAAAGCTTTTAAGATGAGGAATGAAACCAATTTGACAATACACCATATCTGACGGAATCACTAGCGCACAACCCATCTCCACATTCAAGTATGACAGTAAGCAAGTTTGCAGCAATCAAAAACACAAAGAGAAAACTTGCCATTTTACTCAACACGGAGAAAGGAGAGCATATTTTAAATTTGTGTGACACTTCACTTAAAATCATAATGAAGGCAACCACAAAAATATAAAGGACTGAAACAATAAATGCCCAACTATAAAGGCGCAAACCAAAGAGCGTTGGGCCATCTGCAAGATTACCGAGTATCATCTGTAACAAAATTTGCTTAGCAGCAGAAATACAAGTCACCGTACAACCAAAAATAACCATACCATAATGGATATTCTTCACCCTATGGAGAATATTGAATAAAAATCCACACCCCGCAACTATAAAACCAAGACGTTGCAGAAGACAAAGCGGGCATGGCGACACCGGCAACACAGGCGACACGGGGTTTGTCAGTTGATAATAGAAAGTCATCAACAAAACAACGCATAACCCAGTAAGTCCTAACACATTCATAAATATGACGAAATGATAGTTTTTCTGTTCAATATGTTCCATGATTATTCCATCAAAAAGACACGTTTAAAGTGAAGTTACATGGTGATCTAAAATAAGAAGAGTAACAATGAACAAGACTGTCCAACAAATATAACTTATTTTTCTCTTGCCATATACAGTGGTTATTGCTGTACCTAGAGCGATTAAAAATGGAACAAACATTGTACTAAAATCCTCTTTTTTATTGATACCCAACATATTGCTAAATTTGTCAAAAAAGAGGCAAAGAACTTAATTTACTCACAATTATTATTTTATTATTTCTATGACTATAGAAAAAACAGTAAAGTATAAAAGCGACTAAAAGGGAATTTCAACAAAGCTATTGAAACTATAAGTTTGTCTTTTTCAGCACACAAAAGAAGGGATTTTTTTCATGCTGACCATAAAAGAAATTTGAACAGCAAAATAAGTTTTATTCAATTAATACTGAGGTTTTTACATCCTTTTTTTTACAATAAAAAATCCTTATTTTTAACGCATTTTCGCCACTAAAATCCTCTTGTTACAAAATGTTGGTTTAAATTGCACCGCTAGCAAAATATCGAGAGAGATCGCCATTTCCTACCTTTTTAGCCAACAAAAATCATGAAAATCTTACAAAAAGAGAGCACTGCATGTCTCTGCGTATTGCTAAAATCTTACAAAGAACAGAAAAGGAAAAACGCATGAGAGAAAAACCATTTGAGGCAAGCAACAAAGACAAGCAAAAAAGGGATTGGTATTTTCTCCCATCACGAGCCCCTTCCCTGTTCTTACCCATCATCCTCCTCTTTTGCTCTTCACCTATCCGCTTTATATTTCGATAAACCGCATTCCCCATAGAAAAAGCGCAAGCAAAACAAAGATGCTTTCATTTAAATATCCATGATCATTTGCCTGCATAAATGTGCTGTAAGCACTGCTTATCGTGAAAGGAGGAAGGAAGGTTTCTACTTTGATTTCAAAGTTTGTTTTCAGAACGCCTATCCCCCCATCAAGGCATTTACTCCATGCATTATTAAAGAATAATCCAGCCCTTTCACTGAAGTAAATAAACTGAAGTAAACAAGATGAATTAAAGTCTTTTTTCATGAAAATTCGTGCATTTAAAATGCCAAGCATTTTCTGAAATAAAACAAACTTGATCTGAAACAGAAAATCTGTTACTGTTTGATAGATTTTTTTAAATGTTATGTGATATACTGTGATTTCTTGCTTCACTGCAGTATTTTTTGTTAAAATAGCAGAATTCGGAGCAAAATTTTCCAACTTAAATTAACATGGCGGTATATACCGCCATTTTTTTTAAAGTGATCCCTGCATTGATATCTTAATCGTGAAGCGTAGCCTTTTTCTTTGATTTTTCGATAAAGTTTTTAAGAACCTATTTTGTTGTTACAAATTGTCTGTTGAGCAATAACGCATACACTGTATAAACCACGGTTTTATGTTGAGAAAGCTTTATCAAACAAAAAGCAGGTCTGCGTGTGGATAAATGAGAGCAGCGAAACCTCCAACTGTATAGTCTAAAAGAATTCTCTCCCTCCATCTTCCAACGGTTTAGAATGCTGATCAAAATACCCAAAATTGTGCATAACCTTACGCACCTCCTTCATCCACCTTCATGGCCCCATCCCTCTCACCTGTCCACCCCACCTAACGCGCATCGCACCCGCTTGAACTGAAACCCCTCACCACACACGTCTCTTGCCCATAATCAACCCAGCAAAAACCACCACCAAGCACCACACCTGCAATCCTCTCGCTTAAAGCCTTCACTGCAAAGCGCCACCTGCTCTATAGCTCATGCCTTCAACATCCCCTTTTATCCACAGGCCTTCCCCTTTCTCTCCGCACTCTTTACGCACAAACTCTTCAATTTTCGCTTATAATATTGCCACTCTGCTCATTGCATCTTGTAAAACCCACACAACACCCCTCACCTCTTACTTTTCTTTAATTCATTATTTACGCTTTTACGAATTTACGCTTTTACGATGACACGGCAAGAAAAATAAAGACTTCTGATAAAAATGATCGTTGACCATATTTGGATAAAGCTATCATTGACCCTGCTCTTCATTTAACTTCTCACCTTACCCTTTGCATCCCACTCTTGAACTTCGCTCCTCCCATTAGCCTATTAAGTTTTATAGAACACGCATAACCTTCACTTCTTCTGTTTTTCCTTTTTTGCAACTCACTCTTTACGCTTACACAGAAATAAAGAAAAAGGAAAACCGCAAACCAATACAAAAACGCATGACACAACAGCGTCAAAAAAACTATCGCTTTACGCTTCAACGAACCTTTTCCCCATCAGTCTCCCCACCTAACGCGCATCGCACCCGCTTGAACTGAAACCCCTCACCACACACGTCTCTTGCCCATTCTCACCCCAGCAAAAACCACCACCAAGCA
>NZ_JH725023.1:18666-21078 GCF_000278135.1 Candidatus Bartonella washoeensis Sb944nv
ACGCACCTCCTTCATCCACCTTCATGGCCCCATCCCTCTCACCTGTCCACCCCACCTAACGCGCATCGCACCCGCTTGAACTGAAACCCCTCACCACACACGTCTCTTGCCCATTCTCACCCCAGCAAAAACCACCACCAAGCACCACACCTGCAATCCTCTCGCTTAAAGCCTTCACTGCAACGCGCCACCTGCTCTTTAGCTCATGCCTTCAACATCCCCTCGATCAGAACTCTCTACCCGCCCCTCCAACAAAACCTTCAAGCACTGTTCACCACCATGGGCACCATACCACTTTTCTCCTTGTACTCTTAACGCACCTTTTAACGCACCTTTTAACGCACTTCCCTGAAGGGCAGCTTGAAAGCACTCCTCATTGCATCTTTTAAAACGCTTCTAATCGATAATCCCTCTGTCTTTCCATTTTACAGATTTAAATTTTATCGTTTTTACGATAAAACAGAAAAAAGTAAAAAAGGCTTCTGATAAAACCACATTGGAACATTTTTAAACGAAACTTTTAATAAGAAACGAAACTTTTAATAAGAAGTGAACATAGGGCAATGTGCTCCCTGCATCCATGCCACACCATTTTGTACCTCATCCCTTACACACTTCTTCCATCACCCTTGTGACACCTTGCTACCCCTTGTTGCGACTTTTCCCCTTGCATAACATTTGCTAGAACACGCACAACACTGATCCCCTCTTGTTTTTCATCCCCTTAATTCATCATTGACGCTTTTACGATAACACAGAAGCAAACAGCTATGAAAACCGCAGACTGGTATAAAAACGTGTGATACAAAAGCGTCAAAAAACGGTCTTTTAACCCTTCATTTCACTCTGCCCTGCACTTTTCAATGCTCTCTCCCCATCCTGCAACCCTCTCCCACCAACCCCTCATGCATATCCTGTAGCTTCCACCTCTTCAACTGAAAGGGAATTTGTAAGAGAGGATTGCTTGACAAAAAGTGGACTTCTTGTTACAAGTGTCATAGATCTTTTTACAACTTTCACTTATTCATTGTAATGATTAAAGTGCGTTAATGCATGCCTTTGTTTCTTTCGGGCGTGTATTTTTCTTTTTTGAGAACAGTGAAAAAGTGTAGAGGATGTTATGATACAATCACAATATGAGAAGACAGTGTTGTGGTATTGAGATGACGATCTCAAAGTTATGGCATCGATAATAAAATATAATATTGCGTTATATGAGTTTCTATAAACGGTGAGTATGATGAAAATTAAAAATTCGCTTAAAGCACTGAGGGAACGCCACCGTAACAATCGTTTGGTGCGTCGCAAGGGTCGTGTTTATATCCTAAACAAGACAAACCCACGTTTTAGAGCCCGTCAAGGTTGATGGTTTTCGGATTGGTGGTTCGTAGAGGTTAAGAGTTTTTGTGCCTGCTTTTTTTGTGGGCATGAAGCTTTTTTGTTCCTTGCAGATTTTTTTTGGATTACAGGTCCGTTGTACGATAGCTCATCTGTTGAGGACTTGTTTTTATGAAGTTTTTTATCTTTTTAAAAACTTTACCATTACAGATCTTTTCTATTTTCTGGCAAGTTTTTGTGCCTGCTTTGGCTTTTTCATCATTCTTCACGAGAACGATTTTTGTGGCTGTTTTTGTTGCTTTTGTAAGCATCTTTTGTTTGATCTCTTCTGGATACGGGCAAAATCCTCCTTCACTCCCTGCAGACCCTCCCTCTCCACAATTGCTTTTGCCCTTGGATGATCTCATTCCCAGTCAGCCTCCTTCTGGTCCCACTATGCCTGATTCTGATTCAGCAGCAACCATTCTTGAAGATTTTGACGCAACACAAGGCACCCATGCACAAAGAGCTGCACAGCGCAAAGAAGCGGAAATTTTACGCCTTCTCAAAGAACTAAAATTTTGTGCTGATGTTGATGAAGCGAAAAAGATAAGTAAGCAGCTTCAGCGTTTATGGTCACAATCGGGCAGTGAGACGATTGATCTTTTGATGTTATGGGCTGAAAACGCTATCAACGCCGACAATTATGGTCTTGCCCTTGATTACATTGATAATGTCCTTGCGCTTCACCCCACTTATGCCGAAGCTTGGGTAAGACGTGCTTGGGTTCATATTCAACTAAGTGATTTTAAACTTGCTATGGTTGACCTTCACCATGCTTTAAAACTTGAACCACGCAATTACATAGCATTTTTTGAGCTTGGCATTACCATGGAAGCGACAGAACGTCCACAACTTGCCATAAAAGCCTATGAAAAGGCGCTGGAATATTATCCGCAAATGCAGAAAATTCAAAAGCGTATTCAAGACCTCTTAGATGAAACCTCTCCACAAGCCCTATAAATGAAAGACCAGCTTTTATCCCCAATACTCTAAAACTTAAACCGCGCAATAAACACCAACCAGAGTCGCAAC
>NZ_JH725023.1:22678-32903 GCF_000278135.1 Candidatus Bartonella washoeensis Sb944nv
TCAAAAGCGTATTCAAGACCTCTTGAGAGCAAACCTCTCCACAAGCCCTATAAATGAAAGACCAGCTTTTATCCCCAATACTCTAAAACTTAAACTGCGCAATAAACACCAACCAGAGTCGCAACTTAAAGCCACCACACCCTGCCATAAACTGCTATAAAAGCCCCTTCAGAGAAATCTCAACAGAAACGTCCTCTATAGATTAATCCCAAAAAGATCATCGCTAAAAAAGAGATCACCCGCCGCCAAACGCCATTCGAATAAAAGAATTGCTTCCTGGTCATTTTATATCTAGCAGAAGATCTCAAACTATTTTATAGTAGGCACGGTGTTCTGCGCTTCTCGACAGGAAATAACATATCCTGAGACCTTAATGATCTCCAAGGGAGCTGTCCCTGATAAAGCTCGTGGGCTTTTTCATATGGCACCCACCTAGTATATAGGTTCCCGGGATCAACTTTTTCCATCGGCTGTTGTGGATCACCGCTTTTTTGCACACGCTTTTTTGCACAAATGAAGAAAATCGTTATAATCCTCTTTCGCATGAAGCGAATTACCATGCTCTTTTTAAGAGATCTATGCCTTGCTTTTGTCGGTTTAAGGTGCTTCATTGATTGCACCTTGTCGCTATTTATGGAATGATTGACGCAGTCAATGGCACAAAACATAAAAGACTCGCAATTTCGCGAATTGGTTCGCTCACAGTTACGCAAGAGCGGTTTATCTAAACGCTCTGCACTTTCATCACAAGAACGCGAAATTTTTTCGTATCGTGCCTGTTCCCACCTACTGCATAACCTTGAACAAAGGCGGGAAGATTTTTCGCGCATGATGCTAGCAGGCTATTGGCCTATAAAATCGGAAATTGACCCACGTCCTTTGTTTGAAGCTGTAACGGCACGTGGTGGCCATTTAGCTTTGCCGGCAGTTCTTGATTCAACCACTATGGTTTTTCGCGCATTTTCGCAAAACACGGTGTTAGAACCTATGCGCTTTGGCACATTGGGTCCTGGATCAGAAAATGCCGTTGTCGTACCAAGTATTATTATTGTACCACTCTCAGCATTTGACAGCCAATGTCATCGTCTTGGTTATGGAGGGGGCTATTATGACCGCGCTGTTGAGGTTCTTCAAAAACAAGGGCATCATGTTCATTTAGTGGGTTTAGGTTTTTCGTGTCAGGAAGGTGAAACAATCCCTGATGCCGAACATGATTTGATTTTAGAGGGGATTTTTACAGAAAACGGTTTTCTAATACCTTAAAATATGATTAAAACGCTCATGCGTTTTTTATTTCTAGGTGACATTGTTGGAGCAACGGGCTGCAGGATTGTTTTTGAACAGCTTCCACAGCTAATTGAAAAGTGGCAACTTGATTTTGTTGTCGTAAATGGTGAAAATGCATCTGGTGGTTTTGGCATCACACAAGAGACTTATCAAGATCTTTTAGCAATAGGTGTTGACGTTGTAACAACGGGCAATCATGCTTTTTCATGCAATGAAACATTGCACTATGCCTATGTGAATGATCGTTTTTTACGTCCAGCCAACTTTTCCAAAGGCATGGCTGGCAGGGGTTCGGGCATTTTTACGGCGAAGAACGGGGCGTGTATTCTTGTTGCGAATATTTTAGGAAGTGTTTTTATGCCCTGCAAAGTAGATGATCCCTTTGAAGCGGCTGAAAAGATTTTGTCCTCTTGCTCTTTGATGGAACAAGTAGATGCAATCATTTTTGACTTTCACGCAGAAACGACAAGCGAAAAGCAATGTTTTGGGCATTTTCTTGATGGCCGTGTAAGCGTTATTGTCGGAACACATACCCACATTCCTACAGCTGATGCCCAGATTTTAGAAGGCGGCACTGCTTATTTATCAGATGCAGGGATGTGTGGTGATTATAATTCATCTCTTGGAATGGATAAGGAAGAGCCTTTACACCGTTTTCTTTATAAGAAGAGGCAGCATCGCTTTGAACCAGCACAAGGTCCTGCAACGCTTTGCGGTTTAGCAGTTGAACTGTCAGACAAGACAGGTTTAGCGGAAAAGGTCTCAGCGGTAAGGATTGGTCCGCATTTAAAACCTGAAATTCCAGATTTTTGGTAACATTCTTCGCACACTTTTCTGTATTACACTGTTTTTAGCAGTATGATTCTTCACTTCTCCGCAATTTTGCCGCAAACGGGAAATCTTTCTCCTAAAAATTCCCACCGAAAAGAGCATGCCACCAAAGACATGCCACCTGAAAAGATGACGACCGAAAGATTCTTGATTCCTAACAAAACTTCACTCTGAAGACTCTCCACTCCGAAACAGTTTCACTTGGCAGAAAGCTTTCGAAAAGCAAAATATCTGCAAAGGAGTTGAAAGAAGCTCCACAGCTCTGCTCGAAGAATGCACCACCTGCGTGCACCACCTTAAAGAAAGTGCCTAAAAAAATTCTCTTTGGGATGAAATCTCTTCGGGATGAAATCTCTTTGGAGCCCCTTCAAGGAGGGGAGATATCGTTTTTTTAGAATCTCCACTCTGAAGCAGTTTCACGCCAAAGAACGATCTTCCAAAGAAGAAAGGGCCGCAAAAAAGGCTCGAAAGAAGGGGCTCCCCCCAAAACGGGGGGACGAAAGAGATTAAACTGTTATACGTTGAATGGTCGCACCACAACGTGCTAATTTTTCTTCCAACCGTTCAAACCCGCGATCAAGGTGATACACGCGATTAACAATGGTTTCTCCTTTTGCCGCCAGTCCAGCAATAACAAGAGAGACAGAGGCGCGCAAATCGGTAGCCATCACCGGAGCACCTTGCAGATTTTCTGTTCCATAAACGGTTGCGGTCTGCCCATCCAGTTTTATCTGAGCCCCCAACCGCGAGAGTTCTTGCACATGCATAAAGCGATTTTCGAAAATTGTTTCGGTGATCTGAGCAATCCCCTCAGCACGTGTCATCAGTGCCATGAATTGCGCTTGCAGATCAGTAGGAAAAGCCGGATAAGGTCCTGTTTTAATATCAACAGGCATTATTTTTGTTTCTTTAGGGTTTCGTTTAACATGAATCCCTTCGGGTTTAATTTCAATATCGAGTCCAGTTTTTTGCAGAACGCTGAGCACTTGGGTCAGATGGTTAGCGTTTGCATTTTTGAGCAGGACATCTCCACCGGTCATGGCCACAGCCATTGCATAAGTTCCGGCTTCGATTCGGTCAGGGATCACCTGTATTCTAGCCCCAAAGAGTTTTTTGACACCCTCGATTGTGAGTGTCGATGTTCCTTCACCGACTATTTTTGCCCCCATTGCGTTAAGAGCTCGAATAAGATTTGTCACTTCTGGTTCACAAGCGGCATTATAGAGGACAGTTTTTCCATTTGCAGTTGCAGCTGCCATAAGCAGAACATGTGTGCCACCGACAGAGACTTTAGGGAAATAATACTCGGCACCCTTTAATCCTTTTGGCGCTTTGGCATGCACATATCCATTTTCGATAGCAATCTGTGCTCCCAAAGTTTTGAGTCCCTCGAGGATAAAATCGACGGGTCTGGTTCCGATAGCACATCCACCAGGCAGAGAGACATAAGCCTCTCCGCATCGTGCCAGCAGGGGACCGATCACCCAAAAGCTTGCGCGCATTTTTCTCACCAGTTCGTATGGTGCATGTGTTGTAGCGATTTTTTGTGCAGTAAAATGAATTGTTCTTGAATCGACACAATCACGCTTGGCTTTTTGTCCTTCGACGCTATATCCAACACCATGATTATTCAGAATACGAATGAGGAGTTCGACATCAGCAAGATGAGGAACATTCTCTAAAATGACGGTTTTTTCGGTAAGCAAAGCAGCAATCATAAGAGGCAAAGCAGCATTTTTTGCTCCTGAAATAGGAATACTCCCCTTGAGGGGTTTTCCACCAATAATTTGAATAGAATCCATAATAATTTTACTCTTTCCTTTGAGCTCCCCCTCCAAAGGCTTGGAATCCTTGGAAAGTTATTCTTGACACTGATCTTAAAACGAATGATTATAAAATTTGGTTGCAAAAATGCCGTAAAAAAAACAAGATTATAAATCTTTGCAAAAAACGCTCTGAGCTCTTTTCCGACTTTGCTCTTTTCGGCGTTTGAGGTTTTCACGCAATTGCTTCGCTAGTCGTTCTTGGCGTTGTTTTGCCTTTTCATCTTGATGATTCATTTTTTCTTGCTTTTGATTTTGATGCATTTGTGTCATTATCTAGCCTTTTAAGCAGTGTTAAGCTTTCTTTAAGCAAACCAGTACCTATTTTATAATAGCCGTTATTATTGTTGTATAAAGAATGTATGTCATGACACAAGATAGTTTTTCTTGCAAGAATGCATAAATGCTCTCTTGCCTATTTTCCAACAATATGGCACAAGGCAGCGCAAAGATTGGAAAATGCTGCGGTAGCTCAGTGGTAGAGCACTCCCTTGGTAAGGGAGAGGTCGAGAGTTCAATCCTCTCTCGCAGCACCATGACCTTTCACAGCGCACCCTTATCTCTCATATCGCACCATTTGCCCAATATTTTCTCACCACATGACTTCCCCACAACACCATGTTGGCTTTTGATATTTTTTGTGCATCTTCAAGCACAATGCATTTTCAAGCACAATGCATTCCTTCTCCACGCTGCAGGCCTAGACACGTTTGCTCCTCTCTTCCCCTCTCTCAAGAGCACCAACCCCAAACAAGATCTCACCCCTCCCTGCGCGAGAGCTAAGAGTCTCTCCCGATGGAGCCAGGAGCTTTTTACCTATCAGCACATCACTCCGACAATTCTGCACCCGCGCCTTTCCCTCCATTCAAAGCATAATGTTTGTCCCCCAAAACAACTTGAGCATTTTGCCTCTCTCTAAGAAAACCTATCGGGCTTGAAAAAGGTTTTGAGATTGGTATCCCCCTCTCATCGCAGCAAAATGATATTTCCCCCTATGAAGAACCTCGACACCCACAATGAATACGCAATACGCCCCCATAGCCCGATAAGCCAAGCGCCCCGTTTATACCCTCTCCCGCAGAAAAGACTCCTCCCCCTCCATACTCCCCACTGAATACCGCATCGCCTTAATCCCCCCCTTAATAAATATTGGCCCCATAGTGCCTCCGCCATGAATAGCTAAGTCGAACAACTCGCTAAATCGAACACCCAAATCGTACAGCCGTGGCAAGCACCTCCAAAGCAAAGCGCCCCCCCATGAGCAAAATCCCATGCTGAATGAACGCCATAAACAGTCCCCCATAAGCGAATTGATCAGCACACTTACCCCACCCGTGCCACCCCCATGGAGAAAGTCCCACGCGTTTACTCCTTTCATCCTCTGCTCCGCCTTTCCACGCAATCCCTGCTCGTCGGCTTCTCCAAGGCATTGTTCATTCTCACACCAAACCCTGTCTCAACACGCTTAATTTGCTGGACCATAATCTCCAAAGCCTCGTTAAAACGGTTAATCTCACTTTCGAGCTTGCGTATATAGGCTTCGTCACGATAGGCGCGTTTAATCAGGGGCGGCATATCAGGCCAATAGAGCATTAAATCCACCCATTCGCGTTGAGCGATCCATAATCCTCCTTGACACTGTGCTTTATGCTCTTCTGGAAAACCCTTTTGAATAAAATGAGGGATAAGGATTTCGGGTTTTTTGGTTTTAATTTCCAATAATCCATTTGTACCAATAAAAGCATCGGGAGAAAAACCTTTCATACGATCGTCAGCCAGAACGAATCCAATACATTCAGGTTCGGTCTTTGTGAGTGCACCATAAAGCTGCCGCGCGCTTGGTTCTAATTCTGTTCCACGTCGCATAGCAAGCGTTGTCCCCTCTTCTACGGTTTTTCCAGTGATTCTTTCTCCAGCAAGTTTCATCATAATAGAATGATATTTTGAGGTTTTTTGCCCCTGTTTTTTTCGTGCCATAACCATTTCAAACAACGAAGCTGTAATCAAACCATTGCGCGCTTGCTGCCATTCCTCTGTTCCTTGCAGACAATCGATAATAATTGGCATGAACCCCCTCCCTCATCTTTAAAGCGCCTTTGCTCTTTAGCGTCTTCTCTCTTCTATGCAGCCTCCTTCATTTGAGGCTTCCACCACTTTTTAAAACATTTGGTGATTGATCAATCAATCTTGATTTTTTCCTTTTGCTGCTGAGCAAAAACAATTTTTATATGTGTTGATTTTATATGTGTTGAGAAGTTTTCAATGTCTCTTTGTGAGTTTGCAAACACTCTTTGCATATTACAATCAGAATAAAAATGTCCCTCTCATGAATATTTGCTTTGAGGGGATATGAGAACTTCTACCATGCTCGCAATGCATACGCTCCCACACCCCCCACAGCTGTCCCCCCGCTTATACCCCTCCCTCTCTGGCAGAAAAACTCCTCCTCCCCATGGCTCCCCACTGAATACCGCATCACCTTAATCCCCCCTTAATGAATATTGGCCCCACACCTTTCCCTTCATTCAAAGCACAATTCTTGTCTCCCAAAACCGGCTTGTCCCCCAAAACCTCTTGGAAATTTTTCCTCCCTCTCTAAGAAGACCTATCGAGCTTGAAGAAGGTTTTGAGATTGGTATCCCCCTCTCATCGTGGCAAAATGATATCTCCCCCCAATGAAGAACCTCGACACCCGTAATCAATACACTCCCATAGCCCCGATAAGCCGCCGCGCCCCTGCTTATACCCCTCCCTCTCTGGCAGAAAAACTCCTCCCCCCCCCATACTCCCCACTGAATACCCCATCGCCTTAATCCCCCCTTAATGAATATTTGCCCCATAGTGCCTCCCCCCATGAATAGCTAAGTCGGCATCGCTAAGTCGGTATCGCTAAGTCTAGCCCCCGTGACAAACACCCCCCAAACGCCGCGTCATTCCCATGGGCAAAGTCCCATGCTGAACGAACACCATCAGCAGCCCGCTATAAGCAAATCTTCTCAGCACACTGCCCACCATATGCCCCCTCCCCACATTTCCCCCTCCCCACATTTCCCTCTCTTGGCAGATTTTCCCCCTGAAAACGCTCCCACCGGAACCTCCTCTTCTCTCTCTCGGCTACCCCCTAGACACTTCTCCTCCTCTCTCCTCCTTTTCGAAAAAACCAAATCCAAGCGAGCTCTCTAACCTCCTGGCTAGAGAGCTAAGAGCGCTCTCCCGATGGGGCTCCAAGCTTGTGTTGATCGACGCCCCCCACAACTCCCTGCACCCACACTTCTCCCTCCATTCAAAGCACAATGCTTTTCGCCTAAAACACCTTGGGCATTTTGCCTCTCTCTTGGAAAAGACCTATCGGGATTGAAGCAAATTCTCGAAGTTGGCATCCCCCTCATCGAGGCAAAATGATCCTCAATCTAACTGTTGCACAACGGAAAAATCATCTCGCAGATATTTTTGAGCCAAATTTTTCGCGGCACACTCTGCCGCCTCTTGCGATATGAAGAGAACGGCATTGTTTTTTTGTGGTTCGAGCTTGATTTTGTTTTGGACATTTCCAGCGTAGTAAAGAGGGATTCCCTGATAAAAAGTTTTGAGATAACTTGCCATGATTTTTTACCACCAGTAGTCATTCAATACATCACAGGGACGCAAGCGATGCTGCTTTTGGTAAGAACCATAGCGATTATCTTCATAATCACGCGCGACTTTTTCCTCTAAACAAGCATGGTAGGCATCACTATTGAGAATGAATGGCTGGAGTTGCGTATTTTGTTCGTCAATTTCGTGATTCATAACATAGGCATCAGCGATTTCTTCACTCACATCATCAGCATGAAGTGTTGTGAGATCGAGGCGTAGAATTCTGTAAACAGTTTCGCATTCTTCAACAACTTCAAGAACCTCTTCGACTTGCTCGAATGGTCCCTCAACGGCATCACAACTTTCATCTTCACCGAGAAGTATAATAATTTCATCCTCTTTAACGAATGGCATATTTTTCATGATTTCCCCCCTTTGTATAGTTGATAAGACATAGCTTTGACTTGACAAGGTCAAATATGGCGTTAGTCTTATATCCTCTATGGGAGATATGTCAATTACTATTATCCTTAATAAAAGATATAATTTCAGTCTTTACGACGTTCAAACGGCATGTGTGAATAAAAAACTTGCCATATTTTGTTCACCTAATGTCCTTGTATTGTTCTCTATTTGTTCTTTCCCAACGCAATCACAAACAGACAGGAGAGCTAAAATGAGTGATTTAGAATTGATACAATACTGGTGCACTCTTAACGCAAAAACACAGAAAGACATTATTCTGATGCTTCGCCAGTTGGTCGCCGCAAAAGAGTTAAAATCGCCTGTCTTTCCTCAAGAGAAAGCTTTGAAATAAGATCAATGAACTCTTTATCTTCAGGACTAACACCCTCTCCATAAAGGATATAATTCATACTGACATTAATTTCATGACAAACACGCGCTAAAGATTCAATTGTTGGTTCTTTCCCTTCAGCGAGAATAGAATGAAGGTACCCAGCACCTTTACCAGCTGCGAGGGAAATAGATCTTTTTGACCGTCCACTTTTTTTGAGTGCAGCACTTAATCTTTGACGCCAACCATCGATATTCATAGTCTCACCATATAGCGCGTCTTTTTAAAAAAACACGTCCTTTTTGTAAAACGAGCTTGCATTATCCTCCAAAAAGGATAAAATTAAGAAGACAAATTTTACTTTTTAAGGGGGGATAAAAGTTCATTTCTTCAATCAAAAAGAACACTATACCACCCCAAAGGATGCAAAAAGCCGCCCCCGAAAGCCCATGCTTCTCAAGTATTGTAATGTCTATCCTTTGTCATTTAACAATCTCAAAATGTAGGGTTGCATGCACCTGAGCATGCAAGGGTCATTTGTTAGAATCCATAAAGCCTTTTTGCAAAGCGCGTCATCTAACAGAAAAAACAGGACAAAACCGAAACACTTCAACGTAAAGTGTAGAAACTCTCATGAAACACCAACATCTGCACAAAAACATTGTTTTCGGTTTTGTTGTAAATGGAAATATATAAAAAAAGAAGAAAGCGGATTGAAGTATGCAACACGCCAATCAACAAGAAACTCCACACTATGAATCGTCTACGCTTCCTTATGTTTGTTGGTATCAGAATGATTTTCTAGGAGGGGTTCGCGGAATGCGTGCACACGAAATTGGCATTTACACGATTCTCCTCAACGAAATGTACGCACGCGGTCGTCCTCTAGAATTATCGATAGAACGTTTAGCGCGTCTTTGCGGTTGTGACAAGCGAACTTTTGGTAATGTTTTAGAAATGCTGATACAAGAGGGCAAAATTTTAAATTTAGCGAATGGTTTATGGAATAAGCGCTGCGAAAATGTATTTCAGGAACGGGCAAAATTGCTTGAACAGAAATCCTTTGCAGGTCGTTCTTCTGCACAAAAACGCAAGAAAATCAATGCAAAGGTTCAACAACTGCTCAACGAGAGTGTAACAGATGATGAACAAAGCTCAGAATCTCAGAAGGATGAAGAAAAGGAAACACCTAACGGTGTTTCAGAAAAGCAATTTTTTTTAGCTGAGATAGAAGAGGAGAAAGAGCAAGAAACAACATGCCTGCAGCCTTCCATTAGTCCTCGCCCAAAACAAGATCTCACAAAAAATGTTACTGGGCAGACTACTACAAACGTTACGCATACTGATAACGAAGCAGAAAGCCTTCACCACTCCAGCATTAAAACCAAAAGCCACACAATACCCCTCAAAGGGCAACGCCTTCCCGATGATTGGCAAGCAGACATCTGTGCAGCGATTTCAGAAGGTCTGAGTGAAGAGCAAGCGCGTTGGCAAGAAAAGAAATTTCGCGATTATTGGCATGCAAAAAGTGGCAAAGAAGCGCTTAAAGTTGATTGGCAAGCGACGTGGCGCAATTGGTTTCGCCGTGAGATTGAAAGAATAAAAGAACATCAGGAAAGACTGCGCACTTTTTCCGCTCACCCCACCCTTGCACCCCATTGCAACAACGATGATGCGCTTTATCGAACACGCATCAACCACAACCACACAGTGAACATGAACACAATTTTTACAATCAAACCACCCCACCCACAGTGCCAACCCGCTTCACTCCAAACCCCCGCTTCACTCCAACGGAAATGGATAAAGAACATCAGGAGACTGCGCACTTTTTCCGCAAAGCCCTACCCTTGCACCCCATTGCAACAACGATGATGCTCTTTATCGAACACGCATCAACCACAACCACACA
>NZ_JH725023.1:33483-60144 GCF_000278135.1 Candidatus Bartonella washoeensis Sb944nv
GGATAAAGAACATCAAGAGACTGCGCACTTTTTCCGCAAAACCCCACCCTTGCACCCCATTGCAACAACGATGATGCCCTTTATCGAACACGCATCAACCACAACCACACAGTGAACATGAACACAATTTTTACGATCAAACAGAAGCTTATCTCTCAAGCAAGCACAATAGCAGAAATGCTTTTGCCAAAAGGACAAAAACGTGGCAATAATTGGATTGTAGGCAACACACGCGGTGAGCCTGGTCAAAGCTTATCGGTGTGTTTGAGCGGTGATAAAGCCGGGCTTTGGTATGATTTTGCTGAAGGCAGCGGCGGAGACCTTTTAGATCTTTGGTGTGCAGTCAAAGGGATAAGCCTCTCTCAAGCCTTAGAGGAAGCGCGTGCCTTCTTCAATCTTACACGTCCTAAACCCTTTATGGCGCCGCATCGTTCTTACCGGCGTCCCCCAGCTCCAAAAGGGAAAACACCGCAGGATTTGGTAAAAACTTATCTCAACAAAGAACGCTGTATTCCTCTTGAGATTTTAAAGCGTTACCAGATAAGGGAAGAGGGAAATAAGATTATTTTTCCCTTTTATAAGCCAGATGGCACCCTTGCGTTAGTAAAAGAACGGCTGGCACAAGCAGGCGCAAAAGCAAAACCGACAGCAGCACAGTGTGAACCGATTTTATTTGGCTGGCAAGCTCTTTATCCCGCAGACCACACCCACGCACCCGCAGACCACACCCGCGCACCCGCAGACCATGCCCCCGCCCTTGCCCTTATAAAACAGGATTTTTGCTCGAAAAATCGTACCCTTGTCATCACTGAAGGAGAAATTGATGCGCTTTCGTTAGCTGCCTATGGATATCCGGCAGTTTCGGTACCCTTTGGAGGAGGTGTAGGAGGAAAACACAATTGGATTGAAAATGAATTTGATCATTTAGAACCTTTTGAGACCATTTTTTTAGCCACCGATATGGACAACCCGGGGGAAGAAGCGGCACATGAAATTGCTAGCAGGCTTGGTCGCCATCGCTGTTACCGTGTCCGCTTGCCACGTAAGGATGCCAATGATTGTTTAACCGCTGGTGTTGATACCGCCACCATAAAAGCAGCCTTTTCATCAGCAAAAAGCTTTGCCCCTAAAGGGTTACGGCGCGCATCAGACTATAAAGATCAAGTGATAGGACTGTTTTGGCCAGCCCCTGAACAACATCTTGGTTACACGGTTCCCTATCCTAAACTCAACGGGAAACTTATTTTTCGTCCAGCGGAATTAACACTGTGGAGCGGCGCCAGTGGCGCCGGAAAGAGCCAACTCTTATCAGACTGTATTCCCCATTGGATTTCGCAAAAGAGCCGTCTTTGCTTGGCCTCGCTAGAAATGAAAGGAGAACAATCGCTACGCCGTTTAACAAAACAAACAGGAGGCGTAGAGCAACCAACAAGAGAAATGATTGAACGGATTCTGCATTTTTTAGACGAAGGGCTGCTTCTTTATGAGCATGTTGGCAAATCGAGCGTCGACACATTGCTTGATGTCTTTGACTATTGCCGCGCGCGCTATGGCTGTGATCAATTTATCATCGACAGTCTGATGCGGCTTGGCATCACCTCAGATGACTATGCAGGGCAAGAACAAGCGGTTTACAAAATGGTTGACTGGGCTGTTTTAAACGCGGTGCATATTCACCTTGTTGCCCATGCCCGCAAAGGCGGTTTAGATAAAGATATCCCTGGTACGGAAGATATTAAAGGCGCCTCAGAAATTGGTGCCAATGCCTTTAACATTATTACCATTTGGCGCAATCGACCGTTAGAAGATAAAATCTTTGCCGCATCACAGCGGGAAGAAAAAGCAGAATTAGCCAAACGCCCCGGCGTGATTATGAACATCGCAAAACAACGTTCCGGAGATTTTGAAGGCAAAATTGGTCTTTGGTTTGACCCAAAAACCTACCGCTATCGCTGTTCCTGTGAACCCCCTCTCACTCCACGGCGTTATCTTGAACGCCCAACTACCCCTACCGTCTTCAAGAACCAACCGCACACAACACCAACACACCTCATACCCTCCTGAACAAAAACAGAGGTGAAGCCCAAAAATGGAAGCAAACACCCAATCGTTTTCGATCAAAAACCAGCACCCCCCCCCCATATGCCTCGCCCCGTTATGCCCCCCCGTTATGCGCAAAACCAGTGACAGCTCCAACACTGCAGAAAAACACCCCAGCCTTCAAAAACACACCCCGCGCAATCTCCATACGCCGCACTTTTTTATGCAAAAAAATTAAAAACACCACCCACAATGCATCAAAACACTACGTGCTTCAAAAACCAATCCCATAGAATACGAACACACCGCACTCCCTCATAAATAAAAGGAAAGGTAAATCCAAAAATAAAGTAAAACACCCTCTCTTTTGAGAGCCAAAGCCAACCAAACCCATATGCTCTGCTCCCACACGCGTACAAAGAAGGAACACTCCAGCACTGCCGCCAAACACCAGCCCCTTCAACAACCACAAACAACGTAACATCACCCCATCCTGCCGCACCCTCATCAGTAAAATCAAAGACCACTACAGCAATGCAAAAAACGCCACGTGCTTCAAAAACCAATCCCATAGAATACGAACACACCGCACTCCCTCATAAATAAAAGGAAAGGTAAATCCAAAAATAAAGTAAAACACCCTCTCTTTTGAGAGCCAAAGCCAACCAAACCCATATGCTCTGCTCCCACACGCGTACAAAGAAGGAACACTCCAGCACTGCCGCCAAACACCAGCCCCTTCAACAACCACAAACAACGTAACATCACCCCATCCTGCCGCACCCTCATCAGTAAAATCAAAGACCACTACAGCAATGCAAAAAACGCCACCCCCATCAAAAACAATCCCCACGCAACACCCATATGCTCTGCTCCCACAAGAGCAAAAAAAACGACCACTGCAG
This sequence comes from Candidatus Bartonella washoeensis Sb944nv, assembly GCF_000278135.1. GTDB lineage: Bacteria > Pseudomonadota > Alphaproteobacteria > Rhizobiales > Rhizobiaceae > Bartonella > Bartonella washoeensis. The sequence continues at coordinate 36,429 of NZ_JH725023.1, forward strand.
CAACGCAGAAAAACACCCCAGCCTTCAAAAACACCACCCACAATGCATCAAAACACTACGTGCTTCAAAAACCAATCCCATAGAACACTAAGGCCTTATTCGCACGCCTCCACCCAAGAAAACACGAGGCAAGACTTTCTCACTCAAACGTCTAGACCAACTTACATCTGATTTTTTTGAACATCTGACCAAACAACAATTTTTTAAGAAGAGGAGAGAACATGAAACATCAAGAAACAAAAAAAAACCAAGAGGAACAACAAAACAAGACCCCAGCTTTTGCCTCCCCCCATCATGGTGAAGAAAAACCGCATATTGGCCATTTGAAAACGCAAGAAGTACGTATTGAGATAAACAATCCTTATTTTCAGCCAACCCACCCAGAAAGTCCGAGCAACCCGCGCACCATCAAAGCCATTGCCAATGCACGGGGGCGTCCTATTGCACTTTTATACGCCAAAGGGCATATCAGCAAAGCACAATATAGAGCAGCAGAACGTTTTTATGCTTACTGGCGCCAAAGCCAAGCTGACCTGCACATGAGCCCTGATTACACGCGTCAAAAGATTGAGTGTAGCCAGAGTTATATCCCCCCCGTTGAACGTCAAATAGAAGCAGCTAATCATCTACAAAAGGTCAAAGTTCTGCTTGGTGTTCTTGGTTATAGACTTGTAGAACAGGTTGTTGGTTACGATCAAGCAATCAAAGACTTAAACCCCTCAAAACGCAAACAAAACTCATTGGCGGATCATTTACGAGATTGCTTAGAACTGCTTGCCTCTCATTGGGGATATGCAAACCGTAAACACTCTGAATGATTCTATATCTCTCCCCCGCACCTTCCCCCTACACCTCTCCAGCCTTCTTACCCGCCTTTTCACCCATACCATGCATCTAACTTGTAACCAAAAATACCCATTCAGGAACGCCCTAAACTTACCTTCACAGACTACCACCTGATTAAGCATCGCCCCATCAGTGATTTCTCACGAAACTTTACATTCTTTTAGTGCACTTTTTTAGTGCACTTTTTGCTGTGCTCTCTCCACCACCCTCACCAGTATCCAAGGAAAGCTATCCCCCTCACCCATGAAGCCTCTTGCACCAGCACCCCACCACCAGAAACAACAATACCAAAACGCCCCCCTTCTCCAGTCCCTCCTCTAAGCGCTTTTCCAAACCACAACACCACGCACCTTTTCACCACTACTCTTCACGCACCTTTAAAGTACCCTCTCACTGGCATCTTTAAAAGACCCGCATAATGCACAATCCTTTTATTCCCCCTTCTTACAGTTTTACGTTTTATCGTTTTTACGATTACACAGAAAAAAGAAGGAAGATTTCTGATAAAACCATATCAGGACATTCTGGAACAACACTTTAGTAAATGTGCCACACATAAAAACCCGCTCCAACCATCCACCCCACTCCCCCAACACATTCTCCATCCTCCTCACGCATCCAAGCACAGATACCCACCGCACCCATGAAGCCACTTCACGAACAACGCACCACCAAAAACAACAACACCAAAACGCCCCCACCTCATAGACTAGCGACTACCAGCAACCACCTCACAAAAGCCATCCCCTTCTCCAGCCCCTCCTCTAAGCGCTCTTCTAACCCACCCACCACCAAAAACAAGAACACGACAACGGACCGCCTTGACCGAATACCGTTCGCCTCTTCAACACACTCAAAGACATCTAGCTTCATTGAAGAGCTGTCACTGTTAAAAACATTCGTAAATTTCTTTCAGACCTTTATCCACTGTCCTTTATTTTTCAGGTCTTCTTCATCGAGTCTGCCAACGTTACTCTCACCATTTTTCAATGCATAAGCAAATTTGCAAATTTATTCCTCTCATCAAAATTCCGCTTTGAAAAATGACAAACGCATTTCTCCTAAGGAGAGCATACGGCTCCCATAATACTCTAAATGCTGTTAATATAATACGATTTGAATAAAACGAGACATATTTAAAAAAAATAATGCTCAAATAAATTGCGAACAAAATAAACAATTATTAACTTATTTCTTCCACCCCATACTGTTTTATTGTTTTTAGCTTCTGCAACGCAAATATCTAAGGGGGATACATTTTTAAACATTGTTAAAACCAAATAAAAACAAGAAATGATCAAGTAGCATCATGTAAACTCCCCCAATAGCTGTAGATTTTTCATTTCTTTTGACTGCTATACGGGCTTGCTATCCTCACTCTAAAGTCATCTCAAATATTGGGCATTTTAAATATTAAGCGTCTCAAATATTGAGGATGTAAGAAAACGCGCAAAGTGTAAAAGGCCAAAGTATAAAACTGTAAAAGAAAAGACAGAAGGATCGTGCGTGAAGCGCGTCTTTTAAAGAGACAATGAGAGGCGTTAAAGATGTGATTTAGCGGAAGCGTTAAAGATGTGCAAGAGAAGAGGCCAAAAAGCAGATGCAAAAGCCAAACAGTAGGAAAAACAGAAAGCATAAGCTTCCCTGACACACGCAACTGTTCATAGACAATTTCCCGCATCTCCTATGCGATGTCCCCCAACAGACAAAGCTAGCTTGCACAGGGTGAAACCAAACCCCATACGAGATTCATCGCCCCCCACGGAATAATATTGAATCTACACGAAATCCCCCCTCTCTCCCACAGGATGTACTCAAACGCGAAAAAATAGACGCAACGCGTGGTAAACCCTTTAGCTCTTATACTCCCCCTTTACTGCGGCACAAAAAAGAGGTGCTGGCGCACTCTTTTTTCAATCCATTTTGTATGTTTCCTTATTTTGCATAATGATCTGCATGAATCCTTCAAATTTCACTTCACACATCTATAACATTGCATTTTAAAGAAAAAATTTAGGCAAAAAAGGATTAATTTTTAGGCAAAAAAGGATTAATTTAGGCATTTTATAGATAAAATTTATTCTTTTTCATGACTGTTGCATTTTTACTATAGTAATTCAAAATGAATTTATATATGATACGTTTTGATATTTATTTATTTTAATAAATAAAGGAGGGAAAATTGAAAATCAGATATTTTTTTATAGTTGGTGCTATCACCAGTGGTTTAGCTGTAGCAATTTCAGCATCTGATCATATAGTAAATCAACAAAAAGAAAATGTTTTTTCTCATTATACTTTTCACGAAACATATTCAAACCCTCTTGAAACAACAAGTGAGACATTGGATACATCAAATTAAACTATTAAATTATAATAAAGATACCGCACTATAGGAAATAATACATGATTTATACAAACAATGACTAAATCTATTGTATGCAATAGCTGAATTTATTTGCGCTCTATTATAATTTTACATAAAAGCGCTTTTCACAGTTCACAACAATAGTGCTTAAAGAACACAGCAAGGAGGGGTCCTTAACGCGTTGTGAGGGGAGTTCACTGGAGGGGAGGTACCTAGCGCGCATTGTGAAAAAAATTCACAAAGGGGAGGAGGTACCTCACGCGTTATGGAATAAAATATTGAAAATGTCCTTCTCTTGAATAGGGATTTTGTTTTACTTCACTCTTCTTTTTGTAAAAGATGATATTTTTTTGAATTTCATTCTATATTTGGTTTTTACTTCATGATCACATTTTTTTTAAGAATGAAGCAACAACTTTCTCCTCAAAGACTGAATAACAGGGATTTTGACATCGAGACCTCTTCCCACCATTTTATTCAAGTTACTTTGAGCCTCCTCTCTTTTAAAGCATTTTTGTTATTTTGTATTTTCTTTTCATTTTTTTAAAAGTCTTTTAACTGTTCTTCATCAAGAATAAAGAGCTCGCTTTGTTTTCCTCGAAAATGGGATTATTTCAACTAATCAATGCTTACATCCATAACTTTTAATTTCCCATCCTGGATATAAACAATATCGGGACAGTGCTTCCTCCCTCCGGCTTTAAACATGACTTCTTCATCACACACAATGCATCCTTGTTCCCTTAATTTCTGTTTTTTCCATTCAACTGCTTCCCTATGATAAGCTCTTTTTTTATGACACAAGTTAGGATCTCTGACTCTAAAATCGCGATAATTATCAACTTTTATGGACAATTTCTCTGCAGCCCGTTCAAGCACAGCGTCACTGAGTTGCTCTGTTTTAGCCACCTCTTCTGCTATCAACAAAGCACGTTCAAGATGAAACTCTCCAAGAGTTACAGTTTCGGTACTTGCCTCAACACCTAGATGATTACCTTCTGCAAAGCATTTTTGATAAGAGCGTAAAGTCTCCACATCGCCAAGCAAAGCAAGAGCTGCAAGATGCAGTAGAACATAAGGTGCCCTATTGGTTTCATGTGTCGACCAAACTACAGTATCCTTTTCCCAAGGTGGAGTGCTATATTGGGAGCGCAACATTTCCTGAAAACGAGAATCTTCCATTGTCCATTCTAAAGTTTCATCAAGCACCTTGCTTTAAACGATCCTTGGTAACTCTTTCCTCAAAAATTTGCAGTCCCCTAGGCATAAAACTCAAATGTACTACTTACTGGCAAAATTTGAGAATTATCAGGACTAATAGCCTGGCAAGCAGCGGCAAAAATACCGGTCATAATTAAAAGTCCGTGATCAAATTGCGAAAAATCTTCGATTATTTCATCATTATAGAGAAATTGCACTTCACGATCCGCTAAGAAGAGGGTAGCTAAAGATCCCCTTGCCCCTTGATTTCCACCGACCACCGACCCCAAGAGCTCTTTAAAAGCGCGGTTGCGCTTCCCATAGTCAAAACTTCGCTATCATCATAAACGTCATAGCCTTCTTCTCGCTCTTCTTTCCCTCCTGTTTTCGCTATACGCACCTTCTTAATCCCGATAATATTTTTATCATTGTCTCTTCACCCTCTCATTACTGCGCAAGCACTCTGTCGCGCTCTTTTCTTACGCGTTTCAATTCTCGTTTCACTTTATGATACACCCTCGCACGTTTGAAAACAGAGGAATACAGTGCTAAAATAAACAGCATGATAAAAGTAGAAAATACCACCATAATCAAACTAAACAAAACGATGAGCACTCAAAAAACCACTCATTTCCCCTCAGATCTCCTTGTTCAAAGTAAAAAGGATGAAGAATAGCACACTTAATTTCTCCCCCTCATGCCTAAACTTAACTCTCTAGAGATTGATCGCCCTCTAGACCTCTCTTTTGGAGACGCATCGCTTTATCTCGCTGCCAAGTTGTTTTTTCCAATTGCTGAAGGTTTTTTTTCAACAGATACCCCAACGAAATGCGCAGCAACAACATCACCGGTATCAAGAGAAACAGCACCCCCGATAGCATTTCCAGCACAAATACGAGAACAGCCATAACGCTAGCCTCCGCTTCTGTCAGCTTCCACTCTGCTAAGATCGGTATCAAAACAGAACCTCTTAAAACCGCAAAGATAACAGAAATGCAGAATATTCTTTTATAATCTCTTGTTGAAAGAAACGTTTGTTCGAATGAAAGAACAGGTTTCACTTTATCAAATATTGCCTTTTTCCCTCTCATCGATTTTTAAACGCTGTATCGTTTTCTTTTAACGCGCTTTTCAGTTTTTTTTCTTAAACGGCAATACATCCTCACCTGCTTAAAGACACCATAATAAAGTTGCAAAATAATCATGGGAATAAAAGCAAACCCAATTGTTACCAACACAAGCACGAGAAAAAATATTGCGACAAGAGTATCGTAGATTTTTCCCCTCTCGCCCTTTTTATACCGATCCTTTTGCTGACAGGTTGTTTTACCTCGTTGCTGATTTATTTCTTTCAATTTCTGGGTATTTTTTTCCAAAAAACACCATAATATGATGCAGAGTATCACCATAACGGGGATAAAGATAAGAGCACACCCTGCAATAACTGCCCAAAGCTTGGAGAGAAAAAAGAAGAGTATCCTGCACCCCTATCGATTCCGCCTGCGCCCCTGTCGATCCCAATTGTGCCAAGATTGGCATAAACAGGATCTTTCCGCACATCTCAAGGATGAGAGAGAGAAAACAAAGGAAACATACTCTCGTGCAGAAAAAAGCTCTTGTTCGAAAAGAGAACGCAATTTGTGATAAAATGCTCAATTTTTCCACTTCATTGTTTTTCCCCTTTTTTCATGCCAGCGCATTTCTCTTCTCATGCACGCTTCTTTTAAAAACGACTAAAAGTGCAATAGATGCTTCAAGCGCAACATCTGCGCTTTTCTTGGCTTTTCTTGGCTACCAAAACCACCTTGTTGTACACTCTTACAGGGTACGAAAGCGCAACACTGCCTCTTTTAAGAAAACATCAAGAACCAATCCCCAACAAAAAAGCTTTCCCTTTTGCATCAAAAGATCTCTTGCCCCTCTTTATCCTTCTCTTTCCCTCTCTCTCTTCTCCCCTCTCTTTCCCCATGACACATCCAAGCACTACGCACTCTTTTTCAGCGCTTTTGATAATTTTCTCATCACCTGTAATCCCCATACAAACGCTTGAGAAAAGAGTAATACGAGCACAACAACCGCTTCTTTAAGAAAACATCAAGAAACACCCCGCCCAAAAAAAGGAAGAGGAACCTATATGTCACCCTATATCCCATCATCATCGTATTTGGCACTTTGTTCTCCCTCACAGTCTATTTATGGACGCCTTGATGTTGTTGGTGGGTTAATTCTTCCAACTGCTGGATCTTTTTTTCAATTGAGAAGTTAAGAATGCACGAAGCATCAAAATAACAGGAATCGTTATCACAACCCATGCCGCTATAAAGACCAGCAGAAATAAGAGAAAGGTAAACTCTTCAAGTCTTTCTTTATTGACGCTTTTTAGGCTGTGGCCCATCTCTTGCACAAAATTTCTATAAACAGACATTTTGAAAGCGATAATGATAAGTGAGAGAGAGAAAAAGTATGATGGCAGAATCTTTCCATGAAAAAGCCAACCATTTTTTGCATAAGAAGGAGCTGCCTCTCGTGTTGAGGGCAAAAATCTTATTCTTATTTTCTTTTTCATTGTTTTCAAGATCACAAAGGCGCTGCAGATGGTTTTTCATCAAGCATTTTTGTTCTTTCACTCTATAATAAAGCCTCAAACGTTTAAGAAAAAAGTCATAAGGCGCCATGATTATCGTCGTGCCTAAAATGCCCAAGAACCCGATACAGAAAAACATCAATAAAATGATCGGAACAAGAAGAATAATCGCTCCTGGGCCCATGGCATTTACCCCCTATCTGCTTTATTCTACGGCTCTTTTTTTTCTCGCAATTTCTGAATCGTTTTTTTCAATTTCCAATCCCGAATATTGTGGAGTCCCCAAAGGATAGGAAGAGGAATGAAAATACATCCCCAGATCAAAACCGGAAGAAGAAAGAGAAGATGAGCAACACCATCCCATCTCGCCCAATGCAACATTTGTGTGAAAGACTTTGCGCAAGCAGGAGCCTCTAAAGCAATCCAGATGAAAAAAATGCAAAATATTCTTTTATAATTTTTCAATAAAAACACCATTGACTTTTTGAATAAGAAGAAACACCAGGCTAAACTAAGTGCTGAATTTTTCCCCTTTATTTTCTCCTCACTTTTATCCATATTTTTCTTAGAATTTTTCAACTGTTCTTGATCAAGAGAACGGATCGCTTTATTTTGCTCAATATTTTCGCAGCCTCGGTTTGAATTTTTATAGCGATAGTTTCATTTCCCATCCCCACTGGAGACACCATCAAAACACGAAGTTCTTCCTTGATTCTTGCCCCATTTTTCCTTCAATTTGCCTCTTGCTTTACCGCCTCAAATACAACCATCTTCCCCTTCTTCATCATTGTTTTCCTCATTACAGCATTTTCACTAGGCAGCATTTCACTGCTAAGCTTTATTTCTGTTTGCACAATTGCAACACTCTTACTCTGAAATATTCATCACTTTCCAAACATTGTATTGCATTTTTTCATCACGCGTTTCATTCCCTTAAGTTCCTTTGCCCGATAATGTCCTCTGCCATACGAATTGCGTCTAACCTCCCATTTTGAATGCCTGATAGAAGAGTTGTAAAGAGCAACATTTGCCCCCTCGACTAAAGAGCTAAAGAGCATGGATAAAATGCAAATAACAAAAAGCCACAAACAGCTATTGTGCCCAAACAACCATTGTGCCAAACGCAAAGAGCGCATCTTAGCGCCCTCAAGGAAAAGGAATAAACAAAACGACTCCTTTTCCCCTTCTCTTACATCCGGCAATGTAATCAGTTTATCTTGCTGTTGCGCTTTTTTTTTCAGTTGCTGAATCATTTTTTCAGCTTACTCGTCACGATAATGTGCAATACCCAAATGAAGGGTAAGAACAAAAGAACGCACAGCAAACCCCATGCGAGTGGCAGGAATATCCTAAAGGAAAAGATGCCCTCCCCCCAATTTTTTTGGTATACAGCGCACACGGTGGTGAGAGAAATGACCAAAACTGTAAAGAAAGAGAATATTTTTTTATAATCTTGCCAAGAAAGAGAGAGCTGTTTTTTATCAAAGACTTTATCAAAGACTGAATTTTTCCCCTTCATTTTTTTCACTTCTTTCATGCCTTCTCAATCACTGTCCTGTTGTCCAATGACTGTTTTTCAGTTCCTTATCCAGAGTAAGGTACAATCTCACACGTTTGATAAAAAGGTAATAAATCCCAACCAGCAAAACACCATTTAAAAGAGCAAGTATGACGATTCCTAGAAAAGCTAAGAACCCCAAAAATAATGTAAACATCGTTATTTTCCCCTATAGCATTTATACAGTAGCTGGTTTTTTGTGCTGTTGAGATGATTTTTCCATTTTCCCCATCATTGTTTTCAATTTACGATCCAATATTAAATGGAGCACCAAAACCACAGGTAAGAAAATGACAAAAAGTGCCCATAATACAACCGGAAGGCTGAAGAGAAAGGAAAAAAAGCCACTTCTAAAAAGACTGCCTAGCCCTCTGAAAAACTGGAAAAGAAATATGAATACAGCCATTGATTGAAAAGCTACAAAAATCAACATTACGATAGAAATAGAGACTATTATGATGTCATCTTTTTTTGAAAGAAACATCGCATTTTTGAACGAGCGAAGTTTAGATTCTTTGTCAACGATTGAATCTGTGAGAAGAGACGCATAAGCACGCTCCTGAAAAGATTGTGCCTGAGAAGACTGTACTTGAGAAGACTGTTTTGATTGTTGGTTGTCTATTGCCATACTGGCATTCCCCCGCTCGATAAATGTTTAAAGCACTGCCCATCAATGCTCAGCATAAAGCTGTCTTACTGATTTACTGATTTTCCCCCGATATTGCATCAACATGTCTAAGAGAAAGCATACACACCTATGTAAAACTGCGCGTTGATCTCCAAATCAAAGATATCACCAAAACACCAGACAGGCTTTTCATGACCTTGATTTTTCAAACCCCGTACCTACACTACACGTGTAGGCAATGTGATAGCTTTAGGTATTAAAGATGGGTGTAACAGCCTTAATAAAAACTTTCAATCCCCCTCTTTAAAAAACTGTGAATATTCAAAATATCTATTAAAGTATTGCATCTTTTAAACATGTCTCAACACGCATTTATAAACGAACATGAGCGCATCAGAAAAAACAGCGCTTTTCAAGATGTGTTCGTCATTGAGTCATCATCATTAACATCCCATAACTTTATAACAACATCCTGATGGCGTTAAACCCTCAACACAAGAAAAGATTGACATGTTAGAAGAAAGCAATCCCAAAAATCCTCCCTGCTCTCATTGATCTTCTCTTACTGAAAGAAAAAACCATCAAATTTTTTATCGAACAGCAAAGAGTAAGACGAAAAGTCTCTTCACTCTCCTTTATAAAGGAGGCCTAAAAAGAAAAACAGATGCTAAAAGAAAAAGATGCAAACAGATCATTTTGTCATCCATATGCATTCTCATAGCATTATCAATATTGATTGGAAATATATAAGCTATAAATATATAAGCTATATTGTGCTTTATAGCGAGGAAGTAAAGTTTGTTTTTGCCCCACTCTTCTGTTCAAGAAAAGATAAAACTTCTTCGAAAAAGGATATTAAGACAGACTAAACAATACAAAAACATCCTGAACTAAAGTGACACCCATCAGATATGTTGGTTCTGTTCCTCACTGTAAAACCGCAAGAGCAAAACAATAGCTTGTGGAGTAGAGTATAAAGGCTTGTGCAAAACTTTTTCTCACAGCAAGACAAATGAAACATGCTATCAGACAGCAGAATAACATTCCCTGTATCAGAAAATGGCATAACCTTGTTATGGGAGTTTTTGATTCATATCGGGTTGAGATTGCTCTTAAAGAGCAAAATCCCCCTGCAAAGATTTCAATAGAAGGCAAACAATACGCTGTAAATAACAAGGTAAAAAGGGTTGTGAACAATTTACAACAGAGAATTTTGCCACAATTTCAATTTGCGACAATTGCAGAGAGCATTGTTTTTTCGAGAGGGAAAAACACTTTTAACCAGTTGTTTTTCATCAACCTCACCCATTATGCGTCTCTCTAATAAGACCATAACTTCAGGATTTTCTCACCACACTGTAGCTCTTAAAAAGGAAGTGCCTTTTTAACTAAAACGGTAGTCTCATGAAAATACGTAAAAACGCAGTAGACCTCAAATAACAGGAAAACCAAGCGAACAAAATGGTCCTCTCTCACGAATGAAAAGACCACGCACACCTCCTCCACAATCCACCATTGCAATGCGTGCAAACACTTTGGTCTGACCGTATGCAAACACATTAGTTTGACCGTAGAAGAATCTCAAAATCGGCTTTCTCATTCCTATATCGAGCGCCTTTGTTTGCTTGAACATAAACAGCATGCATCAGAAATCAAGAGAGAGAGAGCAATAGGATACAACCAAACAGGTTTTACAAATCAGAAACGACTCTTTGTGTTGCTAAGGCTTGCTGAGTGCCCCCTCCTGATGATTTTACCCAGCTCTCAAATGAAAAGGCACACAAACTATGGATTCAAAAAGCAATCGATTACTATGAGGACATGAAAAAAAAATTCAAGAAGTACAAAATCTGCATCATCAGCATAACTTTCATGCGGCATGACAATATCTTTTTGTAAAAGATCAATCGCTCCGCTATTTTTTCAGTTCGTTGTGTTTTATTCTTAATCCGTTTCATAAACATTTTGACGATTCAGCAAAGAATTGGCATGCAATCACACCGCGTAATAACATAATAATATGTAAATATTTTCCCATTATGCATCTCTATCTCAGGTGCGTTTTAAGATTTTGTTGTGGTATGGCAATTTAAGAATTTATTGTAAAATTACACTGTGATGGCTTGAAGCATCATAGAAAATCCAACCCCTCAGCGCGACCACCAACTTTCTACCAAGCCCGCTCTCTATCGCCCTCCACAGGCATCTATCACACCAACAACACCCCTTACCAAAAATCACCCCACGAAGGACCGCCTCACCCCAAACCCAGCCACATTCTCTCCACCTTGTTTTCCAACCCACTCTCCTCCCCCTCCATCAGCACTCAACACCACCAACCACTATAACTCCTTACCACAAATTACCCCAACTAAGAGCCCGCCTCACCTAACAACCAACAAGGAAACCCCTCGAAACAACAAAACCTCTCTAGTCACCACCCCTACCACCCCAAACCATTCATCGGAAACCACCTCACCGCTACCTAACCTTGAATTTTTCCCTCTGCAAAACTCCATGCCCCTTTTATTCTTGAAAAAGCGAGAAGCCTCCAGTTTCAGAAAATATCACTTCTCACCTGTGCAGAGCTTTTTTTCCCAACCAAACAACCACTATGTCAGAAACCCAACCACCGCCCTCAGCAAAACCAACTCACCAAGTCCCCCACACACCCACAACTTTCAACGCACCCTTCACCCCATTCCCCCCTTCTCCCCATCCAATAAAAAGCCGAGAGTTCTGGTTTGCCCCCTTATACAAAAGCTATTTAGATTTGAAATATGCCAGCATCTCTTTGCCTTTCAGGATGGAAAAAGTGAATGCAGACACTATTTAGTCATAATAAGACATTGTTTTTCTAAAATAAAACATCCTTTAGACAGACTAAGAAAGTAACATATCACGCAAATTATCAACACGGAGATTCATATTATGAAACCGCAAGATTCAAAAAGCAGTGGCCAGATTTCCTCACAAACGCAAGAAATTGAGAATACAAATGAATCATTAGAAAATCTTCCTGCATCTTTAGAACAACTCAACATTACAAAAGAAAAAAATATCCCATTCAGTCATGAAGAATTAAAAAGTATAATTACACGCTTAGAGAAAGATATTGCTGATGGAAGTTGGATTACAAATGATTATGCAAATACAGATTTTAAACTGATGCCTGCTCTCGTAGAACAAGCAAACGCTAAATATCCAGAATTATGTCTTAAATTTGCCATAAACTCTCAAGACCTTTGCCTTTCAATAAAAGAAGCAATTGAGAATGGGGTCCAGTCTTCCAGATATATAGTGAACATGAAGGAGAAGGGAACCCATTTTGCGGTGATTGATCATCAAGCCATTGAAAATAAAGTGTCTTTGATATTTTTTGAACCAGCAACATTCAATAGTATGAATCCAGCGATGTTGGCATTAAGAACGCAAATGGCCATTCAATCTCAATTACCTAATTGTTATTTTTCCATGGTAGAAATGGATATTCAACGAAGCTCTTCTGAATGTGGAATGTTTAGTTTGGCTCTTGCCAAAAAGTTTCATCTCGAAGCTGATAAATTGCAAAAAATTCACAAGGACAATATTAACGGTGTGTTATGTAAACCAGATACACCTTTACCTTCTCATAAGCTGGATCAGTATCTTCCACCTAGCTTTTACAAACACACGCAAGGCAAAAGACGTCTCGAAGAATATATAAAATCAAATCCGGTGGCTGAAAATGAAAAAGTCAACAAAAAAGATGAAACGCTTCGTGAGAGGTTTGAGAAAAACTTAGTGACAACACAAGAAGAAAAAACAGTCTCTGTTTCGACACACAGGAAAAGGGTCAGGGAATATAAGTCTCTGATGATGTAATTTTTAATGTCTTTGCCAACATGGGGAGGAAAGTTAAACACTGCATTCCCATTTAGAGGGAGTGACAAATTGATTCATGTTGGCAAATTCATTTACTTTCTCAATTTGTAAAACTTAAAACAAGATAAGCAGCTTCGTGTATTAAGCTAAAATTAACAGGAAAAAAATGAATACCACAACATTATTCAGTCAGAATATAAACATAGCATTGCATGTGGATTGTCAACATAGAGATTTATATTATGAAACCGCAAAATTCAAAAAACAGCACCCAAATTTCCTCACAGACGCAAGAAAGTGAGGATGCAGATGAATCATTAGAAAATCTTCCTGCATCTTTGGAACAACTCAACATCACAAAAGAAAAAAATATCCCATTCAGTCATGAACAATTACAAGATATTATTGCAGAACTGGAGCGGGATATTGTTGGTGGGCACTGGCTCAAAGGCACTTACCATTATGCAAATACAGATCTTAAAATGATGCCAGCCCTGATAGAGCAAGCAAATCATAAATATCAAGGATTAAATCTTAAACTTGTGACGACATCTCACGACCTTTGCCTTTCAATAAAAGAAGCAATTGAGAATGGGATTCCATCTTCCAGACTTATAGTGAACACGACAGATAGAGGAGTCCACTCTGTGGTACTCGATCATAGAACCATTGAGGGGAAAACATCCTTGATCGTTTTTGAACCTGCAACACTCGAGAGTGAGGCAGCACTCTTGCTCGCAGTGAGACTACAACTAACCATTCAACGTGAATTGCCTGAATGTTATTTTTCCAAGGTGGAAATGGACATTCAACGCAGTGCCTCTGAATGTTCGATAATAAGTTTAGCTCTTGCTAAGAAGCTTCATACCGAAGCTGATAAATTGACAAGAATGCACAAAGATAACATAAGCGGCGTATTATGCCAACAAAATACAACTCTCCCTCATGATAAGGTAGATCCGTATCTTCCACCTAGCTTTTACAAACATACGCAAGGCACAAGACGTCTGAAGGAATATATAAAATCAAATCCGGCAGCTGAAAATGAAAAAGTCAACAAAAAAGGTGAAACGCTTCGTGAGAGGTTTGAGAAAAACTTAGTTGAATCAGAGGGAAAAGCTGTCTCCGTTTCATTACACAGGAAAAGAGTCACTGAATATAAATCTATCCTTAAGTTATGATATAACTTTTAACGTTTTTGGTCACTATGTGTGCAGAGTTAGGTTTGTGCATTTGGATTTACTGCTATTAGCAGATTAATGGGTTTGGCAAATTTATTATTGTTGACGACTTTTCTGCTTTTTCAATTTGTAAGACTTAAACATAATATAAGCAGTATATCTTAAAATAAGGAAGCACCCCTTAAAACCGTATATGAAGTTCTAGAGCAATTTCAGCGACAAGAAGTCAATGGGCAAAAATGTGAAAGATTCAATGTTTTTGCTAAAATACAAGTGTAAAAGGTATTTTAAAAACACACTCTAAGAGAGTTGTTCTAGGAGATTTTTCATCTCAAACACCTACGCATTGATGATAATGGGCAATTTGAATCGCATAAGAGCCACGACAATGGTCATTTAAAACAAAGCATAAAACGGATAAAGCAACACTGAAACTGGTCATGAATTAAGACATCTTTTAGTCAGAATAAGAAAATATATTTTACTCCCTATAAACAAGGAGGATTAATTTATGAAACCGCAAGATTCAAAAAATACAGCCAGTCATTCATCAAGACTGAAAGAAGAAGATATCGCAAATGAATCATTAGAAAGCCTTCTTGCACGTTTAGAGGCAAGCGCCATTGAAACAAAAGAAGCAGAGAATGTTGCATATAATTCTGAAGAATTAAAAAGTATTATTAAAGACTTAGAAAAAGACATCGTCAATGGACAATGGCTCAAAACCTATTATGCAGATATAGATCTTAGAATGATGCCTGCTCTCGTAGAACAAGCAAATGCTAAATATCCAGAGTTGAATCTTCAACTTGCTATGACACCTGAAAAGCTTGCCTTGTCGATAAAAGAAACGGTTAATGAGGGAGTGCAATCTTCCAGATTTATAGTGAACATAGGGGGAAGCAAAATTCATTTTGCAGTCATTGATCATAAAACCATCGAAGATGATACATCCCTCGTATTGATTGAGCCAACCTCATTCAATAATGCAAGCGCGGCGACAATGGGGTTAAGGACAAAACAAGCCCTCCAGGAGTTGAATTTGCCTCGCTGTTATTTTTCCATGGCAGAAATGGATATTCAACGAAGCTCTTCTGAATGTGGAATATTTAGTCTGATGCTTGCCAAAAAACTTTATCTTGCATCTAGTAACTTAGAAAGAATGCATAAGGATAATATTAAGGGTGCTTTCTGCAAACCAGAGAATCCTTATTTATCTGCTGATCAGTTAGATACATATCTTCCAGTCAGCTGTTACAAACACACGCAAAGTACAAAACGTCTCAGGGACTATGTAAGAGAAAATCCAAGCTCTGAACATAAAAGCGTTAACAAAAAAGGCGAAACTCTGTTTGAGAGGTTTGATAAGAACGCGGTGGCAATGGAGGAAAAAGTTGTCTCTCTTTCTATACACAGGAAAAGAGTCACTGAATATAAATCTGTCCTTAAGTTATGATGTTATTTTTTAATGTTTTTGGCCATGATGCATGCGAAGTTAGGCTTTTGCATTGGAGTGTGTTGCTATTTGCTATTGGCGACTCCTCTGCTTTTCTCTTTTGTAATTTTACGCTTTATCGTTTTTACGATAACACAGAAAAAAGGAGGCGCGTTTCAAATTAAAAACCACTTTAAAAAATATGCCTAATATTGCAACGATGCATGATATTTGCGTGAGAGTGGAACAAATGAAAATCTGCTCCCCTTACCCATTCTCCTCTTCAACCTAACTTCTCCCCTCCCATCGGTATCCAACGACCACCGCCCTTCTAGCAAACATCCTCACAAGCAACCAACCAACAGCCCTCAGAAAAACCAGCCCACCAAAACCCCCACAACACACAACTTTCAACGCACTCTTTACGCACGCACCAACACACCCTTTAATATCGCCTTTATAAGCACAGTTACTTAACTTAATGCGCAATCCCTCTGTTTTCCTCTTTTGTAAGTTTACGCTTTATCGTTTTTACGATGACATAGAAAAAAGAAGCACGTTTCAATAAAAAACCACGTTAAAAAATAGGCATAATATTGCAACTATGCATGATATTTAAGTGAAAATGGAACAGATGAAAATTGCTCCCCTTACCCATTCTCCTCTCCAACTCATTCTCCACTCCCATCGGTATCCAACACCAACCACCACCCCACTAGCAACAAAATTCACCGACAATCAATCCCACTCTCCACCTTATTCTCCAGCCCCCTCTCTATCCGCCCTCCACGGGCATCTATCGCACCACTAACCATCACCCCTCACCAGAAATCACCTCAACGAAGAGCCGCCTCACCTCCTCCCCCCCCAAAAAAAACAGCCATACTCTTCCACCTTGTTCTCTAACCTAACTCTCCCACCCCTCCATCAGTGCCCAACCACCAACAACCTCCGCCCTTCTGGCAACCCACCCCCTACCACCAAAAACCATTCATCGGAAATCACCACACCGGCACCACCCTCGAAGTTTTCCCTCTGCAAAGCTCCATGCCACTTTGTTCCTAAAAAAAACCGAGAAACCTCCAGTTTCAGAAAATATCGCTTCTAACGTGTGCAGAGCTTTTTTATGGAAAAACATATCATCAGAAGAGTCAGAAGAGCTTGTGTGCATTAAACAACGGGAAAGCTTGCACTTGAATGTCTCTAAAGATGCCATCGGTGTGTAAAAAATGCATTATGGACAGAGAAAGTTCTGTTTGAAAAACCTTCTATTCACCAAGGCACGAAAGTCAGTAAAAAGCAAACAGAAGAACTTCTTGAGCAAGACCTGCAACAATTTGAAAATGCTCTTGCACAAGCAGATCAAATTTCTTTGTACCCTTGGCAGTTTGCAGCGTTGCTATCCTTTTGTTATAATAAAGAAAGAGAGGCCTTTCGCAACTCTACATCATTAAAAAGCTGAATAAAGGCAATTATGAAGCACTCCTAGCTGAATTGCAGAAATGGACCAAAGCGGGCGGAAAACATCTTCAAGATCTTGTCAGGAGGCGTGCTGCAAAAGCAAGCGTATGGGCGAAGAAGTCCTCTGTTTCTTTCAACTCTAAAGCCGTGGCAACAAAAGGGCCAACCGGATTTTTCAAAGCAGAAGCTCTAGCACAAATTATAGAGTTCTTTTCTGGACTTAGAGATTTGTTGGCAACCAATAGTTCACTCCAATGGACATCAGCCGCCATTATGGTTTTAGCCGCATGTGCAAGAATTGTCTTTATCACTCAATGGTTTCAGGAACAGCGCTTATGATTTTGTCGATTAAAAAAAATCTCATGATGATCGGTATGGCTTTAGCCGCGTTTTTTATGATTTTAGCAAGAGCTTTTACTCTTGGAAAAAAAGTTGAACAACAAAAGCAAACAGAAAAAGCTCTACAGTCAGCAACAACACGACTTGAGGTGGAAAATGAAATTAACAAAAAAAGTGATGCTGATGTGCGTGCTGAGCTCTCTGAGTGGGTGCGTGACAAATGAGCATTCTTCCTGTGTTGGTTGGTTACCAATTTATTTAAGCCAACAAGATCTGAACACCATCAGTCCGCATTTAGCAAGAGAGATCTTAAAACATAACAAGCAAGGTGAACGCCTCTGTAGGTGGAAACATGGCTAGAAAAAACGGAACTGAGATAAGCAGAAAAGAAATGCTGCAAGCAATAATTCATTGTCTCCCAAAACGTTGTCTCCCAAAGCGTGAAAGCAATGTTTCGCTTTAAAGAAACACCTCTCAATCCCTCCAAACACATTTCGCAACAACGCTCGTGAATTGTACAACGGGAAAGCCATTGAGCACCACCCTCTTTACACTGTGCAAGCTGGCGGCACCATCATATTCTTTGCCATCTTCCCCAATGTTGCAACAGCTTTTGCATTGCAACGGTTCATAAGAAGCATTTTTACTTCTTTCTTAAACTGTCTCTTCCCAACACACCAATCCCAGGTGCAAAGGGGGTGTTTTGATTGATTCAACAGACACAGATTTGAAATAAGAAAATCTTACGATATTATAATCTTGCATTCAACAGACAAAAAAATGAATAATCATTGTAAATCAATGTCTTGTTTCTTTATAAGAGTGATAACATTCTTTATCTTTTTGCTGATCCTTAATTTTGTACATCTCATGGCCATGAAAGACAATATCTCTGCACATTTGAAGCAGTGCTTGTCAAAGAAGCACATAAAAAAGTGTAATCGCTTTGTGTTAAAACAGAAAGCAAAAAATCCTTTTTAAGAAGATCAGCACTATTATGCTTTTGCTTATCTCTTCTACCTGCACCATTGCTGTGTCAGGCTGTTTCCGCACTTTTGCAGTGACCTCTTCACCTTAGCAAAACAATCATGCAACATTTGATATGACGCACACTTGCGCAAAGAAGAACAAAGCAGCAAAATGGGCATTGATAAGAAAAACACCCACGCTCACCCTGCGCAAAAAAAGAAAAATGAATATTACAATGACCCCAAGCAAGAGCCCCTCGACACAATAAAATCTCTCTAACAACCGCCGTCCTGCTGGCAACCACCCCCACCAGTAAAACCAGCCCCTCAGCAGCCACGCTCACAACCATCCAACAGCCCCCCAGAAAGCAGCCCCCAAAAACCACCCCACCATTTTTCTCCACCCCTCAAGGTTTAATCTCTACAAAGCCCCACTACCACTCTCCATACCCCTTTTATTCCTAAAAAACCGCGAAACCTCCAGTTTCAGAAAATATCACGCAGCTCTTAAAAGCGGCCAGAATTGTGCGCAGAGCTTTTTTTTACAAACCAAACCAATCATCCTTCTAGCACCCCCCTCACAACCATCCAACCACCGCCCCCTTAGCAAAACCAGCTCACCAAAATCAAAACCAACCTTATAACTTTCAACGCACCCTTCGCCCCCTTTACGCACGTGCCAGCACACCCTTTCATATCGCCTTTATCAGGATACTTATTACCTTCATGCGCAATCCCTGTGCTTTTCTTTTTTATAATTTTACGCTTTATCGTTTTTACGATGACACAGAAAAAATGAAATACGTTTGTAATAAAAAACCACCTCACCCCAAAAGTGACAGCTCCTCTTTTTTATCGCGTTTTGTAACGCATTGCCCCCTATTGCCTACCAACATTACCCCTATTGCCAACATTGCCTGCGCACATTGATCGTCCTATCTTTGCTCGGCCATTGCTTCTTTCAAGCCAAGCATTGAATATTTTTGCAACGGCTTTTGTAGTTTGACAGTAGGTTTGTACTAAATTGGAAGAAGTGGGATTAGGAAGTAATTTGTTGTTTTTGTTGGTAATTTTTACCATTAAATGCGCGTTTTGTCACAATAGATTTTGACACCTAAAATTGCCAAAAAGAGTGAAAATCAGAGAAAAGTGCGATGCAATGGTAAAAATGAGAGGAGGCTTTGAAAGGTCTTTGAAAATGCTTTGAAAATTTTTAAAAAGTCGGTGAAAGCGCAGAAAACCGCCTTTGAAGACCCTTTGAAAAAAATGAAACAAAAAGTGAAACCAACTTTAAAATCAGTCAAACATGACATCATGTGTGAAGGGGACGGAAAATCAAAGGGTAAAGTTTCCCTTTTGATCGGTGATGATACGCAGTGAGAGTAATTGGTAAAGTTTACCCTTTTGCTAAACATGTGGCAGATCGTATTGATTTGTCTCAAGATGTTGTAAAACATCTCAACTGTATTGCTCGACATTGAAAACCAAAATTGCGGACGGTTTTGCGTGGAACAACATTGGCAGAGAATCAAACACAATTGTTGAAGCTGGCGAACGATGGAGACGGTTGCACAACGGCGGGTGTGGCAGGTACTTTGCAAAACAGGTTGAGGGGAATTTACGGCAGGCTGTTGATCTAGTCAATGGTATTAAGACAGCTCTCATCACTATGAAGCAGAATGCAAAAAGGGAATGCTCAGAATAAAAAAAACCACACCACCCCAATATAAACAGCTGAAAAATTATAAGAAAAGCTATGCTTCTGGCATTTTCTCGAGAAACTTAAGAAAAAGAAAATGGAACAAAGGCACAATGACAGAAAAAACGAAGCATATTCTTTTATCCTTCTCACGCTATTTTAAAAATTATGCTTCTAATGCACAAAGAGAAGGAGAAAAGCACGAAGCAAACGGATAAGAGAGCAAATTTGATTGCTCTCCTAAGCACGCAATTCTGCGCTTTCTCTTGCTATTTTTTCTTTAATGACGGTTCAAGCACTGCGTTGCGCTCTTTCAGCACCCTTTTCAATTCCCGTTTTGCTCTACAATACAAGCGTGCACGCTTGAAGAAAAAGTAATAAAGCAGCAAAATCGGCGTAAGAATTAAAATGCTACAAATCATCGAAGAGAGGGCACGCAGAGCAATTAATGTTATCAAACTACTGGTCATTTTTCCCCCCTGAGGTGTTTTGTAGACTGACCGCTTCATCCTGTTTTGCAATTGCTTCTTCCAATTGCTGAATAGTTTTTTTCAATTTACCAGTTATTATTATGACAAGCCCCCAAATCAGTGGCGTGGATATAACAGCTCCCCAAATTATGCAAATAAACATCATGATAAAGCTAGTCATATCACTGTTCCACTCCAATTGGACCGCCGTAGAGATTGCAGCCTGAAAAAGCACAAAGGCAACAGTGATAAAAAATATCACCTTATATTCTTTAGGCCAAAGAATCATCGATTTTTTGAAACAAAGAAGACGCCTTCTTGTCTCAAGCACTGCATTGTGCCCTTTTATCTCTCTCTCATCACGGCTTAATTGCTGCGCCACACGCTCTTGCAATTCCTCCGCCACGCGGAAAGACAACCGCACACGCTTGATAAAAAAATAAGGAAGCCCAAAGACGATCATAACAGCTAAAAAAGCGATTATGCTGAATCCTAACACATCTAAAAATGCTAAAGAGAGTATAAAAAATTTCACCTTTTTCCCCTATTGTCATGCTCAGAACAACAGTTTTCATATCCTGATCGGTTTTTGCGTATCCTGATAGGTTTTTGGTTGTCGCTTAGTTGCCTTCCAGTTTCTGAATCATTGTTTTCAATCTATAATTGAGCAGAGTGTAGCATAGCAAAATAAGAGGCAAGAAAAGAGCAATACATGCCCAGACCACAAACGACAGTAAATAAAGAGAGAATAAGAGAGGATGATCCACCTCCGCACCACGCACCAACGATGGAACCACAGACATTCCACAGACATTTCCAACAATGCTTAAAACAAAAATGGGGAGAGAGATCCTGAATATTCTTTTATAATCTTTCTTTGAAAGAGCGAGAGAGTGTTTAAACGAAAAGGCATTTATTCCTGTGTCAAGCGTTAAACTCTGCCCCTTCAGCTCCCTCTCTTGATGGCCCAATTGCTGCTTAGCGCTCTTTTTCAGCTTTCTATCCATGCGAAACAACACTGCCGTACGCTTTATAAAAGAGTAATAAATTGCAGCAACTGCCATAATGGTACAAAAACAAACCATAATAAAGGTGAGAAACATAACCACCATAGTCAATACTGCGACTAATGTTGTCAAAATATTCATTTTCCCTCTCTTCTTACATTGTGCGGAGTGCTCGATTTATCGTGCTGTGCAGGGAATTTTTCCAACTGCTGAATCATTTCATTTAATTCACGATTCAGTATCCTGTGGAGGATAAAAATGAGAGGAAAGAGGAAAATAAAATATCCAATGATCGTATTCGGAAGGAAGAATAAAAAGGCTAAAACGCCATTCCACCCAGCGGCACGCCACAATGCTTCGATGTCTGCTGCTTGAATCTGAACCTGTTGCAAAGACAGCGTTTTAAAAAATTCCAAGAATGATCCTGGAAGCTGTCTTTGAGCCATTTCTTTCATCTGTTCGGAAGATATGACATGAAACCATTGCAAAGGATCCATATAAGACACAGCAGTGAAAACCACCAACGCTATAACAGAGATGCAAAATATTTTTATATAATCTCTCAGCGAAAGATTCATTGCTTCTTTGAATGAAAGAATTTGAGAGTCTGTATCAAACGCTGCATGTGAGACACAAACTGTATCCCCTTGCACTGAAGCAGATCCGCGCTGTGGTTGTAATTTGTCTGTTGTCATACGGACATTTCCCCCCCGTTTTTCAATATGTTAGAGCTCTACCCAGTCTTACAGCCCTGCCTTTTTTACAGCCCTGCCCACCAGTAAAACACCTATGCCAAAGCACCCCCCCCACATGAACCTATCGATAAGCTATAAAACAAACAGCAGAACGAAAACAACCCCGCAGCTTTACGCACCTTTGATGATCCAATACCCAGGCCCCACACGCAAGAGTATTTGAGAGCTTTGAGGATTAGCATAAGCCACAACAACATTCATTTTGCTCTCTGTGAATTTACGAGATCACTCAAAAGTTTTTGGGAAGACATTCATGGTCACATATAAATAAAAAAGATGGCACATAAACAGTCTGTTCTTGCAAGAAGAAAAATTTATGAAACACAAGAGAATTAAAATCAGAAGCCAGCAACACTTTTAAACAGAAAACTCTCTGCTTATCACGAGAGTTTACAAACAAGCCTTTTGCTCTGTTTAGCTTTGAATGATTGGCATTTTACGAAAACTTTGTAGCGTTTTTTCTAACAGAACCTAGGTTTTGCGCACGCCATTCTCTTAGCTACAAGAGCATGAAAGCCAAGATCCGCAATTCCAAAAAGAAGCAGCATGTTACTCCAATCGCCAAAAGAGACATCTGAAGGAATTGATTTATCGAAAAACTCTTAGAGAAGGTAGCGCTCTTTATAAAAATATAAAAATGTTCTTCCTTGTTCTGCACTGTTTTTTCCTTTGAGCAGGAGAAAAAAGAACAATGATACAATTTTGCTCCCTCACCGCTTTTCTTCATACATCTGAAACACAACCTTGAGCAGAATAGCTTTTTGCATTTTCATTCCTCTCAATAAGCTAAAGGGCTTGAACCTATCACTCCAGTTCTCCACCAATAAGAAGAAAACCTAAAGATCACCCCCAAAGCATCCATCTCGCTTCTCACCCCCCCCCTCCAAACACCACCACTATTACACTTACCGATACTACGGGGGGCTGTTGCCACAAAGACAAGAACAAGAAAGACACAAGACACACAGATAATCCCCCCTTACTCACTGCGGCATGCTCCTTCGTAATAAATCTTAACTTGCTTCTCATGAGCTCTTCCCTCTCATAGCACCCCCATCGATAGCCTACAGCACACTCTATAAGCTTAAGCACAACGAGAGCCCAAACAAAGCAAACAGCGCTCCTCACTAACTTCCCACACATCGCCCTTAACAAACGCTCTCAACCCCCATCGGTAGGCCCCTCCCTCTCACACCGCCGCCTCTGAGCACCACCCATCGCACTTAATCAATATTACGAGCTCTTGCCACAAAGACAGGGATGAACGGATGAACGGATGAACGGATGAACGGATGAACGGATGAACGGATGAACGGATGAACGGATGAACGGATGAACGGATGAACGGATGAA
>NZ_JH725023.1:60259-77711 GCF_000278135.1 Candidatus Bartonella washoeensis Sb944nv
GGATGAACGGATGAACGGATGAACGGATGAACGGATGAACGGATGAACGGATGAACGGATGAACGGATGAACGGATGAACGGATGAACGGATGAAACATTTCCCTTGCTTAAGGTCAAGGAAAAAATGCTCGCCATGGAGTTCTCGTTTTTCAAATAAAATGAATATCTTTAACAAAAAAACAAGCAGAGTTTCCTCCCATGCATCGCCCCAATTTATCCTCAATTAAACTGTAAACTCTTTAATAATCTTCCTATTTATTGATGGAATGCAATCTCTTGGGAATATTCTTGTTCTTTACAAAGGGGCGGTTATCACGCCCCCCTTTTTTTTAAAATCCTAACTGCAGTGAATAAAATGAAAAAATTTGCATAATTTTTTACAATAAGACTTGGCAAAACACAGAGTCATGAAAAAGAAGGTAGAGAAAAACGGTTAAAAGAGATTTGTGCCAAGAAGCCTTGCTTGTCAATTTTGCATCATTATGGGTTTGATCTGATACCACAGCTCCAGCACACAGACTGATGCACTCCAGCAACATTACAAAAGATGGGGGGTTGTTTCGTGCTTTTTAAGAACCCACAAGAAATGAAGAGAAAGCGCATATAAAATGGTGCGGGTGGTCGGACTCGAACCGACACTCCTCTCGGAACCAGATTTTGAGTCTGGCGCGTCTACCAGTTCCACCACACCCGCACACTGCCATAAAAGACAAAGTCACTCATTTTGTCTTTTTGCACTATATGAAGAAGAACAGATTCGTCAACACTAGACTTCTCGTTTTTTTAGAATTCTTGATGTTTTTTGCCCCATCTGGTTTAGAGAGTGTTTTGTCCCATGGGATTTATGAAGTACAATTTGTAAAGTCTTTACCTCTTAAAGTTATGAAAGAATCTATGAACTTGAACAAATTAAAGCTTTGGACAATTTCTTTAGCGAATAGACGCACAGCACCACACTGGCTGGGATTCATTGCTTTTATTGAAAGTTCTGTTTTTCCAATTCCGGCAGATGTTTTGTATATTCCGATGACCCTTGTCCACCCCAAGCGGGCTTATCGCTATGCTTTTATTGCAACTGTATGTTCTGTTTTAGGTGGCATTTTCGGTTGGTTTATTGGGCATTTTGCTTATGACAGTATCGCCAAACCAATTTTAGAATTTTACGGTAAAGTTGAAAATTTTCAAGCACTACAAAACAGTGCTACACTTCAATTTCTGGTGATTTTATTGATTACATCAGGATTTTTTCACCTTCCCCCGATCAAGATTGTGACGATTTTGGCAGGTGTTATGTGTGTACATCTTGGACTTTTTATTCTAACATGTATTTTTGCACGAGGAGCACGTTTTTACCTTCTCGCATGGCTCATTCAGCGTTTTGGGCAGAGAGCAATGAATTTTCTTGCCCGCCATTTGAAATGGATTGTCCTTATTGGTTGTGTTAGTCTCTTACTACTCTATGGCGTTTTCATAGTTTTGGTGAAAAAGCACATTTTATTTTAAGGAACATGCACAATGACATGCGTTTTGTTTTCTAAGCCTCTTTTGAACAAGCATCTTTATCTTGAACCAAGCAGAAAAGAGCAAAGTTTATGGGCTTTTTTTCTCGCTTTTTGCCTAACTGCTACAATAGGTTTCGCACTTGGTTTTGAATATATTGGAGGATATCTTCCTTGCGATTTATGCCTCATTGAGCGTTTTCCGTATTATGGTGCCCTACCATTTTTAATTTTAGCGGGTTTTGGGACGTGGTTTTCCCGCATATCTTTGTGGATACAACTTTTATTTTTGTGTGTTTTTGTTTTAATGTCCATAAGTCTTGTCTTAGCAGTGTATCACACCGGCATTGAATATGGCTTTTGGCCAGCCCCTCCCAGTTGTGGTTCAGGTGCAGCAAGAATGATAACAGACATCAACCAACTATTTAACCGATTAAACAACATTCATCCTCCTTCCTGTTCTGAAGCCTCCACGCGCTTTCTTTTTCTCTCATTTGCCGGTTGGAATGTCGTTGCCAGCCTCTTTTATATGTTAGCCAGCCTTTATATTGCTTCAAAAGGGCTCCTTTCAGAGCGCGCAAAATAAAAAAAACAAAACCGCGTGCACCCGTTCCCTCCAACCACGCATGCTTCCCTTCTCATTCTAACACCATCACAACAAACCTCTCACAGCACCTTCAACCCCAAAAGGCATAAATATTTTGCTCCATTTTTTCACATTTTCGTCTTTTTTTCATCAGCATTTCTAAGTCTCTCCCATTGATCATCCCCCTCCTTTAGCAACACTTATATCATTCCTTTTACCCAACCCACACCACAAAACCACATCATTCACCAACATCCCTTCTCTGTACCCTTGTACGCAAAAGACAAAAATAAACAGATACATCCATTTTATGGTTTCACCTCCCTATATTTATAAGCAACACTTTGATAAAAACTCATGATGGAAAAGTCGTAAAACAATAAGTGAGGGGACCGATAAACATAAGTGGTCTGCCATGGCTGAAGATAAGAACACAACACCTTCTACCCTATCACCTATTTCCTTAGATATAAGCCAACTTGAAGAGCCATGTGTTATGATGGAACATGATCATAATGCATGGCGCGAGCATATAAGAGAAGGATATTTAAATGCTCCTTACCAAAAACCACCCCATATAAAACCACGCATCAAATCGGCACCACGCATCAGGCAAGTTTTTTGGTGCGATTTTCCTCATGATTCGATACTACCTGAATTTTGGAAAAAACGGCCTGTTTTAGTACTTTCCAAGAATGCAAAATTATATGGAAATGTGACAGTTTTACCTTTTTCAACCAAATCACAACCCAATAATCCTGCTGCGTATCCACTACAATCTCCCATAGAGAATAAAAAAGCGTGGATTATTTGCAATTATGTCACGACAATTTCCGTAAGTCGTTTAAGTTGCTCACGTACCGTTCCAAGATTATCCTGCGAAGATTTTCATAAAGTTGTAGCTCTGATGCTCAAACATTTACCGCATTTACACTATTGACTTTTTTAAAAAATAAGCGCATATATATCATCATACACGGCATCAGTAATGGTGGCCGCTTCCCCGCGAGGGGAGATAGGAACGAAGGAGTGGGAAACCGCTCCTTTCGTCGTTTTCAGTATTTTTTTGAGAACTTTTTTAGTTGTTTTTTGCACCCTTACCGAGAACATATCTAACATTCATTCTCCACCGAGATTGTTTTAAAATATCTGCAATTTGGGATAAGCAGAGGACGATATCTGTAATATTGATCCGATAAATTTTCCCATTGAGATGACCGAGATTTTGTACATACTTATCATTTCCCCCTGTTATCATCGTAACAATTCATTGCACAAAAATCGTGGTGCCGTTGTTTAAGCTTTATATGATTTTCCGCAATAGGAATATCTTTCCAAGATTGAAAAAACATTTTCATAATTTAGCATAACAGATAACCTCTTGTTCACATAACTCTTGAAACGTTTAACTGCTCAATTTAGCAAAAAATGTCGACCTTATGGTTTGTTCATTTACTTCGCTCAAGGAATTAGCAACGTATCTGCTAACGTTTTACACTTCTGACTGCTATATTCTATGATTGAGACGCAAAACAGCGTAATATAACAATGACTCATTGATAATAGAATATCATGCTTTTTGTTTTTATAAATCATTCTACTCATAGATTTTGCAGAACCAGCAATAACCATTACTATAGAACTAATCTCAAAGAGCGATAGAAACTGTGACAATATGATGTGTTACATAACTTAGTTCTTGCGTTTACTATAACACTCACACAACATCTCTCACAAAGCTTGCTTATGTTATTCTTTTGATATTGTCGCAGAAGCAATTTCTCTCTCAAACGATTTAACTTCTTTCTATACCATTTATCATTTTTCTAGCGCATGAACACAAACTCTCTATTTAAACAAACAGAGAAAATCTGCATACATGCCGATACGAACTAAATACAATTTTGCAATTGCAATTACTGATTGCTCTCCTCTGAGAATATTTTTAGAGAAAAAGAGCAATACCCCCAAATATAATCCTCGACACGATTTTCTGATATAATTAAGCTCAACACGGTCTGAGAGTACACTCGATATCATTTTTGCATAGCCCAAATTTTATCATGTCTCACACATAATTTTTCTTGTTTTTCTAACTGGTGCATCTCTTTTATCATCGTTCTCGTTTTTTGCTGTTTTTTGCTTTTCTTTACGTAGCAACGCTTTTCTCTTTTCACCACCATCTTTTACGAATTTTAAAATTTTAAATTGACTTTCATCTTTTTCCTCTTATATCTTAGAACTATTCTAAAGTGCAAAGGAACAGAAAATGTTGAGATCGTTTTTTTCATTTATACAACGTAAAACTCTGTCCTTTCGTTCAGCACAAAAGATGATGATTCGGATGCTCAAAGCAAAAGAGCAGCATGCAACTCTCTATTTAAAATACGCAAAAGCTCTAAAACCTTATTCCTCTGAGCAAGCAGCGATTTTTGCAGCAATGGGCATGCACGAACTTGAAAATTATAAACAGCTTGTTTGCCTTTCTTGTCAAAGTCAAAGGACTGCAAGCGCATTGTGTCACCGGACTGGTTTTGCCACAAGCAAGCAGTACCACCATGCACCTTCTCGAAAAACAACAGCAACAAATAAAGCAACGCAAAAGCCATCGAAAACACAAAGACAAACAATTTTAACGTGGATTCAGCCTGGACTTGCAGGATTAATGGATGGATCTGTTTCCACCCTTGCACCAATTTTTGCCGCAGCTTTTGCAACAGGTGATACACATCAAACCTTTTTGATAGGGCTCTCAGCTTCGATTGGTGCTGGTCTTTCGATGGGTTTTACAGAAGCAGCCCATGATGATGGCAAATTATCGGGCCGCGGTTCTCCATTCAAGAGAGGTATTGCCAGTGGTGTTATGACAACGTTGGGAGGGTTAGGTCATGCTCTTCCTTATTTGATCAACTCTTTTTACGTCGCAACAGTTATTGCTTTTATCATTGTCTTTTTTGAACTCTGGGCCATTGTCTGGATTCAAAATAAATTCATGTCAACGCCGTTTTGGCGGGCATCATTACAGGTCATCATTGGAGGGGCCTTAGTTTTTGC
This sequence comes from Candidatus Bartonella washoeensis Sb944nv, assembly GCF_000278135.1. Classification (GTDB taxonomy): domain Bacteria; phylum Pseudomonadota; class Alphaproteobacteria; order Rhizobiales; family Rhizobiaceae; genus Bartonella; species Bartonella washoeensis. The sequence goes on from NZ_JH725023.1 coordinate 65,400, forward strand.
CACAGGTATTCTTATCGGCAATATATGAAGGGATCTAAAAATGTGAAACAGACACTTTCTAAAACAAGCATAGGAAATCATCTTCCCATCCGGAAATTTTTACCAACTTGTTTTGGAAAAAATCTTTTGTTAGAGTTGTGTTTGCTTTTTATATTTTGGAGATGCTTTGACCATGCCTTCTACACACCTGAAAAACCAAAAGAATCCCCTTCGATCGGATGCATTTCCTCACCTTTCACAAAAAGCGACCTTATCGGTCCAGCGCCTTGAGCACGGAAAAGGACTAGAGCTTCCTCACTATGCCACAGCAGGCTCCGCTGGTCTTGATTTACGAGCAGCGCTTGATGAAGGAGAAACCGTGGTCCTTGCACCAGGACAGCGCGCCCTTATTCCAACGGGTCTCATCTTTCACCTTTTGCCAGGTTTTGAAGCACAAATACGTCCACGCTCTGGTTTAGCCTTAAAGCATGGCATTACATGCCTCAACACGCCTGGAACAATTGACAGCGATTACCGTGGTGAAGTCAAAGTTCTTCTCATTAATTTAGGACAAGAAGATTTTTCCATTGAACGTGGAATGCGCATTGCACAAACAGTGATTGCACCGGTTCTTCAGGTTCATGTTTGCGAAATTGAACCAGATCAAGAAGACACCCCCCAAACATCACACAATACAGGAAATCGTGGAACAGCTGGTTTTGGCTCAACAGGACACACCTAAAAAAAGAACAGCAAGTTTCTGCCTCTTCATTGACTTTCTGTCTCTTCATTAACAGGGGAATCTCTGACGCCCTGCCTTTAACCTACACCATGACATGCCTCAACACGCCTGGAACAATTGACAGCGATTAGCCGGTAGTGAAATCAAAGTTCTTCTCATTAATTTAGGACAAGAAGATTTTTCCATTGAACGTGGAATGCGCATTGCACAAACAGTGATTGCACCGGTTCTTCAGGTTCATGTTTGCGAAATTGAACCAGATCAAGAAGACACCCCCCAAACATCACACAATACAGGAAATCGTGGAACAGCTGGTTTTGGCTCAACAGGACACACCTAAAAAAAGAACAGCAAGTTTCTGCCTCTTCATTGACTTTCTGTCTCTTCATTAACAGGGGCAATCTCTGACGCCCTACCTTTAACCTACACCATGACATGCCTCAACACGCCTGGAACAATTGACAGCGATTAGCCGGTAGTGAAATCAAAATTCTTCTCATTAATTTAGGACAAGAAAATTTTTCCATTGAATGTGAAATGCGTATTACACAAACAGTCATCGCACCGGTTTATTCAGGTTCATGTTTGCGAAATTGAACTAGATCAAGAAGACAACAGCCAAACACCAGACAAAGCAAAAACCCGTAAGTACAGAAGGCTTTCACCAGAACACGATGAAATAGAAAGGAACAATAAATTCTTAATTTATTACGGGACAATGGATACAAAACACTGATTTATAAGGATAATTCATCATTCTGCAACGCGAATGAGCCCCTTAAAGATCACACAATTCTCTTATTTCAAACCTTTTATATTGAATCAATCACACCCATTCCCTTGCGGGTTACCAGAAGAATTAGCATGTAGATAAAAAACCGTTTAAGAAAGATGGAAAAATGCCTCTTATGAACCTGTCGCAATGCAAACGCTGTCTGTCTGGCAACATTGGGCGCTCATAAAGGGGTATGAAAGCGCCGACTTACACGTTCATCAGCGCAAATGCTTATGCATCATGAAAACAGTCTCTTTTGCAGGGCTATAAAGCCTTACCTGAAGAGGAAGAGCTATTCACCGCCGTTTACCGCATCCACCGTGCGCGCCGTTGCATCATTGACCACATCCGCACTCCCACCGGTTGGTGTATTCACCCCACCATCCATTATTGTGCTCGCTTGTCCATTACGCACACCGTCTGTTGCAATAACTTTGGAAGATTTTTGCATCCCCACAAGACCAATTTTGGTATATCCGGCAGTGCGTACTTGATTAAGCAAATTCACGACAGCACCATAGTCGATTTCGCTATCGGCTTTGATTAAAATCTTTGTTTCTAGATTTCGGTTTGTTTCTTTAAAGAGAGCTTCAACAAACTCTGTTTGGCCAACAAGATTATTACCAACATAAAGCGAACTGTCTTTTTGCAAAGTCACATAAAGCGGTTCCTCAGGCTGCACAGAAGAGGAAGCTTGGGCTATAGAAGGCAACTGAACGGGAATAACAGAGGTTGCCAAAGGCGCAGCCACCATAAAAACAATAAGCAACACGAGAACAACATCAATAAAAGGTGTTACATTGATCTCATTGTGCAACCCACCCTCTTCTGATTCCCAATGATCATTAAAGTTTGCTTTCATTGTTTATGACTTTTCTTCTGTCTGTATCTATCGAGTTCACGGCTCAAAAGCCGCTCAATAGCAGCGGCGATATCGCCTAAATCATTGCGATAACTGCTGAGAGCACGCATAAGGCTATTATACATAATAACGGCGGGAATAGCTACAAAAAGCCCAATAGCGGTTGCCAGCAAGGCTTCAGCAATTCCAGGAGCAACCACATCAAGCCGCGTTGTTTGCGATTCTGCAATTGAGATAAAAGAATTCATGATCCCCCAAACAGTTGCAAAAAGACCAACAAAGGGGGCAATTGCACCAATAGTTGCCAGAACAGCGCTCCCACAGGCAACGCGGCGTGCAGCAGCCAGCAAGCAACGCGATAAAAGCGAATGCACGCGCTCTTTCAGTCCTTCATTAACATCGCGAGCGATTTCGCCATATTGTGTGATCTCCTCATAGGGGAGGACATCTTCAAAAAAAGCAGCTTGCTTTCCTTGTCTTTCACTTTGTCTGTCACTGGCACTTTGTTTTTCACTTGGATCGTCTGTTGCAATAAAATTGACCTGCTGTGTGGAAAGGTAAACCTCTTTAAGCGTTTCTTTTAAAAAGACCACACCGGGTCCTTTACTGTCTTTTAAGCCAGCAGCCAAACGTGTAAGGGTTTGCGCATTCATAACCAATTTCAGTTCATGACGCGCTCTTCGTTTTGCCAAAGTAATTTCAACGATTTTGACAAAAGCAATTGTCCAAGATGCAAGAGAAGCCAACAACAAAGAAATGATAACGGCTTTCACAACAAAATCAGCCGCCATAAACATAGAAAAAGGGGAAAGATCATGCGCCATCACTACAGCAGAGGCGTTGGCTAAGGGTACTGTCTCAGATTCCATTTCTGTCTCACATTATTGTGGTTTTATAGATTATTTTTGATCTTACAGCTGTGTCATCATCCGGCGTAGCACCACTTACCCCCATGAATACCACTTTCCTCTTCATGTCACTGGTGCTTAGTCTAAGAAACAAAACTTGATAAATCAAGTATAGTTTTATTTCAGTAAAAGTCTCTTTCAAGAGGAACGCTTCAGGAAATTTTTCCTATACACAATTAAAAGAAATTTGCTCAAACTCTAAAATAAGTTTGCCAAGCCTTATGGATTCAACAAGCAAGATTGATTTTATCAAAAACACTTCTAGATTGAATAAAGAGATGGATAAATTGCAAAAAGAAGTGGAACGAAAAAGACTGTTTGACGTTACCAAACAGTGAAGATTTTTGACTCCAATGCAAATGATCACAGTAAACACAAAAAAATAAGATGCAATGCGTTAAAAGAGGGAGTGCATTATGACAAACAATAAAAAAACAGAAAACAACAAAACAGCGGCAGAAAAAGATCTACAAACCCAATTAGAGAAATTGCGCACTGAGATTTCAGGGATAACATCGACCCTATCAAATCTTGGTGCAAACAAATTAAACACTGCCAAAGATAAAGCGGAAAAACTTTATAGCTCAGCGAAGGAAAGTGGCGAAGAGATCATGTCTCAAGCAAAAGACAAAATAAGTGACCTTGAGCAAGCCATGAACCAATGCGTTCGAAAAAACCCTGGCAAGAGCGTTCTGTTTGCAGCAGGTGTTGGCTTTATTCTTTCTCAATTATTGCGTCGTTAATCCATGATGCATATGTTTATCGCTCCTCTTTTAAACCATCTTTTTGATGGAGAACTTAAAAGTACCGTCAAGCAAATGCGCCTTCAAGCGATTTTCTGCACAATTATTGGGATTTCACTGTTCATATCCTTGATATTTTTATGCATCATAGGTTTTATTGCATTATGTTGGGTTATGAAGCCTCTTGCAGCAGCCAGTACAATGTTTTTCATCTGGCTTTTTATTGCAGGACTTAGTTTTTTTGCCAGTAGAGTTTTGAAAGCTACGCGCCATTATAATCAACAGAAGAAGTTGGAAGAACAGCGTCATCAACTTATGACAGATGCAACACTATCCGGTATTTCACTGCTCAGCAAACATCTGCCTTTTACTAAATTGGGCATTCCAGTTGTTGGACTTGTGAGTTATTTTTTGTGGAAAAAGGATAAAAAAAAACGCCTTTAAGACATATATAGGATATGTATTTACCATTCTATCCCCCCAAAGTGCTTTCTCTTCATATGAAGAGAGAGCACTTTTTTCATCAAACATCTCTGTTACAACCGCATCAAGAGCTTCTCGATCATCGCCTTCAGCCATCACCCGAATGACTGATTCAGTTCCAGAAGCACGAATTATCAGCCGTGCTTTTTTTTCCAACCGCATCACAGAACACCGCTCCCTCACAAAACCTAGTCCCCAGAGCCACTTTCTCAAGAACATCCCCCCAAACACATCCTCTAAGATACCCGTGCGCGAAGCATCTCTCGAGACGATCTTTTCCCTCAAAAGAAGCTTAGCTCCCCTCCTCTTAACACACATAAAGCACCATTTCTCAAAGCTCGGCTCTTCTTCTTTGCAGCCCTCTTCTCAACTTATCGAGAATCTACAAAACTTTCACCCTCTTATGCGTAAAAAAAACTTTCATCGTTCATTGTATACGTTCATTGTATAGGCCGATAAAATAATGAGAATATTGCATAAGAAAACATATCCAGCGATGCTTTATCGCAAAAAAAATCTGCTATCCCTCATCTGACAACTTACTCAGGGGTCAATAAAAACTATCAACGATCAAGCTTCTTGAGAAAGCGATCACGCACGATTACACGCACCATTATTTGAAATAAAGCATCACGATCCTTCAACAGCAGCAACCACTTTTGAAAGGGCATCATGATGCGTGATAACATCCACCATCTCTGTTACAACCGCATCAAGAGCTTCTCGATCATCGCCTTCAGCCATCACCCGAATGACTGGTTCAGTTCCAGAAGGACGAATTATCAGCCGTGCCTTCTTCCCCAAACGCTGTATTGCTTGATCTATTGCCGTTTTAACCGGATTCTTTTCTAGTACATTTTTATTTTTAATTGTAATATTTTTCAAAATTTGTGGCACAGGTTCAAAGCGTTTACACAAATGACTCATCGAGGTTTGACTTTGTTGCATACAGGCTAAAATCTGTAAGGCAGCCACCAACCCATCACCTGTTGTGCCAAAATCACTGAGCACAATATGCCCAGAAGTCTCCCCGCCAACATTATACCCCTTCTGGCGCATCGCCTCGACAACATAGCGATCCCCAACATTTGTCCGTACAAGATCCAATCCTTTGCTGTTCAAGAAGCGTTCAAGCCCAAGATTTGACATAATGGTTGTGACAACACCGTTGAGCTGCAACCGTCCTGATTTATGCCAATGTTCAGCAATAACAGCGATCAACTGATCCCCATCCACAGTTTGCGCTTTTTCATCAACAATGAGAACACGATCTCCATCCCCATCGAGCGCAATCCCCACATCAGCACGCACTTCATGAACTTTTTGTTTTAAAGAGGTCAAATCAGTTGACCCACATTTTTGATTAATGTTGGTACCATTTGGTGCATCATGAATAGCAAAGACCTCAGCTCCCAATTCCCACAAAGCCCGTGGTGCAGCTTTATAAGCAGCACCATTGGCACAATCAACAACGATACGCAAAGCATCCAAACGAACATCACGCGGCAAAGTTCGTTTGGCATATTCGATATAACGGTAAATATCGCCCTCGACCCGTTTTGCGTAGCCAATTTCAGCACAACTGGCTAAAGATTTTGAAAGATCTGTATCAATCAACTGTTCAATTTTTTTTTCTATGTCATCTGAAAGCTTAAAACCATCGGGACCAAAAAGTTTTATACCATTATCATAGAAGGGATTATGAGAAGCAGAAATCATCACTCCAAGATCAGCGCGCAGTGAGCGACAGAGCATAGCAACAGCGGGCGTTGGTACAGGCCCCAACAAAAAAGCTTCCATTCCAGCAGCAGTAAATCCTGAAACCAAAGCATTTTCCAACATATAACCAGATAAACGGGTATCCTTGCCAATCACCACACGACGTGACTGACGTTGTGACCGAAACAAAACTCCCACCGCCATCCCCACTTTCATAGCAAAATCTGGTGTCATGGGAAAAACATTGGCTTTACCTCGAATTCCATCTGTACCAAAATATTTTTGTTTCATCCCTATTTCCTTGTATACACACTTCTTCTCTTGTGATCTTTACAGATCTTGTGGTCTTTACAGAGAACCTCCCCCTAATACAATGAGATCCTCCAATGTAGCGAGATTTTTTGCGCCCTCCATTCTTTCGAGCAATCATTCTTTCAGAAAACTAAGAAATCCATCATACCCCACTCCAAAACAAATCTCTGATTCACGAAAAACCACGAACCACACCAACCAATATGTCTTCCTGCCCTACACACGAGGAAATGTTCTTGTCTGAAGCGTTTTAATCACACGGTATAGAATACAACCCAAAAGACGTGCTTTAAATGCTCTTTCCAAGAATCGCACCAATTTGCCTCTCACACCTTTGAACCCAAAGCAGCAGCACTCTCCCCCCTTCTCTGAAACATTTAAGCCACACCGAGCTCGTCTGTAAAACACAACTCAAAAGATAACCCTAAATTTCCTGCAAAAGACGCGCTTTAAGGCTCCTTCCAAGGGCCGGACCCTTTGTTTCATACCCTTGAAAAAAGCAGTGCAGCACTTGTTCTCACAGACTGTTTCAAATGTTGTGTTTAAAAACGCAGGCAAGTTTGTTTTCCCCTCAGAGAATGGGCTCAGATTCTTTAAAAACACGAGCCACTCACACGTCGCTAGAAGGTTCCTGTTTAGCTTTAAGTCCCTCAGCATTTAACTCTTTTTCAGCATTTGCTTTGCTTTCAGAAAGATTTTCTGCTCCAGCGATTTTTTTTGTACTTTGTGTTTTTTTCTCAGCGCCACGAGATTTAACCTCTTTAAACGCTGCATCACTGGATTTGGCATCACTGGATTTTGTTTTTCCTTTTCCAGCTTTTAGCCCTTCCTTTCCTGCCTCTCCTTTAAGAGCATTTTTTGCCTCTCCGTTTTTTTTATCAGACTCAGCCTTACCAGCATTCGTTTTAGGCACAGAGGAAGTGCGCACAGAAGCATTTTCATCTTTCTGTGTTCGTGAAGGAGGTTTTCCTGCAATAACTTCGTTAATTTCAGCGCCGGTTAAAGTCTCATATTCCAACAAACCTTGCGCGAGAGCGAACCATTCTTGTTTTTTTGTTTTCAGAATTTTTGTAGCATGTTTATAAGCATCATCAATGAGCTTACGCACTTCCATATCAATCATGCGCGCTGTTTCCTCAGAGACATTTTGTGTTCGTGCCACAGAATGCCCTAAAAAGACTTCATCTTGGTTATCACCATAGGCGACATTGCCAAGGAGATCAGAAAAACCCCATCGCGTAATCATCGCGCGTGCTAATTTTGTTGCTTGTTCAATATCGGAGGAAGCACCAGATGTGATATTCTCTTTTCCGAATTTCAATTCTTCAGCCACGCGTCCACCCATCATAATAGCCAGACGAGAAATCATCCAGCGATAGCTCATGGAATAGCGATCACCCTCAGGCAATTGCATAACCATACCCAGAGCTCTTCCTCTTGGTACGATTGTTGCTTTATGGACAGGATCAGCAACAGGCACATTAAGAGCGACGATAGCATGTCCTGCTTCGTGATATGCGGTGAGTTCTTTTTCCTCTTGTGTCATGGCGCTTGAACGACGTTCAGCCCCCATCATCACCTTGTCTTTAGCATCTTCGAACTCTTGCATAGTGACGACTCTTTTATTGCGACTAGCAGCCATGAGAGCGGCTTCATTAACAAGATTCATCAGATCAGCACCAGAAAATCCTGGAGTTCCCCTTGCCAAAACTTTCAGATCAACATTAGGAGCTAAAGGCACGTTGCGCACATGAACTTTCAAGATTTGTTCACGTCCAGCAATATCGGGGTTTGGCACAACAACTTGGCGATCAAACCGCCCTGGTCTTAACAAAGCGGGGTCGAGCACATCGGGACGGTTTGTTGCAGCAATCAGAATGATACTTTCATTAGGTTCAAAACCATCCATTTCGACAAGCAACTGGTTTAAGGTTTGCTCGCGTTCATCGTTTCCACCTCCCAATCCAGCACCACGATGGCGTCCAACAGCATCAATTTCGTCGATAAAGATAATACAAGGTGCATTTTTTTTAGCCTGTTCGAACATATCACGCACGCGGCTTGCACCAACACCGACAAACATTTCGACAAAATCAGACCCTGAGATAGTAAAGAATGGCACATTGGCCTCACCCGCAACGGAGCGTGCAAGCAAGGTTTTACCGGTTCCGGGAGGACCAACAAGCAAAACGCCGCGTGGAATACGTCCACCTAGGCGTTGAAATTTTTGTGGTTCACGTAAAAATTCGACAATTTCCTGTAGATCTTGCTTTGCTTCTTCAACGCCGGCGACATCTTGAAAGGTAACGCGCCCCTGCGCTTCATTGAGCAATTTCGCCTTTGATTTGCCAAATCCCATAGCCCCGCGTGATCCACTTTGCATTTGCCGCATAAAGAAGACCCACGCCCCAACGATAATAATAACAGGCAGCAAGGAAAAGAGAAGATTGAGGAAGATACTATTGCCAGAGCTTTCAGGAATAGCCTTAACGTTAACATTTCTGCTTTCCAATTTTTGTATTAAGCTTGGATCTCGTGGAGCATAAGTTGAAATAACTCTGTGTTCAACGGTTTTTCCTGTTAATTTCTGCCCCTGAATGGTCACAGACTTCAACTCATTATTCTCGACTTTCTGCAAGAATTCGGAATAGGAGACTTCTCCACCTCCAGAACGCTGGCTATCTCCATTAAAAAGAGAAAACGATACAATCAAAATCAAGGCAATAACTCCCCAAATGAGGAGAGAGCGGTAATTGGAATTCATGTCAAGTCCATTTAATAAATACAGATTTTAAATAGTCACCTCTAACATATAACCTTGTCTGCCCCTTGCCAAGATATGAGAAGATGTTTATTCTCTTTTAGAGCGATTTTTCTTTATCTTTTCGCCTCAATATTAAAAAAATGTTCAACAATATTAATAAACGGAGCATCTTCGTGTGACAAAAGCCACTCGAAGGGCGCCATAATTCGCTTTATAGTAACATTTTGTTGTAAAACAGAGTGATGAGTCAACTCTGGAATATCATATCCTTTATCATTTGAGATCATCAGCAATGATTGAAGAGAAGGGTAATGGGGGCGTTCAAGGTCGAAACTGCTTTTTTTGCACAGAGATTTCAGTTGTTCTAAACCCGCTGGTCCAACTTTTAGTGCCTTAGATCCATGGTTTGTAACCTGATAGCGCCCATCCCATATAAGAGTTTTTCTGGGCGCAACAATTGCTTCTTTAAGATTTCGAGATTCGCGCCAAAAAGCAATCCCGCTTTTGTGATATTCCCCCTTTCTGTTATATTCAATAACAGATCCAGCCAGAGTAAAGCGTTTCTTTTCTGCAGAGTGGAGACATAATTTTTGGAAAAGAGCGATCAATTTTTGTAAAGGGAGCAAATATCCACCGCCGCCCATCAGCACTGTGAAGAGCCCCAAGACGAAAGGAAAATCAGGATGTTGCTGCAAGAATGGTGCAGGCTTTGCAATAAAACAACGCCCATATTCAACATTGATATCGAGAGCCAAAATTAAATCGGCAATATTTTGAGCCTTTTGACGGCGTTGAAGCGCGGCTTCATGAACCTTTTTGGCAATATCAGCAAGTTTTTTTTGATGAAGAGACTGGCGCACACGCACACGTTCAAAATTGCGATCTTCATTTGTTGGATCATCAATCCATGTTTTTCCCTTTAAGCGTAAATAAGCCTGCAATGTTTCACGTTTGACACCAAGGAGTGGACGAATCAAGCGCACTGCTCGACGCAACAATGCTTCACGCGGAATACAGGATAAACCGCGTTCATACACCAACCCACAGCTCTTTTCGGCAATATTTGTTCCCATTTTTGGAGGACAAACCGCATAGAGTTTATTCTCCCAAGTTGCTTGTTGTAAAACATGGCGATCTCTAGCACAAATGCCATCATGCATACTTTCAAAGTTTTCTTGTTGCAAAATATGCGCATTCTTTTGAAGACGCTGACAGCGCATCTGATAAGTCTCAACCTGATCATTAAGCGTATGCCCTGTCATAATAAGCGTTGCGCCTTGTTTTTGCGCTTCTTGAAAGAGGAGATCATAGCGTGCAACACGAGCGCTTGAAGCGATATGTGTTTTTGGCTTTTTGCCTTCCCACTGCACAATGATATGTTTAATGTGATGGGCATGACAAATTTCCGCAACAGTTAAAGCTTCACGCGCTGATTCTCTACGCAATTGATGATCAACAGTAACAACAATCATTTCCGGAGGAACAGAAAGCGTTTTTAAATGCTCTTTGACCAAAAACAGCAAAGCGAGCGAATCACTACCACCTGACACCGCAAGGATTAATTTCCGACACTCGATAAAATCTGATGTTTTAAAAAGATTTCCTGCTAGTCTAACGAGCACCGCGCATGACTCCGCTCCTTTTTAAGAGATTTACAAAAGACACACTCCAATGTTTTAGAAAGTTTTGGCGTTTTAGAAGATTTTGGTCTTTTAGCAAAAAGCGTACAAGCCTCTTCATTATGTCCAAAAGCAACCATACTGATTGCTAATTTCAGCAAAATCTCGGAAGTATAGAGCTTTTTTGTATCTAAATACCATACGTTAAGATAAACTTGTGCTGCTTCATGATAGCGTTTTTGTCCCAACAAAGCTTCAGCCAACCAAAACAAAGCATCATCGCTCAAAGCATCTTTTTGATACCGACTTTGAAAAGCGCAAAAAGCTTTTTCAGCTTTAACGTAGTTACCGGAAAGAATAAAATCATAGCCTTTTTTATACAATGCTTTTGGAGAAAAAAGAGGTGTTTTGGAAGGAAGAGAAGAGGTTTTGGGAGAGAGCAGAGAATCCTCTTCACTGCGCTGTAGTCCAGCATGATTGCTTTCTTCATGTTTTTTTTCCCAAAAGCTATCGTTCTCCAAACGACTCTCTTTTTCCTTGAGAGAGTTATGCACAGCCTTCAAGCGCTCACCAGTTTCTTGCAAACGATCATACATTCCCTCAAAACGGCTATCACGGTTATGGTTTTCTACATTTTCATAACTTTTTCCATCAACAACACTGTTGTGACCATCCCGTGTAAGATGCCGCTGCCCTATCCCTTCCTTTGCGATCTTAAAGTTTTCATCCAAAGTGGTATAATCAGCAGGACAAGAATAAATAACAGAGTTTTCTTTATCAAAAAGCCGATGAAATTGCTTTTTGACACTTTCCAAATCGTTATGCTCAAGCACCGTTCGTATCTTATGCAAAAGCTTATCCAAATCATAATCTTTAAAGAGAGATTCTTGATTTTCTAAAATAAATTCTTGATCTTGAATCAAACTCTGAAAAGAAAAATTCGCATCCAAAGTAGCAGAAACCGCACCCTTAGCGGCAGGAGCCGCATCCGTAGCGGCAGGAGCCGCATCCGTAGCGGCAGGAGCCACATCCGTAGCAGCAGGAGCCACATCCGTAGCAGCAGGAGCCACATCCGTAGCGGCAGGAACCACATCCGTAGCGGCAGGAGGCACATCCGTAGCAGCAGCAGGAGGCACATCCGTAGCAACAGAAGGCACATCCGTAGCGGCAGGAGCCACATCCGTAGCGGCAGGAGGCACATCCGTAGCGGCAGGAGGCACATCCGTAGCGGCAGGAGCCGCATCCGTAGCAGCAGGAGCCACATCCGTAGCGGCAGGAACCACATCCGTAGCAGCAGGAGGCACATCCGTAGCAACAGAAGGCACATCCGTAGCGGCAGGAGGCACATCCGTAGCGGCAGGAGGCACATCCGTAGCGGCAGGAGGCACATCCGTAGCGGCAGGAGG
>NZ_JH725023.1:77891-148374 GCF_000278135.1 Candidatus Bartonella washoeensis Sb944nv
TTCTTGATCTTGAATCAAACTCTGAAAAGAAAAATTCGCATCCAAAGTAGCAGAAACCGCACCCTTAGCGGCAGGAGGCACATCCGTAGCGGCAGGAGCCGCATCCGTAGCAGCAGGAGGCACATCCGTAGCAGCAGGAGGCACATCCGTAGCGGCAGGAGACGCATCCGTAGCAACAGGAGGCACATCCGTAGCGGCAGGAGCCACATCCGTAGCGGCAGGAGGCACATCCGTAGCAGCAGGAGCCGCATCCGTAGCAGCAGGAGGCACATCCGTAGCAGCAGGAGGCACATCCGTAGCGGCAGGAGACGCATCCGTAGCGGCAGAAGATGCATCATATGGAGAGTATTGAGAAGCCCTTCGCGGCGCACTTTGAGCAGACAAAGCAAAACATGCTATAAGAACCGACATAAAAAAGACGGTTATCCAATTTTGATTCCTATAGATCCACATACTTTTTCCCCCAAAAACCAATACAAAAATTTACACAAAATCCTCAAATTCACCCCCCAAATTTAGACAACCCTCCAATTTAGGCAAATCATTGACAATAGTGTTTTTTAACCACCGTTGTTATTAATCGTAGTAACAGCGCGTCGGTTTTGGTTCCAACAGGAAATATCGTCACACACAGCGACAGGTCTTTCTTTTCCATAAGAAATTGTTTGCATCCGTTGTGCAGAGACACCAAGAGACATTAAATAATCGCGTACAGCAACAGCACGCCGCTGCCCAAGTGCCAAATTATATTCACGCGTACCACGCTCGTCAGCATGACCTTCAATCGTAATGAAATAGGAAGGATAACGAAGCAACCATTCTGCTTGGCGCATTAAAATACGTTCAGCATCAGGCTCAATTGAAGAAGAATCGAGGCTAAAGAAAACGCGATCTCCAACGTTAACAGCAAAATCATGCCCTGAACCTAAAGGTGCCTGATTCAGATAAGAGCCATGCATAGCGTTGAAACCACCACCATGTTTTTGCCCACAACCAACCAAGGACAGTGAGAAAAAAAGGACTATGTTCAAGGGATGAACAATAATATTTTTGATAGAGCGCATATACTGATTCTCCTTATAAATAAAAACTGAATGCGGATACATTGTTTCGATAGCGCTTTAAAAATAATCGTTAATTCGTAATGAAGACAAAATTTTCTGTGTGTTTTTATCGACCATTATTTTTAACTCCACCAATTTTCTTCAACCATCACCGTTCACCACGAACATGAAGTCACACCACACTTTGCATCATTTTTGTTTATGCATCATCCTGACGGTCTTTTTGAAGTGCATTGAGTTTGGCAAAAACTTTATCAGCATCGAAATTTTTGTTGAGATCTTGTACATCCTCTTCTTCATTGAGGGCAACATTTTCTGTAACCGATGCGGGGAGCAAAGATCTGTCCCCCTCAGGAGAGAGAGGGCGATTTTTCGCAGCACGCTGGAGTTCGATATCCAAATCAATTTGCAAACACAAGCCAAGGCCTACAGGATCACGAGGAACCAAATTAGCACTATTCCAATGGGTTCTTTGGCGAATTTGCTCAATGGTTGCTTTTGTTGTTCCAATCAACCGCGCAATCTGAGCATCTTTTAATTCAGGGTGATTAATCACCAACCATAAGATACCATTTGGGCGGTCTTGACGCCGCGAAAGAGGGATATAGCGAGCGCCTTTACGTTTTTTTTCAGGAATGCGGACTCTTGATTCAGAAATCCTCAAGCGTGCATTTTTATCTGCCTCCACCCGTGCGATTTCACTACGTGTTAACTGCCCAGAATTAATCGGATTGAGGCCTTTAATACCGTAAGTTGATTCACCATCAGCAATAGCTTTTACTTCCAACACATGCAATTTACAAAATTCTGCAATCTGTTCAAAAGAAAGCGCTGTGTTATCAACCAGCCAAACAGCTGTAGCTTTGGGCATCAAAAGTTGCGTTGCCATTTTTATAACATCCTCTCACTTCGCCTTTTTAAAGGCAGGTTATTGCCCACTCTGGAGCTTTGGAGTATTCCCCCTATACGGGAAGATATTTTCTCCTATGTTGTCAGGCTATGTTCACCCGCTTTGGATAAAGCGAGACATGGAACAAACCACTTTTGCCATGAAATTACATCCTGTTATAGCGTGATTTTTGATTGACGACAAGACACCTGTCTTGTGGTATCCCTCAAGAAAGTCTCTTTACCTTTAAGAGGAATTTTCTTATTAAAGGATTTATTCGATCACTTCACTTTATGATGCAACGCATTTGTTGGCACATTTTTGGTGCGTTTGTTGCATCAAAATGGGTGTGTGACCGCCTCTAATCAAGAGACCCTTAAAACTGAAAAAGAAAACCGCAATGGAAAGGGAAACCTTCAACTGAAAGGGAAACTATGGCAGGCCATTCACAATTTAAAAATATTATGCACCGTAAAGGGCGTCAAGATGCAATGCGCTCGAAAATATTTTCGAAGCTTGCACGTGAAATTACAGTTGCAGCAAAACAAGGCGCTCCTGATCCGGCCATGAATCCGCGCTTAAGGCTCGCTGTACAAAATGCCAAGGCACAATCAATGCCAAAGGACAATATTGAACGTGCGATCAAGAAAGCTTCGGGCAATGATGTCGAACACTATGATGAAGTACGATACGAAGGCTATGGCCCAGGGGGTGTTGCAGTTATTGTTGAAGCTTTAACCGATAACCGAAACCGCACCGCTTCAAATGTGCGCGCCGCCTTTACCAAATCAGGGGGTGCACTGGGAGAAACAGGTTCGGTGAGCTTTATGTTTAATCGGATTGGTGAAATCATCTATAAGAGAGAAGCAGGAACAGCTGACAGCATCATGGACGCAGCCATAGAAGCTGGTGCCGAAGATGTGCAATCGGAAGAGACTGGACACCACATCACCTGCGCATTTGAAGATATTGGTGAAGTTTCTAAGATGCTTGAAGCAAAACTTGGCGAAGCAGAATCAATCAAAACGATTTGGAAAGCAACCACCCTTGCACCCGTAGATGAAGAAAAAGCTTTGTCAGTTTTAAAGCTTATTTCAACATTAGAAGAAGATGATGATGTGCAAAATGTTTATGCCAATTTTGATGTCAGTGATGAGATTTTGGCAAAACTGTCTGCATAAATTGCGCACGCAATCATCACTGTGCATGCTCTCCCTTCTAAGGAGCTCTCAAACATTGCCCACACAAGCCTAATCAGCTATTGGGGAGAACATTAAGAGACGTAAAGTGAACACCCATCCCCATCTTTACTCTCTCCTTTAATTCGGCTTTACGACTTGCAAAAGCATGCACAGCAAATTCTTTTAAAGATCTTTTAAAGAATGGAGATTACCCTTTTCCTCACACCTTTGTGTATTGCCCCCTTTCATGGGGGTCACATACCTCACGAAGAGCAGCGCATCCTTATATTGCGAATTCACGCACTTGCCTAAAGAGATATCTCACCTTTAAAGAGAAATCTTACCTTGCTCGCAAGCCCATTTGACGGCACCATTCATGAAGGATATACCGCAAAACCAATAGGCTTCACCCTTCGTTCATGAGCTATAAGCCAGAGGCAGCATTATCATTTACCAAGCTCATAACAAGCTGATAATATGCAGACTCCTCTTGTATTAAGGCATTTCATAACAAACATCTTTGTTCTCTGCTTAAACGTTTTTTTATCAACATAGCAATCACTGTTTTATCGATACATAAATCCCCCTTGTGACATGCAAGCAAATGATCTTTATTGATGCTTCATACACAAGTCTAAAAAGAAATTACCGTCTTCGAACCCCTCATATTCAAGTTAAAAATAATAAATTATCCCTACAAATCAATTAACTAATATCATTTTTCTTAACACATCAAAAGCATCGCTTCAAAGTGAGATGTCTTATGCAAACTCTCAACGCTTTTCAACGAAAGGCGCAAATGCAGAAGTCCCAAAAGCTTTCTCTCAATTTTTTGCAAGGATTTTTTTTCTAAAGGTGTTCTCCCAAAAGAAATTGCATACTCTAAAGACTAATGAAAGCAGTGTAAAGCGTGCAATATTATTGAGATAAACTGATCGTACATGCAGCAAAGCGTTCTTTTTAAGCTGCAAATACGAGAATGGCTGTGTATTGCATTACCTGTGTTTTATTTATTTTTTATGTTGTTTATTTTTATTGAGCGGCTCGTTTTTCATTGCATATTGAGCAAGGGCGACCATGCTGGATCAGAAGCATCATTGGGTGTAAGTAATTGACGTTCATTGCGTCCAGTGATGTCAATTGTGTAAATTTTAGGTCCCATGCCCGGATCTTTGCGAAAAAACATCAACACCCGGCCATTAGGAGCCCAAGTTGGTCCTTCATTATGAAACCCCGTGGTTAAAATCCGTTCTCCTGTTCCATCAGGGCGCATAACACCGATGGAAAATTGTCCCTCTGATTGTTTTGTAAAAGCGATATAATCACCCCGTGGAGACCAAATGGGTGTGGAATAGCTACCCTCGTTTGAAGAAATACGCCGGAGATCACTTCCATCGGCATTCATCGTATAGATTTGCGGCTTTCCACTGCGGTCTGATGAAAAGACGATTTGTTTCCCATCTGGCGAATAAGAAGCTGATGTATCAATCGCTGAAGTTGTTGTAAGCCGCGTCATCGTACGGGTACGTAAATCCATGGTGTAAAGATTTGCACTGCCATCATTTTGCAACAAACTCATGATCACTTTTTGTCCATCAGCAGAAAAACGTGGAGCAATTGTCATATTATCAAAGGTTCCTATTAATTCCCTTTGTCCCATTTCAATTTGTTGAAGATAAACATGGGGTGTTTGGTTGTGCTCGTAAGCCATATAGGTAATTTCTTGCCGTTTGGGTGAAAAACGCGGTGTCAGCACCAATTCGCTGCCATCAGAAATGTAGATCAAATTTGCTCCATCTTGATCCATAATTGCTAAGCGCTTGATGCGTGCATTTTTGGGGCCTGTTTCATCTATAAAAACAATCCGTGTATCAAAATAACCACTTTCTCCTGTCATCTCACTATAGATCTGATCTGCAATCATATGTGCGACACGCCGCCAACGTTCTGTGGCTGTATAAAAACGCCGTCCTTTGAGTTGGCGCTTTGCAACAACATCCCATAAACGAAATTCGACTCTCAACCGTCCGTCAATTTCTCTGAGAACTTGCCCCGAAACCAAGCCTTGCGCTTTTATTTTTTGCCAATGAGAAAAATGCGGTTGTTTGTTTGGATTAGAGATTTTTTCAAAAAAAGATGCTTTATCAATCGGTAAAAAAAGCCCTGATCTTTCAAGATCGGCTGTAATCACGGCCGTTATTTTCGCTCCAATTGAATCATTGGAAATAAAATCCGTGATTGCAATGGGAATAGGATTAAAGTCAGCGCTAGAAATAGTGCCTTTCAATTGTGCATAGGCAAATGAAAAACTCGTAAGAAAAAAACTTACGATGACAAAAAACCAAGAAAAAAATATGTGTCTCTTCATAACCATCATGGAGTATATCCTTTCATTGAAGGCAGAAAAATATATATTTCATTGAGTTATTTCTTGAAGGGGATCAACAGTAAAATCGAAGCCCTGCCCCCACAAATCATATTGATCGCGTGGGAGATCTGTATAAGGTTGGCATGAAAAAACAGCTGCATACACCTGTCTTATCATAATGGTCTGCTGACTCTCTTCACCACTTAACGATTCAATGATGGGATCTCCCACGACCATTCCTTCACGATTAAGGTAAAACTGTAAACGCACAACCGGACGGTTCTTGAAATTTCCACCAAGAGCAACGAGTTTAAGCTTTTTTTGAATACATTCCCCCACTATGTTGACCAATGTTTGTGCCATTTTTGTGGTATCGTTGATTTTTTTTCTCGCCCCTAAAGCTTCTGGTTCGCTGGAGCGCTTTGCCCCACCGCCTTGCGTACGTGCGCGATTGAGCAGATTTTTTTCTTCCATTGCCAAAATATCTTCAATTGTCTGTTCAGCCATTTGCTGATTTTGTTTTTTGGCAATTTGCACATTTTGCATTGTCGATTTTTTGTCAGATTTCGGTTTGAACTGTGGCAGAGGAGCCCTATCTGAGTGCGCAACTTTGGGAACTTTTTGGCGTATGGGCACTTGCTCTACAGGCATTTTTTGTGCCTTTGAAGTCATTTGTGGCAATGGCACCTCTTCATTTTCACGCATTTCTCGAGATGCCTCCGGCACAACCTTTTCGAGACTCTGTTGCAATGCCTCGGGAATCTCCTCTGGCACAGCCTTCTCAGCAACCTCTTGCGGCATTTCTTCAGATGCCTCCGGCACAGCCTTTTCGAAACTCTGTTGCAGTGCCTCGGGAATCTCCTCTGGCACAGCCTTTTCAGCAACCTCTTGCGGCACTTCTGGAACTTTTTCTGCTTTTGTTTCTAGTAATTCTTGTGCTTTAGGTAGTGGTACAGATTTTTGCAGTTCTTTCTCTTCTCCCGATGGTAAAGGTGTTGTCTCAACAAGCCGTGGTTTTTCATCTCGTTTAAAGGGCGCGAGACTATCTACCTGCCCCTCTCCAAAATGAAGGGCTTCTTCTTTTTCTTGTGGTTTAGTGGTTGGCTTCACGGCAGAAATTGCAGCCACAGGGGCATTCAATGCGCCTTGTTTTGAGGAAAACTCTCGGCTTAGAGGAGCAAGGGTGATCGGAATTGCTTCAAATTGTTGCGGTAAAGAGACAGGATTGATTAGTTGAACAGCCCCCCAGCTGAGAAAAATTACATGTGCTGCAAGGGATAAAGCCAAGCCTCGTTTCATACTATGATAAGAGTCTTTGTTCATCGTTATGCCTTGCATTTCTTATTTTACGCGCGATCTGTTATTTTTTCAGACAACGTGCAACAGTTTATGATAATTTTATTGCGCTAAACTTGCTAAAGCAACTTGTAAAAAACCTGCTTTTTGGATATCGGCAAGCAGTTGTAACACTTTTTGATATTCAACAGTTTTTGCAGCACGCACAAAAATACGTTGGTTTTTTTGTTCAGGATCAGTAATAAGTTGGGCTTTGAGTTTCTCAATCAAAGCTTCAGATGTATCGTAATAATCTTGATTGATGGCAAAGCGGCCCTGTGCATCCAGTGAAACCGTAAGGGGAGTCCTCTCCATTCGCACGGGACCTGCTTGACTGTGCGGCAGATCAAGAGGAACACCGTTGACCAACAGTGGAGCAGAGACCATGAAAATAATCAACAACACCAGCATAACATCAACAAAAGGTGTTACGTTGATCTCGCTCATCAGTTGGCTGCTTGCACGCTGCCGCCTGCGTGTATTTTTTCGAGAAGAAGAAGCAACAGAAATTCCCATGGATAATCCCCTTATAACGGTGCATGAGATGTGAGTGTCTCATCAATACGCCGTGACAAAATTGTCGAAAATTCATCGGCGAAGTTTTCTATCTGTGCAATAATCTGAGCACTTTCATTAACCAATTTGTTATAGGCAATAACAGCTGGAATTGCCGCAAACAAACCAATTGCAGTAGCTAAAAGCGCCTCTGCAATACCAGGTGCAACAATCGCAAGTGAGGTATTTTGAGAAGCCGAAATGGAAAGAAACGAACTCATAATACCAATAACCGTTCCAAAAAGACCAATAAAAGGACCAGCTGATCCAAGAGTCGCAAGAAAGCTTAATTTTGATTCTATTTTTGCACTTTCGCGCCCTAAAGTAAGATCCATAGCCTTATCAACTCTACTCTGCAGGCTTATCGATGTATGGATTCCCTTTGCAAGGGACTTTTTCCATTCCACCATTGCGGCTATAAAAACAGCAGATATACTACTGGTGCGCTGACTTTTACACGTTGCATAAAGGTCCTCTAGCGGTTTCCCTGACCAAAATATGCGTTCAAATTGTTTTATTTCACGCCGTATTCTCCGATAGGTTAACATTTTATCAAAAATAATTGCCCAACTCCATACAGAAGCCAACAATAAACCAATCATAACAGCTTTAACAACGAAACCTGCTTGCAGAAACAAGTGCAAAATGCCAATCGTTTCCGGATTTGTTAATTCTATGTGTGGCATAATTTTTGTCCCTCTAAGTAAAAGGTTCATCTGTTAAAATTCAATAAAACAGATTGCTTTATAGTTTCTAAACTTAAGAAAACAAATTCGCGCTTTTATTTAGTACCGGTCTCTTTCCAGTCAAAGAGGCCATACGATATCGTTTTTTTTAACAAAGTACACTTTTAAACAAGAAGTGTCGAAAGATGCTTAGGTAAACGTCGCGGTTTTCCTGTCTCATTAATGAGGGCAATTTCAACTGTTGCTGTTACCAACATCATCTCCTCACGCAGAATATATTGCTCCATATAAAAGCGAGCCCCTTGAATACAATTGATTTGTGTTTTGATCGTTAAAAAGTCGTCGATTTGTGCTGGTCGGGAAAAATCAATTTCCATACGACGAACAACAAAAAACAGCTTTTCCCCTTCATTCCCTGATGCAAAAGATTTGTTATTAAAACCTATATCCCGTAGAAATTCTGAACGTGCCCGTTCAAAAAATTCCAAATAGCGCGCATGGTAAACCACGCCAGAAAAATCTGTATCAGCTACATAAACACGCGCCTGAAAAGCATGAAAAGCATTTGTATGTTTCCTCTTAAAAGAGCTTTTTTCTGTCATCTATTCTATTCCATAAAATTGTTTGATGTGGTGAATTGTCTTGTGTATCAACAGTTGAGCACGTTTTTGTGTTGAAGTGATGGAAACAAAAACACAAAGTCCTAAAGAGCTCCTAGCTTTTTTGATAAGAATGCGCACTTAAACGGCTTGCTTTTTGGAAAAAATGTGTTGTCCGTGAAAAGCATCGACATGGTTGCTGTTAAAAGAAGGTTTTTCAACTATCTTCTTCATCCCATAAAGTCGTCTGAAGTGGTGAATTGCCCTGTGTATGGGACAATTGAGCACGTTTTTGTGTTGAAGTTGTGGAAACTGGAGCAGAAAGTCCTAAATGAGTCCAAGCTTTTTGGGTTAAAATTCGACCGCGAGCAGTTCGCTGAATAAAACCTTGTTGAAGAAGATAGGGTTCAATAATATCTTCAATGGCATCACGTGGTTCTGAGAGAGCAGCAGCAATCGTTTCAATGCCCACCGGACCACCTAAAAAAGTTTCTGCAATGAGTCGTAAATAGCGACGGTCAAGTGGATCGAGACCAAGATGATCAACTTCAAGACGAGAAAGCGCTTCATCAGCAACTTTGCGGTCAATTGTTTTTGCCCTCTTAACCAGAGCAAAATCACAAACCCGCCGTAAAAGCCGTCCAGCAATCCGTGGTGTACCACGTGCACGACATGCAATTTCATGGGCGCCATCATCACTAATCTGTACAGCAAAAAGGCGAGCATTGCGCTGAACGATAAATTCCAATTCCTCTATGGTATAAAAATTAAGACGGATTGGAATACCAAAGCGATCACGTAAGGGTGTGGTCAAGAGCCCCAAACGCGTGGTTGCCGCAACGAGAGTGAATTTGGCAAGATCAATTTTAACCGAACGTGCCGCAGGCCCTTCACCAATAATAAGGTCAAGTTGATAATCTTCCATGGCTGGATAAAGAATTTCTTCAATAGCCGGATTTAAACGATGAATCTCATCAATAAACAAAACATCGCGTTCTTCTAGATTGGTTAAGAGAGCTGCCAAATCGCCTGCCTTAGCAATAACCGGGCCTGAGGTAGAGCGAAAATTAACACCTAATTCTTTGGCCATAATCTGTGAAAGTGTTGTTTTGCCCAAACCAGGTGGTCCAACAAACAAAACATGGTCGAGTGCTTGTTGACGTGCCTTTGCCGCTTCGATAAATATTTTTAAATTTGCCCGTGCCGCCTCTTGACCAATAAAGTCATCGAGCACTTGCGGTCTTAAGGAACGATCTGGATCATTTGGAAGGGGAACGGCACCCAAAAGGCGTTGATCTTCATCTTTATGCATTGTTATCTTTTACTCAAGTGGGAGGAGAAAGCAATTTGAGGCTATGGCGAATAAGCAATGCGGAGGAAACAGTTTCCCCTTCAAGAGCTTTCACCGCTAAAGCAAGAGCACTGGCTGCTTGGTCGCGTTCAAAACCAAGCTTGACCAAAGCAGAGAGTGCTTCATTTGTAGGTTGATTGGTCACTTCCAGATGAGAGACAGGAACAGAATGGAACGCATTGTCGTTAAAGGGGAGTGCTTTGCTTTTCAGTTCGCTTACAATTCTTTCGCTGACTTTTTTGCCAACACCTGGAGCTCGACTAATCATTGCAATATCGTTTAAGGCAATCGCTTGTGCGAGTTCATCTGGCGATAAAGTGCCCAAAATTGCCAAAGCAACCTTTGCGCCGACACCAGGCACATTTTGCAAAAGACAAAACCACTCTTGTTCGGCTCTTGTCGCAAAACCAAAAAGGCGGATAGCATCTTCACGAACATGCGTTTCAATAAAGAGGCTTAAACTCTCACCAAGAGCCGGTAAAGAAGGACGCAGCCGATTTGAAACAAAAACAACATAGCCCACCCCGTGAACATCAAGAATGATATGGTCATCAAAGATGTGTTCAAGAAGTCCCTTTAATTTGCCAATCATGCCATGACCCTTGCACGCTGAGAGATGCTGATACGGTGGGTACTGTGGCAAAGAGCAAGCGCAAGTGCATCAGCTGCGTCACTGCTATCAAATTCGGCACGTGGAAGAAGAACTTTCACCATCATGTGGATTTGTTCCTTATCTCCATGACCAACACCAATAACCGATTTTTTAACTTTGTTTGGAGCATATTCGGAAATTGGAAGCCCAGCTTGCGCTGGAACAAGGAGAGCAATGGCACGTGCTTGACCAAGTTTTAAAGTTGCCGCAGCATCCTTGTTGACAAAAACGTGTTCCACGGCGGCTTCATGGGGCATAAATTGATGCAAGATATCTGAAAGCCCTTTGTAAAGCTGGCACAGCCTAGAAGCAAGGTCACAACGCGCATCAGAAGAAAGCGTACCTGCTGCAACAAATTGAAGACGATTACCAGAGAAATCGATAATACCCCATCCTGTCCGCCGTAATCCGGGATCAATGCCTATAATACGAATCGTCTCTGCCATAAAGCTAACTCTATACACTTTTTCTATATTTGAATAGATGCACGCAAGTAAATAGAACAAATGAAGAAGACAATGAGATGTGTTTTTCCATTGGTGGATGTACTTACCTACTAGATTATCGTTTTCTAAGATTTAAAGAAGATATACCTTCCCTACAAGCGCGTATATATTGCCTGCGCACCTCAAAACGAAGTCAATACCGCACCCCTCAAGACCAACCATCTCCTTGCATAAAAAAAGTGTTTCCTCTTTTCTCGGACTTGGCATAGAGGCTCTCCAGCAAATAGAAGAGAAGAAGAGTGCACAACAATAAAACCGAAAAAAATGTAGAGCAGCTATAGAAATCCGCTCTAACAAAAAAAACCGCAAACTAGGCAGAAGAGAGAAGAGAAAAAACAAAAGACAAAGATTGTCGCCTCTACAAAATTCTCCCAAAGGGAAAACGATCCCCTATACAAAACTCTCTAAGAACGCCGAAATGCGGTTTTAAGCAATTGGATTTGTTTGCCCACTGGATTATCGTCTTGCAAGACATGAGAAGACACGCCTTCTCTACCGGTGCGTATATATTGCATCCGTGCTTCGAGACGCAATGAACGAGCAACAAAGTCGCGGAAAACTTCTGGAAATTCTTGCCAATGAGTACTTTCTAATTTCAGTGTCGGTGTATGAAGCGATACTTTTGCAATCTCTTTTTGTATTTGTTCTGATGTCATTTCTCCTTCGCGCTCTGCACGCAAAAGCAAGAGTTGAGAAGCTATTTGCATAAGCCTTGTACTTAAGTACATCGCTTCTTTCGCATAAAGTGCAGAAACTTCTGCTGAGAGAGAACGTGCAGCTAATTTCCCTTCGGTATCAATATAAGCTGCTGTTTGTTCAATCAGCATCATCGTTTCTTGATAGAGACGGTTAAAAGCATTTTCAAAAGCATTATGCTCAATCATATTAATGGGTTCATCATAGGGACGTTTATGTGCGCTCACGCTTTTATACTCCAACTATCAGTACAAAAATTACGACAACCAACGAATTGAGGACTAAAAAGTTTCTTTTCCTACTTGGTGAATGCTTTTTTTATTGAGTACCTCTTTTAAAATTTTTGCGCAATGTCGTTCTTATACTAGGGTTAACGCGCCAGTGAACAATGTTACAACCGAATAGGTTTTCTTGAAGACAACCGGCAAAAAAGTTGGCGTTTCTCATAATAATAAGCCACCCCCAATTGCATGGCAATACCACTCATAATCAAGAGGCTATCGGAAAAAACCGTTCCTGTCATCACTGTTTTTAAAATTTGTCCAAACATGGCAAAAACAGTTCCCGTTACAAAGACTGGTAAACTGTGTTTGCCTAAAATTGCTAAGGGATGGTGTGGTGAGACATGAAGCCACTTGTGCAAACGAGGCAAACAGAGGATAAACATTGCTAATGCAACAACATGGAGCAGACGTGGCAAACTTAAAAAAGTTTTATTAAAATCAAGCAACGGGGAAGACCATTGAAGCCACCCCAAAACGCCCCACCAATTGAAGCGAACCCATAACAATGAGAGCAAAAGATACGCGGTTGAAAGAACAAACCAAAAAGGCTGAAAAGCGATTTTTTTTCCTTGTTTAAGAGACAAAGTACTGACTAACCCTATGACAAACAAGAGTTGCCAAGACAAAGGGTTCAAAAACCACTTTCCCTTTAAGGGATAAGAAGGCGGAGCAATTTCATAAAACCCACACAGGAGATAGAGCATGAACGAGCCTAAAAGCAACAATCCCTTCCGCTTACAACCCCAATAAAGTGCAAAAGGTGCAAAAAGCATCAAAACAATATAAAGTGGAAGAATATTATTATACCCTAACTGATGTCCAAAGCTTAAAGTGCTCAAAAATGCAACCAAAGGCTGTGTAACAAAGAGACCCACATTGTTCATCGATAAAAGTTTCTCTGTACGCCACAATAAAAAGCCTGCTAAAAAAAGGCTTAAAGTTACAAAAGTGGTAAAAAGATACGCCCCATAAAGTTGAAAAGCTCTGTGCCAAAGTTTGCGCACAATAACACGAAAAGGCTGCTGATATAAGCGCGCATGAAAACTCAATCCAAGCGAAACCCCTGAGAGCAAAACAAAAACTTCTGCTGAATCAGAAAAACCAAAATTTCTATGTGTTATAGTTTCATAGAGGGTTCCGGGAATATGGTTGATGAAAATCGTCAACAAGGCTAAAGAACGAAAAACATCAATGCGTGTATCGCGATGAAAAGGATGCGTATTATGATTCAAAATACCCTGGTATCCCATCATGGACCCCCATAAGCAATAAAAGTGATACTTCCTTTTAGCAAAGCGCACTTATAAGATAAAATTTTATTTCAAAAGTCAAGTTTATTTTAAAAATCAAGGACTTCGTATGACAAAACAAGAAAATAAACCAACTGAATCGCATCCTCAGTTGATTTTGACATTAGATGTTCGACGCACCTTAGAACCCACCATTTTGCGCCAAATGATGCAAACCAAGTGTTTTGCATGCGTTATCCTCTATGATACTCAAAATGATGAAGCCTTTTTACAAAAACAAGCGCAACTTTACGTAGAAGATATCCAAAAGAATGATGCCGCCCTTCTTATCGCTGGTGACAGCCGCATTGTTGGACGCATAAAAGCAGATGGTTTGCATATAGAGGATGATCTTAACGCTCTTGAGCACTTCAAAAATCAGAAAAAAGAACAAAAAATCATCGGTTTTGGAAATTTACGCAATCGCCATAGTGCCATGATTGCTGGCGAAACAGGCGTCGATTACCTTTTCTTTGGAAAACTCGGTGCTGATAAAAAACCGCACGCACACCCGCGCAATCTTCAACTCGCAGGGTGGTGGGCAGAG
The DNA here is from genome assembly GCF_000278135.1 of Candidatus Bartonella washoeensis Sb944nv. Classification (GTDB taxonomy): domain Bacteria; phylum Pseudomonadota; class Alphaproteobacteria; order Rhizobiales; family Rhizobiaceae; genus Bartonella; species Bartonella washoeensis. The sequence continues at coordinate 91,894 of NZ_JH725023.1, forward strand.
ATTATGGAAATCCCTGCTGTTGTGCAAGCAGGGAGTGATTTTACAACTTTTGATGACGTATTAAAAACCGCCTGTGAATTCATTGCCGTCGAAGAAATCATTTTCGCCCACAACAATCCCTTGAGCGTTCTTGAAATGATAAAAGAAAAATGTAAAAACTTCCCCTTATGATACGGATAAAACATCCATGCTAAACCGCTGATAAAAACCCTCCAACACGCATCCCCGCAATATCCATATGGAGCACACAATGACCAATAAAGAGGATAAAAATGCGTTTCGTTCACCCATAATTCAATCAGATTGCCTCATCACTTAAGTCAAATGAGATGAAAAAGCTAGCGTACCTTTTTTACATGGTGTAAAAAAGAAAAATCATAAAACTTTCTAGTTCAACATATCATAAAAAGAAACCATTATAATTGGGGAAAATCATCATTTTTAATATTGGTAATAAATACCAATAACTGATGATAGAAACATGTGCAGGGCATAAAATGGAATACAGAGGAACTTTTGAAGATCTTAAAAACATGGTTTACAAGACTGACCATGAAATCACAGCAGAGAAAGCCTTATACTCTCAATCCATTAAAATAGGACATCAGATCAAAGTCTCTACTGGAGCAATAGTTAACTGGTATGAAAAAAAGGAACACTTCAATTTCAAGGTGGAGAAATCGCGAAGCAAAAGCTAGAACAAGATTTGGCTAAGTATATAGAAGAAAAATCACAAGCTTCTTTCCCCAAAACTACTTCCAATGTCTTCCCCCTCTCTTCTCCAGAGATCTTTATCGTACACGGTCATGATCATGTTGCCTTAGAGCAACTTGAACTTGCTCTTCGCAGGCTTGGGCTCGAACCTTATATCTTACAAAATACGAGTGGCAATGGTTTAACTCTCATTGAAGCTTTAGAAAGAGAAATCTGTACGCCAACCCGTTCTATAAAATTTGGTATTGTACTGCTCACTCCCGATGACATGGGCTATGCCAAATCCGAAAGTAAAACAGCAGCAAAACCTCGTGCTCGACAAAATGTTATTCTTGAAATGGGCATGTTAATCTCCGCGCTTTCTCGCCAAAATGTTGCCATTCTCATAAAACAAGAGGTTGAAATCCCTTCAGATCTTAAAGGGCTTAGATACATTCCTTTCAAAAATCATGTAAAGGAAAACATTCCAGAACTTGCTGATCTATTAGCAGACGCTGGATTTACCTTAGATGCAAAGAAAATTGCTCATGCATCAAGGTAAATTGAAGCAACGCCATCTTTAATTTCTGAACACACTCTGTACGCCTGTAATTTGTTTCAGTAAACAAGATCAATGGGCAAAAGCACCACCGCTTTTTTCGTTATTTTTGATTTGATGAGAAGCTCTCCACCTCCCAAACTCTCCAGCCGCTTTCCAAAATCATAACATCAGAGCCGGATTTAAGGAAAGAAATCACAACCCTTGGTTCTTAGGGGGAACGAAATCCCTTCCAAGACACCTAACGACATCCTTAACCAATAACAAAACGGCTTATTTTTTCCTTCCACAACAGCTTCAAAATCATGATAATTCAGATGAGCTTCTTAAGGTCAAAGCAACTCCTATATTATTGTTATTACGTGAAGCTATAATTCGCTCCACACGATTAAAAATTAAATATTTTCAATGAAGTGATATTAATAATGTAACCAATAATAATTATCTTCAACATAAGAAATAGCAAGGAAATACCACTATAGTATGTGGCTACGAAACAAGGGAGCAATAAACCTTGCAAATCCACATCTTGCACTTCCGCATGATGAAGTTATGGCTAAAATGGAAGCATTAAGAGAAAAATTTGAAACCGAATAACAAAGAGTCTGGATGCTCAAAATTGTCTGGATGCATTGAACTGGTAATGATTTACGTCAGATTTTAACTCATATTACCCATGAGAATCCACCCACCACGCGATAAATCAAAAAACTCTTCGAAGCTTGTGTAATACCGCCATTGGCTGAAAATTCATATCTCTTACAACCAAAGTGAAAGGGTGCTAGGATTACTGGAAATCATAGCACATCCAGATTATCTTATAGTATACTAAGTCACTACAAAGAAAATTGAGATTGTCACCGATGTACACACCCACTGTGAATTTCCTAACTCCATTTGATTTAATGAGACTCCTGCCTCTTATTTTAAAAAACTGTCAATTACAAAAACTGTTTTAATTTTATCGCCCCCCTAAAATCACTTTATTATTGAGCAACTGTTGTTAGTCGTATCCGCAATGATCAATAAAGGATTAAAACCCCTAAAATTCGAGCGTAAAGATTAACCCATTATAAATAAGCTCATACTATGGAATTCATAAAAATTCCGGGAGTTTTTGCTATGTCCAGGTGCTCTCAGCACTAAAAGCAAAAAGGCTGACTCGGATTCAGTGTTTTCAAGCTCCCGGAATACCAATGCGAGGGCGCTCGCACCCGGTGGGGGGCTTTAGAATGCGAGCTAAAAATCTTCTTAACGACATTTTTATAGGCAAAAAAATTCGTTTTAAGCGAAAAATGCTGAAAATGTCTCAAAAAGAATTGGGACACTGCTTAGGTATAACCTTTCAACAAATCCAAAAATACGAAAAAGGATTAAATCGTGTAAGTGCGGGGCATCTGAAGGAAATTGCTGATATACTAAATGTTCCACTTTCCTTTTTTTACGCTGATCTCTTAACAAAACAAGAAACCCCATATCATCATGATGAGATAATATCGAATGAAAAAGAATACCTGCTTTTAAAAAGGTTTAGAGTTCTAACCTCTGTAAAACAGAAGGCAATTTTACAGTTGCTCTCTGATCAAAAGGAAAATTTTTAACATCATAGTCTATGGCACCAGCCTCTCTGTTCTTGACGTGCCTCACACACCTCAAAGGACACGAAATTCCTCCGCTAGCCGGTTGATAAAAACTCCAATTTCTCAGAGCGCGTTCAATTTAGCTTACCCATTATGGAGTTCATTTCACAAGATTATACAGGCAAACTCTATTCTGGATATTCACCATACTATTCAATAAAAACACCACATGTGTAAAGTTTTATGCCTTACATCACCACTCTAAACGATAGATTTTACAGCACAACAAGATAAGCATTCATGCGTATTTTTTTAAAAAGGACAACCGTCCAAAAGCAACGCTTGAAAATTTATTGGGTAAATCTGAAAGAGCACTTAACGCATCATTTTATAATGGTGATGGAGGACGTGATTTTAACATGCAAGCGTAAAAGATTGCTTTTTTATCACAATCACCAGAAGCAGAAGTTTATTTAAAAATATACGCGATATACGCAGCAAAAAGCACTTCAAACAAGCCCTAAAATTAAGGCTGAAACCATTATCCTGATGTTATGAGAAGTGGTGTGAAGAGTGATTGACTTAGACAAATCATAGCTCAGGGAAAAGAAAGCATTTACGGATTCAGCTACTGGTCAAAATGTTTTAATTCCTGTAGGGGCAAGGCTTATTTAAACATATGAGAGCCGAGGATCTACCGGTCAAAAACGTGTATATTTCTTGGCCAAGAATTACCTATCCTGATGGTTCTTCGTTATCGCTTGCAAATACGCCAGGCTCTGATCAATCTGGTTATGCAAAATTTAAGGATGAAGTGAAGAACCATTCTTTAAAAGTTTTTGAAAACGCTCTCATGCTTTCTGTTATTTCAGGAGCTTCACAAATGTCTCAAAAAACACATAAGACAAGGAGTGATGACAGTAAAATAGCAATAGCAAAAGAAACATGAGCAGCAGAATTTGGTAGGCAATGGAGCGAGATCGGGGTTGAAATGACCGTAAAAATCTAGACATTCAACCAACAATGACTCTTCGTCCTGATGATAATTTCCACATTATGGTAACAAAAGATATCGCTTTACTTAGCTTAGCAAAGTCATCCAAGGGCTGTACTTCCTTGCTGATAAGTCCATCTTAAAAGGACTCTAGGACTACAGCACATCACGAAAACAATTGTACAGAAAGTATATGTTTACACATGTTTTGCGTATTTTTAACATAGAGATTTTGTATGTTCATGAAAAGCTTTAAAGCATTTGGAAATGATGGCGGTTAAAAAAAACGAATGGAAAAATACCGCTTGATTGAAAACCGATATATTTGTTAACACTGCTATCAGCAAACTTGCTCTTATTTCTGGCGCAAAAGCTTGCCAAGAGAGCGTAACAATGAGTTAGGGGGGATTTAAGATATTGAAATATTTACTGTTATCACCGCTTGTGCTAGCAGCCGGTTGTGCATCTGTAAATACATCAAGTTATGTTGGTCAAGGTGTTACGAAGAATGCTGCAAAATTCATTGCTCATGATTATATTCGTAATATCAAAAGCCGTTTGCCGCCAGCGACAACCACGCTTGTTATAAAGAAAAATAATACAGCAGACAACTTTACTCCTTTATTTATCAATCTGTTGCGAAAGAATGGATATCGCGTGATTTATAGAGATCAACCCCAAAAACAGCAAAATATGGGTGTAAATTTGGTTTACATACTAACACCAAAGGATAATGGACGTATCGGTTCTGTTCTTCAGTATGATTGGGCTGGAGAACCAAGTTATTATATACGTATTTTTCAGAATAGATGACCCCCCTCTCCACTGTGAACGTTCTCTATATTTTAGACGTAAAAACTCCAAAGCTGTTCCTAAAGAAAAAAGAAAAGAGATTTGCACCTCAATAAAAGCTCTTGTTTTTTAGCCAAAATGAATAAATTTTTTCTGTATTTTGTAACGATATGCGATACAATTGTAAATAATCACGTTTTATAGAAACGTAACTTAAAAACGGGGGAAGCCATGAGCGATATATCTACTAACAAGATCCATACCAAAGAGAAAAATCCCAAAGCAAAAAAGAGCATCTTATCAACTATAATGCGTAGAGCATTCAAAGATAATAATTAGAATATTGTCTGCGATATTGAAAAAGTTGATTTACGCAATCTTCCTTATCCTGTTATTCATTCGTAAACCGGTTCTTATCTTCTTAAATGTCTTAGCTGGTCGGTTGACTTGAGTTCTATTGTTTATTTTTGTTGGATACACGGCGTGAGCAGCTCCTATGGAACACACCAAACTGCAATGGTAATTGGTTCTATCATCCTTATATTTCTCTGCTTATTTGCCAATGATATCTATAAAAAACTCTTATTACGTTTAGCACCTCCTGATTATGATCTTATTCTCTTTGAATAAAGAGAGAGCACTTCGCTCACATATAACTTAATCAAAAATGAGAGGCTGCTCACCTCTCAAACTCTCAAGAATGCTCTCCAAAATCATAAGATCAGACCCGCGTTTATTGAAAGAACGCAAAAGCCTTTGTTCTTAAGCGCAAGGCCCCCCTACGGGAGCGCCTGACAGCGACCTTGAAAAGAACCAAGGCTTGTTTTGTCCTTCAGACAAAGCTCTGAAATCATGATCTATGGGAAGAGCTTAGAATAACACCTAAAGCACCTTATAGTATGGAAGAAACATTTGATTTTTTAACGACAATGGATAATTTCTTCTGAGGTTTTGTAAAGATACACGATAGAGTATATTATGGCTTTAGGATTTAAACATAAAGAACTTGAGGCCTTCTATAATACTGATGCTACAAAGAGAATTCAATCTGCCCATACTCTCAAAGCTAAGACGTAATTTCAGTGCTCTTAACGTCGCTATATCACCAAATGGTTTGTGCATTACCCATCCTTTCGATTACATCCTCTAAAAGGGGATCTTAATAAGGGCTATTGGTCAATAACTGTAAATGGAAATTGGCACATAATATTGCGTTTTATTGGTATCGATGTCGCATTTGTCGATTATCTAGATTATCATTAAATAACGGAAACTAAAAAAATGATGAAAAACCCTCCACATCCTGGGGAACTTTTGCGTGAAGATGTCATCGCGAAACTTGGTTGATCCGTTATTGAAGCCATTGAACCGCTTAGGATGTCTCGTGTAGTATTTTCTAGGGTTTTAAATGGGAGAGCTGCACTCAGCCCCAATTTCGCTATACGGCTTGAAGTGGCAAGTGTGCGTTTAGCTAAGTGATTGGCTGGTTATACAAACAAATTATCATTTAGCGTAAGTTCTAAAACATAAACAACCTAAGATACGACCTCTTTATACCAACGCATGTTAGTATCTCCTCTATCTTCTTGAAGTACTTTTTAAGGGCACCTAAATGGCACCTTATAATGTATTAAATTGAAACGAAAATAAGGCTCAGAACCTAATAGAAACTTCTTCTATTTTGTAAAATCTTCAAGATTGGTTTGGTATTCATCATTTGGACGATTTGAATGCGTAGCAGATAATTTTATATGATACGTTCGTACAAATTCTACAGATTGATCACCTTTGAAAAATACAGCAGGATTGACCCAATATTGATTACGCAGTTTGGGTTTTAAAAAATCTTTCATTATGAGTTCTTTTAAGCCATTGTGAAATGTCCTATTGGTCATATCAAGTTTCACACCATTTAAACCATCATCAAGCCAAATCAGGGTAATACTATCTGTTAACTGGGCAGATTGATATATTTTCAAAGCCTCTATAAAAACGCGATATCCTGTAAGCGACAAATTAAAAACTTCTCGAATGTCATTTGCGAATGCTTTTAAAAACTGCTCTTCATTATTTTTTTCTTCAATAATATGAATCGTAGGTACAGTAAGGATATTTTCAGTTTTACAATCGACCAACTTTTGAAACCCAACACACGTCGTAACAGTTTTATCACGAATACATATTTTAGATTTCCTGAAAAAAGGATTTTCAAGCGGTGAATATTCTAATTTTCGCAAATTAAGATCGTTCATTGAACTGTCCATTAAAGTTTATAGGCAGTTTTCAGATTGCACCATATGGACAAGAGAAATTTTTTGGATTTTTTTCTTCTTTTAATGTCAAATACTATTGACATAATTTTCCATAAAGGTTACATTTTATCAAAACTCACTACCAAATTGAAAATTGTATTATCATAAATGATAACTCATACATTAGCTGAACAGAGAAAGCAAACTATCAGCTAAGTGAGAGGCTTTTTTGAAAGATAGAACCGCCATTGGGTGATGGTGTTTCTTTATATTATTTCATTGAAAAGAGAACCTGTATAGGTTCAAGACAGTGTTATTCGACAGATAAAGCCCCCCAGTACTCACATTATGAAATTTGTTGAATAGAGGAAATTTATAAAGTGATTAATTTCCAAGATCGTTTCCTTTTATAACCTTATCTTATCTCGTGTAAAGACTTTTGAGATATTAGGGTTAAGATTTAAAAAAGCCTAAAAAGCGGCATAAAGATCATAACAACGAATAAGAAAAATACAACTCAGAATATAATTTTAAAAAATATGTACAGGCAAAAAAGATTTTGTGAAAAATTGTAAAGATCGTTTAATTTTGAAACATTCAATTCTGAAATTAATTTTAAAAGCGGATATCAATCATCGGCAATTAGAGTACACTTCAAATCACAAAAGTTTGTTGCACTGGAAAACTCCATTGCACTGTAAACATTGTTCTCAGAATATAGAAAAATTCTGAAAGTCGTTAAAAGAGCTATGCTTTTCTCATCATTTTTGATGTTATGAGAGGCACTCCACCTCTTAGACTTCCTAAACTGCTCGCCAATATCATGAACATCAGATCCCATGTTTTATAAAGAGACAAACAAGCCTTGGTTCTTAAGTCAAGTCAACCGCTTCAGAGCGTCTAACAGCGTTCTTGACCAATACCCCAAAAGCTTGTTTTGTCCTTTGTAAGCGGCTCCGAAATGGTGATTTTATAGGGAGAGTTTCTGAGAGTGCCTAAACGGCACCTTAGAGTGTGTTAAATTGAAGCAACAAAAAGAGGATAAGGAAAGCCTAATAAAAGTTTTCCTATTTTACAAAATCTTCGATATTGGTTTGGTATCCGTCGTTTAGAAGATTTAAATTCGTAGCAGATAATTTTATACGATACGTTCGTACGAATTCTACAGACTGATAACCTTTGAAGAAAAGAGCAGGATTAACCCAATATTGATTAGGCAATTTTGGTTTTAAAAAGCCTTTAGCTATGAGTTCTTTTAAACCGTTGTGAAATGTTCTATCAGTCATATCAAACTTTACACCATTTAAACCACCATTAAGCCAAGCTAAGGTAATACTATCTGTTAATTGCGTGGATTGGTATATTTGAAAAACTTCTATAAAAATACGGTATCCTGTACGTGTTAGATTAAAAGTTTTTCGAACATTTGCAACGAATGTTTCTACAAAATATTTTTCATCTATTTTTACCGTTTCTTCAATTTCTTCCTCCGTGACATGAGACGAAAGTGTGATAACCGCTTCATGAGTCTTGAGATTATTAAACTTTTGGCGTTTAACATTTGTTGTGATATTTTTACCACAAATGCGGATCTGATGTTTATTAAGAAACGGGTTTTTTACAGGCGAGTACTCTAGCTTTCGCAAATTGATATTGTCCATTTAACTGTCCACCAAGAATTTTTAGGCAGCAATTTTGCACTTGTAACGAGCCATCAAAGAGATAAGAAAAAAAATTAATATTTTTTCTTATCTTGAAAGAAGAAAATTATTGACATAAATTTCGCTAATTGTTACATTTTATCAAAATTTACTACCAAATTGACAATTGTATTATCATAAATGACAATTCATACATTAGCCAAACGGAGAAAGCAAACCGTCAGGTATGCTAAGAATCCGTTTGAAGTGCAAAAACCATTCGGTGATGAAAGATCTTCCATTCAAAGAGAAGCTGTAAAGAGCGCAAAAACGCGTTATTCAGCAAATACAAAAACCGATACTACGGTTTATAAAGATGTTGAGTATAAAAAATTTACAAAGCAGTTGGTTTCTAATATTGGGCTCTTCTATGAACTTGGCTCACCTGGTGTGAAAGTTTTTAGAATATTAGCTTGGATATTTAAAAATAAAACAATCGGTCAAGATCCAATACCTTTAGATAGTTTTGTTTTACAGGATTTTCTCAAAAATCAAAAACGCCCCTTGTCAATATCATCATCAACGTTTTCGCGTGGTTTGGTTGAACTAGAAGATGCCAAAATAATTGCTAAATATATCCGCAAAGGTTGGTATTTCATCAATCCCAATTTCCTTTTCGATGGAAAACACGTTGTTTTTATGACCGATATCACATGTAAAGAAAATGAATAAGAACATAAAAACGGAAATCTGTACTATGTTATTTTTTCTTTTCAAGAGAGTTGCACATTGACTCTTTTTGCAAAGAAATCAGTCGTTTCAAAACACACGGAAATTCAATAGCAAAAAATAGAAACCCAACTGCAACAACAGAAGGTTTTCTGGAAAATATCGGATAAATTCATATCAATAACGTAATTCTCAATTTATCGCGATGCATAAAGGTGGAATTCCTATCGTTTTCAGAAGCAATTACCAGCTTAGCAATGGAAATTTGCCATAATGAAAGACGCCTAAATTGATGACTTTCACGTCTTTAATGATTATAGTCTTATTACTATGCGAGACTGTGGTAACTTTAAACGCTATTCAGTGCACAATCATGATCACGAAGTTGAAAAGGTTTGAGTTATTGATTTATGCATTCTTATTGCTCGATATCAGGCGCCTAAACAAAAAGTTGATGAAATACTGGAAGCTCAAGAAAAACGAAGAGAAGCTTTGCATTATTTTCAGCGATTAGTGCGTCAAATTAAATCCTCTTATGCATAACTGAATCCACACCATTTGTATCGACGTTGTTTTCTAGAGCACAAAAAATCATGCACATTATTGGACATCCGGCCAAAGCTCCTTTTGAAAAATTGCAAAAAGCCCTTCGCCTTTTTGAGTGGATTTTAGGGAAAGGTTTTAGAGGGAAAACACTAAAAACGACATACACATAGAGCATACAATCCCTAACTATAGTTGTAATAAACTAAGGAGTGTTCAGATTTTTCTGAACACACTCAAACCACTCCTGTGACTTACGGTCACAATAAAATAGCTTATGAAAATAAAGAGAAGAGCAAAACCCAAACATCATTTCCTTCAAAAGGTAGTACATTGCCTCAAATTAAGCCGGAGCTACTCGCAAAGGCATTACCAAATGCCGCTTAATGTACCTTAAATATGGGCTTGAATCTGAAAATGATTTAATCGGAGCTTTATGGGACCCATCTACCCATCTACTATACAGCCGACATACTACTCATTAAATCCTGGCTTTATACCATATGGCAGGTAAATACCTGCCCCGCAGAGCACTTTATATTGCAGCGCCTGACCAGTGCAAAGGCTTCCTTGAGAGCTCCATTAGCAATGTAGTAGCGGATTTCGATATTTTAGCATATAGCAATAAAAACATATAACATAGAGCACACCGTGAACGGAAGCATCACAAACTCTTATTGAAAGATTCTCTAATAGGTATACCATGTCAGGCGACCGCTACTGAATTATGGAAAATTCATGAGTCATATCCCTACTTATCTTATTACCCCACCTACAGTTGGTATACGTATCAAATGTAGAGCATTCTACTGCTTTTTACAAATTCATCTTCAAGAAAGAGCCTGTATTCATCTCGCAACGCTATGTTGCATTTGCTTCTTCGGGTGATGCACTCTTTGCTCTCTGGTCTGAGGGCGATGCACCTGAGGAAAATGTGCCTCGTTTTTCAGAAAAAGGAACCGTATACTGACATATTGGGAGGTACTTTCCTCATCAAAGATCCCGACGGTCATATTATTCGTGTTTGTCCACTGGATTAAAAAGCCTTAGACCCGATCTTTAATCGCCTGAAGTATAATAATTATCTGTTTCCAAAACCTATAAGCTATGAACGCTAGAGACCTACTTACGACGCGTTGTTTATCCATTTAGTACTGTATTAAATTTTCTGTGCCTTTAACAATCAGTATTGAGCAGCACAAAATACTGTTTTTGCTGCAGGCTATTGTGATAAAAAAGCGTTTATCGATTAAGGCGTAGATAAAAAACCGCATATGAATTTTATACCATTGAAGATAAGCATTTTTACGCAAGATAATTCTTTGCGCATGCTTGAAATGATGAAAGAAAAATGTGACAATTCTTAAGCGATGATGAGGAGACAACATCTATGATCAAGAGAAGCGCTAAGCTGCTTATCGTAGGAGTGATTTGTTTTGCAATTTCTGTTACAAATTCTTTTGGAATTGCCGAAGAAATCTCAGACTTTGAACGCTCTTTGAATACCATTCAAGATGCTTCAAACACGCAAGAACCTTTTAAGTCCTTAAAAGCCGGGGAATATGATCAAGCCTATGACTATTATATTCAAGGCTATTATTTGAACGCCTTTCGTGTAGCGCTCAGGCGAGCAGAACAAAATGATCCCTTCGCACAAACTTTGGTTGGCCGGATTTATATGGAAGGATGTGCAGTTCCTCGTGATGGCGCACGCGCTGCTTTGTGGTTTGGACGTGCAGCAAAACAGGGTGAACCACAAGCGCAATTGCGCTACGGCCTTATGTTATTTGATGGCAATTTTATTACACAAAACCAAGAGCTTGGTGAATATTTTATTCGAAAAGCTGTAAAGGCTGGAGTGAAAGAAGCCTATTTCTATTATGGGCAAATGCTCCTTTATAAAGCCGCACGTGAGAAGCAGGCTCTCGCAGGTGTTTTTATACAAAGCCGTGAAAATGAAGCTATAGAACAAGCGTTAAAATGGTTCTTAAAAGGTGCTGCCCTTGGTGATGCTGAAGCCTCTTTCGCTGCTGCAAAAATTCTTGCCTCAGGCACTTTAACACGGCCAAAAGATGATCATAATGCGCGCAAACTTATGGAAGTTGCTGCTCAAAATAAACACTCTATGGCCCAACTCCTTTTGGCGCAATGGCTTGTCCAAGGCCGTGGAGGAGAAACTGATTTTCAACGTGCTTTTCATCTGCTTTTTAGCAATGCCATGAATATGATTCCAGCAGCACAGATCTCTCTTGCAAGACTTTACCGAGATGGAATAGGAACAAAAGGCAACATTGTAACAGCAGCGGCGTGGTATATGCTTGCGAAACAAGCAAAAATGCAAGCTCCTGATCTTGAAATGATGTTGCAAGGTATGGATAATGCACAGTTGGAAGAAGCGCGCAAAGAAGCTATAAAGTTTTTACCCATTTTTTAAAGACACACTTCAGAGAAATGATATTTTTTACCTCAACGATATAAATCCCTCTCCCAAAATTCCTCAAACTCCCAAAAATCTCCTAAAATTCCAAAAATCCCCTAAAATTCCAAAAATCTTTGTGCAATTTTTTAAAGGGCTTGCGTCTTAGCTATTTTTATGGTCTTGCAAAAAGTTGAAAAGCTAGGATACACAAAAGTTCTTATTGAGACTATTTTTGGGCTTTTCTTTCTGCAAAGATGATGAAGGTTCTCTGTGCAAGGACAAAAAGGGAACTTTTTTGCAAGGACGGAATTGGATGTGAACTATGAAAATTAATGGCAATGAAATTCGCCCCGGTAATGTGATTGAGCATCAAGGAAGCTTGTGGGTAGCAGTTAAATGCAATGCTGTAAAACCAGGCAAAGGCGGAGCATTTAATCAAGTTGAAATGAAAAATTTGATTGATGGTACAAAACTCAATGAACGATTTCGTGCAGCTGAAACGGTTGAACGCGTGCGCCTTGAACAAAAGGATTTTACTTTTCTCTATCAGGAAGGTGATGCTCTCGTCTTTATGGATTCAGAGTCTTATGAACAACTTGAATTACAAAAAGATTTTGTTGGTGAGCGCGCTGCTTTCTTGCAAGACGGGATGACAGTAACTGTTGAGCTTTATCAAGAAAAACCGATAGGTATCTCGCTTCCCGATCAGGTCACCGTTGGGATTGCAGAAGCTGATCCTGCCATCAAAGGGCAAACAGTCACTGCCTCTTATAAGCCAGCAATTCTTGAAAATGGCATTCGTATTCTTGTGCCACCCTTTATTAATGCCGGTGAACGTGTCATTGTCGATACCAACGAGTTGATTTATTTGCGTCGTGCAAATGAAAAAGATAAATAAAGGGATAACAGATGGCCCATTCTGCAATCATGAATGTCATGGTGCAAGCCGCGATGAAAGCGGGACGCTCTTTAGTGCGCGATTATGGTGAAGTTCAAAATTTACAGGTATCTTTAAAAGGGCCAGCAGATTACGTAAGTCAAGCAGATCGCAAAGCTGAAAAAATTATTTTCAATGAATTAAGCAAAGCCCGACCAAAATTTGGTTTCTTGATGGAAGAGTCTAAAGAAATTGTTGGAGAAGATTCTCAACATCGTTTCATTGTTGATCCTTTGGATGGCACAACAAATTTTCTTCATGGCATTCCTTTTTTTGCTGTTTCCATTGCCTTAGAAAGTCAAGGACAAATTGTTGCTGGTGTAATCTATAATCCTGTTTTTGATGAGTTATTTACTGCTGAACGTGGTGGTGGTGCTTTCTTTAATGATAGACGCTGCCGTGTTTCTGCACGACGAAGATTAGAAGATTGTGTTATTGCAACAGGAATGCCTCATTTTGGACGTCCCAATCATGGAGCATATCTTATTGAATTGCGCAATGTGATGGCAGAAGTTGCTGGACTTCGCCGTTTTGGAGCTGCTGCTCTTGATTTGGCTTATGTCGCTGCTGGAAGAACGGATGGATTTTGGGAAGATAATCTGCAGATTTGGGATATGGCTGCTGGAACATTAATGGTTCGTGAAGCCGGTGGTTTTGTGACCGATAAAGAAGGTGGGAGCGATATATTTCGCAAAAAAAATATCATCGCCGGCAATGAACACATTCGCACCAAATTAGAAAAAACTCTTAAAAAAGGCATTTGAGAAAAATAGAACTTCGAAAAAAAGGCAAAGCTGCAAGGCACTGCACTCAATTTCCTTAAGACCAACAACGATGATGTATGATGAGTGCTTATGTAGGAGAGAATTGCAGTTTAGCCAAATGTGCATAAATCCCATTTTGTGCAATGAGTTCGGCATGTGTTCCCTCTTCCACAAGAGCACCTTTATCCATTACGAAAATGCGATCTGCTTTCAAAATCGTTGCTAAACGGTGTGCAATCACGAGTGTTGTTCGATTTTGCATCAATCCATCTAGGGCTTGTTGCACGAGCATTTCACTATTTGCATCTAAAGCTGATGTTGCTTCATCAAGCAGCAACAGGGGAGCATTTTTTAAAACCGCTCGTGCTATACCAATGCGTTGTTTTTGCCCACCAGAAAGCATGGTACCACGTTCTCCCACTTTAGTATCAAAACCATTTGGTAAGGCTTTGATAAATTCAAATGCGTTGGCTGTTTTGGCTGCAGCGATGATTTGCTCTTCACGCACATTTTCGCTCCCAAAAACAATATTATCGCGTAACGTACCATCAAAAATGGCGACATCTTGTGGGACATAAGAAATTGAACTGCGTAGATCCTGGAGAGAAAGGCGATTAATTTCCACGCCATCAAACCGGATTTTACCGCTTTTAGGGTCATAAAAACGCAGAATCAAAGAAAAAATGGTACTTTTTCCTGCACCCGAAGCGCCAACAAAAGCAACAGTTTCACCTGGTTTTACAGAAAAGGAAAGAGAGCGCAAAATCTTTTCCTGTGGTCTGGAAGGATAAGTGAAATCAACGTAGTCAAAAGCAATTGCTCCTTGGACAGGTTGTGCTAATGGTAAAGGAACTTTGGGGGGTGCGACAGTAGGTTGCTCTTGCAACAATTCGGCAAGCCGTTCCGCAGCGCCTGCTGCTTGCATAAGTTCTGCTCCAACTTCTGATAATTGTGCAAAGGTTGAAGCTCCAAAGACCGCATAGAGAACAAATTGACCTAATGTCCCACCAGACATTGCGCCACTCAAAACGTCATGGGAACCGATCCACAAAACAGCAACAACGCTGCTAAAAACAAGAAAAATCGCAAAACCTGTGAAAAAAGAACGCAAGATTACCGAAGCACGTGCTGTTTTAAAAGCGCGTTCAACCAATTTTGAAAAACGCGCAGAAACGAATTTTTCAGCAGTAAAGGCTTGCACAGTGCGAATAGCGCTTACCTGTTCTGTTGCCAAAGCGTTGGCATCTGCAAGACGATCTTGTGCCACACGTGTGCGTGTACGAACTTTGCGTCCAAAAACAACCAACGGAATGGCAACAAAGGGGATAGCAAGGAGAACAAGCGAGGAAAGCTTGGCATTCGTGATCACCATCATCACAATTGCACCAATCACGACAATCAGATGTCGCAAAGCAATGGAAGCAGTTGAGCCAACGGCTAATTTTATTTGTGTCGTATCTGTTAACAGCCGCGAAACAAGTTCACCAGAATGGGAATGATCAAAAAAAGCAGGAGAAAGTTGCGTGATATGGGAAAAAACATCACGTCGTAAATCGGCAACAATCCGTTCACCCAAGGTGATGACACAATAATATCGGCAAGCTGAAGCGAGTGCAAGAAGCAAGGCTAACACAAACAAAATACCGAAATAAAAATTGATATTCCCAGGGCTTGAAGAAGAAAAACCATGATCAAGCATTTGACGGATAGCAACGGGCAAAGCGAGCGTAACAAGAGCCGCCACAGACAAAGCAAGAAAAGCAAAAATAAACAACCA
Organism: Candidatus Bartonella washoeensis Sb944nv; assembly: GCF_000278135.1. GTDB lineage: Bacteria > Pseudomonadota > Alphaproteobacteria > Rhizobiales > Rhizobiaceae > Bartonella > Bartonella washoeensis. The sequence continues at coordinate 107,573 of NZ_JH725023.1, forward strand.
ACGATAGCGCATCATATAAGGAGCAAAAGTTGAGAGCGAAGAAAATAAAGGTTTTGTATTGGCAGACTTTGTAGATTTTTCTGTATGGTTGAAAAGATTCATAGAATTTCGCTCACTTAATAAAGTTGTTTATACCTCTTGATGTAGGAATGCATCTTGAATACTTGTTTTTTGATGCTTGCTGAGTTATAGAGAGAGGACTTCAATCAATTTATCAAAAAAGCGAAGCCAGTGCACTTAAAAAATGAGAAAGTGCTATTTCGTTGTATGAAAGTAAAAGGTTTGCCGCATGAAAGCGAATATTCATCCCAATTATCACAGGATTACCGTTGTTATGACGGATGGTTCCCAATATACAACGCGTTCCACTTGGGGAAAAGAAGGAGACACCCTTAATCTAGATATTGATCCAAGAACGCATCCAGCATGGACAGGTGGGTCTCAAACGTTAGTAGATCATGGTGGTCGTATTTCTAAATTTAAAAATCGTTTTGGTAGTCTTGGCTTTTAAATTTTATTTCTAACGACGAAGAGCGAAAAAACTTCTCACAAGATGTGTAAGCATTGCAAACGGTTGATCTGTTTTAAGCTTTGAGAGCAAAGCGCCTTTGTAACTTTTACAGTTATAAGATTTTTTAAAATTTGCACAGTGTGAATGAGATGCCCCGCTTTAAGCGGGGTTTTTTGTATGTCGAGATAAATATGAATACTGATAATGCTTGTGGAAACAATGATTATACAAAAGAGAAAAGAAGGGGATACCCTTAATCTCGACATAGATTACAGAACGCCTCCAGTGTAAACAAGTGGATCTCAACACTGGAAGATCATGGAAAACGTATTTCTAAATTCAAAAATCGTTTTGAGTATCTCAGCATTTAAAAGCCTCCTTCTCATTGTGAAGGATCAAAAGACTCGCCAGGAGAGCAATTAAACGCAGCAAGAAGCAAGCCCATTTTAAGCCTTGGGAAGAATGTGAAAACAGAAGCACTCTGTTATGCAATCTTCTAAGAGGGAAACTGCTAATTGCCGACCAATAATTTTATCCGTGATAACCAAGGTAGCTTTTCATGCCTTTTTAAAGTAGCAACCGACACGTCTTAGAAAAATTTGACATACCTCGTATTATGATGAGAAAATAAAAGTTCTTTTAACAGCTTTTGTGTAAAATCTCATAAACGACATCATTTTGTAATGAACCAGCTGGTAAAAACATCCTCAAAGAATGATCAAGTATTACGCACCAATTTCCATTTACAGTAATGAACAAATAGCCCTCAAGATTACTTTTTAGCGGATAGAGTTAAAAGGATCTAGTCATTCAAAATCATTTGGTGATATGCTACGTTAAGAACATCTAGAATACGCCTTAGTTTTTGCGTATAGATGATTTTAACTCCTTCTATCGTATCAGTTTTATAGAAAGCTTTAAGCTTTTTATTTTTAAATCCCAAAATCATCATTGATTATATTGCGTATCGCTACAAGATATAATAAAATTTTATTCATTGTAGATAAAAATCAGATGTTTTCTCTCCTTTTTTCTACTTAACACCCTATAAAATGCTATCTAGGCACCATAAGACGTTCTCCTCCTATATCACGATTTCAGAGCTGTTTCTGAAAAACAAGCTTTTTTTGTATCTTAGGTCAGGGACGCTGTTAGCCACCCTATAACGGTTTCCTTGACCTTAAGAATCAAGGCCTTGTTAGTCCTTTCAATAAACATAGATCTGATATCATGATTTTTGTGAACATTCATGAAATTTTGAAAGGCTGAGAGTCTCTCATTTTGGATTAAGTGATCTACGAACGAAGTGCGTTTTCAATTTATTGAAAGAGAATAAGATCATATTCAGGAGGAGCGAGACATTATAAGAGAGCGTCGTAACCCCAACTAGCCCACATGCAGCAAAGAGAAAAAACGCCTTCACCAATTACTAAAATTAATGTGAGCAATATACCGGCATCACCTATTGTTGCTTCACAGCATTCTAAGAGATATCCGAAAAAAATATAACGAACACTACTCCACTCCAATCTGCAAAAAAATTTAGTACAGCAAAAACCGATCCACGAATAAATAACAGGATGAGAAAAATTGTAAAAATCAACTTTTCAAATATCCAAACTAATATTCTACGCATTATACTGAACACCTTTCGCCTTATAGTTGAAAGAATGCTCTGTTTTTATCTGGATTTTTTTCTTTGCTGGTTGTCTTCTTAACAGGTATGCTGTTTATGACTTCCCCACCCATTTTAAAGCCACAGTACTATAAAAATGAAATACTTCTCATTATAGATCACAAAAAAACAAGAAAAATTTATTGATTTTAAAGAAAAAACAGGTGTCTTATTGAGGAGCAAACCTACTTTTGTTAGCAAGAGCTACTAAATCCGTTCATCAAAATAGATCCGTCAAAATAGAGAAGCACCATCGACATTGAAGAGAAAGCTATGCTTACGCACAAAAGTTTCATAAACTACCTGTTTACTCCACTCAGAAATTACAGCTTCCCAATCCACCCACTTATCCAACTTTGAGACTGCAATTGAATGACTTCCTCTCATGATAAGCAATGAAAGCATGAAAAAGAAGAAATATCACAATATCAAACTCTTCAATACAGTAGCTTTATGATTTTCAGTTAAAAAGTAAATACCCGCCTCATGAAGCACAACACGCCATGACGCTGCTCATTCACAAATTTCCTTTAATGCAACATCTCTCCCCCAATCCCACCTCTTGATAGCACCCATAAAAACTTTTTAAAATGCCCAAGAGAAAAATTCTCTGAGAAAGCTTTCAAAAACAAAGCACCCCCACCATTTTTATCATGATGAGGGCATCATAAACCAGGCAGAAATATGCACAAACGCTACCCACGTTCAAGCACACAGCTTGTTAATTCAAGCGTAAGATTTTTCCTGTTCTTTTGTCCATTTTCCTAAAGCAGCAAGATGGTTCATCCGTGCACGATGACAAAAAGCCTTTTGCGCAACAGCAATATTTTCAGCTTTTCCACCCCATGCTTTCAAGGCAGCCGCTTGCAGTGCCCGCCCATAAGAAAAGGTCAATTGCCAAGGCAATGCCCCCAAAGAATTCATAGCTGACAAATGAGCCGTTGCTTCTTCATCAGACTGCCCTCCGGAAAGAAAAGCAATTCCTGGAACAGCGGCAGGAACAGTCTGTTTAAGAACACGAACCGTTTTTTCAGCCACTTCTTCAACAGAAGCATTACGCGCATCTTTACCATCAATCACCATATTGGGTTTTAAAACCATGCCCTCAAAAACAACTCGTGCCTCAAAGAGTTCTTTAAACACTGTGTTCAAGACAGCATATGTGACCTCAAAGCAGCGCGCAATGGAATGCTGGCGCGATGCCCCATCCATCAGCACTTCCGGCTCAACAATCGGCACAAGACCTACCTCTTGACACAAAGCGGCATAACGTGCAAGAGCCTGTGCATTTTGGCTTATTGCTCCTCTTGTTGGCAAAGCATGTGCATCAATCGCAATCACCGCACGCCATTTAGCAAAACGCGCTCCCAAAGCATAATAATCTTTTAAACGCTCCCGAAGACCATCCAACCCTTCTGTAATCGTTTCCTGAGGAAAAGCTGCTAATGGTTTGGCACCGCTATCAACTTTAATACCGGGCAAAGCACCCGCATCACGTATAAGATCCGTCAACATTTGTCCCGTAGACGCTTTTTGACGAATGGTTTCATCAAATAAGATAACACCAGAGATAGCGCTTTCCATAGCTTCTTTTGCACTAAAAAGCATTTCACGATAGGCACGGCGATTGTTTTCGTTGGATTCAAGTCCAATAGTTTCAAAACGCTTTCCAATCGTAGCGGTACTTTCATCTGCCGCTAAAATACCTTTACCTGCACTGACCAAAGCAAGTGCAATATCTTCAAGACGTTCATTCATAAAAAATTCCTCTTTGTTCTATCTTAACTTCCAAAAGTGAGCAGCATGACCAGCACAGCTAACCCATAACCTTACAGTTTTTTTAAATTTTCCCTTCAACGAAGCCCTTTAAGACTGCACGAGAGCGAGAATACCAGGAAGCACTTTGCCTTCCATCCATTCCAAAAAAGCACCACCTGCTGTCGAAAGATAGGTAAAATCATTGGCAACACCAGCTTGATTAAGCGCAAAAACCGTATCTCCCCCTCCAGCGATAGAAACCAATTTCCCTTTTTGACTCCGTTCTGCTACATGGCGTGCGACAGCAATCGTTCCTTGATCAAAGGGAGACATCTCAAAAACACCAAGAGGCCCATTCCACAAAAGGGTAGCAGCTTTATCAATCACTTCATTGATATAGGTAACAGAGCGCTTTCCAATATCGAGAATCATCCCATCTTCAGGAATATCTCCCATATCATAGAGACGATGGGGCGCATCTTTTTCAAAACGAAATCCAACGATTGCATCAACAGGGAGCAAAAGTGTACATTGGCACTCTTGCGCTTTTTCAATGATTTTTTTTATCGTTTCCCTCAATGCATGTTCACACAGTGATTTGCCAACATGGACACCTTGCGCAGCTAAAAAACTGTTGGCCATGCCACCACCAATTACCAAGTAATCAACTTTTTCAACCAAATGATTGAGCACAAAAAGCTTACTAGAAACCTTTGCCCCTCCAACAACAGCAACAACTGGATGCGTTGGATCGCCAAGTCCTTTTTCTAACGCCTGCAATTCATACTGCAAAGAACGCCCCGCATAAGAGGGTAAAAAATGTGTTATTCCCTCCACCGAAGCATGGGCACGATGAGAAACTGAAAAAGCATCATTGACATAAAGATCCCCATTATGGGCTAAAGCTTCAGCAAAACAGCAATCATTTTTTTCTTCTCCTGGATGAAAACGCACATTTTCAAGCAGTAAAACACCCCCATTTTGCAATGCCTCAACTGCTACCTGCACTGCAGCGCCAATACAATCTGGCACAAAAGCAACCGGTTTATTGATTATTTTTTCTAACACCTCCACAACTGGACGCAGTGAAAATTCTTGTTCCACCTGTCCTTTTGGGCGCCCACAATGTGAAAGAAGAATAAGCTTAGCACCACGCCTTTGAAGCTCAATGAGTGTTTCTTTATGTCGTTCAAGACGCGTCGTATCACAAACCTTGCCCAGCGACATTGGCACGTTAAAATCTACCCGCACAAGAACACGTTTCCCAGCGACATCAACATCATCAAGTGTACGAAAACCCATCACTGCTCTCTCTTCACTTTTGGTTGTTTCAAACAAACGGACCGTTCCACTTTCGCTCTCACGCAATCTTCTTTTATCTCCAGTCAAAATGATCCGCTATAGGATACATTCTTTCAACCTCTGGAATCTCGATTTGCTCAGCATTTTTTCAATCTTTGTCTTATTCAAATCTTACTTTCAAATCCTGCTCTTTGATGCAGTTAGAAAAAATCACGCATTCTCGTACCAAAATGAAACACGATGGAACATACCATCAAGCACTCGGTCAACTTCCTTCTCTTCAGCACACCAAGAATGATATTCGTTACCGTTTTCTCAAAAAGAATGCATCTTAACTTATTTATATTGCAAAAATGGCTTTCTGTTGCAAAAAAGGCCCCGAAGGCCCTCTTTACTTATATTGTCCTGGCAAAAGCCACAGCAGTATCGCTCATGCGGTTAGAAAAACCCCATTCATTATCGTACCAAACAAGAACACGACAGAGTTGACCATCAATCACTTTGGTTTGATCATTGTGGAAAATGCCTGAATGTGGATTGTGATTAAAATCACAACTGACAAGCTTTTCCTCTGTAGTATCCAAAATTCCTTTAAGCGAACCCTGTGCAGCAGAACAAACGGCAGTGTTTATTTCTTCAATTGTTGTGGAACGCTTAGCGGTAAACGTCAAATCAACAACGGAAACATTAGGAGTGGGAACACGAATCGAAACACCGTCGAGCAACCCCTTTAATTCTGGTAAGACCAATCCCACAGCCTTCGCCGCTCCTGTTGATGTAGGGATCATAGAGAGTGCGGCAGCACGTGCACGATAAAGGTCACGATGCATTGTATCCAACACAGGTTGATCCCCTGTATAAGAATGGATCGTTGTCATAAAGCCCTTTTCTATACCAACCGTGTTATGCAACACTTGCACAACAGGTGCTAAACAATTGGTGGTACACGAAGCATTTGAAACAACCCGATGCTCCTTGCTTAAAGACTGATGATTAACGCCATAAACCACTGTAAGATCTGCGCCTTCTGAAGGCGCAGAAACAAGAACACGCTTTGCCCCTGCATCCAGATGTGCACTTGCTTTATCGCGCGCAGTAAAAATTCCCGTACACTCCAAAGCAATATCAATATCCAAAGACTTCCAAGGCAATTGTGCTGGATCACGCTCCGCAAATACCTTTATCAAACCACGCCCAACATTAATGGCATCACCAACAACCTGAACGTCACCTGGGAAACGCCCATGAACGGAATCATAGCGCAACAAATGGGCATTTGTTTCCACCGCCCCCAAATCATTAATTGCAACAACTTCGATATCTTGCCGGCCACTTTCGACGATGGCACGCAAAATATTGCGTCCAATACGACCAAACCCATTAATTGCAACGCGAACACTCATTTCACATCTTCCTCATCAATCTTTATAGCACAATAAATGGGCATTGGTTTCTACCACCCCCAAATCATTAACAGCTACAACCTGTCACTCTCATCTGCCACTTTACACAGTCGTACGCAAAATATTGCGCTTCATACAACCAAACCTATTCCTCACAACGTGAACATTCATTTCACATTATCTTCCTTATTGATCTTTCCAAGCTCTTTTTCAACAGTAGCAACCACATTCTCACAAGTGATACCGAAATGCGCATAAAGCGCATCAATGGTTCCACTTGCACCAAACCCCTCCATACCAATAAACACGCCATTACATCCAATAAAACGATCCCACCCTTGCCGTATAGCAGCTTCAATGGCAATTTTAATCGGTGCATCCCCTATGAGAGCACGCTGATAGGAGAGGGATTGTTGCGCAAAAAGTTCAAAACAAGGGACAGAAACCACACGCGTTGGAATACCCTTTTCTTCTAACACCGCATGTGCCTTCACCGCAATTTGCAATTCTGAACCGGAAGCAAACAGAGTCACTTTCGCATCATCACTTGCCGTTAATAACTCATAAGCACCGAGCATACAAAGATTTTCTTCTTCATATTCTTGACGCAAAAGCGGTAAGTTTTGTCGGCTCAAAGCTAAAGTAGAAGGTGTTTTACGCGCTTTTAAAGCCAATTGCCAACACTCAACTGTCTCAACAGCATCAGCTGGACGGAAAACCAAATGATTGGGAAGTGCACGCAATGAAGCCAAATGCTCCACTGGCTGATGGGTAGGGCCATCCTCACCAAGACCAATGGAATCATGGGTCAAGACATAAATCACCCGCAAGCCCATGAGAGAAGACAAACGCATTGCGGGACGCATATAATCAGAAAAACACAAAAAGGTTCCGCCATAAGGAATAAAGCCGCCATAAAGGGCAAGACCATTCATTACGGCTCCCATCGCATGTTCGCGAATTCCATAATGCAGATAGCGCCCTGAAAAATCTTTAGCAGAGATACTTTTCATCTGACTGCTTTTTGTATTATTGGACCCAGTTAAGTCAGCGGAACCACCAATAGTCTCAAACACAACCTCATTGATGACTTCAAGAGCCATTTCAGAAGCTTTACGCGTAGCAACGACAGGACACTCCTCAACCAGTTTCTGTTTATAAGCATCAATAGCACCATCAAACCCGCCCACGAGATCGCCCCGCATCAACCTTTCAAATTCCAACCGGTCTGATACGGAAAGATCAGCGAATTTTTCTTTCCATTTTTGCCGTTTTTTAGCAGCATTGAGACCAGCCAAACGCCAATTATCAAGAACATCTGGAGGAATAACGAAAGGCTCGGCCTCCCACCCCAAAGCAAAACGGGTTACAGCAATTTCACGTGTTCCCAAAGGCGCTCCATGAACTTTATTCGTTCCCGCTTTGTTGGGCGCACCAAAACCAATCGTTGTTTTACATGCAATCAAAGTTGGTTTATCAGAATTTCGTGCAACCTCAAGAGCCGTTGCAATTGCCGCTTGGTCATGTCCATCAACTTTGAGTGTATTCCAGCCAGACGCCTTAAAACGCGCCACCTGATCAGTACTATCAGCAAGTGAAATCTCTCCATCAATGGAAATATTATTATCGTCCCACAACACAATCAACTTATTGAGTTTTAAATGTCCAGCGAGTGAAATGGCTTCTTGGGCAATCCCTTCCATAAGGCATCCATCCCCAACCAACGCGTAGGTGTAATGGTTGATGAGATCACCAAAACGCGCATTATGTAAGCGCTCACCAAGCGCCATTCCGACAGCATTAGCCAATCCCTGTCCAAGAGGTCCAGTGGTTGTCTCGATTCCTGCAACATGACCATACTCTGGATGTCCAGCAAGCTTTGATCCTATTTGGCGGAAATTTTTAAGATCCTCAAGAGAGATATCTTCATATCCAGAAAGATATAAGAGTGCATAAAGCAACATAGACCCATGCCCAGCCGACAACACAAAGCGATCACGGTTGGGCCAATGAGGATTTTTAGGATCATGGGCAAGGAATTTTGTATAAAGAACGGTAGCAATATCGGCTGCCCCCATTGGCAAACCAGGATGGCCAGAATTTGCTTTTTCAATTGCATCAATAGCAAGAAAACGGATAGCATTGGCCATCTGATTCTGTTGTTCGGTATTTGTCATGAATAATAGACCACTTTGGTTAAACGGGTTTTTTTGTTGCTTCTTCTGTTTCTCTTTAATTTTTTCAAAGAATAGTTTTCAGTCTGTTTAAATCATCAGCGTGAGACACCTTGCGATCACTTCAGTAATCATTTCCCTCACACATCTTTTATGCACATATCACTTCATTTATGCCAATACTCTCAAAAAATCCAGCTTTTAATTAAAACGTTTCCCCTGCTTTGCTTGCTAAAATACCCTACATATTTAAAAATAAAATTGACTCAAGAAAAGAAAAGGAGTGATTCGTTTTTGCATAAAAAAAGTGATAAAGGATAAAATCACGCATAAGGATATAACATCATGAACCAAGAAACTCAGGTTCTACAACATGCTTTAGAACAACTGGAAAAAGCACTAAGAACCTTAGAGATCACCATTATAAACCGCAACGCTGTTATTGACAAGAACAACGAATGGGAAGAAGAAATTCAAAGAATGAACGCTGATCGTAGCCGTCTTGCCCAAGCTCTTGATAAAGCCGAAGCCCATGCAGAGCGGCTAGAAGCAGTAAACAAAGAAGTTTCCAAACGTTTAATTAAGGCGATGGAAACAATTCGTGTCGTAATTGATAGATAAAGGTTTAAAACCATGGAAACCGTTTCCGTCACAATTGATGGTAAAGTTTATCGTATGGCTTGCGATAAAGGACAAGAAAGTCATCTTATTAAGCTTGCCGCTCGATTGGACCAATATATCGCACATCTGAAGACAAATTTTGGTGAAATCGGTGATCATCGTTTATCGGTTATGGCTGGTATTATGATTATCGATGAAATGGAAGAAATAAAACGAGAAAATAAAAAACTACAAGAAGATTATGAAACCCTTTTGCGACTCCATAACGAAAGAGATCGTACTATGGGAAGAATTATGCGAAACACAACGGAACGAATTGAAAAACTCACACATCAATTACTCAAAGATGATCAAAACAGTTCTCATTTTCAAGAACAAGAAAATCTATAAACACGTATCAGTTCTTTAAAAAAATGCTATAATGCTTAAAAGCCAGCATAATCAAGCATAATTACACCCACACCGTTGTGAAAATCGTGTAAATTGCAAAAGCGAGAAGCAAACGAACTGCACTCTAAGAAAAAAAGAGCACTGTGCATGCCTCCCCTAACCTGCGATAGCCACAACAAAAACTTCTTTCTGAGAATGATATAACGCAAAATCCAGCGGACGCTGCCATTTTCACATTTATGAAGGTATCAACCCAGCACTCATCATGATATAAGCACCCAATGTTACAGCTGTTCTTAACGGGAAACAATTCATAACAACCCTCTTTATGCCTTTCGCAAACGTTTTTTTATTCACAGATCAATCTTTTTTATGACACGCAAGCAAAGGGTTTTGTGATTTTGAATACAAAGATTTGAAATGAGAAAAACTTTCTGTATTTGCAACTCTCATTCAAATTGAGAAAAATTATCATTATAAATCAATATATTAACTGTGTAATCGACAAAGATTTGCAAAAAATGATGTATCATAAAGATTCCGGTTAAAATTTTCTGCTCCATCATAAGTGCGATTTCTTCAAAATCAGAGACCAGATGCCGATTCCAAAGACAATATTACAATATCAATTCCCTATAAGTCTGCATAGAGATTTTGATTAAACACCTTTTGTGAAGCGATACGCAAGAAGCTCAAAGCACCAGGTGTATCAAGGGGAACACCTGCTGTTACAAGGAACTGATCGCCTTCACAACAAAAGCCTTCTTGAAAAGCAAGGGCCGCAGCACGATCAACCATATTCTCCAAATGCCGTGCATCTTGCGCAACCACACAAATAGAAGCCCACAAACTAAGCTCAAGCGCCGCGTTATTTCCAAGATAGAGAATAAAGTAAAATTTCTTGACGCTTTTCTTTGGCATCTCCAGAAGAACTCAAAGGATACATCATATCATAATTAAGTCTTGAAGAATGTTCAGTCCAATATCCCTATATCATCAAAATATTCATTTTAGAGGGATTTATAACGTTTGACTCCCAAGCACCTTCCTCCAAAAGAGCGGTTTTTGAAAATATTCCATAACCTTCTGCTTTATTCCAGCAACCATGCTGATTTCATATCATCCACCCAATCCATTAAACTTCCTACTTGTTTTTTTGTAGCCCATAAAAGTCATAGCGATGGAAAGAAAAGTACTTAACAGAAGATATCCAATATCCCATTCATTTTTACCAAGCAACAATGACACGGGTAAGGAGGCAGAAAAAGCCATTGACAGTAAAAACAAAAACCATTTCACAATGCTTGAGGGATAAATTGCAATGGGGATAAATGAAAGTTCATAAACCATTGCATAAAAATATTCGACTGGCATCTTACGATTGGTAACAAACGTTATAAAATTGAACATCATGCAAAAACAGATGTTGACGATAAAAACACAAACCATTGCAACGATAAAAGAACACCATCCAATCGTAATGCTTGACAAATCGGGTAATGATACAAAGAAATACGCACTCACACAAAGAACACATAAATTTATCAGACGAAGAGGATTGCACCAGCCAACCAGCATGAATACCCAGATTGAAACAGGCTTTATCAGATATGATTCAACTGTACCACTCGCGACTTTTTCAAAAAATATTCGAATAGAATTAGTAAAAATACTTAAAAACACTCGGAGTAAAACGAAGAGAACAAAGATAAGATGAATTTCATCTCTGCTATAGCTACCGATTCTTCCTGAAAAAGAAGATATTTTATCAATAAATATGAATTGAATAAAATAATAGCAGAGAGAAAGAAGAAACTCCCCAATCAAATTTTTACCGTAAACAATTTGTCGGTGTATATTCATGCCAATAAAATGAATAATTATCTTCACCTCAACCACCCGCTCCATGATACGCTTGCATTCCCTTTTTCCAGAAAACATGAATAAAGAATAAAAGAAACAAAATATAAAAAACACTGCCCACAAGGAACTGCTGAAAAATCACCAAATCACGCGTTGCAAGAAACTGCGCAGGAGCAGAGATCATAAAACAATAAGGATTAAACTGCATAAGCGGAATAAGCCACGTGGGCCAAAAAGAAGGTGGCAAAAGCACACCACCAAGAAGAGCCGAACTAAGGATACTGAAAGCGAGCAATATATCATACTCAAACACCCAGAAAACCAATAATGAAATTGCGAAGGAGAGGAAAAAACAAAGCAATTGTGATAGAAAAATAAGGAGAAAAAATAAGAGAAAAGAGAGTATTAATCCCAGAAAATTTTCATAAGAGAAAAAAAGCTTTACAGTAAAGATCATAATTAAAGGAGTAGCGTATAATACACTCTCATCCAAAAAGGTAAACAGCATTTGTGTCATGTAACTGAATGGTTTTGTGAGAATAACTTCTAATTTACCTTCTTTAACATGTTGAGAGAAAGACTGAATTAAACCATAACCATTATTTAAGCGTGATAAAACTAAAGCAAAGGCATAATAATACATCATATCATGAAAGCCAAAACCGTTTATGGTGCTACCCATATCAGAAAAAAGTGCATTCCATAACATGAGTTGAATAACGAATGGCGAAAGAGTCCCCATGACACAATCAGTAAAGAACATTGCCCTGTCATTGACGAGTGTAAGTAATCCATTCTTGGCAAAAAGAAACATGCCAAAGCAATTGTTAGATAAATTCTTTAAATTTAACACGGAGCATCTCTTCAAGGGAAGGAGTGGACACAGAGAATGTACAGTCCAGTTCGGTTGTAATTTCGCGTATAAAAGATGCACAATCATCACGGAGCAGAGACACTTCTACCAAGCACTCTTCAGCATTAAAGTGCTTATCTTTTAAAGTAACGAACAATTTCAACGCGATCTCATCAATTCTCTTTACCAAAGCTGAAAATGCAGCCGAATTTTCACAAAAAAGCGTCATTCTCACCAAAGAAGGAACCACATTTTAAGCGCATTCATATTGCCGTGAAACTGTTTTTTTCCCTTATGCAAGAGAATAATATCGTCGACATATCCATCAATATCACCCATATCATGACTTGTGATGATATAACCAGTGCCGCGCTCCCTTTTCAGTTTTTTAAGGAGCTCCCTGATTTCATGCTTTGATGTAATATCAAGACCAATGGTTGGCTCATCGAGGAACAGCAGTTTAGGTCTAAAAGAGAGATTAAACGCCAATTCGCTTTTTACTCTTTCACCCAGACTAAGCATCCGCACTGGCTTATCCATGAATATGTTCAAGACCCAGTAACTCAGCGATCTCTTTAAGATCACGGATAAAAGAAGCGCGTTCCAGATCATATAATGGTTGGACCATATCAAGGCTGTAGCGTAAGGGTAAATCCCACCACAAACAATTCTTGTGACCAAAGACCACACCCAAAGACTTAAACAGATCTTTCTTCGCTTTATAAGGATCAACACCAAGGACTTTAACAGACCCCTCATCAGCACATTGTATACCAGAAAGTATTTTAATCAGTGTCGATTTACCCGCTCCATTAGGACCAAGTATTGCTAACGATTGCCCTGGAAAGAGGGTAAAACTCATATCTTTCAACACATGATGATTTTTATAAACCGGCTTAAAAAGAGAAACCACCTTGTTCCTAAAACCAATTCCTCTGTCTATGTTGCGATATATTTTTGATACGTTGTTAAGGTCAATCAATGGCAATGCCATCAGCCTCTCCTCTTGTTAACTGATATCCTGTTTTCACATACCCATAATCTTTGAGTAGCTACTCTCGTTCACTGGAAAATAAACATACCCAAATCGTCCTTATGGCAATCAAACGCATCTAACACCTTATCTCCAACTTTTGTTATGGCGTGTTTGTTCAACAGAATGCATTCGCTTAAGTGAGAAATTCACATACTGAGTACTTAAATCAGATATTCTTTGAAAAATTTGTTTTTGAAATTCACGAAACGCAACCATCATGTGATTTATATCGTTTGGTAAACGACCCCCTCCCGTTCTTTGTAAAGAACCGTAATTTTAACAAACCGAATACGGGTCTTCACGCACTTTTCCACGGAGTCAGATCTTTAACAGTTCCATAATTGAGATCATTTTTTACGCGTTTAAGCTCTCCAACGCTACGCACATAAGTAAAAAGAAACAGACCTGTCCGTTTTGCATTTTCTTCTCTGTTTTCTTTTTCATTAAAAATGCATCAAACACTTAATCTCAATTTTCCCCTCTTAAATTGTCGATGTCCTCAAACCTTTTAGAACAAGATGCAATGAACATTTATACGATTAACCTCTTGCTCACACCTTACAGAATAAAAACTCCCACCCCCTCCAATCTGTAATTAGATTGGTTGCTTCTCAAGGAGCTTCCATAATTCACCACTGATATAATTGATTTCATCGGCTTTACAGGCAAATCCTCCCCTCAATATCGTATTCGAATTTACGTTTCTATACTTGGTTGATACAAAAGTAAACTGAATACAAAGAGAGAGACGACATACACTTTTCATATGAAAGATGCGCCTTATATCACCATCTTTAAAAAAAATAATGCTACAGCATTACAAATAAAGAGCGATAATGAATCTATTCAAATGCTCACGACAAGAGCCTCATTCCAACAGGATTCCGTTAAACCGCCTTTTTCCTATTTCTCAAGACAGAAGCGATACGCAAGAGATTCGTAGCACCAGGTGTACCAAGGGGAACACCTGCTGTTACAAGGAACTGATCTCCTTCACAACAAAAGCCTTCTTGAAAAGCAAGGGCCGCAGCACGATCAACCATATCCTCCAAATCCCGCGCATCTTCCGCGACAACACAATGAAGCCCCCAAACTAAGCTCAAGCGCCGCGCTGTTTCCACGATAGGGGATAAAGCAATAATGGGTGTGTTTGGACGCTCACGAGAAGCCCGCACACCCGTTGTGCCTGAGGCAGTGTAAGCAACAATAGCTTTTAATTGAAGCGTTTCAGCGATCTGACGTGCCGCAAGAGAAATCGCATCTGTCCCCGTTGATTCTGGTACAGGATGTTGTGCACCCATTTGAGCCTCATAAGTGGGATCTTGTTCGATTTGCCTCGCGATTCGGTCCATCATAAGCACCGCTTCTTCAGGATAAAGACCAGAGGCCGATTCAGCAGACAACATCACAGCATCACTCCCCGCATAAACTGCTGTAGCGACATCAGAAACTTCTGCCCGTGTCGGGACAGGTGATTTAATCATTGATTCGAGCATTTGCGTCGCCACCACGACGGGCTTTCCTCCTAAACGACAAGCTTTTATGAGTTCCATCTGAAGTGCAGGAATCCTCTCTAATGGCATTTCCACACCGAGATCTCCCCGTGCAATCATGATTCCATCGGAAACATTAATAATTTCCTCTATATGCTCTAAGGCTTGAGGTTTTTCGATCTTAGCCATCAAAGACACTTTGTTTTGCGTCAACTGACGCACCGCTACAATATCTTCTGGACGCTGGATAAAAGAAAGTGCAACCCAATCAACAGGTTGTTCCAAAACTGCATGAAGATCAGCCTTATCCTTTGACGTCATTGGACCAAAAGGCAGAACCGTATCGGGAAAACTGACTCCTTTTTTATCAGAAATACGGGTTCCAGCAACCACACGGCACTGAACAGAATGACCATCACTTACCTCAGCACACAGTTCCAGTTTTCCATCATCAATCAACAACCGATCACCGGGTTTGACAGCGGCTAATACTTGCGCATGCGGGAAAAAAACACGCTGGGCATCACCAAGAACATCACGATCATCCAATGTAAAGTTTTGCCCAACATGCAAATCCTCTTGACCTTTAGCAAAACAACCAACGCGCAATTTTGGTCCTTGTAAATCCACTAAAATGCCGATTGGTCGTTGAACGATTTTTTCGACCTGTCGGATTCGCTGCACCAAATCACACATAGTTTCATGATCCGTGTGGCTCATATTCAGACGAAAAACATCTGCTCCTGCCCTAAAAAGCTTTTCGATCATTGCACTGGAAAAAGAAGAAGGACCAAGAGTAGCAATAATTTTTACTTTACGTGCACGCTTCACTGTGGAGAAACTCCTGAAAAAGTAGGAGGCTTTATAACCGAATCATTTAACAAAGAAATATCTGTCAACTGCACCATCCAACTGGTTTGATTGCCTGTATCAATTTCTTTAAACGCAGCCTTCTGATACCCCCGGGGGAAACAATCATGAACACCTTGAATAAGAAATTGGCTATCTTGCACACACATGGTTACAGAACCTGGCCAGCTGCCTTTTTTCTGTGCACCTTCTGCATAAAAATAATAAAACCGTGAAGAAAGAGGCCCTTCGATCAAGGTTTTACATCCTGTAACTGGCACCATCCACCACCCTTCGCTCACCCAACCTGAAAGCGTACGATAGCCAAGGGCGACACCAACAGGCTGTTGGGTCGAATTACAAACGCGGAAATCAGCTTTTGCAAAATCAACAAGCGGAAACAAGAGCAGAACGCTCAAGAGAAAAATCCTAAATCCTCTCAGAAACACCCATTTCTGTTTTTTGGCAACCACAAAACCACCTTTATGCTGTAAGCCCTTAAAACAAAACATACATCTCTTTTCTTCTCTTCTTTTTTAAGAACCTTCCAAATGTATAGAGGTATATCTTTATTCTTTTCTGCTTCTTATTGCCCTTTTGTCAATGCATAAGCTTAAAATTTTACAAAATATTTAAAGTCAATTTGTAAAAAAAGTTTACAGCTTGATTCACTCCTTGTTTTCAAGCTTCCTCAATATAACTTTATCGTCGAAAAACAGTTTAACACAGAGACTCTGGAGAAAAATACAAATGGACACAGTAACCGATCAAACACATACTATATCCGTAAACCAGTTGCGTGCTTTTATCGAACGTATTGAACGGCTAGAAGAAGAGAAAAAAACCATTTCTGATGATATTAAAGAAGTTTACGCCGAACTTAAAGGTTCTGGTTTTGATAGTAAAGCTGTTCGGAGTATTATACGGTTGCGCAAAAAAGAAGATCATGAACGAATGGAAGAAGAAGCGATTATCCAACTCTATAAAAATGCGCTTGGGATGAGTTAACGCAAGAGTGTTTTTTTCACAGAAAAGTTCGGTTCCAACACTCTTCTTCTTTTTGCATACAAGAATTTTCCTTCTCTTGACAGCACTCATAACAGTACTGTCAAAAGTTGTATAAGCGAAAAAAACATAGAATGAAAAAAGAAAAAGTCATCCAGTTCTATCAATGCCCATTAAGGTAAGTTAATGCTAACACCATTGAGAACATGGAACATTTTCTCAAAATGAAGAGGGAATGAAAAATGCAAAAAATAAATACTCCACTTGCTCTTCTACCAGAAATTTTAGCAATTTGTGCAGTTTGTAACGATAATATCCGCAATATGTCATACAATTTTGGAAAGGCTTCCTTGAAGACTTATAAGCTCTCTTGCCTCTAGAAATATTCCTCTATTTCAATCAATCGTTGAGATGTGACATAAGGAAACAGGTGGGTATAAAGACATTATGCAATACCATGGCTGCATTTTGTACAAATCAAATGGCAAAAATGAATGCGCTGATGGATATAAAACCGTGAAAGAATTCACTCTGAAACGGGTTAACAAGCTGTTTAAGAGAGTATTATAAAAACGCAAACAACTCGAAAAAGCATCGTGATAATTCGACATAAGTTACGCAATCATTCAGGTAATTAAATATTAAACTGTCACAAGACAATAAATTCATAAGAGTGAATTAAACAAACGGCATGCTGAGCATTTGAAATTTACTCGCATGAACGATATCGGCGATAATTGTACCTATATATATTTTAAAAACACTCTGATGAACGAATAAATCAGACACAAAAGAAAAGCCATAAGCAGCAATAAGTGCATCGTTTATACGCATAAAATAAACTTATCCATTAAAGTATCACGTGAATAATGCGCGAGTTTTTTTACGAATGAGGGGAAGGAGATTTAAAAATATAAGAACCACAAATAAAGTGTGATGAAAAGCGACTATACGTTATCAATATTACTTCTGCTTAATTTAAATTTTTGCTCGCGTTCTACCGCTCCTGCATAAAGGTTATTGTTTTTGATAAGGTTTGTTGTTGACTTGCCAATTTTTTGAGGATAATTTTATCAAAAAAACAATAGATTGATTTATAAAGATAATTCATCATTTTGCAACTTGAATGAGCACCGTCAATACAGTACGATTCTCTCATCTCGAACCCTCTTATAGTGAACCAAACAAAACTATTCATTTTTCCGTCACAAGAGGGGATGGTATGTGGGTAAAAACTCTTAAAGAAAGTAGCAAAAACCTCTCATGAACGCTCTCAAAAGCAAAAACTGTCGCAACATTAGAAGCTGGCAAAAAGTATGATAGCGTTAAGCTTGCACCTTCAAAAGCGTAAAGATGATGGAACACAATAACAATGGCTTTACCGTTATACCGTTCACGGACATCATCGTGAGGGAAACTTGATTGCCTTGAGAGATGCCTCTTTAAAAAAAGAAGTCTTTAAAAAAATCAAAGGGGAAGTGTACAAATCCGCACATTTCATTATCGGAGGAGAGAGAACTATGGCAATCCAAACAAAACGAACAATTTCCACATTGATCCGTTTAGAAGACGCGAGTGAACTAGCTTCCTATTATCTGCGCAACGCGAACTTTCATCAACCTTTCGAACCAGAAAAATCTGATGATTATCACATCCTCACAGCTTGGGAGGCACGCGCAAACGCGTTCACTTGTGAGAGTGCACAAGGGCAAGCATACCGCTATGCCGTACGATTAAAAAATGAGAACACAATCATTGCTGTCGTTAACTTCACAAATGTCGTGCGTGGTGTTTTTCAAGCCTGCCATCTTGGCTTTTCTCTTGATGAAAAACGACAAGGCAAAGGCTTCATGTTGGAAATTTTATCGGCTCTGATACCCCATATCTTCCATTTTTATCACCTCCATAGAATAATGGCAAACTATATGCCGGAAAACACCAGAAGTGGCATTTTATTGCAGCGTCTTGGTTTTGAGAAAGAAGGATATGCGAGAGATTATCTGATGATTTCCGGCCAATGGAGAAACCATATTCTAACCTCCCGCATTCATGATGCATATGCACTCGCCAAGAAACCAGAATAAAGCATACTGAAACATTTTCACCAGAGATGAAAAATCTTAGTATGTGAACCTTATGAAATTCAAAAGATGTTTCTTTTTCACTGTCTTCATACATTCAGTATTTTTCACTATCCTCGCACAAGAATTCAAATTCCAAGGATCTTCTTCCCTTTGTGCAAAGATATTTTTCTTCTCCAGTACATGCACTCATCTCATAAAGAATGATGCCAAAACAGACATAAAGTGAAAGAGAAACAATCACAACAATCTGTAAAAATCCTCTCGAGAAGAATGAACGCTAGAGCGCTTTATGGCTTCGCACCCTCTATATCTTCACGTAAAATTTCAAGTTCCAACCATTCCTCTTCTTTTTGCGCACAAAAATTTTTCTTCTCTTCCAGCACTGTTGATAAATGCTCAAAACGCTCTCTATTCTTACAATAGAGCGTTGGATCAGAGAGTTCTTGTTCAATTTCTTTAATTTCATTCTGCAAAGCAGCGATTTGCTCAGGCAATTTTTCCAATGCATAAACCTGCTTATAAGATAATTTGCGTGACTTTGTTTTCTCCCGCTCCATAAAGCCACGATTTGGTGATAAGAGATGTTTTGCATTCTCCTGTACAAGAGACTTTGACAGCTCTTTGCGCTGTGACAATTCTTTACGCGCGTACAATGCGTCTTGTTTGCTTTGTGCCATCATATCGCTATAGCCACCAGCATATAAAATCCAGCGACCATCACCTTGGGGCGCCAATGTATGGGTCACGGTTCGATCTAAGAAATCTCTGTCATGGCTAACCAACAAGACTGTCCCGGCAAAATCAGCAATAAATTCTTGCAAAACATCCAATGTTTCCATATCCAAATCATTGGTTGGTTCATCGAGAATCAAAAAGTTCGCAGGTTGTGAAAGAAGCCGTGCAAGCATGAGACGAGCTCTTTCTCCACCTGACAATTCTTTAATGGGTGTACGCACCTGTTCGGGTAAAAACAAAAAATCCTTCATATAAGAAACGACATGCCGCTCTTGCCCGTTGATCAAAAGAGTCTCGCCTCTACCATCCGTTAAATACTGTGCTAAAGTTTCTTTTTCATTTAAAATACGTTGTTGATCAAGCAGCGCCATGGAGAGGTTATAACCATGCCTCACCGTGCCACTATCAACCGCCTCCTTGCCGATCAGAGCGGAAAGCAAGGTTGTCTTTCCTACACCATTGGGACCAACCAGACCAATCCTATCACCACGCTGAACGCGCAAAGAGAAATCTTTTACCAAAACGCGCTCGCCATAAGATTTTGAAATTCGCTTTGCTTCTAGCACCAATTGGCCAGAATCGTGACTTTTAGCAGCTGCCAAAAGCGCACTTCCAAGCGGCCCTTTAGTGGTTTGATGCTGCTGTCTTAGTTCTTTTAACGCTGCCAAACGCCGCACATTACGCTTACGTCGTGCGCTCACGCCATAGCGCACCCATTGTTCTTCACGTGCAATCTGTCGTCCTAATTTGTGCTGCTCTAGGGCTTCCTCTTCAAGAGCCTTATCGCGCCAATTTTCAAACTCTAAAAAACGCTTTTCCAGTCTTTTTGTCGTACCCCGATCAAGCCATACTGTGGAACGCGTAACATTTTCTAAAAATCGCCGATCATGGGAAATCACCACAATCGCACAACGTAAAGAACATAAAACACCTTCAAGCCATTCGATGGTTGGTAAATCGAGATGATTGGTTGGTTCATCCAAAAGAAGAACATCTGGTTTTGCAGCAATTGCTTGCAACAATGAAACGCGCCGCTTTTCACCACCAGAAAGCGTCGCCAACTTCTCGGTTCCTGAAAAACCAAGATTTGCCAAAAGTGTGTTTATCCATTGTGCATCAGGTATAGCATCAAGACCAGCTTCCACAAAAGTGCGAATATCTTCAAACCCTGAACACTCAGGATTTTGTGATACATAACGGAGCGTCGCCCGCGGATGGCGAAAAATTTCGCCCTCATTTGGTTCACTTATTCCAGCGGCAATTTTTAACAGCGTTGATTTTCCACAGCCATTACGGCCCACGAGTGCAACACGCGCCCCTTGCTCTACCGACAGAAAAGCTTGGTTGAGCAAGGGAGTTTTTCCAAAGGTTAGGAAAATACGCTCAAGCCGCAGCAGCGGCACCGCCATTAACGAACACGTCGAGGACAAGGTGCCTGATACACTGCACCTCTTCCATCACGGTAAGTACACAATTGTGGCGCTACTTTGTGATGGCAAGGCGCTTGGTATATCCGACCTCTATGTCCACGATACGTACACATTGATGACTGTTGGGCAACCTGAGACTGTTGTCTTTTCTGATTTGCAGCAACACCTGTTACTGACCCTGCAAGAGCACCAAATGCTGCACCTGTCAATGCTGCTCCAGGAGTACTTCCAGCAATTGCTGTTCCTGCCAAGGCCCCTATTGCGGCTCCTCCTACACCATAACGTGCAACCCGTTGATCGTTAACAGTACAAGCTGCTGAACTTAAACCAATGGCTGAAACAACAGCCACTTTCAAAATTGATTTTAACATATAAAAACTCTCCTTCTCGAGACCAAAGTATATCACTCATGTCAGCACTTAAGTCACTATGCCCCCCCCTACCTTACTCAAATCTACTGGAAGAGCTTTGCGGAATAGGTACAGACGCAAGCAATATAGCTTTTCCAGAACATAAATGACAAGAAAAAGTTCCACAAACACGGTTAGACAGTGTTAAAGAAGATCCAAATGGTACATTTTTGCCATAAATTGGCCATTTTACGCCAGAGAGGGTTAATCCCTGTAGGTCAGAAAAACCGATAATACTAAAGAGAAACCCCTCAGGTAAATCAGCGCAAAAAGGCTTTGGTAAAACCGGCCACCCTTCCTCAAAACCGCTGGTTAATAACACTGAAATGTCTTTTTCGGCCATCACCAGTGCTTGCGTCATATGAGAAAGGCTATGATCACTTCTTTCACCTCCAAAAGCACCACACAAAATCAGCCGTTTGGCACCCTTTTGCAGAGCTCTCTCACATGCCAGTGCACTATCGGTCATATCTTTATCAGAAGGAAAAACCTCACGGGGAATGTCATCATATTTGCCTATTAAAGTCTGATCAGAGGAATCAAAATCCCCCAACCATAACTCAGGCACAACATTCAGTGCTTCGGCATGACGCATTCCACCATCGGCAGCAATCACTCGGCTATTGCGAATTTGATTACGCAAACGATCGGTGATACAAACATCTCCGTTTAATAATATTGTAAATGTTGTCATGACAGACACTGCCTTTTTCGTAATGCTTTCTTTTTAGGTCATTTTTTTATAAATTCATCTTTTTATAAATAATAACCGTGATAGAGCCAAAAGAATCCTTTCCAAAAAGCTTTTTTATTGTAATACGAAGATACCGATGAAATTTGTCAAAATACCAACAGAAAACAAAGTGCATACTGATCAACACCAAATTTTTCAACGAACATTCTTTTTTCGCACCAAAATGTATAAAGCATCTCTTTTAAGCCTCATGCTTTTGCTTTTCGCTTGTCATACGGGTCACGTTCCAAATGATATGCTTTCCTCTTGCAATTCTTCTGCAAGAATGAACCACGCCGAGAGGAACGATATCTATGCTTCATTAAGTACTACACACCATCCGCATATTTTACGAATATATGGCGGTGCCTATCATGATACAAAACTTGAACGCATGTTAGCAGATATTGTGCATAAACTCACTGCTGTGTCACAAAACTCTCACCAAACCTATTCTATAACAATTCTAGACTCCGAAAGTGTTAATGCATTTGCTCTACCAGGCGGCTACATTTACTTAACCCGCGGCATGCTAGCATTGGCTAATGATTCTTCAGAAGTTGCAGCAATTTTAGCCCATGAAATAGCCCATATCACTGCCAATCACGGCATTTTACGCCTAAAAAAAGAAGCCGAATTGAAGATGACAGAGTGCATGTCACAAAATTTTCTCTCTCACGCCAAACGTTACAATACCCTTAGAGACAAGCGACAATTTGCACAATTTTCACGCAATCAAGAACTACAAGCCGATTCAATTGCGCTCGAAATGCTCAAACAAGCTGGGTTTGACCCGTTCGCTTCACCGCGCTTTCTCCAATCCATGGAAGCGTATAGTGCCTTTCATAATATCTCAGATACCACAAATGCTTCCCTAGATTTTCTAGCAACACATCCAACCACCCCGCAACGGATTCGGCTTGCGATAGAAAAAGCGCGTAAAATCAGTACAACAAACATTGGAAAGACTGATCGTGATTCTTTTCTCAAAAACATTGATGGCATGATTTTTGGAGGCAGCTTTCACACAGGCTTTATACGAGGAAACCAATTTATTCACCCGCAATTGCGTGTAACTTTTTCCGTTCCAAATACTTTCACCATAGAAAATTCAGTACACACTGTCTGGGCCAGTAGCCCAGATAAAATTGCTATTCGTTTTGATGCTGTACCGCACCCTGCCGAAATATCTGCAAGTGATTATTTAACAAGCGGATGGGTTGTAGGACTGGATAAATCCTCTGTTCGCCCAATCACGATTCAAGGTCTGCCTGGAGCGCATGCGCGCGCTACCAATGAACAATGGCAATTTGATGTAGCTGTCATTCTGTTCAACAAACACATCTTTCGCTTCATTACTGCTGCCCCTCATAATTCCGAAAACTTTGCAACTGTTGCCAAAAACACGCTACAAAACTTTCACCCTCTTTCATCATCACAGTTAAACAAGCTGAAACCCTTGAGAATCCGCATTGTACGCGTTAAAAAGGGGGAAAGCATTGCAAGCTTGGCCAATAAAATGCAAGATACCGCGCACAAAGAAAAATTGTTTCGTATTCTCAATGCGCTCGCACCAACCCAAACTTTATCCGCAAGGACACATGTCAAAATTATCACGCAGTAAAAAAGCAATCTTGTTCATCATTTTCTGCGCTCTTGATTCGCTTATGTCCTCACTTAAATTACTTCTGCACTTTTCAATATTTCTCGCATTGATCCATTCATTCCTTTAAAACCAGCTTCTCAGCTTCTAAAACCAGTTTTATTGTGCCCCCTCATACACATATGCACTCTCAACTTTTTCCCGAACAGCGCTCACTTAGCTTACACATCATAAGCATCTGCTGAATGAGCAGTAAGCAAAGCCGAACGCAGCTTTTGCAAAGCCCGTGCTTCAATTTGACGCACCCGCTCTTTTGAAATTCCCAATTTTTCACCCAAAACTTCTAAAGTAGCGCCCTCTTCATTAAGGCGGCGGAAACGAATAATTTCAAGTTCCCGTTCATTGAGAATTTGCAGCGCATCATAAAGCCATTGTGCCCTTCGTTGACCGTCAATCACTTGCTCAATTAAAGCATCAGGAAGAGGACTATCATCGACAAGCGCATCCATTTTAGCAACAGGATTATCACTGTTCTCAGAAACAGCAACACTCAATGAATTATCAGAACTAGAAAAACGGAAATCCATCGTTTCAACATCACGAACTGAAACGCCAAGTTTTTCAGCGATTGTACGAAAGATATCTTGTTTTGAAAGAGCACTATCATCCTGCACCAGTTTCGCCCGCAAACGCCGAAGATTAAAGAAAAGCGCTTTTTGCGAAGAACTTGTCCCTCCTCGAACGATTGACCAATTTCGTAAAATATAATCTTGGATAGAAGCACGAATCCACCATGTTGCATAAGTCGAAAAACGCACCTCCCTATCAGGCTCAAAACGTGCAGCAGCTTCCAATAGCCCTACATAGCCTTCTTGTACCAGATCCCCCAGTGGCATTTTGAAACGTTTAAAACGGTTAGCAATTGCAATAACCAAACGCATATGAGCCGCTGCAATTTGATGCATGGCATCATCATCTCGTTTGTCTTTCCATCGCAGAGCCAAATCATGCTCTTTTTGTCGTTCAAGATAAGGCGCTTGCATAGCAGAACGCATCATATTGCGTCCCAAACTTTTGTCTGCATCGCTATAATTTTTGCTGTTTTTATAAACAGCATTTGAAAGATTACCCATAATAACCCCTTGCGATTAAAATTATCAAAGTTGATTTGGCAACGACATCACCGTTCTTCTTCAAAGAACGTATAAGTTGTTTGTTTTTACACGCACTACTTTAGCGTGTATTTTTATAATCGCAATCGTTTTTTTATTGTCATGGTAAAACTTATTGTCATAAAGACATAGTTTCACTCACAAAATGACAATATAAATACGCTCTTTACCCCAAGAAATACCGGGAAAAACTTTGTCCTCATTTCTTCATAACAAGCTCGTAAAAAAAAAAAACAAGCAAACAAAACAAATGCTGTTTTTTTGATTGTCGGCTTACTTGCCTTTTGCATAAAGAATTTATTTATGCTTCCAGCTATACAATACAACCATTGCGCGAAAATATACATAAAACATCCAAAATGTATGAAAAAAGGAAACAGCTAAAGTTAAAGCGACAAAAAAACGACAAGAATGATTGAAGAAAACGCAACAAACGTGTTAAAGGAGCAGCACAATTATGCAATTGTCGGGAAGAAGCTTTTTACCAGTCTCGCACTGAGAAAGAAAATGATCATGGATAGCAAGATTGTTCAACAGAATGATATTTTTCAGGATGATATTCTTATTGAAAAACATGGAAATGGCAAGTTTGAAGGTTTTCGTTTTTATGCTAACAAGAACAATACGGATCAAGCTGCTGATACACAAATTTTAGCAAATAATGAAAATTTGATTCTTGCTTTTTCCAAACGTGCAACGCGTTTTTGTGCTTGTGCCAATGGAGATTTCACCCTCAGTTCTGATGGAATTGTGCGCTGGATTGGCCAACCCGTAGGGCAACTTGTTGCAACAGAAGATTTTTTAAAACCCAAACTGATTGTTTTAGCAGATACGCAACTAACGGGAGAAGCACGCGATAAAGTGGTGAATCGATTAGAGCGTTTTGTCACTTTTCATTTTGAAACAGCTTTAAAGCCACTCTTTGATTTGCGCAATGCCGATAATTTGACGGATTCAACAAGCAGTCTAGCCTTACGACTTGTCAACTCTTTAGGAATAATACCTCGGCGAGAAATAGCTGAAATTATTAAAAATATTGACCAAGAATCGCGTGCGGTGCTTCGGAGGTTAGGTGTTCGTTTTGGCGCTTTTCATATCTATGTTGCAGGGATGATTAAACCAGCTCCCGTTCAGGCAATTACGCTGCTGTGGAATCTTCAAAATGAAGGGCATGACCAAAATGGCTTGAGTGAAATTTTTGCAGCGTTATCTACTGGACGAACCTCTTTGGTTGTGGATCCTACTTACAACCGCCAATTTTATCAGTTAGCTGGTTATCGTATCTTAGGGCAACGTGCTGTAAGGATTGATATTTTAGAACGTCTTGCTAACCTTATCCGCCCTACACTTCATTGGAAACAAGGAACTGAACCCAAACCCGATGGAGCCTATGATGGCAAAAGTTTTTTTGTCACCCCAGCAATGATGTCTATTCTTGGTGCCAATGGAACCGATATGGAAGAAATTCTAAAGGGACTTGGTTACCAATCGCATGCCATAAGCAATGCTGTTCTTGAACAAAATCTCCTTGCACAAAAAGCCTCTACTGATACAAATATAGCGGCACAAGATATTCCTGCAGCAGAATTTATTGGCGACCAATGGCAAACAATATGCACATTGGAAACAACACAGGGAGAGAAAGAAGCTTTACCCACTTCTGTTGAAACACAGGCCGATACCAGAGATTGTTTACCGGCAGCTGAACCTGTTGGTGATTTTGCCAAGCAAAAACGCGTTGCAGCAGAAGATAAAGTTGTTTTACTATGGCGTTATAACCCTCACTTTCACCACCACACACAAAAAAACCGTGATAAATCTCGACACAAGTGGCAAAACAAACAGAGAAAGGCTTTTAAAAAAGGAGCAAATACAAATGAAGACAGCTCTCGAGAAGCCACATCACATAACAAAAACTCTTACAAGTCTAATAAACAGCACACCAAACGCACGAATAATCAATCATCTGCAAGGATACGTCCCAATTCCGATTCTCCTTTTGCAAAATTAGCTGCGCTACGCGATCAACTCATAAAAGATAAAGACAAAAACGCACATCCTCTTTCTTCTAAAGATCACTAAATAGAAATGGAGTTCGATCTTGGCTTATGTAGTAACTGACAACTGCATTCATTGCAAATATACTGATTGCGTTGAAGTTTGCCCTGTTGATTGTTTTTATGAAGGTGAAAATATGCTTGTCATTCATCCCGATGAATGTATCGACTGTGGTGTATGTGAACCAGAATGCCCAGCGGAAGCCATTAAACCTGACACAGAGCCAGGGTTAGAAAAATGGCTAGAACTCAATCTCCATTATGCCACCAAATGGCCTAATTTAACCACTCGGAAAGACCCTCTTCCTCAAGCAAAAGAAATGGATGGCGTTCCAGATAAATTAGAAAAGTATTTTTCAGAAAATCCAGGAAGCGGCGAATAATAATGATACAACGCGCACCATGTGTTTTCAGAAATTGAGATCTTTTTCTTGTAAAAATAAAAATTCCTGAGTGAAATGATTGATTCTTCTGAATTTTGATGTTAATGTTATTTTAACATGATCATCTTTCTAAGTATTGTGCTTGCTTTCTTATTGTAGAGCAAGGTATTTTTTGTTGGATTTAAAAGTACTTAACTTTTATGCTCATTAAATTAATGTAATATACTTGGTCAAAGAACATTCAACGTTCAGGCTTTTAGCCTGTTTTCCGGTACATTTGTTGGTCATAAAGGGAGTAAATTAAAATATGGCATCCCAACATGGAACTTCCTCCAATGTTAAAGGGTTTTCAACCTCTGAATATATCGTCTACCCTACCCATGGAGTAGGACAGATTATAGCGATTGAAGATCAAGAAGTTGCAGGACACAAATTAAAACTTTTTGTTATTCATTTTGCTAAAGATAAAATGGATGTTAAAGTACCAATTGCAAAAGCCATTTCCGTTGGAATGCGCAAATTATCGGCTGTTGATTCTGTTGAACGTGCATTAAAAATTTTGCATGGAAAAGCACGGGTTAAAAGAACCATGTGGTCACGCCGCGCTCAAGAATACGATGCTAAAATCAATTCAGGAGATCTTATTTGTATCGCTGAAGTGGTACGCGATCTTTTTCGTTCAAACCTACAGCCTGAACAATCTTATTCCGAACGCCAACTCTATACCGCTGCTCTTGACAGAATGGCACGTGAAATTGCTGTTATTAATAGTCTTTCTGAAACAGAAGCTATTAATCTCATAGAGATGCATCTCTCGAATAAACCAAAGCGTGAATTTAAAAGTGAGAGAAATAAAGCAGATGCAAAAAGCGAAGCTGTCTGTGCTGCATAATTGATAATAAGATTTTGATAAGAGAGTGAAACCAGCAAAAGCTGGTTTTATTTTTATGAATAAACCTTTAGTGATAGAAGAATATTTGAGAAGAAACCCTCAAAGTTCTGCATAGCAACACTATATTAGTGAAATTAATACGATATTGAGTGGGAATGAAATATGCAATTCCATATCTTATGATAAAATTGATTTTTTTACTCTTCCTTTCATCTACCAAATATGCTTTCTTAAAAACGTTATTGAGGAAAATAACCCAATTAGCAAGCTTATTTGCCAATCTATCTCATTGATATGGATAAAAAGAGAACTCACTCCCCCTCACAATACACTCCACACAAAGGGCCAAAAAACAGCTTCAAGTTACCTATCAAGATAACAAAAGAACCCAAAGAAAATGCTTCGCACGACCAGAAACCTTATGGCTCAACACCCTCGCTTAGGAGAGTGGCCAAAAAAGACAATCCGCCCGTGCACGCACTTTTCTCTAAGTAAAATGAATTTTTACCATTGATAGAAAGATAAAAATCTTAATCTTTAACCACTAAAACTGAACGCCCACGATACATTCCAGTTTTCAAATCGATATGATGAGGGCGACGCAGCTCACCAGAATTTTTATCCTCAATATAAGTTGGCGCCTTCAAGGCATCAGCCGAACGGCGCATACCCCGCTTTGAGGGAGAGGTTTTTCGTTTAGGTACAGCCATAAAAAGACACTCCAAATCAACTAAAAAGAAGAGGCAATGTCAAAATGACAGAGCCTTTATCAAAAAAATCAGAAAATTTGATAGCCTTATACACCGATAACAAAGAAGAGGCAATGTCAAAAATGGCAATACTCTTACCACTGTTACCAAAAATGATAGTTTCATACACTCCTGAAGGCTTTTTAATAAGACTTTTATTTAATTTTTTTATTTGGCTTTAACAGGGACTCGCGCATACAGTATAGAGAAATAATAAAAGAAAAAATTTTTAAGAAACAGAGATTAAAAGCCCACGCAAACTGCCTATAATAAGATAAGATGGTAGCCTCTATCCTCTAAATTCTAGGATCCCCTTTTTGCAAAAATAAAGGAATCAAGAATGCACGAATTTACCACTCTTCTTGCAAAACATGCCAACACCGTTGAAAGACGGCTTGACACACTGTTAAATGATCAAGTCCAAAATGGTGAAATTACCCGTCCTAAAATCCTCATAAAAGCCATGCGTCACGGTGTACTGAATGGAGGTAAGCGCCTGCGTCCTTTTCTTGTTACAGAAAGCGCTGCACTTTTTGATATCCCTGTGGAACAGGCTCTCGATATCGGATGTGCCTTAGAATGTGTCCATTGTTATTCGCTCATTCATGATGATCTACCTGCTATGGACAACGACACACTGCGACGCGGAAAACCCACCGTCCATATAGCATTTGATGAAGCAACTGCAATTCTAGCAGGCAACGCTCTCTTAACTTTTGCTTTTGAAATTATTGCCCATAAAGCCTCTACATTGCCCTTCGAAACCAGAATCAAGCTAATCACAGCTCTTGCACAATCAGCAGGACTGGGCGGTATGTTAGGGGGACAAATGCTTGATCTTGAAGCGGAAAAAAAACCGCAAGAATGCAACAGCATCATGACTCTACAACACATGAAAACTGCTGCCCTTATAAGTTTTGCTTGCCAAGCAGGAGCAATCATCGCCAATGCTCCGAAAACATTGACCCAAAACCTTGCTGATTTTGGCACATATATTGGGCTTGCATTTCAATTGACGGATGACCTCCTTGATGTCACCGCTAGTACTGAAGTTTTAGGCAAAACTGCTGGTAAAGATGAAGCGGCGCACAAAGCCACTTTTGTTCGCCTTTATGGCATTGAAGAAACACAAAAAAAGCGAGACGAACTGATCACTAAAGCAGAAGCACTTTTACAGCCTTTTGGTGCCAAAGCGAAAACGCTCCAACAAGCTGCCCGCTTTAGTGCAACACGCAAAAATTAAAAGTTCATCCACTTCACCCACAGCAAAATATGAAGCAAGCAAAACAAAAGCTTTTTTGTTTACGTCCTCTTCAACGGTTTGTTTCAACCTCGCCCAAAGCGCGTATGAATATAATCACTTAAAAGAGATTCAAATTCCTCAGCGATATGGTTACCACGCAAAGTTTTCACCTTTTGTCCTTCAATAAAAACAGGTGCCGCTGGACTTTCACCCATTCCAGGCAATGAAATCCCAATATCCGCATGTTTTGACTCACCTGGTCCATTGACAATACACCCCATCACCGCAACCTTCAAACTTTCAACACCAGGGTATTTTTCACGCCACACGGACATATTTTTATATAAATCCGCTTCAATCTTTTGTGCCAATTGTTGAAACACTGTCGAGGTTGTGCGTCCACATCCAGGACAAGCTGCAACAACAGGCAAAAATTGCCGAAACCCCATCACTTGCAAAAGCTCTTGAGCCACTCTCACTTCCCGTGTTCGATCTCCACCGGGCTCAGGTGTTAATGAAATACGAAGTGTATCTCCAATACCTTGCTGTAACAAAATTCCCAAAGCCACGGAAGAAGCAACAATGCCCTTTGTACCCATACCTGCTTCTGTCAATCCCAAATGGAGCGCATAATCACAACGCCCTGCCAAAGTGCTATAAACAGCAATGAGATCTTGAACATCACTCACTTTAGCAGAAAGAATAATTTTATTACGTTCCAATCCCAGCTCTTCAGCCAAAACAGCCGAATGCAAAGCCGACTGAACAACAGCTTCCCGCATAACTTCAGCAACAGATAAGGGATTTTCCTGCTGTGCATTTTCATCCATAAGCCGTGTTAACAATACATTATCAAGAGAACCCCAATTCACACCAATTCGAATAGGTTTACGGTACCGACAAGCAATCTCGATAATTTCCGCAAATTGGCGATCTTTTTTTGCACCAAAACCAACATTTCCAGGATTGATCCGATATTTTGCAAGCGCCTGCGCACACGCAGGATGTTCTGATAAAAGCTTATGGCCAATATAATGAAAATCTCCCACCAATGGCACAGCCATATTCAAGCGTTCCAATCTCTCCCGTATTTTGGGCACTGCAGCAGCAGCTTCATCACGATCAACAGTAATCCGAACTAATTGCGAACCTGCCTGCCAAAGGGCTGCAATTTGTGCAACGGTTGCATCAATATCGGCAGTATCCGTATTCGTCATTGACTGAACAACTATCGGGCTATGACCACCAACCACCACATCACCAACCGTAACAGCAACAGAGTGGCGACGCTCTAAAGGCTTAGATAAAGAATACGCTATGCTCATCAAATCCTCAAATTTGCAAAACCTGTGCTATCAATCACCATTATGACAACGCTTGCCAGAGTACAATTTTAAAAAGAGTATAATTAAAAAAAACCGATTCAAGAAAATTATCTCATTTAGGCAAAACCCTTGATTGTCCCATCGGACAACAAGCAGTCAATGGAATGCAACCTTTCAATTTTCAAGCCGTTATACCAAAACTCTAAGCACAATGCTAACTGTCATAAAACAGTATAAAACATGAAGGAGGAAACCCATGGGCCTATTTTCGAGCCACACCAAAAATGCTAAAATTAAAAAACGTATTGCACAATTAAAAAATGAACTCGTCCCCGTAAACCGTTGGCATTCTGATAACAAGGGCTTCGAGTACATCTCTGACATGCTTGACATATGGAAACAAAAAGGACGTCACGCGCTTGACCACCTCAACGAACATGCTATGCAATTAAAGAAAAAAGCAAAAGCAAACCCTAAAACAACGCTTGCATTGGCTGCAGGGATGGCCTTAGCTGGTTTCTTACTAATGCGTAAAAATTAAAAACACGCCTACAATTAAGACTTTTCCCAACAACAAAATGTTTCAATGCCCGCTTCAAAGCGGGCATTTTTTATGCCTCTTGAGAAAAGGTTCAAAACAGCATGACCATTTCAGTTCAGAAAATATTTTAAGATATTCATCAAAAAAAACCAAATGAAATCTTCCAAAGTAAACACCCATTTGCTATAAGAAAAAGGTATAAAAATCAAACTCAAAAGACCCAAAATATCACCCTCCAGAAGCCCGTTTTGAAGTATCCACATATGTAACCACGGACATACCAGGAATAAGTTTTTCAGCACCTGGCTGTCCAGGATCTAAAGCGATGCGAACTGAAATACGTTGCGCGATTTTGATGAAATTACCAATTGCTGTATCTGTTTTTAACAATGAAAATTCTGAACCTGTCGCAGGTGCGAAACGAACCACTCGCCCTGTTAATTTTTGATTGTTCAAAGCATCAACAGAAAAAATAACAGGTTGCCCAACACGCATCTGAGAAAGTTGCGTTTCTTTATAATTGGCAATAATCCAAATATCATCAGAAATGACCGAAACCAATTGCGTACCCGGCAATACATATTGCCCTACCCGCGCACCAATCAACCCAACATGTCCGGTTTTAGGAGATACAATCTTCGTGTGTTTCAGATTGAGCTTAGCCAACTCAACGCCAACTTTTGCTCCGGCAACCTCTGACTGTAAACTTTGCCGTTCAAGGTCCAACTGTTTTTGCAATTGGCGTTTTGTTTCAAGTGCTGCCAATAATTGCGAAAGAGGACGAGAAACAGAACTTGCACCATCACCAAAACCTGATTTCTTGTGTTCAGGAAGAATATTCGAGAATGCTTTTGACCGAGTCAATTCCGCTTCTGCTGTATTAATTTCTCCTTGTAAAAGCTGAGCCTGCAACACAATACTTGCAAGTTTTGCATTTTTTGAATCCAAAATAGCCTGTGCCCGTGCAAGCTGTTGGCGAAAAAGGGAATCATCGAGTTCAAATAAAAGCATTCCCTGTTCAACGCGTTGATAATCTTGAACATAAATCCGTGCAACCACACCAGAGATCTGAGAACTTACCAGAGTAACATTGCCTTTAACTGAAGCATTATCGGTTATTTGAATTGTACTGACAAAGGGAGGAAGTTTCCAAGCCCATAGAATCAACAAAACACCGGTAACACCTGATAGGAATGCAATAATCGTCGCTCTTGATCGTAACGCTTTTATCACTTTTTGCACTCCTCTTTTATAACATTGTTCTGCTTTTTGCACGCACCAAAAGAGTATGATTTTAAAAATATTTTGGCCAAGAAAATAGCAAATACAACTGTTGCAATATAAAAATAAAGCCGAAAAACATCATCGTAAGCAAAAACATTTGCCATTAACTTAAACTTCTCAAGCAACCTAGATACGCCTTGTCCACCCTCCAATACATGGGGAATAGAAAGACCATAAGAGGGCGAAAATAAAGTATTTACCTCACCTGAAATAAGGGGATCCGTACCAACAACATTTTGTGTTAAAGACTCAAAATTCTTATGAGCGAAAAAAAGCTGCAGACTACCAAAAAAAGCTGCTCCCATTAATCCACCCGTTACTTGGGTCAGCAGGAAGACAGCAATAAAACTTAAAACATAACTCGGCCCTCGCTTATTAGCTATCACAAATCCCTTAAAAAGAGCAGGAGGTAAAAAAAGCGCATAACTAAAGCTGATCAACCCTTGACTCAACATCATATCTTTCGGGAGCGTAAACTGGTTCACATGGCTGTCTAAATAAGCTCCTAGCGCTAAACAGCACAAAGATAAAAGATAAAAATAGTCCTCACGACCAGAGCGTAAAAAAAAGACACACACTCCACCCCCCAAAAGGGTGCCAAATATAATAGCAAGATACATGGGCGCCATTTCACGATTTAACAAGCCCAAAAGATTAAAAAATTCTGCAGCTAAAGTTGATCGCTCTAATAAAAAAACGTGAAAGACTAATAAAATGAGAACAGACTGTAGCATTTCTTTACTGAAAAGCCAGCGTAAATCAATTAATGGTTTTTCTCTATTAAGCTCAATAATCGTGGCTATGACCAAAGAGAGAACAGCAAGCGCAAGCCCCCAACCAATCCACGATGCCTCATACCACCAATACAACTTACCAACCGACATAATCACTGCATTGATTCCAAGACCAAATGCAATCAAACTATAACTAACCCAATCTAACTTCTGAATAACCTTGTTGCGTACAACGGGGGTAAGAGGAAGAGCATAGAGACATCCCAAACTAATAAGAACCAACCCCATTTCCAGCGCTGAAAGACTAGAAAATCCGCCATTTTCTAATAAATCAGGTGAAATCAAACGTGAGAGAGGAACGGCTAAAGCCGCATTCATATAATTCAAACTAAGAGCAATGGTGAATTTCTTTGCTGGTGCAAAAGCTTCCATCATATAAAGAAGTGCTAAGGAAGCCAATGGTGCAGCAGCAATACCAGCAAAAAAACGAATAATCAGTGCGGAACGTAAATCGGTAACAAAGAGCTGTAAAATGCAGACCAAAACGAAACCAAGGATTGATAATTCAGCAAAAGCGCGAAGCCCAAATTGATAGCGGATCTTGATCAACATGATGGCAACACTGACATTTGGTGCCATATAAGCAGCAACCAACCATGTGGTTTCAGTCAGAGTTGCATGGAAATCACCAGTAAGATAGATAATATTAGACTGAACAATATTTGCCCCTAAGCCATAAGCCCACTGTAAAATAAAAGAGGCAAAAATATAAACAAAACACTTTGGCAAAGGCCCTGCAAAAACCACACCTGGATGAGGAAAAGGCTTTCGCATCCTTTTAGTACGGACAACAGTACTTTTTTTGCCGCTCACTTCACCTTTTCCTGCATAACCCGTTATGCTTCCATCGATATATCACCAACAGTTGCAATTTGATGAAAAAAGTCTTCTACTTTATGACTGATTTCACCATTCGTATTCTCTTCTAAAGTTGCGCGAAACTGCAAAATCCGCTGTTCTAAATCATCAAAAGAAAGATGTTCAACAGCAACAACACGCTCTGCTAAAAGAGAACAACCCGAAGAAGTAATATCAGCAACACCTCCACAAACAGCAAACAGCTTTTCACCTGAAGAAGAGCGCGCGCGAACACTCCCCAAGACAATACTTGCCAGTAAAGGGGCATGATTTGCCATAACTGTTAAAGCACCTGAAGCTGAAGGAAGAACAACAGATGTCACATGTTCTGAAAAAACAAGTTTTTCAGGCGACACAAGCTCAAACAAAAAACGCTCTACTCTATTGTTTTCCAAATTGACCTCCATGAAGCGCCCCACAAGAACCGCTTGTCATCCTACAACAAGCATCTATCACAGATTTCTTCTTATGAAGAAGCTTCTGCAATAAGACGCTTTCCTTTTTCAATGGCTTCATCAATCGAACCAACCATATAAAAAGCT
Organism: Candidatus Bartonella washoeensis Sb944nv; assembly: GCF_000278135.1. Lineage (GTDB taxonomy): Bacteria > Pseudomonadota > Alphaproteobacteria > Rhizobiales > Rhizobiaceae > Bartonella > Bartonella washoeensis. Next base: position 143,341 of record NZ_JH725023.1, read on the forward strand.
GCTTCTGGCAGATCATCATAATCACCAGCACAAAGACCTTTAAACCCTTTGATTGTATCCTCTAAAGGCACGAGTTTTCCGGGCGAACCAGTAAAGGCTTCAGCCACATGGAAAGGTTGCGAAAGGAAACGTTCAATTTTACGCGCTCGTCCTACCAGCAATTTATCATCTTCAGAAAGTTCATCCATTCCAAGAATAGCAATAATATCCTGTAACGATCTATACCGTTGCAAAATGGTTTGAACCTGATTTGCAACAGAATAATGCTCTTCACCCACAATGAGCGGATCTAACATACGTGAGAAAGAATCGAGCGGATCAACCGCTGGATAAATACCTTTTTCAGCAATCGAACGCGAAAGAACGGTTGTTGCATCCAAATGGGCAAAAGATGTCGCAGGTGCTGGATCTGTCAAGTCATCAGCCGGAACATAAATAGCCTGAACAGAAGTAATAGACCCTGTTTTAGTACTGGTAATACGCTCTTGCAAAGCCCCCATGTCCGTTGCCAAAGTTGGCTGATAACCCACAGCAGAAGGGATACGCCCTAAAAGAGCAGACACTTCAGCCCCTGCTTGCGTAAAACGGAAAATATTATCTACGAAGAAAAGAACATCCTGACCTTCATCACGGAAACTTTCCGCAATAGTCAATCCTGAAAGAGCCACACGTGCACGCGCTCCTGGTGGCTCATTCATTTGCCCATAAACGAGAGCACATTTTGACCCTTCCGTTGAACCATTATTTTCTCTTGGATTCACATTCACACGGCTTTCGATCATTTCATAATAGAGATCATTTCCTTCACGTGTGCGTTCTCCCACACCAGCAAAGACTGAATATCCACCATGGGCCTTTGCAATATTGTTAATGAGCTCCATAATGAGGACAGTTTTACCAACCCCAGCACCACCAAACAAACCAACTTTACCACCTTTAGAATAAGGTGCTAACAAATCAACAACTTTAATACCAGTAACAAGAATTTCTGATACCGTTGATTGTTCAACATATTGAGGGGCTTCTTGGTGAATGGAACGGGTTTTTGTGGTAGCGATTGGCCCAACATTGTCAACGGGTTCTCCAATCACATTCATAATACGACCAAGGGTTGCTTCTCCAACGGGAACAGTGATCTGTGTTCCTGTATCAAAAACCTTTTGTCCGCGCATCAATCCATCAGTTGTGTCCATTGCAATTGTTCGCACGGTATTTTCACCCAAATGCTGCGCAACTTCCAAAACCAGCCGATTACCTAAATTATCAGTTTCTAATGCATTAAGAATATTTGGCAACACGCCTTCAAACTGCACATCAACGACAGCACCAATAACCTGTTTGATCTCACCAACTGCTCCTTTTGCATGCACATTTTTAGAAGACGACCGTACAGGACCAGAGGAATCCTTTATGCTAGTTTGAGATTTCGAGGCGGCTTTTTTCACGCCTGAACGAGCAGTTGATTTCTTTTGCTCAACTTTTGCTGCTCCTTTGCTTGACGTCACTGCTTTTACCATCAATCCTTACCTTTTCAGTTTAAAGCGCTTCAGCGCCCGCAATAATTTCGATCAATTCTGTCGTGATCTGTGCCTGACGCTGACGATTATAAGCCACCGTCAATTTATTAATCATTTCACCCGCATTACGGGATGCATTATCCATAGCAGTCATTTTTGCGCCCATTTCACCAGCAACATTTTCAAGCAAAGCCCGAAAGATTTGCACAGAAAGATTGCGTGGCACAAGCACATCCAAAAGAGAAGCTGCATCAGGCTCATAATCATAAACAGTCGACTGTCGATCTCCGCTTTTGTCCTCTTTCTCATCGACATCTCCTGCCTCAACAGCTCTTTTAGAAGACATCATTGGAATTAAGCCAAAAGCCACTGGACGCTGATTAATCACTGAAACAAATTCAGAGTAAAACAGCGTACACACATCAAACGCACCTTTATCGAATAAATCAATGATCCGCTTGCTGATCATTACCGCCTCTGCAAAACCAATCCGCTTTACAGAATGCAAATCAACGTGATCAATCATAAAAGTTTTGTAATCACGCGATAAAATATCTGCTCCCTTTTTACCCACAGTTAAAATCTTAACGATTTTACCAGCAGAAAGCAGTGTTTCAATCTGTTCACGAGCACGCCGCGCAATTTGCATATTAAACGCACCACAAAGACCACGCTCAGCAGTACACACTACTAAAAGATGCACATCATCTCGACCCGTACCACGCATGAGAGGAGGTGCATCAAGAGCATCAACATCAGTAGCAACATTCGCTAAAATAGCAGCCATCCGTTGTGCATAAGGACGTCCAGACTCGGCCGCCTCTTGCGCACGGTGCAACCTTGCCGCCGCAACCATTTGCATGGCTTTGGTAATTTTCTGCGTTGCCTTAACCGAGGCGATACGGTCTCTCAGATCCTTTAGTGACGCCATTCGAACATTCCATCAATTCATCACGAAAAGTTTTTCGCATAAGTATTAAGGACAGCAATCAACTTATCCTTAATGTCATCGGTTATCTGCTTTTGATTAGCAATTGCCTTTAAAATATCTTGATGGTCACTACGGAGAAGTGTTAAAAGCCCCTGCTCGAAGCGGCCGACATCAGAAACAGCCAATGGATCAAGATAACCATTCACACCAGCAAAGATAACAACAACTTGTTCTTCTGTTTTAAGTGGAGAAAATTGTGGCTGCTTCAAAAGCTCTGTCAAACGTGCACCACGGTTTAAAAGGCGTTGCGTTGAAGCATCCAAATCGGAACCAAACTGTGCAAAAGCTGCCATTTCGCGATATTGTGCCAACTCACCTTTGATCGAACCTGCAACTTGCTTCATTGCCTTAATTTGCGCAGCAGAACCAACACGTGAAACAGAAAGACCAACATTCACAGCAGGACGAATCCCTTGATAAAACAAATTGGTTTCTAGAAAAATCTGCCCATCAGTGATTGAAATCACATTAGTAGGAATATAGGCAGAAACATCGTTAGCCTGCGTTTCAATAACGGGTAAAGCGGTCAAAGACCCAGAACCATTCTCAGCATTCAACTTCGCAGCCCGCTCTAAAAGGCGGGAATGAAGATAGAAGACATCACCAGGATAGGCTTCACGACCAGGCGGACGACGAAGCAGAAGAGACATTTGACGATAAGCAACTGCCTGTTTTGAAAGATCATCATAACCGATCAAAGCATGTTGACCATTATCACGGAAATATTCCCCCATTGCACAACCAGCAAGAGGTGCGATAAATTGCATAGGAGCAGGATCAGAAGCCGTAGCCGCCACGATAATTGAATATTCAAGAGCTCCACGCTCCTCTAAAACTTTAACAAACTGTGCAACCGTTGAACGTTTTTGCCCAATAGCGACATAAATGCAATACACTTTGTCTTGGTCTTTTCCAGCACCTTTTTCATGAAAAGGCTTTTGATTTAAAAATGTATCGAGCAAAATCGCTGTTTTTCCTGTTTGACGATCACCGATCACCAACTCACGTTGCCCACGCCCAATGGGAATAAGCGCATCAATGGCTTTCAATCCCGTCGACATTGGCTCATGCACTGACTGACGCGGAATAATCCCCGGAGCCTTGACATCGACACGACGACGCTCTGTTGCTTTAAGAGGTCCCTTGCCGTCTATAGGATTTCCCAGCGCATCAACAACTCGGCCGAGCAAAGCTGGCCCCACAGGAACATCGACAATAGATCCCAGCCGCTTAACGGTATCACCTTCACGAATATCACGATCTGACCCAAAAATCACAACCCCGACATTATCGATTTCCAAATTCAGCGCCATACCGCGCACGCCATTTGAAAAGGAAACCATTTCACCTGCTTGGACATTATCCAAACCATAAACGCGGGCGATACCATCACCTACAGATAAAACCCAACCAATTTCTGAAACTTCAGCCTTTTGGTCAAAGTCCCTGATTTGCTCTTTTAGAATTTTTGAAATTTCAGACGGTCTAATATCCATCAGCTGACCTCTTTTTTCAATGCAAGCTTAAGCGAAGATAATTTTGTCACAAGTGACGTATCAATCTGTGATGACCCCACGCGAATGATTAGTCCACCAAGAATTGTTGGATCAACGCACATATGTAGCAAAAACTTTCCCCCAACGACACTTTCCAAAGCCTTACGCAACTCTTTTTCTTGTTGAGAACTCAACGGGCACGCAGAAACAATCTGCGCCGAAACTTGCCCACGAGAAAGAGCAACACAGCGCTGGAAAGCACGTAAAATACCAGACAAAGCACAAAGCCGTCGGTTTAGCGCAATAACACGCAAAAAATTACCAATAATCTGACCAGCACCTTCATCAGCAAACCTGATGCTTTCACAAACAGATCGCATGACTTTAATCTGCTCTTTAGCTGAAAAGAATGGGCTTTGCACAAAACGCTTCAAATCTTCATTTTGATCTAAGACAACCAAAAAAGATGCCACTGCCTTTTCAACATTTTCAACAGATCCTGTTTCTTGAACAAAATCAAAAAGCGCTTGCGCATAGCGTTGATCTACCAATGGCAGCGGTATAAGAGAAAATGAATCCGACACGAAATACCGCCTCTTTCCCTTGAGCGACTCTCTGATAGTTATCAGATGAAATGAAACAGATATTCCAAATTTTAAGAATGCTCTTAAAACCCAGAATGAAAAACTTTCCGGTTTCTAGCATAGACATAAGCGACTCGCAACACCACAAATCGACGCTTTCTGAAAATTTTTGAACAAAATATCCAAAATGCTTTTGAAAACGATTTTTTAGAGAACCATCCGTTTTTCTATATCTCTTTTTGACATCCTCTGACAAATTTTTCAAGTCTCTTTTCTTATCATTCCCTAAAAGATCTAAAACTAGAAGCAAAATGATCTTCTTCAATTTTAAAATGGGACATTTTTGCTAAGTAAGACCTAAGACCTAAGACCTAAGACCTAAGACCTAAGACCTAAGACCTAAGACCTAAGACCTAAGACCTAAGACCTAAGACCTAAGACCTAAG
>NZ_JH725023.1:148789-189918 GCF_000278135.1 Candidatus Bartonella washoeensis Sb944nv
ACCTAAGACCTAAGACCTAAGACCTAAGACCTAAGACCTAAGACCTAAGACCTAAGACCTAAGACCTAAGACCTAAGACCTAAGACCTAAGACCTTGCATCGCTTCAAACTTGTAAGCAAGCAATAATAATCGATGTACACCTAAAAAAGTAAGCAACTCATCTTTTTACTTAAAAACTGCTCCTCCTTTAAGAGAACAGACGCTTTAAAAAAAACACCTTTTGAGCAAAAGAACCGCCACATTATACACCTTTACGTTCAGAGGAAACTTTGTGGATCAATATCAATTTGGACCCGAACCGCAGAAGGCATTTTTGGTGCACTTGCAAGCATCGCACGAATAAACCCTTGCATATCAAAAGAGCGTTGCCCTTGAAGCAAAAGCCGAAAACGATAACGCCCGCGCACAAGAGCCAGCGGTGCCTCTGCAGGCCCCATTACCGAGACATTTTTTTCCCGTGGTGCCATTTGGCGTAATGCACGTGCATACTGTTCTGCCGCTTGGCGCTTTTCTGAAGATACAATCAAAGCAGCAAGTCGCCCATAAGGTGGAAGATGATAATGCTGCCGCATTGCAATTTCGTGCGTATAAAAATCCTCACGTCGTTGTGAAAGTAAGGCCTGTATCACTGGATGATCAGGTTGATAGGTTTGCAATAATCCTAAACTTTCTAATCCCATACGGCCTGCCCTCCCTGTAACCTGAGACAAGAGCTGAAAAGTGCGCTCAGAAGCGCGCAAATCGCCATTTGCAAGACCGAGATCAGCATCAATGACCCCAACCAACGACAACCCAGGGAAATGATGTCCCTTAGCAACAAGCTGCGTCCCAATAATAATGTCAACATCGCCATTCGCAACGGCTTCTAATTCGCGTCGTAACTGACTAATCCCGCCTTTGAGATCGGTTGATAGAATCAACAACCGTGCCTGTGGAAAAAGCACCCGTGTTTCCTCAGCAATTCTTTCCACACCCGGTCCACAAGCTACAAGATGATCTAAAGTGCCACATTCAGGGCACGCTTCTGGAAGCGGCTGATGATAGCCACAATGATGACATTTAAGCTGCCCCTGCAAACGATGCTCTACCAGCCAACTCGAACAGTCCGTACAATGAAAACGATGTCCACAAACGCGGCACAACGTTAAAGGTGCATAACCACGCCGATTAAGAAAAAGAAGTGCCTGTTCACCCTTCTCGAGAGTTTTTGCTAAAGCATGTTCAAGAGCAAAAGAAATAAAACGTCCCCGTTGCACACCTCCTTGACGCATATCAACCACCTGCAACTGCGGAAGTGCAGCTGCTTTAAAACGCGCTGGCAAATTTATACGCTGATAACGCCCCGACAAAACATTTGCTTGACTTTCAATCGATGGTGTAGCTGAAGATAAAATAACAGGGAAATGCTCAAAAGAGCCCCGCGCAACCGCCATATCACGTGCATGATAAAAAATACGCTCTTCCTGTTTGTAAGCACCATCATGTTCTTCATCGACAACGATTAAGCCAAGATCTTGAAAGGGAAGAAAAAGCGCCGAACGTGCTCCAGCAACAACACGCACCCGTCCTTCTGCAACTTGCCGCCACACGCGTTCTCGACGACGCGAAGATAAGTCTGAATGCCACTCTGCAGCAGCAGCTCCAAAACGATCATGAAAACGACCTAAGAATTGTTGTGTTAAAGCAATTTCCGGCAACAAAATCAAAACCTGCTTGCCACAGACCAGCGCTTGAGCAACCGCTTCAAAATAAACTTCCGTCTTTCCTGATCCGGTCACTCCATCAAGCAAAAAAACTTGAAACTGAGAAGATAAAACACCCTCCCGCAAAAGTCGTGCTGCATCACTCTGTGCTCCCTCTAATTGAGGGGGACAAAAATCAGGATCAGGCATTGCTGCAAGAGCAGGTGCTGGTATCATAACATCTTCGAAAACTCCCAGTGCTTTCAACCCCTCAACAACAGACACAGAAGTCCCTGCCGCATGCGCAAGACCAGAACGTGTCCAAACCGCACCATCACGCACCAATTCCAAAACCCGCAATCGTGCTGGTGTTAAACGTCCAATTTTTCCTCCACAATAGCGCAAACCCGACATCTGCATTTCCGGTTCTAAAGCAGCCGGCACACACAAAACCAAGCGTGCAACAAGACCAAAAGGAGTCATTGTATACCGGCTGACAAAACGCAAAAACGTTATCATCTCCGCCTTTAATGGTGGGCAATCAAAAACATAAAGGAGAGAGCGGAGTTTTTTACGCGCCATAGGAGCAGCTTTTTGCCCATCTTTTGTCGTCTTCTCTTCAACATCGACCACAACACCACAAACTTCGCGCCCCATCACCGGAACGCGAACAAACGAACCAACTTCACCCTTCATAGAAGATGGCATTTCATAACTATAAGCCTGAGCAACAGGAAGAGGCACCAAAACTGAAACAATCTTGCTCTCTCTTATATCCCCCACTACCATGTTCTCCTCTCTTATGTCCCGCTCTCTTATGTCCTTTGTCACACATGGCTTCATCTTTTGTTCCAACTTTTTATACGAGCCCTTTTATACAAATATACAAACCTTTTTTATCAAACATTGTCCTTGCATTTTATATTTTTTGACACCCCACCATCCGTTATGAAAAATTCTTGCCTTACATGATCTCTCTTTGCCCACCCCATAAACACCTTGCGCACAATGTTTTTTCAATCCACTCCTCATCACAAAAACGCAAACAAAGCATAAACGCCTCTCTCTCCATAGCAGAATGAACCCTATCACTATAATTACGAGCCGCAGGAAGAGGTGCCAACGTTCCTTGTTACTCCTCCTTTCACTTTTGATTTCATTTTTTTAACAACCTTGTCAACGATAAGCATTTACAGGCATTCGATATTGACTTCTAAAATGCTCACGCCATAAACAAACCATAATTCCGCAGTTATCCTCTCTTCCCAACGCTTATTTTTTTCTTTTCCCAACTTATATCTTAACTTACTATATGAGACACACATTCTCCCTTTTGCTTTTGTGATTAAACAATAGTGCATAATAGAAATAGGGAGAAATATTATAAGCCTTGAATAAAGAGCTTTTTTTAAAACCAAGGAGATTTGGTATGAAATTTTTTGTGGATAGTGCCCATATTGAAGAGATCAGAGAATTACAAAACTTAAGCCTTGTCGATGGGGTCACCACCAATCCCTCTCTTATCCTAAAATCAGGACGCAATATTCTTGAGGTGACAAAAGAAATTTGTGCCCTTGTCAATGGACCTGTTTCTGCTGAAGTTACAGCAACAGAATTTGAAAATATGATGAAAGAAGCGGCTATTTTAGCAAAAATTGCCGATAACATTTGCATCAAGCTTCCCTTAACAGTTGATGGATTGAAAGCCTGTAAAGCCCTTACAGCACAAGGATTAAAAACAAATCTTACACTTTGTTTTTCTGCTAACCAAGCTCTCTTGGCAGCGAAAGCAGGAGCAACATTTGTTTCACCTTTTATCGGCAGGCTCGATGATTGCGCAAGTGATGGCGTGGAATTGCTTCACGAAATTCGCACAATTTATAACCACTATGGCTTTGAAACACAAATTTTAGCAGCCTCAATCCGCACTGTTAATCATGTCAAAGAAGCAGCATTAAGTGGTGCAGACGTTGCAACTGTTCCACCATCAATCTTAAAAGCGCTGGTCAAACATCCTTTAACAGATAAAGGTTTGCAAATTTTTCTAGATGATTGGAAAAAAACCGGACAAAATATTGCTTAATGCCCAGAAGTTTTCTTTGCAAGATCTTTTGCAAGCAATAGTAAAATCTGTTCAGCCAATTCTTCCGCTACACGTTTTTGTGCGTCTTTTTCTGCTTGCATTGTTGCATATTCCTGACGGAGTCGTTCAAAAGATGCACGCACTGTTCCCGTTCCTTTGAAAAGTGGAGCATTTTTCATGTCCTGCAAGATATAAGAAGCTTTCCCTACCACGGTTCCGACAGAAGGTCGCCCCTCTCTTTTCCTATCGCGATCCACCTCTATCTGTACAGATTCCCTTGTAAACGTGGATGTCTGCAATACCAATTGATACGCCGGAGTAGAAGGTTTACTGCCATTTCCATACAGAAGAAATAGCAGGTGATTACGCACCATTTGACCAAAACGATCTGAAGGTTCTTCGACGACAATACTTGCAAGCTTTGCAGAAAGCCCCAAAGAAGCCTTGCCTCCATGCTGACCATAAGAGACTGAATCCATCGTTGTCGAAATCTGCGACACCTGACGATACAGTGGTTCAACCGTACATCCAGACACAAGCATGAACATACTCGCTAAACTCACAAGAACAAAATTTTTAAAGAACGACATTCACAATCCTTTGTGGAACAATAATCATTTTTTTTACTGGTTTTTCAGCCAGCTGCGCCTGCACAAAATCAAGAGCCAAAACAGCTTCTTCAATCATTGCCTCATTCGCTGTTGCTGGAACAGTTACCTCACCACGTTTTTTACCATTAACTTGTACTGGTAAAGTGCGGCATTCTTCAACAGTTAATGCAGGATCATAAACAGGCCAAGAAAGCTCAGAAATCAAGTTTTTTCCTCCTAAAGCCGCATGGCATTCTTCTGCTAAATGGGGCATCATAGGCGCAATCAATGCGAGGAAAAAATCCATTGCTTGGCGCAAAGCAGACTTCATTTCATCCTCAACACTTGTCACCCTGTTTAACAACGGCGCCATAATATTCAAGAATTCATAAAGGCGTGCAATCGCTCGATTAAAAGCAAATTTTTCCAAATCATCTTCGACAGCGCACAATGTGCGATGCGCTGCTTTTGAAAGCTCCAAAGCTGAACCCTGACGCCCTGCACACGGCGCCACTTCTTTCAAAATGGGAGCACTCAAAGCCACACAACGCCAAACGCGTTGCACAAAGCGATGTGCACCTTCAACACCAGACTCCGTCCAGATGACATCTCGATCAGGAGGAGAATCCGACAACACAAACCAGCGCACAGTATCCGCCCCATAGGATGCAATAATATCGTCAGGATCAACAACATTCTTTTTTGATTTTGACATTTTTTCAATCGAACCAATCGTTACTTCGCTTTGATCAGTCAATTTGTAAGCCTGTCGTTTTCCATCCTTTTCAACAATTGAAATATCTGCTGGCGAAACCCACCCCTGTTCATCGCGATAAGTTTCATGAACGACCATACCTTGCGTAAAAAGCCCCTTAAAAGGTTCATCAACAGTCACATGCCCAATCAACTTCATGGCACGCATAAAAAAACGTGCGTAAAGAAGATGAAGAATCGCATGCTCAATTCCACCAATATATTGTTGCACAGGCAACCACTCAGTTGTCGCTTTTTTGTCGACAGGTTCTTGCGCAAAAGGTGCAGTAAAGCGGGCATAATACCAAGAAGAGTCAACAAATGTATCCATGGTATCAGTCTCACGTTTGGCACACTGACCACAAACAGGACAAGCAACCTTTTGCCATATTTCATGACGCTCAAGTGGATTGCCAGGTTGATCAAAAGACACATCATCAGGCAACACAACCGGCAAGTCAGTGCGCGGCACCGGAACCACTCCGCAAACTTCACAATGGATCATAGGAATCGGGCATCCCCAATAACGCTGACGTGAAATACCCCAATCACGCAATCGAAATTGCACTGTTTTTTGCCCCTGAGGCTGCCCTCCAAGCATTTGCCCCTCAAGCCTTTTAGCTGCAGCTTCAAAAGCTTGTTGTGGTGTTAAACCATCCAAAAAGCCTGAATTAATCATCACACCATCGCCAGTATAAGCGGTTTCCCCAATCACGAAATCTTCTGCATCAACTCCTTTTGGCAAAACCACCGGCTGCACAGGAAGATTATATTTACGTGCAAAATCCAAATCTCTCTGATCATGCGCAGGACAACCAAAAATAGCTCCCGTTCCGTAATCCATGAGCACAAAATTAGCGATATAAACAGGAATATGCACCGTTGGATCAAAGGGATGAACAGCCAGAAGGGGTGTAAGAAATCCTTGTTTTTCGGCTTTTTCAAGTGCCACTGTTGTCGTTCCACCACACCGACAATTTTCGATAAAAGCCTCCAGCGCTTTATCCTTTTGCGCTAAAGCGTTTGCAATGGGATGATCAACAGACAGCGCCAAAAAAGAAGCACCAAAGAGTGTATCAGGCCGCGTTGAATAACAGACAACTTCGTTCAAAGCCTCACAAACCTCATCAACAACACCTGTTGACTTCAACGCCCAACGAATGAACACACCTTGTGATTTACCAATCCAATTCTTTTGCATAGTGCGGACTTTTTCTGGCCACTGCTCAAGCTCTTCAAGCCCTGCCAAGAGGTCTTCACTCAAATCACTAATTTTGAAAAACCACTGCGTCAATTCACGTTGTTCAACCAACGCACCAGAACGCCATCCCCGCCCCTCAACAACCTGTTCATTTGCCAAAACGGTTTGATCAACCGGATCCCAATTCACCTTAGCCACTTTGCGTGCAACCAAACCCTTTTGATACAGATCAAGGAACAGCATTTGTTGACGATGATAATAATCCACATCACAAGTCGCAAATTCGCGCGACCAATCTAATGAGAGCCCTAATTGCTTTAATTGCCCACGCATCACTGCAATATTCTCATAAGTCCACGTTTTGGGATGAATTTTATTTTGCAGTGCAGCATTTTCTGCTGGCATCCCAAAAGCATCCCACCCCATAGGATGAAGCACATTAAACCCCTTTGCACGTTTATAGCGTGCCACAACATCCCCCATGGCATAATTGCGCACATGCCCCATATGAATGCGTCCAGAAGGATAAGGAAACATCTCTAAAACGTAGTATTTTTTACGTTTATCCTCTTGACCAGTCTGAAAAATTTTCTTTTCATCCCAAATCGCTTGCCATTTTTGTTCCTGTGCACGTGGATTATAGCGTTCACCTAAATTATAACGTTCAATCGTCATTTCTATTATACTCTTTATAAAATTGAACTAAAAACTTGTTTTTATGCTTCACCATGGATTAATGCCATCGTCAATATTTTCAACAAATATTTTACTAAGTATCTTACAAAGTTTTTATAAGCAATTGCTATAAAGAACTATTCAATCCTTCAATAAAAAAAGAAAGAATATATTTATGAACACAGAAAATAATCCCTCCATTGAAGCGTGGAAAAATCTTCAAAAAGATATTGCCGAAACATGTCAAAGCTATAATCGCCCGGTAGAAGAGGTACAACTTATCGCTGTTTCAAAAACGGTCCCTGTAGATCACATCCTCCCCCTTTTGCAAGCAGGACAGCGTCTTTTCGCAGAAAACCGTGTACAAGAAGCGGCTGAAAAATGGCCTTGTCTGCGTCAACAATTTAAAAAGATTGAACTTCACCTCATCGGTCCCCTACAATCCAATAAAACAGCAGAAGCGGTGAAACTTTTTGATATCATCCAAACAGTTGACCGTGAAAAAATAGCCAAAAGCTTGTCAGAAGAAATGCAAAAACAAAAAAAAACTCTCCCCTGCTATGTTCAAGTCAATATTGGCTTAGAGCCGCAAAAAAGTGGTATCGCACCACAAGAAGTGCTCCCTTTTGTTGCCCAGTGCAAAAATCACTACGGACTTAATATCATCGGCCTTATGGCAATCCCCCCCGTACAAGAAAACCCCGGCCCCTATTTCGCCCTGTTAGCAAAACTAGCAAAAAAAGCCGGTCTGCCAAAACTTTCGATGGGCATGTCCAATGACTTTAAAACGGCTCTTCAATTTGGCTCTAACATCCTTCGCATTGGCTCCGCTCTATTTGGAAACCGCCCTGTCTGAACTTATTTTCACTGAAATATAAAGAACTCACTATTAAAAGCAAAATGATAAGAACGATAAAGGTCAGTTACACACGCATGGAAAAAGTGCGACGAAATAAATGATTACCAAAAGAACATTCACAACAGTTGTCGCAATAGTTCCCATTAAAAACCACGGATTGTATCAACCCCTCCAATAGATATGAACAGTTCCCCACACACTTAACAAAATGCACAAAGTCGGCAAGGAAAGGCTAAAAACATGAGTGTAAATGCGACACCCTCATTCTCATGTAAACCAATGAACCAAATAAACCTCTCAAATGCCCATGAGAATGTTACAAACTGTGCGAAACAACATGGATATCACTCTATAAGGTCAACGATAGCATAAAGGCTTTCTGTGCTCTACAAAGCGTAACATACGGTCAATATTCGCCTAGAAAATAAAAAATGAATCCCGTGCATATGCACATAATACATGCAGGCAAAACAATGGCAATGAGACTAATTTCAATAACGATATTCCTTTATCGTTCTCATAAACAAAAAGAAAAACTTCAACTTTTCATATGCGCAATTTTTCTAATTTTAAACTTTAATTAAGAAAAATATGGCATAATTTCTTATATTTTTAAATAATTATAAGTAATATTTTATATTATTAATAATAAAATTTCATATATACATAGTGTATTTATTATTTATACAGTATTTTTATTGCCTTTTTCAAAATTTAGCTTTGACAATTCTCTAAAATACGTGATAACCATTTGAAATGTATCGTAATGATACGTTTATTCCAAAATTAAAGGGAGGATTTATATGCGTAATTTTGGTTCAGGTTTAGTTTATAATTTAAATGATTCAACACCTGTTTATGGAAATGCGTGTGGCTTTAATGATTTTATGTCTCACATGAATGCACAGGGTTTTGATTATGCAGTTGCAGGAGGGCTAACCGGAGCAGCAATGGGTGCTATAACTGGTCCAGGTGCACTTATGGGTGGCATCACAGGCGCCACGACTGGTTTCTTAGGAGGTTTTGGTTTGGGTTTCGCTCAGAAAGCGCATGAATGTTGGTTCTAATTTATAGAGAATAACTACAAAAATATCTCTAAAGTTAGTAATTTTGTAATTGTTTTCAAAAAAATATTTAAGTTATATTTTCTATAATTATGGTTTAGATGAACTTCAGAGATATTTATAATTTATCATCACATATATTATAATTTGGATTTCGTAATGTCAGATTTTACTCATAAAATTATTGAATCGCTCGTGGTAACAGTTTTTTTTGGTTTAATATATCTTTTTTATTATAAATTTATTTCTTACAGTTGGAAAGATTCTCTAAAAAACTCATTATTAATAAGCTTTATATTTTTTATTGTTAGCCTTTCATTGAACTATATTGGTTTATATAACTTTATAAGAAATATTTTATAATGGATATTTATCATAAATTATTAGAAATATTATTTCAAACAATCGCATCTGTAAAATTATTATCCATTTCATTATATATATCACTATTTTGTTATTTTTTAACATCTTTCCTTGCTCTCAGTCCCATCTCCCAACACTGTCCGTGAATGGCATAACGAAAAACATGATAAACCTGTGTCATCACAATAAAATATTCGCGCTTTTGGGATAGCTTTACAAATAACACCCATAACCTATGAATGCCCTCGTCCTGTCTATCTTTAACTTTTTATACGAAATTTTTTAAACTTTAATTTCTTTCTCGGCTTATAAAAAGCTCTCTACAACATAAGCTCTTTTTGTATTTTGATACAAATTTGCATCTCTTTATTATAACATACTTTGTAGCACTTTAGCCCACTAAAAAAGCATAAAAAAGCTCTCTTAAAAGACAAACGCGGCTGATTTTAAAAATTGACTATACCAATCTTTGTAATTTAGTCTAATCTCAAGAAGCTTTTTCTTAAATGAAAAGCTTATTGGAAAGTTCTGCCAGAAAAACGCAAAAGCATAGCGGCTGATTTTTCCAAATAAATTAAGAGAGGGAACTTATGTCTGAAAAAATTTATCCAATACCAGCTGATATCAAAAAAAATGCATTGATCAATGAAGAGACCTATCAACAATGGTATCAGGAAAGCATTAACGATCCAGAAAGCTTCTGGGCAAAACATGGTCATCGTATTGAGTGGTTTAAACCTTATACAAAAGTAAAAAACACTTCATTTAACGGTGATGTATCAATTCAATGGTATGAGGATGGCATAACAAATGTCGCCTACAACTGCATTGATCGCCACTTAGAAAACCATGGTGACAACATAGCACTGATTTGGGAAGGGGATAACCCTTATCATGATAAAAAAATAACCTATAACGAGCTTTATCAACATGTCTGTCGTTTTGCTAATATCTTAAAAAAACATGGTGTCAAAAAAGGTGATAGAGTCACCATCTACCTCCCCATGATCCTCGAAGCTGCCTATGCCATGCTGGCCTGTGCGCGCATTGGTGCTATTCATTCTGTTATTTTTGCTGGCTTTTCTGCTGAAGCAATAGCAAGACGTATTGTTGATTGTGAATCAACCTTCATCATTACCGCTGACCAAGGTTTACGTGGAGGAAAACGAATTAACTTAAAAGACAATGTTGATCATGCCATTGAGATTGCAGCACGCCAGAATGTCCATGTGGATCAAGTCATAGTCATACGGCGCACCAGTAAACCAATTAATTGGGTAGAGGGACGTGATTTTTGGTATCATGAAGAAGTCTCCCATGCCAAAACCGATTGCCCAGCAGAACAAATGAACGCTGAAGATCCACTTTTTATTCTTTACACCTCCGGCTCAACAGGAAAACCAAAAGGTGTTTTGCATACAACAGCAGGTTATCTCGTTTATGTATCGATGACACACCAATATGTTTTTGATTATCATCCTGGTGAAATTTACTGGAGCACAGCTGATATTGGCTGGATCACTGGGCATTCTTACTTGATTTATGGTCCTCTGTGCAACGGTGCGACCACTTTAATGTTTGAAGGAACACCAACTTTTCCCAACAACAGCAGATTTTGGGAAATTGTCGATCAACACAAAGTGAACACGCTCTACACCGCACCAACAGCTATTCGCGCCTTAATGGGTGCAGGAAATTCCTTTGTTGAACATTCTGACAGAACATCGTTGCGTCTTTTAGGCACCGTAGGAGAACCAATTAATCCAGAAGCATGGGAATGGTTTTACCATACGGTGGGAGACGACAGATGTCCTATTCTTGATACATGGTGGCAAACAGAAACGGGAGGACATATGATCACCCCCTTGCCTGGTGCTACAAACTTAAAAGCAGGATCAGCCACTCGTCCATTCTTTGGTGTTCAACCTCAAATCGTAGACGCACAAGGAAATATTCTGGAAGGTGAAGCAGAAGGCAATCTCTGTATCATTGACTCATGGCCTGGTCAAATGCGCACTCTCTACAATGACCATGAGCGCTTCATTCAAACCTATTTTTCTACATATAAAGGAAAATATTTTACAGGTGATGGATGTAAACGAGACAATGATGGCTATTATTGGATTACAGGACGGGTTGATGACATTCTCAATGTTTCTGGACACAGGTTAGGAACGGCTGAAATTGAATCAGCACTTGTTTCTCATCCCGCTGTTTCAGAAGCAGCGATTGTCGGATATCCTCACCCCATTAAAGGACAGGGAATCTACAGTTTTATCACCTTAATGGAAGGGACAGCTCCAAGTGAAGAGTTGCATAAAGACCTTATTCAGCATGTCAGGAGAGAAATCGGATTCATTGCAATATTGGATAAAGTTCAGTTTGCCCCTCAACTACCAAAAACACGGTCGGGAAAAATTATGAGACGCATTTTGCGAAAAATTGCTGAAAATAATTTTGACAACCTAGGAGATATTTCAACCCTTGCCGAACCACAAGTTGTTGATGATCTTATTGCCAACAGAAAAAATAGAGAAACCACTGGTTAATTGGTAAAACAACAACGGTGACTTTAGCGTTTCTGCTGAAATTTCGTTAGCATGCTAAAGTCACCAAGAAGGCAAAAAGAAACAATAACAATTAAACAGAGGCTCTTTTGTAATAAGACATCAGCCACGATTAAAGAAAAACATTCACAATTGTGGTGTATAAATTCTAACAAGCACTTGAAGCAATAAGAGCAAAATTCCCTTGGTTAACCGCCAAAAGAGAGAAACGACGACTGAACAAAAAACAAGAACGGTTCCCGTTATGTTTCTGCTAGAATCACCTTGAAATTCCTGCTAAAATCACAAATGAAAGTCAAAAGAAAAAGAGAAGTGTTGATGATATTCTTACAGAGAATAATCCTCAATAATAAACAGGAAAAGTTAAAGAAAAACATTTAGAACTATACAGTATGAATCCAACCAAGAACCCAAAGTAATGAGAACAAAGGTCTTCACAATAACGCAGCATAAAAGCAGAAGTGGTAACGAAAAGTGATTCATTTTGAAAACGTCGGTTTGCGCTACGGAATGGGCCCTGAAGTTCTCCGTGATATTAGCTTTCATATTCCTGCCGGCTCATTTCAGTTTCTAACCGGTGCTTCTGGAGCGGGTAAGACGTCGTTGATGCGTCTTATGTTTTTAGCACTAAAACCCACCCGTGGTCATATTGATCTCTTTGGAACAGATACAGCATTGCTCAAACGACAAGAGCTCCCCGCATTAAGACAACGCATTGGGGTTGTCTTTCAAGACTTTCGTTTACTCGATCACATGACCACCTATGAAAATGTCTCTTTACCTTTACGCATTAAGGGACAAGAAGAAGCAACTTATCGCAGTGAAGTGGAAGATCTTCTCTGTTGGGTCGGCCTTGGAAATCATATTCATGTTTTACCACCGGTTCTTTCCGGCGGTGAAAAACAAAGAGTAGCAATTGCACGCGCGCTCATTGATCAACCTGAAATCCTTCTGGCTGATGAACCCACAGGAAATGTTGATCCACCTTTGGCAAAACGCCTGCTCCGCTTATTTATTGAATTAAACCGTTTTGGAACAGCGGTTATCATCGCCACCCATGATATCGCATTGATGGAACAAGTGGAAGCACGGCGTATGCTACTCCATAATGGACGGATGACAATTCATGAATAAATCTTTCCCAATTTTCATAAGCGATAAAAAAAACACGACTGCTATCATTCCCAGCGGCAACATTTCTGGACAAGCACTCGTTGCAGTGATTGCTATTATGACATTTCTCTCAAGTCTCACATTGATCGGTGTTGATTTCATGCAGCGTTCAGCTAAAAGTTGGAGCAATCAAATTAGCTATGAAGCAACAATTCAAATACGCCCGATTGAAAATGTCGATATCGAAAAGACCCTTCATGATGCGGTTAATTTGGTTAAAACATTTCATGGTGTACAAGATGCCAAAATTGTTGACAAAAAATCCACTGAAAAATTGCTCGAGCCATGGCTTGGAGCAGGTTTAAGCTTAAATGAATTGCCCATTCCCCGCCTTATTATTGTAACATTGAAAGAGAATGAAGAGATCAACTTTCGCGCAATCAATCACGCAATCAAAACACAAATTCCAGGAGGCCAGTTTGATGACCATCGTGTTTGGGTAAAGCGTTTTGCAAAAATGGCACAGACAACTGTTTTCATTGGTTTTTCAATTTTAATACTGGTTCTAAGTTCCCTAATACTCACGATTATTTTTGCCACACGCAATGCACTGGCAGAGAATGCACATATTATCAATGTATTATACTTCCTCGGCACTGAAACCCTTTTCATTGCGCAACAATTCGACTGGCATTTTTTTAAAACTGCGTTACGCGGTGCGGTATATGGTGGTGCCACAAGCGCATTCCTGTTTGCTGCTTTCTCTATCTGGACAAGCTATAATCTAGGAACAGTGGAGGCCAACCAAATAACCGCTTTATTTGGACATTTTTCCATAAGTTCCATTCCCTATGGAAAAATCATTAGCCTTATTCTGTTTGTTTCTTTTCTTACCATGTTTACAAACCGAATGACTATTTTGGTACAGCTTAAAAAAATTGATCAATGCGAAAACGGCTTATTTTAATTTTATGACCAAAAATTCATATAATTTCAAATCATTGACACAAAACAATCTAGAATGTGCTCTCGCCAAACCCACCAATCTATGGCATCCCCGCTGCTTATTGCGCTATTTGCCCCCAACAGCACTTTCTCTTTTAATGATTGTTCTTTTCTTTTGGGCTGGTTTTGTCATTTTTTCTGAAAAAACCGAACAGCTTCAACCACCAAATTTATTGTCGAAAGCAGATGCAATCATCGTTCTTACAGGAGGAGAAAACCGAATAGAAACAGGACTAGATCTTTTACAGCAAGGGCTTGGTTCGCGGCTGTTAATTAGTGGAGTGAACACAACAACCAATCTCAAAAGACTAAGACATAGCACGCATATTACGCCACAGCTCTTTACCTGTTGTGTTGACATCGATCATAAAGCAACGAACACAAAAGGAAATGCTGAAGAAAGCGCTGCTTGGATTAAAAAACACCACTATCAAACGGTTTATATCGTCACCCATGATTACCACATGTGGCGCTCTCTGCGTGAGATTAAATACTTAATGCCTAAAGTAAATTTCATTGCCTATCCCGTTAAAAAGAACGACATTGAAAACACAATACAACAGATCAATCAAATACGCATTCTTGTATTCGAATATATTAAAATGATCGGGGCATACATCAGAACCCTATTCTGATCTTTATGCACCGATTTCCTGAAAATTTGTCGAAAACCGCACAATGGTTCTTTGCCAACCCCAATGTTACAACAGAAACGCGAAAACATTCATAAAAGGCATTTTTATGCCTTTCTTTAGTATTCATATGCAATCCCGCTTATGATATGCAAAGGAAGAATTTTGATTAATAAGAGAAATTGACTTCCTCTCCACCCTAAAAGATAAAGATTCTCAACCTCCTCCGATTTGTAAATAATCCGGCTTCAGCACAACAAGCAGTACCTGCCCTAAATACTCACCACGCACTTTCCAAACACCTCATCTAGCAAGTTTTACACAAGCCTTATATACCACTCTAAAACATGCTGTTTTATCATCACACCCCAAAAGACGCTATATTTACGACACAACGGATAACTTAACATTTTCAGGTTCTCTTATTTGCAATTTTGGCAGACTGCGAACAATTTTCATAGTTTCCAAACTCACAGTAATAACCCGTTGAAACAATTCTAAAGGATAAGCAGGATTACCAACCGTTTCAACAGCGTAGCGGTTGGCATCATTGATCAGACCACTCGCTTTATCAGTTTTGACAACCTGCCGTTCCATAACCCATTCGAGAGCAGGCCTGCCATTGACAACATAATCATAAGCTTCAAGAGGAATATTCTGCATCGTGATATGCGCATTATAAATCACTGTAGTTTTGTCAAGAGCACCGCGTTTACCAGCAAATTTCATTGCTTCAACACGGTAGAAACGCACCTCATCAGCAATCATCCAGGTTCTTGGATCACCCTGTTTATAGGTAACAGGATATGGTTCTACCTCTTCATAATTCATATGCAAATCACCAAGCTTTCGACCCGCTGTCACAAAAGCCCAAAAATCCTCTACTTTTTTAACTGTTGGAATTCGTGGCAATTGTTTAGATAGATTATGCGCATAACGCGCACAATAATCCTCAGAATGCAAAATCCCATAAACATAATAAAACAAATCATCCTTTGTTATCATTTCACTAGGATAAACCGCCCTAAAATAAGCCAACCCTTCATCCGTGAGTGCATCACGCCGCTGCAAACCAGTTTCTTTGCTTTCCTCTGTAAAATTTGCAAACAAATGAACTTGGCTTTCTTCTTTATCTGCTAAGGATTCAAAATTTTCATAAACATATCTTGGAAAACATTGACCTTTTTCCATTGCATCATAGCTAGGCAAAACCCTACTCATCAGAACAGAAAAACCACTTCTTACCCCAGTTCCTGTGACTTGTATTACCCTGTTTTGAACCGCTGTTTCTAGAGGAAAGATACGCGGCATTTGATAAACCATTTCATTAAAGGTGCGGTTATAATAGAGCCACTGTCGTGTAAAAGGACGATAAAGACTCTGAGCAAGATAGGTATCTTTAAATTTAAAAATCTTTTCTCTGACCAATTCTTGTTTAAGTGCACGACTCCAGCTAATCTTTCTGGTATCTGAATTTACAAAATCATTCACAGCATTTGCACGTATTTTACGATCAGCATGTGTATAAGTATAAGCATTATTAAAACGTTCCACTTCACTATTATAGAAGGCAATCATATTGCTCATATTCTTCGCTAAAGCCTCACGGCTTGAATTATATGCCCACGCATCCCGACTGGTTACAATACCACAAGAAAAATTTTCAAAGAGCTTTTTATCACTGCCTTTCTTATCGCCTAAGGCTAGAAATTTTTCAAAATCATTGTTGCGCTGATCCAGCCAATCACCATGCTCATCTGGTGTAATCATCTGCCAGCCAT
The DNA here is from genome assembly GCF_000278135.1 of Candidatus Bartonella washoeensis Sb944nv. Taxonomy (GTDB): domain Bacteria; phylum Pseudomonadota; class Alphaproteobacteria; order Rhizobiales; family Rhizobiaceae; genus Bartonella; species Bartonella washoeensis. Next base: position 165,159 of record NZ_JH725023.1, read on the forward strand.
GTTCATGCTTGATACCGTCAATACTGCCCAACCTCTGAATTTCAGATAGTTTCTCTTTTGTCGTGAGATAATCTCCAATATCGTGGAAATATATTTTCCCCCGCTGTTGAGATTCTGGATTTTTTACGAGAATAGAGATAGCAATAGGTGCGCGAGACCCAGAACCAAAAATTCCATCACCTTCTTTTTTTCGCTGTTCTCCAGAAGTTCGAGCATTCCCCCGCAAATGGAAAATATAAAGGCTACTAAACTCTTCAACTAAACATTTTCGTAAACCATCCGTAGAGTAACTACTGATAAAACCTGCATTTGTCACAAAACCAATAACACCACAATCTTTTATGCGATCACTTGCCCAGCGAATAGCACGAATATAACTGTCATAAAGCGTTTGTACATAGGTTGCTTTGGATTGAGCAGCATAAGTTTCACGAATGCGACGATCCAATTTAGGATAATCAATATTTTTTGCATTGTCGTTTTCACTTTTTTGCCCAGAAGAATAAGGAGGATTGCCAACAATAACACGAATATCCAGTTCTTTCTGACGTGATCGACGTGTGCTGTTATCCACCAGCAAATCACTGATCAGGTCTTTTTCTTGCTCATAAAGCTGGAATGTATCGGTCAGACAAATTCCCTCAAACGGAACATAATCTCCCCCCATCAGACCATGATAGGTCGTCTCAATATTAATGGCTGCAATATAATAGGCTAAAAGCACGATTTCATTGGCATGAATTTCATGACAAAATTTGTGTTTCATTTCTTCTGGTGTAATCAACCCCGATTGTAAAAGCCGCGTAATAAAAGTCCCCGTTCCTGTAAATGGATCCATGATGTGAATACCAGATGAGCCAAGAGTTTGCCCAAACTCTTGCTCTAAGACATCATTGACGGAGTACAAAATAAAATCCACAATCTCAACGGGGGTATAAACAATGCCAAGTTTTTCTACAGTACGTGGAAAAGCGTAACGAAAAAACTTATCGTAAAGCTCTACAATCAACCTCTGCTTTGCTTTTGGATCCGTAATTCCACTAGCTCGTAATTTTACACTTGCATAGAAGCTCTCCAAATCTTTGGATTCCTTATCAAGATTCGCCTCATCAAGCACATCAAGCATACGCTGCATAGCACGCGATACAGGATTCTCACGTGTAAACTGATACCCTTCAAACAACACCTGAAAGACAGGACGCGTGATAATATGCTGCGCCAACATTTCAATTGCATCAGCCTCTGTAATCGCGTCGTTTAAATCATCACGCAATTCTGCCACAAACCTGTCAAAGGCGTGACGCGCCTCCGTATCTGGCTCTACGAGAATACCTGTTAAACGCGTGATATGATTCTTAGCAATCTCAGCAATGTTGCTTGCCCAATCTTCCCAATAATCACGCGTCCCACATTTCTTGACGATCTTTGCCAGAATCGCACAAGAAAGTTCATCCACAGAGAAAGAAAGCTCCCCTTGTACTTCATCTGTAAGAGTGAAATCATATTCCGGTGTTCCAATTTCCGCTCGTGCAGGTTGTGCGCGTAGTGGAAGATTCTCTACAACAGCCGTAACAGCCTGTAACTCAGTGCTCTGTGTGACACCAATAATCTCAATCACATTGCTGATATCTTGCCCTAGTGATGCTTTATTAACCGTAGCATCAAAACGATCATCATGCGCACGCAAAGCATTCAAAATTTGCCAAACAACCCGATATTTATCATTGTTGTTCAAAGCCTGTTCCACTGGAATCCCAGAGGGAATACCAATCGGCAGAATGACATACCCCATCTTTTTGCCCTCGGAACGACGCATCACCCGCCCAACAGACTGAACAACATCAATCTGGCTCTTGCGTGCATTTAAAAACATGATCGCATCAAGAGCTGGAACATCCACTCCCTCAGACAAACACCGCGCATTGGTCAAAATACGACAAACATCCTCACCGCTATCAGCTTTCAGCCAATCAAGTAATGCACCGCGATCCTTCGCCCTGAAAGTGCCATCAACATGTTTAATCTCACACTTCAGAAATGGTTCATTTTCGGTATTTTCTTTGTTGATATAATCAAGATATTCTTTAACAACCGCCGAAAATTCATTACGTACTAGTTTAGAATTTTCAATAGTCTTACAAAACGCCAAAGCACGATGCATGGGATATGGATCAGTACCAACATCAGCCTTCATATCTTGTTTTGTCAGTGCCTTATAACACCCTATAATCTTCGTTGCATCATCAAGAATAAGCTCAGACTGGCCATCACTAAGACGCTTCTGAACAGCTGAACTGACCAATTTTTCGTCCACGGCTAAGACAATAACCTTATAATCCGTTAAAAGATCATTTTTTACTGCCCAGGAAAACCCCCGATAAAACAGTGTTTTACCAAAAAGCTTTTCATCATCCATCGAAGCAAGAACGGCATTAACTTCATGTGCACGACTTTTTACGTTATCACCAAAAATACGTGGTGTCGCTGTCATATAAAGGCGCTTCTTAGCACGAATAACATCATTAGAATGCACCTTAACAAAATTGGATTCATCCTCTCCAACCAGCGTTGCTCCTGTTGTACGATGCGCTTCATCACAAATGATAAGATCAAATGTTGGCAAACCATACTTTTTCTGAGCATCTGCAATCACCTGAATGGATTGATAGGTTGCAAACACAACGGTCATCTTATCTACAACACCATCGCTCACACATTCTGCAAGTTTAGCGGCATTGGTTGTCGCCGGAAAAGCAAGATCAAACACATCAATTTCAGCAATATCATCACTATTTTTACGACGCTTTCCCACTTGCGTATCTGAACAGACAGCAAAGGATCTCAATCCAATTTCTGCATCCGTCGTCCATTCACGGACCGTCTGTGACATCAACGCCAGGGAAGGAACAAGAAACAAAACAAACTTGCCTTTACCGGCCAAATCCTCAGCAATTTTAAGACTGGTAAATGTCTTACCAGTACCACAAGCCATAATAAGCTTGCCACGATCTGCTTCAGTAAGTCCAGCACGCACAAAATGTAATGCTTCCAATTGATGGGAACGTATTTTCTTTTTATCTTCCAGCACAACTTTGCCGGTGGCTGCAAAAGTTTCCCAACGAATCGGACTTTTTTGTATATCGGAGAGATTAATCCGTATAACAGGAATATCCTGCCCCTGTATCATTGTTTCAGCGTTGTCACTCCAAGCACCTTCAGTACTATCTATAATAACACGCCGCTTGAATGGAGCTTTCCCTGATGCCGAAATAAAACTATCAATATCTGCTTTTCTAATTCGATATGCTGCATCATAAAATTTACATTGGATTGCCGCAAAACCCTCTTCATTACGAATCTTTGCCACAAGATCGATACCGGTATCACGAACATCCCAGCCATTTTCAAGAGCCCAATCTTTAAAGGTTTGAACCTTTTCATAACACCCAAACTGAAGAGGATCATGTGTTAGATAAGCAAGAGCAAAACGCTCAAAATACGACCCTTTATCTCGTTCAGTACGCGCTTCATCACGATATGTCTGTAAAAGCGATTGCAGCCTCATGCTTTCCCACTCATTAAAAACACCTCTAACTATCGAGTCTAGACAAATTGGTCAATGCCTATTATTCTACCCAAAAGACTTTAGATGAATCGCTTTACTGAATAAAGTGGTAACATTTTACTTATCAGTAAAATAGTAGAAGCTACTCTTCCCCCATCGTTGACAAATATCACATAATAACCCACTAAAATATGGAGACTTGTTTCACCATTTTGATAAGCTTCTTTTTTGATATCCATCTATTGAAAATAGTTTAAGCGCGTACTCAGGGAGGTACTAGACACAATAAAAATATATCTTAAAACCAATTACCCGCTATACCAATACACATAAATAATGAATGCAGGAATTGATATTCCCAGCAATATAATTTCATAATCACCGGGAATATAATCTCATAATCATAAGTATGTTCGTCTAGCCATGCATACAAAGCTTAAGCTTTGTACGAGCCCGTATCCCCATCGCATAAAGCTATAAAGAATCCCGAACCAAACGTTACGAAGACTAACGCCACTCCTTTTACCATACAATTTGTGAGAAAAGAACCAATCTACGAATAAACAAAAGGGAAAGAAAAAACTATAGAAATCAACACACCTCGTATACCAATTCGTTTTTTGGATATAAGCTGTTTTTCATTTAAGCATGTTTGTTGATTAACAGATATACTCACCACTCCTCCCCTCTATTTTTAGGCTCAAATCCTAGGTTATCACACACTGTATTTTGTACAGCTATAAAAATATAAGGGAAATTTATTCATGATGCGTCACCGTTGTGCCGTAAAACTTCATCCTTTAATGTGAAAATATAAAGCATGCTCCACTTAACGATAAAACGTTTTCTAGAATAGAGGAGCAAATAAAACTAAACTTTTTCCATCCATATTTCGCTTTATAAAGGCTTGATCAAAGTAGAAAACATAACAACAAACATGCCCACTGCAATGATTAAATCCTAATCGCGTGAGAGGGCAACAACAGGATCAAGCCGTGAAGCTTGCCGTGCTGGTGAAAAACCAAAACACACTCCTATGAGGGTCGAAAAGACAAGGGATATGATGACCGAATCAAGAGTATAAATCAGGTGGATAGGTGCTTTAAAGAGCATAAACAAACCACCAATAGAAAGCCCAAAAAGAATCCCCAACCCCCCACCTATGACACAAACTAAAATCGCTTCAATTAAAAATTGCTGCAAAATATCACTCTGGCGCGCACCAACTGCCATACGCACTCCGATTTCATTGATCCGCTCAGAAACAGTAACCAGCATAATATTCATCACACCAATACCGCCCACAATCAGTGAAATAGCTGCAATTGAAGATACTAAAAGCGTTAAGATATGTGTACTTTCCATAATACGCTCACGGAAAAATTCTGAATTTCTAATGAAAAAATCTTTTTCACCATGCCGCATAGTAAGAAAACGTTCTACCATGGTCTCTGCCAAATGTGCATCAATATCATCGGCAAGCTTAACCATAATTGCACGAACCTCTGTTGTTCCAAGAAAACGTGTTTGCACAGTTGTATAGGGCAAATAAATCTGCAGTGTATTTGACCCACCTCCATTATTTTGCGGATCAACAACGCCCACAATACGTGCTGGAACCTTACCCACATGCACCACTTTTCCCAGTGGGCTCTCATGGCTGTGGGGAAAAAGAACAGAAATCGCTTCTTTTTCGATGATGAGATCAACCGCCCGATCATGCACACTTTTTTGATCAAACAACTGTCCTTTGAAAGCTTTAAGCCCCTGTGTTTGAAAAAATTGTTCTCCCACTCCCATAATCACAGCATTAGCTTCAACTGCGCCAAAACGTACTGTTGAATTTGCAGAAATCTGAGGTGTTACACCAGAAACATAGGGCAAACCAGAGAGGGCTTCTACGTCAGCTTCAACAAGACTTGTTATTTTTTCTGATTGTGGATCAGAAAAGCTTTTCCCTGGAAAAATTGTTAATGTATTGGAACCCAAACTCTTAAAATTTTCTAGTATTTTTTCCCGCGTACCATTTCCCAAAGCGACCATGGCAATAATTGCACCAATACCGATAATCACTCCAAGCATTGTTAAAAAAGTTCGCATCCGGTGTGCGTTCATTGCTAACAACGCCATGACAAATGCTTCACGAAAACGTTCAGTAAAAGAACGAAAAAAACCAAGCAATTTTTTGTTTTCCAGATTCTGTTCTTGATCAAGAGATTGACTTTTAACCCTTTTTTTTGCAACCTTTGAAACATTATCAGCAACAATTTCTCCATCACTGATTTCGATAATACGCTCTGCCCTTTTAGCCACTTGCATATCATGGGTTACAATAATAATGGTACGCCCTTCTTTATGAAGCTCATCTAAAATACGCAACACTTCTTGTCCACTCTGTTTATCTAATGCACCAGTTGGCTCATCAGCAAGAATGACCTCTGCATTATTCATGAGAGCACGAGCAATAGATACACGTTGTTGCTGCCCACCTGAAAGCTGGTTTGGACGATGATTTATTCGGTCTCCCATGCCTAAGCGTATTAAAAGATCTTGTGCACGTTTTTTTCTCATTCCCGGAGCGCACCCTGCATAAATAGCTGGAATTTCAACATTTCCAAGGGCTGTTAATTCATTCAACAAATGATAGCGCTGAAAAATAAATCCAAAATGATTACGCCGCAAAGCCGATAATTCATCAGCAGAAAGAGAAGCTGTTTCTCTCCCTGATATCCAATAACGACCAGAGTTTGCTCGATCAAGGCAACCTAAAATATTCATCAACGTGGATTTTCCTGAACCAGAAGCTCCAACAATGGCTACCATTTCACCATACTTAATGGTGAGATTAATATTTTTCAAAACAGTGACAAATGTTTCACCCGCGGGAAACGTGCGCACAATATTTTCCAAAACAAGGACAGCATCTGCTTTCTCTGTTTTCATGGCTTAAATCTCTTCTTCGTTATGCATATCAGAAGACTCTGGCACCACCCCATCACGCGAAGCTGTGATAACCACATCACCTTCATTAAGTCCCGAAACAACCTCTGCTACAACCTTATTATTAAGCCCAATGGTCACCTGTTTTGCAACCACCTTGTTTCGTCCCTCCAAAACAGAAACCCACGCTCTACCCTCTTTTGTTTCATCCCGCAAAGCATCACTTGGAACCAACAAGACATTTTGAGCACGCCCTAAAATAATATGAACTTGCGCAGTCATATAAGTCCGCAAAAAATTGTCTTTATTATCAACATGGACAATTCCATTATAATAGATTGCAGAAGATATCAAAGAACTCGAACCTCCCATCACCCCTGGATTAATACTCACATCAGCACGGATTGATTCAGGAGCTGGCTCTACCTTTTCTAAAATTCCTTCATAACGACGCTGTGAATTGCCTAAAACCGTAAAATAAAGAGGTTGTCCCGCACGAACTTTAAGAACATCAGCTTCTGAGATTTGCGCTTTAACGGTCATCTTTGACAAATCACCTAAAATAACAATTGTTGGCGCCGACTGCACAGCATTGACATTCTGCCCTTCTTCTACAACTGTTGCCAAAACCGTTCCCGCTGAGGGCGCAGTTATGCGTGTATAACCTAAATTGACCTCTGCACTGTCTACATCAATTTGTGCTTGTACAATTTGCTGACGAAGCTGATCAATTTGCGCCTCACGTATTTTCACTTGTGTCGTAGCATCATCAAGGTTAGCACGTGAAATTGCACGTGCTTCTATCATTTTTTTCTGACGTTCTAAATTTTTCTGTGCAAGAGAAAGATAGGCTTCTTGTTCTAGCAAACTCGCATAATAGTGCGACAATGCTGCTTTTTTTCTTTTTAGATCATTTTCCTGATCTGTAGGATCAATTTCTGCCAAGAGATCCCCTTCTTTCACAATACTACCTGGAGAAACATGCATTGATATCACACGTCCTGTCGCACGCGCACCAACAGCAACCAACCGATAGGGGCGCACAAGGCCAGAAGCCAAAACACTTTCTTCGATATCACCACGCTTTACCACCGCTGTCATATAAGTAGGAGCTGAAGTCCCAAAAAAAACAGAACGCAACCATAAAAAGACAATAATGAATATAGCAGTTAAAAATAAGGAAAGTTTTTTGTGTGTTGTAATGAAATTTTTTATAAAACCTTTTTTCATTGACTTACCTTTGTACGCGAACGGGGTACACCATCAACTATTTCTGGATGTGACACATCAACTACGCCATCCCAGCCACCACCTAACGCTTTCATAAGCGCAATATACTGTGTAGCCAAAGAAATACGGCTATCTTTAAGTGCCATTTGCGACGAATAATAAGAGCGGTCAGCATTTAATAATTCAAGGAAACTGGTATTTCCATTTTCAAAAAGGCGCCGTGAAAGTTTTAAGGAATGCAAAGAGGCTGTATTTGCAACGACAAGTTTTTCTAGACGCTGGCGTTCTTTAGTCAACCTCACAAGCGCATTTTCTACATCCTCTAAAGCCTCCAACACAGCAGCACGATAAGCAATAAAAGCTTGATCGCGCTGCGCACGCGCTACTGCAACAGAAGCCACAACTTGCCCCCCATTAAAAAAGGGAAAGCGAAGACCAGGTCCAAAAGACCAGCCAATTGTTGAATCTTTCCACAATTGTCCAATTGTCGCAGCCACTGTTGAAATATTACCAGTTAAAGTAAGTGATGGATAGCGATCTGCCTCACGCTGACCAATTCGCGCCGTAGCCTGCGCATACTGGCGCTCTGCACGTCGTAAATCCGGACGTGTTAACAAAATATCAGCTGGAATTCCTGCTGGTATTGGCCAGCATGGTTGTGGAATCTTCGCCTGCCTAGCGCTCTTTTGCAAAAGATCCTTCAATGCTGTAGGAACACGCCCAGTTAAAACAGAAAGACGATGAATGCTCATTTCCAAATTAGCTTCCATCTGTGAGATATCTGCTTCTGTATTTGCCATCTGCGCTTGCGCATTTGAAACATCAAGCTCTGAAACATCACCCGCTTTTAATTTGGCACGCATCAATTCATATGTTTTACGCTGTGATACAGCAATTTGCCGCACAATTAACAGTTTTTGTTGCCAACCACGCATTTGAACATAATTTGTTGCGACATCTCCTAACAAAGTCACCATGGTAGCGCGCATATCTTCCACGGCCGCTTCAAGACCATAACGCGCTGCTTCGACCCCTCTTTTATGCCCACCAAAAAAATCAAGCTCCCAACTCGCATCAAAACTACTACGATATTGGCTTAAAAACGCATCAGACTGTCCAGAATCACTACGGGTTCCTGAAATTGAATTTGCTACACTGGGCAAAAGAGATCCCACAACTTGCCCTAAACTCGCACGCGCCTCGCGAACCCGTGCTTTAGCAACAGCAACACTATTGTTTCCAGAAATCGCATAATCTATTAACACATTCAAAACAGGATCATTCAAACGCCGCCACCATCCGGCAAGCGCAACAGGATGCCCAGGCGTCTGTGCAGACTGCTGCCCCCAAATTGCTGGAACCTGAAAAGATGTCTTAAGATAATTAGGACCAACCATACATCCCGATAACATAAAAAAACACAACAAAACACTATAAAGCAATCTGTTAGAAATAACCCACTCTAGATTTTTGATCTGCATCCATTCTCCCACATGTTGTCAGAATCAACTGATTAATATTTTATTTACTATGTTCTTATTTCAAAATTACTTTGAAAAATCAAATATAGTTTGCACCGGAACATGATCTGAAGGCTGTTCCCACCCCCGCGAACTACGAAAAATCGAAAGATCAACAACAAAAGGTGCTAAATCTGGGGAAGACCAAATATGATCAAGCCGCCGGCCACGATCAGAAAGCATCCAATCGCGTGCACGATAACTCCACCATGTGTAAAGCTTAGTAGGAACAGGAAAATGCTTGCGCATCAGATCAACCCACCCACCCTGACAGCATAAAGTTTGTAAACGCTCAGTTTCAATTGGCGTATGGCTTACAACCTTCAACAATTGTTGATGAGACCAAACATCTTCTGCCAAAGGAGCAATATTCAAATCACCCACCAAAAGAGAAGAGAGACCATCCCCTTGATCAGCGCGAATAGAAGACATTTCTTCTAGAAAATCAAGTTTATGACGAAATTTTTCATTCACATTAGGATCAGGAACATCACCCCCAGCGGGAACATAAAAATTATGAATCCGCATATTCCTGCCATGGGCTTCAACAATAACCGAAATGTAACGACAGTCTTCCTTTTGACAAAAAAAACGCTTTTCAACACTCTTAAAAGGCAAACGTGAAACAATTGCCACACCATTGTAAGATTTTTGTCCACTCAATGCGATATGCTTATATCCTGCTGCTTTAAAAGCTTCATATGGAAAGAGAGCATCTGAGCATTTTGTTTCCTGTAGACACAAAACATCTGCAGCAAAGAGTTCTAAATATTGAAAAACCTGCGCAAGACGCAAACGAATAGAGTTAATATTCCAAGTAGCAATACGAAAGAACATTCTTTTCAATCTCCACTCAGCAACATCGCACTACTTCTTAGTGGGAAGAGTGAACATCCCATCAGCAAAACGAACCCCTGTCCGCACATTCATAATTTGAACAGTTGTTTCCAAATTCTGTTGATCAACAATTGTCCATTGCCGTAAAGCAGCGCTTTTAGAATCAAAAACCATCCTTATTTTCCCTGCCCCAATGCTTTTATCCCGTAGAACAATTGTCACCGCTCCAGGATCTTCACGAAATGCTAATAAACGCCCTGATGATACGTCAATTTTATCATCTAACAGAAATTTCATCGGCGTTTGAAAAAGCTGTGAAAAATTCCAAGTATTCAGAGCACGGTTGTTAATGCCTACAAATTGGCCATCTGCAATGATCTGTAAAGGTATTTTCTTGTAAATAAAACGAATTTTCCCTGGACGCTCTAAATAAAATGTTCCTTGGGACATTTTTCCCTTTGGACTAAACTGAATAAAATCACCGGTCATTGTTTTAATTGCCGCAAAGCGATTAGCAATATTCTGCGCCCGTACCACTTTATTGGATGATTGTGAAAAAGCAGAAAAAGTTAAACAACAAAAGACAATAATTCCCAAAAATCCAAAGATTATTTCCCTAAAGATTCTTCTTTGTGGTAAAAAAAACGTTCTCATAAAAATGCTCCCAAACAGTACAATTTTACCTACAATGAAGCGGCAAATACTGAATAAATACCCTCCTTTAAAAGAGAAAGATATTGTTTGAAAAAACTATCAAGAGATTTTTATTTCAAAAGCGCTCTTCTTCAGCAGGTACCAAAATTTCCCGTTTGCCCGCATGGTTTGCTGGACTAATGATACCCTCTTCTTCCATACGCTCAATCAGTGAAGCAGCACGATTATAACCAATGCCTAAACGACGTTGAATGTAAGAGGTCGAAGCCTTACGATCACGAAGAACAACCGCAACAGCTTGACTATAGGGATCATCTTCTGAAGGTGAGGTAAAGGAAACATCCTCAGTATTCTCTTCAATCTCTTGAGTAATGGTTTCCAAATAATCAGGCCTTGCTTGCGCTTTAAGATGCGCCACAACTTGCTCCACTTCATCATCAGCCACAAAGGGCCCATGAACACGCTGGATACGCCCTCCTCCCATCATGAACAGCATATCTCCTTGTCCCAACAATTGCTCGGCTCCCTGTTCGCCAAGAATTGTCCGGCTATCAATTTTTGAACTCACAGAAAAAGAAATACGTGTGGGGAAATTGGCTTTAATCGTCCCGGTGATCACATCCACAGAAGGACGCTGAGTAGCCATAATCACGTGAATACCGGCAGCACGCGCCATTTGTGCTAAACGTTGAACTGCTCCTTCAATGTCTTTACCGGCGACCATCATCAAATCGGCCATTTCATCAATAATGACAACAATATAAGACATAGGACTGAAATCGAGAGTTTCCGTCTCAAAAAGAGGTTCGCCGGTTTCGCGATCAAATCCAACCTGAATTGTCCGCGTCATTGTCTCTCCCTGACTTTTTGCCTCCTTAAGACGCGCATTAAACCCATCAATATTGCGCACACCAAGTTTTGACATTTTGCTGTAACGCTCTTCCATTTCACGAACAGCCCATTTAAGCGCAACGACCGCTTTTTTAGGATCTGTTACCACAGGTGTTAACAAATGTGGAATGCCATCATAAACTGAAAGTTCAAGCATTTTGGGATCCACCATAATGAGGCGGCATTGTTCAGGTGTCATTCGATACAGAAGCGATAAAATCATTGTATTAATGGCAACAGATTTTCCCGACCCTGTTGTACCTGCCACCAAAAGGTGCGGCATTTTTGCTAAATCAGCGATAACTGTTTCACCACCTATTGTCTTGCCTAAAGCAAGACCCAATTTTGCTTTGCTTTCTAAGAATTCTTGTGCTTGCAAAATTTCCCGTAAATAAACCATCTCACGCGTCGCATTAGGCAATTCTATTCCAATCACATTGCGTCCTGGAACTACAGCAACACGCGCTGAAATCGCACGCATCGAGCGTGCAATATCATCTGCCAGCCCAATGATCCGGGAAGACTTAATGCCGGCTGCCGGTTCAAATTCGTACAAAGTCACTACCGGACCAGGACGTGCATCAATAATTTGCCCTTTGACTCCAAAATCTAACAAAATACCTTCAAGTTCCTGAGAATTCACTCTTAAGACAGCAGGAGAAAGTTTTGCATCTCTCGCGGTTGGTGGAGAAACCGAAAGATAATCCAAAAGTGGAAGAAGAAAACCATCGTTTGAAGAGGCTTTTAAAGGCTTAAAAACACGACTTTTAACGGAGGAAGCCGGCACCTTATCTTGATCTTGAGAACTCTCACATTTTGTTTTTTCGTCAAAGAAAATTGGCTCAATCCGATCAAATAACTTTTCTTGTTTTTTAGATTGCTTTTTGAAAGAGAAAAGACGAAAAAGACGTGCGTGTAAAAAATAAAAAAGATGTAAAACAGCTCCAAAAGATGTAGCAAAAAAGCCGTGCTGTACTTCATCTGTAGCATATTCTGTATCTTCTGACATATCGAAGACAGGATCCACGATTTCGTCCTTCCGAGCATTTTTCACTTTTCTTTTATTTGTTTGGCGCCGCCACACCACATTGCCAGCAAAAGCAGCTATCAGAAACCCCAAAACGACAAGAACAATACCCAACAGCACATTTTGAAAAGAAGAAAGCGGAACAGGGAAAATTAAAGAAGCGACACTTAAAACTTTATCACCTAAAACGCCTCCTAAACCCATCGGCAATGGCCAGTGCGTAAAAAGGGCAAAAGGTGTCATAAGAGCAAAAGAAACCAAAAAACAAATCGTTGAGATCAGCCACAAAAAAAAGCGAAAAATCAAATTTTGGATATCTTTTTGTGCCAACAAAAGAAACGACCAAAATAATGGCGGCAACAAAACACCAAGACTTGCTAAACCAAAAAATTGCATAAAAAAATCTGAGAAAATTGCACCTGGCCACCCCATAAAATTTGTAATCTCACTTTTACTGGCATGCGTTAACGAGGGATCTGCAACATTCCAAGTTGCCAAAGAGAAAACACCAAAAACAATGAAAAGAAAAAGCCCAAGCCCAATGAAAACACCAATCTGACGCAAAAACATTTCAATGAGTCGCGAACCTTGAGAATTTCGCGCTTTTAATGGATTATAAGGAGAAGAAGTTTGGTGCATCCATCAATTCCAAATACAAAACCTTCATGTTTAAAAGTTATAAAATTATGACCGCAAAATATTAATACAGTTTTAACCATCACAATTATAACAATTCTCTTATAATTTTGTGTAAAAAGTGATATTCAAGGAAAATAGCCTTTTCGTTTAAAAGCCAACAAACTGCGAACAATGGAAAGAAGCATTGTGTGTTCCGACTTCAATAAAGGTATAAAACCCAATAAAAATATCAAACAATGCGATCTCCTCATTGCAGGTGGTGGGATTGTTGGTCTGACATTGGCAGTAGCACTCAAACAAGCTGCATCTGATCTGAAAATTAATATTGTTGATGCTGCTCCTCAAGAAGAACTTCCTTCTTCCAATATACGAGCCCTCGCTCTTTCTGCTGCTTCTATTCGTATGTTGAAACAATTACAATGTTGGGAACAGATAAAACCCTGTGCCCAACCTATTCATTCAATGATTATCACAGACGCATACACAAATGATCCGGTCAAACCAACTCTTTTAACCTTTAAAGGAGATATTACCCCCAATGAACCCTTTGCCGCTATGGTGGAACATAGAGAGCTCATCAGTGCTCTAAAAAAGCGGGCAAAAGATCTGGATATTCCTTTCATTGCAAACATGCGTGTTGTTGATTTTCACCAAGAAGACCAATACACAACCGTTACTTTAAACAATGGAGAAATCTGGCAAACAAAATTGTTGATTGCAGCCGACGGATCACATTCGAAATTACGCGAAAAAGCAGGCCTTAAAAACTTTTCCTCTCCTTACAAACAAACAGCAATCATCTGCACGATTGAACACGAAAAACCCCATCATGGCCAAGCAATCCAACATTTCTTACCTGCTGGCCCTTTTGCTCTTCTCCCCCTCAAAGGAAATCGATCAGCTATTGTATGGAACGAACACCATAAAACTGCGCAGTATTATCTTAAAGCTGATGCTCTTATTTTTGAAACAGAAATCGAAAAACGCATTGGTCACCGATTGGGGAAACTCTCTTGGAATGGAGAACGCCAAGCTTTTCCCTTGAACCTTTCTTTAACACGTCAATGTATTAAACCGCGTTTTGTACTCATTGGCGATGCTGCGCACACAATCCACCCTATTGCAGGACAAGGACTCAATTTAGGATTACGCGATAGCGCCGCACTCGCCGAAGTCATTATTGAAACAGCGCGCTTAGGGCTTGATATTGGATCCCTCACAGCTTTAGAGCGCTATCAAAGCTGGAGACGTTTTGAAATTGTACGTATGGCCCTGAGCAATGACTGGCTTAATCAACTCTTTTCCAATGATAACCTTTTCTTGCGAATGTTCCGCAATATAGGCCTTGGAATTGTCAATCAAACACCAAAAATGAAAAAATATTTCATTCAGGAAGCCTCCGGCCTCACCCCTAATGCCCCACGTCTACTACACGGCTTCCCACTCTAAGAAAAAATAAGCAAAAAATTATACCATCGCACTTTTTGCAATCTATGAACGAAATTCGTCTTTACAAAGATAACCCTTTTGCCCATTCTCAAAATTTAAGATTTTTCTAGAACCTATAATGATAATAAAGTTGCCCATAATTTGCTCCATCGCAACACTTGGTGAATTCTGCATGCAACCTACCCGGCATCATTCACTTTGATTCAAAGAAAAAAGATAGACAGAAAATCGTCTCTTCTTTTGGACTTTTAACGGGCTTTTATATTGATTCTACATCATCAATTTTGATAAAAAATATTCCAATACGTATCACAAATACTCTATCAAAACCAAAACGCTCAAATCAACACCAGTAAAGAAATTTCATTTTTCAAGACATTCTCTAATCTCAACCATAAAAATATTAAGAAAATTACACTAATGTCTCGTCTAAAAGCTTCATCAAGAAAAGACCTCAAAAATCCCTCAAAGCATCAAGCTGCTGATCTACTGAGCAGCATTTCAAACCCTTAAGGGCATATATACAACAGCACACTTCTTGCACATAAAGAAATACCTTCGCGCTTCATATGCTTTATTTGATCACCTCCCATTTAACACATCAGTTCGGCATTTTAATACATCATATTGCCGAATATAACACACGCTTATCTTATCGATATCCTCATACCTTGCGAATATTGCATATGTGTTATGTTACTTCTAGTTCTTCAAGCGCATAACCATTCTCCAACCATTCTTTAATCCACTTAGGTTTACGTCCACGCCCATTCCATAATTCCCATTGGTTATTGGGATTTCTATAATGACGTTCTTTGCTCACAAGATCAGCGATATTAATTCCATGAGCACTAGCAATTTCAAGAATTTTTCGCCGTGCATTCTGCTTCTCCTTTGCTTGCCGTTTTCTCAATTCTGCATCGATTTGGACGCGCATTTCCTGTAGCTCACCCAGATTCATGTTTTTGAGATCTTTCACTTTATCACTCCCCTTGCAAAAAAGAATTATGTTTTGCCATATTTTAAACACAATTATAGACGAATTCCGTCTTCATTGTTACAAAAATTAAAGTTACGAAAAATATATCACTTTCACGGAGTTGTGCTTTGAACCACGAAGGATCACTTATTGGTGTCTCTTTTGTCACTGCCCTATCCTTTTTTAGTTTGATTGCTGAAATTGGGAATCGGAGTGTGAAAGCTTCATTGTACCTCTCTGACTCTCATAGATCAGCGGTCGAAAGTAAGTATAAATCGCCACTTTATAAATTATGGCAGTGCTTTATAAAGAACAAGCCCTCGGCGCGTGATAATCGAGCAGTTTATTCTAATGATAAAGAGCATTCTTACATACAACGAATTTATGCTTTAGATGAATCACACCCTGCAACAATGAAAACCGCAGAAGACTATATTTCGCAACCAACCGCAATGAGCCAACAGAGAAAACTATGGTGTGAATGCAATCTGTTTTTTTTAAATTCCAATAATCGTAGCATCGGTTGGCCTTATATATTTAGTTTCATCTTACATGTTTGCTCAATTAAGTACATGTTGACGTACATGAAAAAGGTTTTCAGAAATAGCAAGACCTATAGTTACAAGAAACAATATTTTGGATTGCACAATTTAATTCCACAGATCTATAGTAACAGGATGTGGAGTCAGTTAGAGAACATCTGCAGCATTGATGTTCCTTATGATAAATCTTTTTTTTATCGGGTGTGCTGCTAATGACTGTTCCAAACTTCATGATGCTCGCAGCTGCGTGCGCGCCTGCTATTCATTCTACAACGCTTTCAGCCGTTGTTATGCAAAAATCACGGGGTCATATCTATGCAATAGGTCTCCAAAATGATCAAAAACTCTCATACCAACCCTCAACATTTAAAGAAGCAATTGCAATAGCGGAACAGCTTAAGAAAAATGGTCATAATTTTGACATGGGTTTAGGGCAAATTAACGTCAAAAATCTGGAGTGGCTTGGTATGTCTCTTTCTGACTTATTTGATCCCTGCAAAAATTTAAAAGCTGTGCAAATTGTTCTAATGCACTGCTATGAACGTGCCGTATCGAAATACAACTCTGAACAAGCTGCATTGCAAGCTGCTTTAAGCTGTTACGACACAGGAAACTTCAAAAGCAGTTCTACAAACACCTATGTGCAAAAAAATGCTTCCTATGTTGCGTTAAAAGTTCCTGCACTTTTAGGTGAAGAATCACAAGAATCTATAAAGATTCATACCAGAAAAGCAGAAGAAACAATTAAAGTAGAGCTTTTTTCTGTCGCTTCGGAAGATTTGCCGGATGCCTTTGCGCATAAGACAAGTGGTGTTCGTGATGCTTTTATAACAGGAGATTCTCTCCATTTGGAAGATAATAAGAGTGGTGGTTAATCGCTTAAATTAGGATTATAACTACAATTTTGGTGGGATATAATTATGAACGGTAGATAAAATAATGTTAAGGCTCTAATTAGTAAGATTGGGCGTCATTTATTCTAATTAAGGGCCAAAATAATGAAAATGATAGAACAAAACAGTGTTGACATAGCATTTAATCAGAAAGCAGCACGTGAGATTACGATTGTGATGCATTCAGAAAAAAAGTGGTATTTTACGTTTGTTGCAGATGATCCAGTGACCGGCAAGAAAAATAAGTATACGCTTCTTACACAGAGAGGGAAACTAAGAACTTGGGCTGATCCGAAATGTCTCTTTAAATTTCTTCATGAAAGAGGTGTTGTTTATGGAAACTTTATTCTTAATCAGGAGGAACAATATGAAACGACTTAATATGCTTCAAACAAAAGTTCATAATAAAATCATCACAACTACAGCGACTATCGTTGTATTTTTTCTGTCACATCCTGTATATGCCCAAGCAAAGATTTTGTTGGGTGCACAAAATGCTTTAACAAAGTTTCAGAATGAATTGAAGTTAATTATTCCTATTGCGGCTGCAGTCATACTTTTATGTTTAGCAATTGGTTATGCAGGACGCTATATTGAAAAAGACACATTTGTAAGGTGGGCAATAGGTGTGGTCATCGCTGGCTCAGCAGCTCAAATTGCTAACATGTTATTTAGCGGTGTAGTATAATATAAATAAATTTGGAATTTAGGGTATGAGGTATCCTTTTTATTCAACGAGAGATCTACGATGCTGTAGTTTTATGTGTATCTGTGCATATTAATAAGAGGATCATTTCTTCTCTTACCCTTCTTTCCCTTTCCCTCCCCCAAAAACAAAAACTTACCAACTGTAATATAAATTAGAGTAAAATATGAAAAAATCAAATACTGTTCGAGCAAAAATTAATAATAAAATTGTAACAACTATCACAACGATAAGTGTATTCTTTATGGCTTATCCTGCGTGCGCCCAAGCACAACAAGGTTTGCAAAACGCAAAAGGTATTTTAGACAAATTCAAATCAGAATTGGATACAATAATTCCTATAGCAGCTGCAGTTATACTTTTATGTTTAGCAATTGGTTATGCAGGACGCTATATTGAAAAAGACACATTTGTAAGGTGGGCAATAGGTGTGGTCATCGCTGGTTCAGCAACTCAAATTGCCACAATGTTATTCAAGTAAACTGAGAATAAATTCATAAATTCGTATCATATGAAATCTTTCTTTTATTTAAAAGAAGTGCATAGATTTTAGTGATATTATATGTATCCCTTGTGAATAAGTTATAAAGCAGAAAAACTATTCATGATAATTTAATTAGGATAAATAAAATGAAACAATCAAATAATTTATCAAAAAACAACGAAAAAATTATCGCAATTGCAGCAGCTATGACTGTGTTTTTTATGCATAATCCTGCATATGCCCAGAAAACTCTTGATAATGCTAAAAATGCTCTAACAAGTCTGCAGACACAACTTAAAGTAATTATTCCTATTGCGGCTGCAGTTATACTTCTATGTTTGGCAATTGGTTATGCAGGGCGCTATATTAGCAAAGACACGTTTGTGAGGTGGGCAATTGGTGTAGTCATTGCTGGATCTGCAGCTGAAATTGCTAACATGTTATTCAAAACAAACTGAGGGTAAATTTATAAATTCGTATCATATGAAATCTTTCTTTATTCGGAATAATAAGCTGAAATTTTAAAAATTTTAAAAATATCAATGAGGTATTATTATACCAAAAAGGTTTTTTGGTACCGGATTACAATCTTAATAATTAGGATAAAAACTATGAAAAAATCAAATATCTTCCAGCCAATAATTAATGGTAAAATTATAGTAGCTGTCACAGCTGTAATTGCATTTTTTATGACCCACCCTGTATATGCTCAAACCTTAGATAGGGCAAAGACTGTTCTAGAAACATTTCGAAACGAGCTTGTTCAGAAAATAATTCCTGTAGCAGCTGCCGTTATACTTCTATGCTTAGCAATTGGTTATGCAGGGCGCTATATCAGTAAAGATACATTTATAAGGTGGGCAATAGGCGTTGTAATCGCCGGTTCAGCAACCCAAATTGCCACAATGTTGTTTACAAATGCATAAGACATCCTGTTATTCTTGAAAAGTCCTGAATCACAGTAATCTCACGCATATTAAAGTTAATTCTGTTACAAAGAAAACATTTATAAAAACTTCAGTTTTACATTAGGATAAAAATATGAAACGACCCAATATACTCCAAATAGTATTTTATGATAAAATCGCCACAACTGTTGCGGCTATGACCATATTTTTTATGGCGCATCCTGTGCATACTCAAGCACAAGATTTGACTAATGCGAAAAATGTTTTAACTACTTTTAAGGGACAACTGAATACAATAATTCCTGTAGCAGCTGCAGTTATACTTTTATGTTTAGCAATTGGTTATGCAGGGCGCTATATCAGTAAAGATACATTTATAAGGTGGGCAATCGGTGTGGTCATCGCTGGTTCAGCAACTCAAATTGCTAACATGTTATTCACAGCAAGCTGACAATAAATTCATAAATTCGTATCATATGAGATCTTTCTTTTATTCGGAAAGAAAACTAAATTTCATAAATATTACTTAACACTGCAGAAAAAAGAACTTTTTGTGTTAATTCCAATCTTAATTAGGATAAACAATATGAAAAAAATAAATACGTTTCAAACAGTGATTAATAATAAAATTATTGCAACTGCCGCAATGATAACATTTTTTTCTATAGCGCATCCTGTGCATGCTCAAGCACAAAATTTGACTAATGCGAAAAATGTTTTAACTACGTTTAAGGAACAACTGAATACAATAATTCCTGTAGCAGCTGCGGTTATACTTTTATGTTTAGCAATTGGTTATGCAGGGCGCTATATCAGTAAAGACACATTTGTAAGGTGGGCAATCGGTGTGGTCATCGCTGGTTCAGCAGCTGAAATTGCTAACATGTTATTCAAAGCAAACTGAGAATAAATTATAAATTCATATCGTATGAAATCTTTCTTTTATTTAAAAGAAGCGTATAGATTTTAGTGATAAAATATATCCGTTATGATATAATTTATAAAACAGAAAAACTATTCATGATAATTTAATTAGGATAAATAAAATGAAACAATTAAATAATTTATCAAAAAACAACGAAAAAATTATCGCAATTGCAGCAGCTATGACTGTGTTTTTTATGCATAATCCTGCATATGCCCAGAAAACTCTTGATAATGCTAAAAATGCTCTAACAAGTCTGCAGACAGAACTTGTTAGCAAAATAATTCCTGTAGCAGCTGCGGTTATACTTTTATGTTTAGCAATTGGTTATGCAGGGCGCTATATCAGTAAAGACACATTTATAAGGTGGGCAATCGGTGTGGTCATCGCTGGTTCAGCAACTCAAATTACTACGATGTTATTTACCAATTGAAGTTAATGATAAAATCAATGTGATACAAAAATGTTGCTTTAAAAGTGAAGAATATGAAACAATTAAGTAATTTATTAAAAAATAACGAAAAAATTATCGCAATTGCAGCAGCTATGACTGTGTTTTTTATGCATAATCCTGCATATGCCCAACTAACAAATGCTAAAAACGCTCTAGACAGTCTGCAAAAAGAACTTGTTGGTAAAATAATTCCTGTAGCTGCTGCAGTTATACTTCTATGTTTAGCAATTGGTTATGCAGGGCGCTATATCAGCAAAGACACATTTGTAAGGTGGGCAATTGGTGTAGTCATCGCTGGCTCAGCAACTCAAATTGCTAACATGTTATTTACAACCCAGTAAAGTTAATGCTATTTACAACTAATTGAAGTTAATGATAAAATCAATATGATACAAAATATTACTTTAAAGTGAAAAATATGAAACAATTAAATAATTTATCAAAAAACAACGAAAAAATTATCGCAATTGCAGCAGCTATGACTGTGTTTTTTATGCATAATCCTGCATATGCCCAACTAGCAAACGCTCAAAAAGCTCTGAGCGAACTGCAAACACAACTTAAAGTAATTATTCCTATTGCGGCTGCAGTTATACTTCTGTGTTTAGCAATTGGTTATGCAGGGCGCTATATTAGCAAAGACACGTTTGTGAGGTGGGCAATTGGTGTAGTCATTGCTGGATCTGCAGCTGAAATTGCTAACATGTTATTCAAACCTTAGTATCAGTATGGTACAAAATGTTACTTTTGTAAAAAGTGAGAATCGTATGCATCAGGTATAAACAGATTAGTGATAATCTTATTATACTACAAGAAAGGAATATTGTTGATAACAACACAACTATAATGGAGGATAGAAATATGAAAAAATCAAATACTTTTCAGGCAAAAACGAACAGAAAAAGTATAGTTTCTTTTGTAACTTTGATCACGTTTTTAGCAATTCAATCTGTCAATGCTCAATCAGCGACTCATAGCATAGATATTTTTGTGGGTATGCAATATGGGCTAAGTATGATTATTCCTATTGTTGGTGTTGTTCTTCTTTTATTTGTTTTTCTTATTTATGTATTTCGTCTCATCACAAGACCTACATTCATGCGATTGACATTTAGTGTCTTTGTTGCAGGCGCAGCGTTTTATATTAGTAATATATTGTTCCACATCAGTTAATTGGAGCAACCGGTGAAAGCACAAAAACATGAAGCATTTCCCTTGTTCAAGGGAGCAACCCGCGTTCCAACAATTTGGGGTGTGCCGATGATGCCACTTATTGTTATGGCAGTATGCGTAGCTGTTATTGCTATGACAATAAATATCTTTTTGTGGATAATCGCGCCACCTTTGTGGTTCATTATGGTACAAATTACCAAGAATGATGATAAAGCATTTCGTATCTGGTGGTTGTGGATCGATACCAAGTTTCGCAACCGCAATAAGGGCTTTTGGGGTGCATCAAGTTACGCTCCCTCTAACTACCGCAAAAGGAGATAAACTATGACGGCTGTTGAAAGCAGCAAACGACTCATATCAGAGACACCAGTAAGTTTATTCATACCCTATTCACACCATGTTACAGATACGGTTATTTCTACCAAAAATGCGGAGTATTTGTCGGTCTGGAAAATTGATGGACGTTCACACCAAAACGCTTCGGAAGAGGATGTTTTTCAATGGATCAGGGAGTTGAACAATACATTACGTGGTATTGCATCAGCTAATTTATCACTGTGGACACATATCGTGCGTCGGCGTGTTTATGAATATCCTGATTCAACATTTGATAAAATGTTTTGCTATCAACTTGATGAAAAGTACCGACAAAGTTTTACTGGTTATAATCTAATGGTCAATGATCTATATCTGACCGTTGTTTTCCAACCGATAGCCGATAAGGTTATGTCGTTTTTTTCTCAGCATGAACGTGAAACGCTCGATCAAAAAAAGATGCGGCAAGAATCATGTATTAAAGCTCTCAATGATATCAATCGTACCTTAGGTCAATCTTTGAAACGTTACGGTGCTGAACTTCTTGGTGCGTATGAAAAAAATGGCCATGCTTACTCTTCTGCCCTTGAATTTCTCGCAATGCTTGTTAATGGCGAATATCGGCCTATGCCGATTTGCTATGATCGTTTTGCTGACTATATGTCCATCAATCGGCCTTTCTTCTCGAAATGGGGTGCCCTCGGTGAGCTGCGCACAACCACCGGAATACGCCGATTTGGAATGATAGAAATTAAGGAATATGATGTTACAACCAAACCAGGCCAATTTAATGGTCTGTTGGAAAGTGATTTCGAATTCGTGTTAACACAGAGCTTTTCTGTACTCTCGCGACATGCCGCTAAGGATTATTTACAGCGACATCAGCGTAATCTTATTGACGCACGCGATGTAGCAACAAGTCAAATTGAACAAATTGATGAAGCACTTAATCAGCTTGTAAGTGGGCATTTTGTCATGGGTGAGCATCATTGTACATTGACCATCTACGGCGATACAATTCAACAAGTTCGCGACCATATGGCAAAAGCGAGTGCAGCACTACTAGATGTTGCAGTGTTGCCAAAACCTGTAGATTTAGCGATAGAAGCTGGTTATTGGGCACAACTTCCTGCAAATTGGAAATGGCGACCACGCCCCGCACCAATTACATCACTGAACTTTTTGTCATTCTCATCTTTTCATAATTTTATGTCAGGCAAACCTACAGGGAATCCGTGGGGACCGGCAGTTACAATTCTTAAAACAATCAGCAAAACACCGCTTTATTTCAATTTTCACGCCTCTCAAATTGAAGAGGATGCGACAGATAAGCGATTACTTGGTAATACTGCAATCATCGGACAGTCTGGTTCTGGTAAAACTGTACTTCTTGGATTTTTATTAGCGCAAGCGCAAAAATTCAAACCGACAACCGTTGTTTTTGATAAAGATCGAGGCATGGAAATTGCTATTCGAGCGATGGGTGGTCGCTATCTAACGTTCAAACCTGGTAGAGCAAGTGGTTTCAACCCCTTCCAACTGCCACCTACACAAGAAAATCTGATCTTTCTGAAACAATTTGTTAAGAAATTGGCAGAAACTGGTGGCGAAGTCACACATCGCGACGAAGAAGAAATTAATCAAGCTGTCATGTCGGTTATGAGTAGCAATATTGACCGATCACTCCGTCGCTTATCTTTTCTGGTGCAATTCTTACCAAATCCGCGTTTAAGTGATTATAATGCACATCCATCTGTTCACGCCCGCTTGTTAAAGTGGTGTGAAAATGGTGATTACGGATGGTTATTTGACAATCCCAATGATGCACTTGATCTCTCAACGCATCAAATTTACGGCTTTGATATTACAGAATTTTTAGATAACCCAGAAACTCGTACCCCAGTAATGATGTATTTGCTTTATCGCACAGAAGGAATGATTAGTGGGCAAAGATTTATGTACATTTTTGACGAGTTTTGGAAACCTTTGCAAGATCCGTATTTTGAAGATTTAGCAAAAAACAAACAAAAGACTATTCGTAAACAAAATGGTATTTTTGTTTTTGCTACGCAAGAGCCTACCGATGCACTGGAAAGTAATATTGCCAAAACACTCATTCAGCAATGTGCAACTTATATTTTGCTAGCTAATCCTAAAGCAAATTATGAAGATTATACAGAAGGCTTCAAACTAACAGATGCTGAATTTGAATTGGTCAAAGGGATTGGCGAATTTAGTCGTCAGTTCCTTATCAAACAGGGTGACCAATCCGTACTTGCCGAACTAAATCTTGGCAAATTTCATGTGACAATCAATGGGAAAACAGTGGAGCGTGACTTTAGTGATGAGCTCTTGGTTTTATCGGGTACGCCCGACAATGCAGAGCTAGTCGAAAACATTATTACTGAAGTAGGTGATGATCCGGCATTATGGTTGCCAGTTTTTTTACAACACGTAAAAACTAATAGGAGGAAAAAATGAAGAAAGTAATTATTTCAATAACGATAGCAGCAATTTTGGGAACACCAAGCTTAGCACTAGCCTGGCTAAATTTGCCGGCAGAAGATTCTAATACGCATCATCGAAATAGCCTTTGGTTTTATGGAGGCACCACACCTCCTCCTTCCAA
>NZ_JH725023.1:190958-194782 GCF_000278135.1 Candidatus Bartonella washoeensis Sb944nv
AAGAAGAGCATTTAGAGCAAACGAAAAAAATGCATGACTCTATAACAGGAAATCGAAACTTTGGTACCTCAAAAGCGGATTACAGCAGTTTTTTTCTTAAAAATCCACAATGGATCTATAATAAAGGTAAAAAATCTGATATTTCTGTATTTATGCGCAAGTCACTCCATGATGTTCTGAGAGAGGAAGAATTTTCTGGTCCTATCATTGGCGTTCGCAAATCTATTGAAGAGCGTAGCAAATACGCAGCGGTTGTTGATAAAGCTGTAAGTTTGGAGGCTTTTAAGCAAACAGAAAGTCGTTTTAAGCAAATTTCAAGACTAGTAGAACAAATCAATAAAGCTGAAGATTTAAAAAGCATCACCGAATTGCAGGCACGCATAAAGGGGAAGCTAGCTATGATTCAGAATGAAGCTACAAAATTGCAAATGGTCGCATATCTAAGCAATGCAGAACGTATGCTTATCAACCAACAAAAGCATAAACGCAGTTTAGAAATTCTTAACAGTAAAAATGCAAAAATGCCTGTAATACGATCTATTCGATGATATTTTAAAATAACATTATCTCTACCATTAGTTTTTTCTGATTTTGGAAACAACATTGGTGCTTCATGTTGAATTTTCTCCCCACCAACCAAAGGGAAGAACGAAAAAATTGACCCACCATTAAAACAATTCGGATGAAAAGTACTTGTGACAAATTAGATAGATGCAACTGAAATGCCAAAATACATCAATGTTCCAAGATAATGGAAAGATAGAAATTCGTTAAAGAGGAATGCCATGGACTTTAAAATGTTCACACAACTGTTCAACATAATTGATCAGGCAACAACACAATATGTCACAGAAATTTCCTCAAAAACCATTATTGCAATTACACCCATCGTCTCAATTGGTCTTACCATCGCTTTTATCATCTATGCATGGCTCATCATCCGCGGCGCAATAGACATGCCAGTCTCTGAGTTCCTAAGCCGCTGCCTGCGGATAAGCATTATTACTTCAATTGCACTCACTGCAGGACTTTATCAAAACGACATTGCTAATTTAATCATGCAAATGCCCAATGACTTGTCAAATGCACTGATAAACAACCCACCAAAGAGCAACGAATTAAACAACTTGATTGATAAAGTAGCTGAAAGAGGATTTGAATGTGCAAGTAAAGCTTTCGAAGAAGCTGCTTTTTTGGATGGTGATGGGCTCCTTTACGGTCTCTTTGGTATCATTATTTTACTTGCAACAAGCTTCCTCGCAGCAATCGGTGGTGCATTCATTTTGATAGCAAAAATCGCACTTCTACTTCTTGTAGGGCTCGGACCACTCTTTATTATTGCCTTGCTCTGGCAACCAACATATCGCTTTTTCGAACAATGGATAGCCCAAATTTTGAGCTATACAATTCTCATTATACTGCTAGCCACTGTGTTTAGTCTAATGATGAACATCTTTGCAAATTACATGACCGATCTAAAATTTGATGGGAAGCAAAATGTAAGTTACGCACTTGGTGGTGCGCTCATCTTATCCATTATTTCCATCGTACTCTTGCTCAAACTATCAAACATTGCAAACGCTCTAGCAAAAGGCGTTACCTTTGGACATCTCTGGAAACAAAGTGCATTAAGAGATAATGCTTCTAGCAGCCGTACAACCAAATAATCCGTCAACATAATAGATGCATCTGTGCTGTAAACAGTCAGTCTTCATAAAAAATCAAGAAATAAAAACAATTATAGGCTATATATTTTTTAATCAAAATTGAAATAATGATAAAAAAGTGATAGAGCAAATTTAACAGTTTAATAAAAAGGGATGTTGAAAGTGAAATTAATCATTTTTGCAACTTTAATTGTGGGTCTTTTATCGGCTTGCGCATTGGCTCCAAAGCCAAAGCAGCCTAGTAATTGGAATCGGGTGCCTGTTAATAAAACAGTCCCTGCCGAAATTCAGCAAGGTGCCATATGAGAAAAAAACAAGCTAAACCAGTAAAAGCAGAACAGCTTAACACTTATTACGAAGAAAGCAGAGGCCTAGAACGTGAGCTCATCAATGAATCTATAAGTTAGCTAATCCAATAATAGTAATTGTTATTCCTTCTGGAACAGATAAAAATCAAAGAGATTCAAATATGAAAAAACTGGCTATTATAGCTATAATAAGTGTAACTCTTACAATGCCAAGCTTAGCAATAGGCTCGAAAAAAAAAGATTGTATAACCATCGATCAGGCTCATCACAGTAATGATGACATAAAGTCTGGATTCTTCGCAATATATTTTATGGACAAGCAGTTGGATGCCTTTAAAAAAATATATCAATCTATAACGGGGAATAGACAAAAAGGCGCGAAGTTGAAAGAAGATGATGGTACTTTGCTCTTTTTAAAACCACACCTTATCTATGATAATAATAAACAAAATGAGCTGGACAAAAAAATTCCTCCATTAATTCAGGAAATTAAAAGAGAGGAAATTGATTTTATCTATGACTCTGTTGATGATGCACGCGAAGAAATTGATGAACGCAAACAATATGCTGCAGTTATTGACAAAGCTGTAGATTTACAAATTTTTGAGGAAAATAGAAATCATTTTGAGCAAATTGAAAAAATATTAACCAAAGTGGACACAGTAGAAGATATAAAAGGTACTGCCGAATTAAAGCTACAGCTGGAAGGTATGCTATCCATGATTCAGAATGAAAAGATAAAATTAGAAGCGATCGCACATTCACGCGATGTTGAACAAGTACTTATCAAACAGCTGCAATACAAGCGCAATGCAAAGATTCTTCGACGTACAAATAAACAAATGCCTACTGTACGATCACGATGAAATTTTTAAATAAATTCGCCTATGCGATCGATCTTCTTTGCTTATTAAAACAAAAACTCTGTGACGAAAAGCTAACCAGTAAAAGAAGAATCTTAAACGTAAACCCATAAGTGAATTTATAAGTTAGCTATAATTCAGATGTATAAATTGTATAATTGTCAATCCTTCCGCAACATGTAAGAATTAAAAGGAGCTAAATATGAGAAAGCTAACGATTATAGCAGCAGTGAGTGTAATTCTTGCAACATTAAACCCAGAAAAAAGTTGGAGTTCAGACCCCTACTTCTTTAACGTACAGTCTGACATTCGTAAGATAATAGAAAAAATAAATGAAGCCATAACAGGCAAAACTCGAATAGAAATCTCAAAACTAGGGCAAAATAATCCTGATTTATACTTTGTAAAACCAGAATCTATCTACGACATGAGTAAACAAGGCGAAGTAGGTAAAGAGACACCCACTTTATTCAGAAAAATTATAAGAGAAGAAAATTATCTTCGTAATGTCCCTGTTGATGAAGCACGTGAAACTATTGATGAACGCAACCAATATGCAGCGATTATCGATAAAGCTGTAAATCTAAGGATTTTTGAGGAAATAGAAAATCGTTTTCAGCAAATTGCACTAATGGTAACCGACACAAGCAACATGGAAGATCTAAAGGGCGTTTCCGACTTGCAATTACGCATAAAGGGCATGCTAGCTACGATACAGAATGAAGCAATAAAACTACAAATGATTGCACGTTCGCGCAACACTGAAAAAACACTCATCCAACGGTTAAAACGCAAACGAAATATACAAATTCTTCAATCTGTTAATAGAGATATGCCTAAAATACGGTCATAATGATTTTTTTATAACAACACTGCTTCTACTACCATTAATTTTTTCTGATTTTGGAAACAACATTGGTGCTTCATGTTGAATTTTCTCCCCACCAACCAAAGGGAAGCACGAAAAAATTGACCCACCATTAAAA
>NZ_JH725023.1:194882-497668 GCF_000278135.1 Candidatus Bartonella washoeensis Sb944nv
TATGAGAAAAAAACAAGCTAAACCAGTAAAAGCAGAACAGCTTAACACTTATTACGAAGAAAGCAGAGGCCTAGAACGTGAGCTCATCAATGAATTTATCAAATCGCGCAAAACAGCGTGGCGCGTAGCTGGCGTTGTTGGTATTTTTGGATTATTTGGCATGATGTGCGGGATTGTTGGCTTTTCCCAACCTGCTCCCACTCCCTTGGTATTACGCGTTGATAACACAACTGGCGCAGTCGATGTTATCTCTGTGATGCGTGAGCACGAAACCAGTTATGGCGAAGTTGTGGACAGATACTGGCTTAATCAATATGTCCTTAACCGCGAAGCCTATGACTACGACACCATTCAGCTGAACTACGATACTGCAGCGCTTTTAAGCGCCCCGACTGTTCAACAGGAATTTTATAAGATCTATGAGGGTGAACATGCACGTGATAAAGTACTTTCCAACAAAGCACGCATTACAGTTAAAGTGCGCTCAATTCAACCAAATGGACATGGTCAAGCGACCGTGCGTTTTACGACGCAACAATATGACAGCAATGGCACGGTTGGGCCAAAACAACACCAAATTGCTACAATTGGCTACACTTATGTTGGGGCCCCAATGAAATCATCTGATCGATTGCTTAACCCCCTTGGTTTTCAAGTCACAAGCTACCGTGCTGACCAAGAAATACTTTTTGAATAATTGAGGGATTGATTTATTATGAAAAAACTTGTGTTCGTTGCCTTACTGTCATCGTTTTCCTCACTTTATACGATGCCTGTGCAGGCGCTTAAAACCCCATCCAATTCACAATATGATCATCGCATTCGCTATGTGACATATAATGAAGCTGATGTGGTTCAGATTGAAACCGTTCTTGGTGTAGCAACACATATCATCCTTGAAGAAGGTGAACATTATATCACCCATGCCTTTGGTGATTCTGAGGCTTATGCCTTTGCCCATAAAGGACGTCATATTTTTATTAAACCTAAAGCAGAACTTGCCAATACAAATCTCATCGTTGTTACCGATAAGCGTAGCTACAAGTTCCGACTACAGTTTCGCAATGACCGTGCAGGGTCTACCTACGAGTTAGCTTTCCATTATCCCGATACAAATGCCCAAAATTTAGATGAAAAAAAGCAACACCTTGCTATTGAACGTGGTTTTCACCAAGCTATGAACGGTTATAACTTGAACTACACCATGAGTGGCAATCAAGATATAGCTCCTATAAATGCTTGGGATAATGGACGTATTACCTATTTCAAATTTCCTGCCAACATGGATATGCCATCAATTTACGTGGTTGATGCCGAAGGCAACGAAAGCTTGATACCACGTACTGTTGTAGGCAATTCCAATGATATTGTCGCTGTTCATAAAGTCAACCCTAAGTGGATCATACGCCTCGGCAAGCGTGCTTTGGCTATTTTCAACGAAGCTTATGACCCCAGTGGTATACCAAACACAACCAAAACAATATCCTCGGTGGTTCATCGCATCAATAAAGGAGGTAAATGATGTTCAGCAATAAGAAAGGAGATGAAATCAACACAGATGTACAATTCAACTATACCGATCAAAAACATATTGAAAATGCCTATGGTAGCTCCGAATTAGGTTCAGAACGCCGTCCAACGGTTCCCGGTGCACGTACATTATTAATAGTAGGACTCATTGTCATAGTAACGATTCCAATTGCTCTGTCTTGGAAGGCTTTAAAAATGCGTAATGCCGTAGATGTTGAAGAAGAAAAGCCACAGCAGACAGTAAAACAAATCATACCGAGCTATACTCCTCGAATCATCGTAGAAGAACCAAAAGTTGTAGAAGAATTAGAAAAACCAACACAGACAGAAGAAAAAACACAGGATATTCCACCAGCTTTAGCTCATCTTCTTCAAACGGCCATTCCTCCACACTTGATCAAGGACACTGAAGAATTGGCGCGCCAGCGTATGTTTAGTTCAGGTCTTAACAACGGTGAAAGTAGTGACTCTACAGAGCATTCAAAAAATAATGTATCTGACAGTGGAAATAGTGGTGCATTATTCGATCAGCTACAGCCTGTACGATTAGGTCAATCCCATGCTGTTCAACTCCGTAACCGTGATTTATTGATTACGCAGGGGACACAGATAGATTGCACATTGGAAACAAAGATCATCACATCACAACCAGGAATGACAACATGTCATTTAACACGTGATGTCTATTCTACAAGCGGTCGCGTTGTTTTGCTGGATCGTGGTTCTAAAGTCGTTGGTTTCTACCAAAGTGGCATACAACAAGGACAAACACGCGTTTTCGTGCAATGGTTGCGTATTGAAACACCTTCAGGTGTTATCGTCAACCTTGACTCACCTGGCACTGGTCCCCTTGGTGAAGCCGGTATCGGTGGTTGGATAGATAGTCATTTTTGGCAACGATTCGGTGGCGCAATTATGGTGAGCATAATTGGTGATTTGGGAGAATGGGTGAAAGGCAAAATAGGTCAAGGAAATAAGGAAAATAAGGAAAACTCACAATCTCAAAATACGCATGGTGCTGAATCGGTAGTTACCGAAGTCCTTCAAAACTCTATTAACATTACACCAACACTTTATAAAAACCAAGGCGAGCGAGTGAATATTTTCGTTGCTCGAGATCTGGATTTCAGCAATGTCTATAGCCTCGTTACACGTTAATCAAATACAGAAAGATCAAGCAGTTGCACAACTTTTGCAGCCGCTTGATCATTTCTTAAAAGATCCAAAAATCACTGAGTTATCGATCTGTCGTCCCTGTGAAGTGTGGACAAAAAGTTTTGAGGGTTGGCAGATGCATAGTGCACCAGAGTTAACAAGCTCTTTTTTGCAGACACTTATCACAGCCATTATCGTTTATAATGGTATGGCTCCTAAAAGTATTAATTATGTATTGTTACCCGGAGGGCAGCGCGGTACAATTATACAAACACCAGCTGTCATCGATGGCGGCATATCCTTTATGATTCGTAAGCATTCTCTCACGGTTAAGACACTAGAAGAGCTCAATGAAGAAGGTGCGTTTCATGATTTTATCGATGTTAGTTTCAATAAGCCTTCAGAGAAAGAAGCGAATAACTTCCTATCGAAACAGGATTTCACACGATTAGAGCCATTTGAAATTGAACTTCTGCAATTCAAGCGTGACAGAAAAATTCTTGAATTTTTAAAAAAATGCGTACTTTATAAACGCAACATCATTATTGCAGGCAAAACAGGATCAGGTAAAACGACATTTGCCCGTTCTTTAATCGAAAAGGTACCTGTAGAAGAGCGTATTATTACGATTGAAGACGTTCATGAGCTTTTTTTACCAAATCATCCTAACCATGTACATATGCTGTATGGTGATGACGTGGGCCGTGTTTCAGCTGATGAATGTTTAGATGCGTGTATGCGCCAATCGCCTGACCGCATTTTTCTCGCTGAATTGCGTGGCAATGAAGCGTGGGAATATCTCAATTCGTTAAACACTGGCCATCCTGGATCAGTTACCACAACACATGCCAACAATGCTTTGCAAACATTCGAACGATGTGCCACATTAATCAAAAGATCAGAAGTTGGCCGCCAACTTGATATAGAAATGATAAAGATTGTACTCTACACCACAGTTGATGCAGTGTTTTTTATCAAAGATCGAAAGCTTTCTGAAGTTTTTTACGATCCGATTTTTTCTAAATCGAAAATGGGTTAAGTGAGGCTCTTCTCTTAAGTGCCGGTAATCTCGATATATATCGCGCATTCAATAACAGCCGTGAAAATTTGTCACGGCTGTTTTCTTTAATCCAACCTTTTAAAAAACACACTCCCTATCCCAGCTATACTTCTTTGCTATATTGTTAGTGTTCTTGTAATATAAAAATAAAAGAAAAATGATACAAAATCCCATAGAAAAACTGAGTCGTGCATAAAACTCCCTTTGTTTTTGTATTCCATCACCTTCAATAAATTCTTGTAGCACGTATTTGAAAAAAGTATGTATTTTACCGATTTATACCGAAAGTGAAAAATGACTATAGAATAAACATTCTTAGAAGAAGAAGCTTGCACCTCACACCTCATTCCCCTTTATGAAATTAAGGCTACTTAACAACTCTAAACAATCATCATCAAGGCAATGGCTTAGAACGTCTTTTTAAATACTTTCCCAGCAAGTATCATTTGATAAATGGCGGAATATTAATCGTATTCAAAAGCAATCATCAAATTGATATAGATAATTGTATGTAAAGTTGTTCACTTGAATAGACTATTTTTCGCCGCTTTTTGAATAAAGGCTTTATCGTAATGCAGAATTTTGGAAATTATAAATGTTACCCTTATTAACTTCGATGACATTATTAAAACGGCCTGTGATATTGACCTAAGCTTTTTAGTCGCTCATTATCATGAACTTCAGGGCTATAGTATTAGACATCAAAGAAGAAACAAAACACAAAATTATTGCGATCTTATACTGAAATAACAGAATTTATACCGATCACGACCATATTTTTGATCGTGTAAAAGATTATAACTCTTATTGAAGTGCTTTTAAAAGCGCCATTTGTTAAACTTAAAAAAGCCATTCGAATTTTTAATTACATCTAAACCATCTTTTTTCTAATAAAGTGCTATGTATATACATAATACAATACTAACTTTACTTGTAATTAAACAAAAAGGAATGTTAAAAAAATCTGAATACCCTTAAGCTATAAATATGACTTTCAGTCATGACAGAATAAATTATAAAAGAAAGCCCAGAAAAACCATCCAATCACTTGGAGAATATCTATGTAATATGATTATAAAAGAAAACCATGGTGAATTGTCTCTTGAAAAATCATTCTATACATTACTGAATGTAGCATTTGAATCAGCTTCTCGAACATCAAATGAAAAAATAAATGATGAAGATTTTTTTGATAAAAATTAAAAAGAAGCTACTATTTGTTTTTTTGAGAACAGTAGCCTCTTTCTTTGAGAATTTATATATCACACTTTATTATCTAACAATGCATTAGTTAGAATGCATGTCCTGGATCTTTATGAACAGGTTTTTGCGAGAAAAACATTTCAGTATCTGCTTGTAGTATATTTTGACAATTTTTAGATGACTGAACAGCGTTCCCAAAGAAACATTTCTTCCCCCATTCTTCTCTCAATTTCTCATCCTTCTTAAGTTCTTCTACGCTATATATTTTTTCACAACCAGCTACGAATAACACCGCGGTGCATAATAAAATAAATTTTTTCACTTTACCCCTCTTTCAATATCGTATTTGTTAATATCCCCCCAAGATGGGATTTTAATTTTTACGCCGTATCAGGATACAGCTTCATTATCGTCATTTTTTTGCTTTTATAATGGAAGGAATTCACGATAAACGCCGTACGAGTTTGTCGTAATACACAATAAGAAGGAAAGAGCCAAAACTAAATACAAACAATGAGATTATAAGGTGTACGGCTTCTTTTGTGCATACAGAGGCTGAAAGCGACACTGAAATAGGAACCATTGTTAATCGAATAAAACTTAGTATCACTCTCATTGAACCATGAAGTTATAAAAGAAAAAGGACGAATCTCTTTTTGCCTATTTGTATTTTGGTCATTGATTGCCTCCTTTAATGTTATAGCTATTCTCTATTTATTTTTCTCACCCTTCACTAATCAAAACATACAGAAAACAATAAAGAACACAAGAATTTCCATAGGGATTTCTTCGTAAAATCTTCAAGATCTGTTTGCTATTCATCGGATGAATATCCAGCTTAACAGAAAATAGCTTCCTTTGATATTCTTTCATGAAAGCAATTTTCTCCCCTTTGAAGAAAAGAATAGGATTAACTCAAGTTTGATCAGACAACTTTGGTTTCAAAATCTCTTTGTGTACGAATTTTTCTAAGCCACTTTAAAATTATATTTTTTATTTCGGAAAATAAGTTTACCAAGCATTTTTTTGCTCAAACGAATCGATTAAGCTTCAAAAGGTAGATGATAGAGACAAAATAACCAAACACTGTAATCTCAACACAACAAAAATTCCTACTTTTCATGGATGAGGGAAGATAAAATCGACGTCCATGAAACTCTCATCAAGATGAGGCATAATTTCTATAACAGTTGAATGTGTCTAAGAATGCCATACCACTGAAAATCCTTATCCATATTCAAGATGCATTTCCTCAATCAGATATTTCTTTATCCAAAATGATTTTTCATCTTTTATGCAGTGACAACTGTATTTTATCCTTATAAAGAGTCAATCAGTTGTTATAGACTAATATCCATATAAAGCCACAAAGAGCATAAAAAGTGCAGAGTTGTAATTTATCGCCCTTACTTTATTCTCGTTAACCGGTAAATTTTTAAAGGCGGCGTTCAACCATGAGCTTCTTAATCTCAGCAATTGCCTTAGCTGGATTTAAACCCTTTGGACAAGTTTGCGTACAATTCATAATCGTATGGCATCGATAAAGCCGAAAAGGATCTTCTAAATTATCAAGGCGCTCACCGCACATTTCATCACGAGAATCAGCAATCCAGCGATAAGCTTGGAGCAAAATAGCAGGGCCTAAATAACGATCGCCATTCCACCAATAGCTGGGACATGATGTCTGACAACATGCACACAAAATACACTCATAAAGACCATCAATTTTTTGGCGATCGGTGTAACTTTGCAACCATTCCTTCGCTGGCTCCGGCGAGACGGTTTGCAACCAAGGTTCAATCACACGATGTTGCGCATAAAAGCGCTTCAAATCAGGAACCAAATCTTTGACAACCGGCATAGAAGGAAGAGGATACACTTTTATTGGATGCTTTACATCATCCATACCTTTGGTACAAGCGAGCGTATTTTTCCCATCAATATTCATCGCACACGAACCACAGATACCTTCACGACAGGATCGACGAAGAGTTAAAGTTGGATCAATATGATTCTTAATAAACAAAAGTCCATCAAGAATCATTGGACCACAAGCTGAACGATCTACATAATAGGTATCAAGATGAGGATTCTCTTCATCATCAGGGGACCAACGGTAAACATGAAATTCCGCAAGTTTTGTAGCCCCTTCAGGTTTAGGCCAAACTTTTCCAGCTTTAACTTGAGAATTTTTGGGAAGCTTAATTTGTACCATAATTTCTCCTCCCCTTAATAAACACGTTTTTTAGGAGCAATACGCTTCAAGTCGATACCACCATCTGCTTCAGATGTTAACGGATCAACATGAACGGGCCTATATGACAACGTCACTTTACCACCTTTTGATAAATTTGAGAGCGTATGATGACGCCAATTTTTATCATCACGCTCTGGATAATCTTCACGAGCATGGGCCCCGCGACTTTCTAAACGCGCTTCTGCCGAATAAACAGTTGTAATTGCATTGGCCATCAAATTCTCAAGCTCTAATGTTTCAACTAAATCGGAATTCCATATCAATGAACGATCTGTTACTTTGAGATCAGACAATTCACCCCAGATTTGACTTATCCGTTGACACCCTTGTTGCAAAGACTCCGCTGTACGGAACACAGCAGCATCTTCCTGCATAGTGCGTTGCATTTTTTCACGCAATACGGCTGTTGGTATTGCTCCCTGAGCAAAGCGTAAACGATCAAACCGTTCCATAATCTCATCAACGGCTGTCTCATTAAGAGGTGGAATCTCAGCATCGCGATCAATCACTTCACTTGCACGAATTGCAGCTGCACGCCCAAACACAACAAGATCAATTAATGAATTTGAACCCAAGCGGTTAGCACCATGAACAGAGGCACATCCAGCCTCTCCCACTGCCATCAAACCTGGTTGAACACGATCAGGCGAATCAGTCGTTGGATTGAGAACTTCCCCGTAGTAATTGGTAGGAATACCGCCCATGTTATAATGAACTGTTGGCAGAATCGGTATAGGTTCCTTTGTCACATCAACACCTGCAAAAATCCGTGCTGATTCAGAAATCCCTGGCAAACGCTCATGTAATATAGCAGGATCAATATGGTTGAGAACCAAATGGATATGGTCCTTTTTAGGTCCAACGCCACGTCCTTCACGAATTTCAATCGTTATACAACGCGAAACGAGATCACGTGAAGCCAAATCTTTAAAGGAAGGAGCATAACGTTCCATAAAACGTTCACCCTCAGAATTGACCAAATAACCGCCTTCACCACGTGCTCCTTCTGTAATTAAGCAACCAGAACCATAAATACCTGTAGGATGAAATTGTACAAATTCCATATCTTGGAGCGGCAATCCAGCACGCGCGATCATCCCACCCCCATCACCGGTACACGTATGAGCCGATGTCGCTGAAAAATAAGCACGTCCATATCCACCGGTTGCTAGAACAACCATTTTTGCAGAAAAACGGTGGATTGTGCCATCATCAAGATTCCATGCAACAACGCCAGTACACACTCCATCTGTCATGATTAAATCAAGAGCAAAATATTCAATAAAAAACTGTGCATTATGCTTTAAACTCTGTCCATAAAGCGTATGCAAAATTGCATGTCCAGTACGATCTGCAGCCGCGCAAGTGCGTTGAACTGGTGGTCCTTCTCCAAACTCTGTTGTATGCCCACCAAAAGGTCGTTGATAAATTTTACCTTCTTGCGTACGTGAAAAGGGAACTCCGTAATGTTCTAGCTCATAAACAGCAGCAGGCGCGTTACGCACCAAATATTCCATTGCATCAGTATCACCCAACCAATCAGAACCTTTTACCGTATCGTACAAATGCCATTGCCAATTGTCAGGCCCCATATTAGAAAGCGATGCTGCAATACCGCCCTGAGCTGCAACCGTATGCGACCTCGTTGGAAAAACCTTTGTAATACAAGCTGTTTTTAGTCCTTGCTCAGCCATACCAAGTGTTGCACGCAACCCTGCACCGCCTGCGCCAACAACAACAACATCAAATTTATGATCTACATAGCGATAAGGGGCATTGCCTGCTCTAGCGCCCAGAGATGATCCTGTGCTCATAATTTTTTAAATCCCGAATGCAATTTTTAAAAGAGCAAAAATGATTACACTGCCTATCACAAAACAAAATGAAATATTCAACACTAAAAATAATATTCGCACACCTTCACGTCGAATATAATCTTCAATCACAACCTGCATTTCAAGTTTCATATGATAAAGAGCTGAAAAAGTTAATAATCCCATTAAAACAGTCACAACAGGATGCGAAAGCCGTGCACGCACGACGCCATAATCCTTTCCAACAAGTGAGAGAATAAGAATAATAAAAAAAATCCAAAGCGGTAGATTAAGAAAACTTGTCAAACGCTCTAACCAAAAATGCTCTGTTCCCTCATGCGCACTGCCAAGTCCACGCACTTTCCCAAGTTCTGTTCGAAAATCTTTTTTCATACCTCTCTGCACCCCAACTAGACAATACTGTATCCAATAATCCAAATCGTAAGAGTGACAATCAGAGAAATAAAAACTGTCGCCCAAGCTGTTAAAGTTGCCTTTTTTTTATCCAAAAGGCAAGGATTCATGTCCCAAACAATGTGACGAATACTGCCAACCATGTGATGAATTCCAGCAAGCGTATAGAGAAATAAAATACAAAGCCCAGGCAAAGAACCATAAATCGCATTAACGATTCTAAATGCTTCAGCTCCACAAGCAATCGAAACTAACCAAATAGCGAGGAATATCATTCCAAAATAGAGCCCCACCCCAGTGATACGATGTGCAATTGACATCGCCATAGTAATGGACCAACGATAAATACTCAAATGGGGGGAACGAGGGCGCTCTTTTGTTCTAGCTGTCTCTATCATAAAATATCCGATCTGACTTTCACTACAACCACGCTATAAGCGAAAAGACTGGCACAAAACCATCAACTGCACTATCATTTCCACTTGTTGAGCCTTTAAAAGGTCAATAGCTATAGGTCGGTTGTCTCAAATAACGGATTAAAGGTCGCGCATAAAAAAACCGATTGTTTTACAGACACAAGTCATAAAACTTGCCTTAATTTATTACAATTTCATCTTCACGTCAAAGGTCAAACACCATTTCCAAATATAAATACGTATTTTTTTTCAAGCCACGCTCATTCCTGCTTCCAAATACAATAACATGTTGCTACAATATATTGCACTTTAACTATTGTAAAAAAACAAAAAGCGTATATTTGTACGAACAGATAAAGCCACTTCTTGTAGCTACAAATACGAATCACACAGAGCACAAAAAGCAATATAAAAGCCGTTCTCTCATAAACTCTAGGTATAGTAGTATTTATTGGGCATTTTGCTTTGTAGCTTCCACTGCAACATTCGCTGCTTGTATTTCTTCAATAACTTTCGCACCTTTTTTCCGATGATCTCTTTTCTCAGCGATACGGGCAGCTTTACCTCTCAAACCACGAAGATAATAGAGCTTCGCACGACGAACCTTACCTCGGCGCACAAGTTCAACACCTTCAATCAAGGGAGAATAAACCGGAAACACACGTTCAACACCTTCCCCATAAGAAATTTTGCGCACTGTAAAGGTCTCATTCAGACCACCACCTGAGCGTGCGATACAAACTCCTTCGTAAGCCTGAACACGCGTCCGCGTACCTTCGGTTACGCGCACCATCACACGTACGGTATCCCCTGCTTGAAATTCTGGCAGTTGGCGTTTTGCTTCAATTTTTGCACATTGTTCAGCTTCAAGCTGCGCGATAATATTCATTTCTTTCATCCTTCATGTTCTTTGATTGAACAGTCAGAGCGCTCAACTCTTGCCGAAAAAAGCTTTTTGACATACAAAAAAGAAGTTCTTCAGGCTATGCTTTACACAGGAGCGAATACACCATTCCTTAATTTTGGAACTACAGAAAACCCTTTCACAGGAGAAATTTCTAAAAAGAGAGCCATGCAATACACCACCTTATAACATGAATCAAGTTTTCTGACGATTTTTATCATAAAGAGCATAAAGATCAGGACGACGTTGACGTGTTAGCAATTCAGCTTGCTGTTGACGCCAATCAGCGATAGCTTTGTGATGACCTGACATCAACACAGGGGGAATAGCATACCCTTCAAAAACAGCAGGGCGCGTATACTGAGGGTGCTCAAGCAAACCATTCTCAAAACTTTCACACTTTCCAGAAATTTCATTGCCCATCACTCCAGGGAGAAGGCGTATAATAGTATCCAAGAGAACCAGTGCCGCCGTTTCTCCACCTGAAAGAATATAATCACCAATGGATACTTCCTCCAATTTCCGCGCTTCTATTATCCGTTCATCGACGCCTTCAAAGCGCCCACAAATCAATGTCACTCCACAACTACGCGCCAAAGAACGTGCATAAGCTTGATTAAACAACCGCCCACGCGGACTCATCAACAACCTTGGCGAATCATTTGGACAACTGTCAAGCGCAGCCGCTAAGATATCTGCCCGCATCACCATACCAGCACCACCACCAGCCGGTGTATCATCAACGCTATGGTGTTTATCCAAAGCAAAATCTCGAATCTGCACTGTATCCAGAGACCATATCCCTCGCTTTAAAGCGTGCCCTGCTAAAGAATAACCCAAAAAACCAGGAAACATTTCAGGATAAAGTGTTAAAACACGCGCTTGAAATTTCATTTTTTCATTCTTTCATCCTCGTTTTAACCCAAGTGGTTTTCTATCTTATATTTCTCCTCATCGCTAAGCAAACCAGCTGCTACCGGATCAACAATAAGAAAACCAGAAGCAATGCAAATTTCCGGCACCGCAGCCTTGCTAAATGGAATAAGCACAGTTTTTCCCGTACCCAAACGCATTTCAAGCAAATCACCAGCTCCGAAATTAAAAAAACCAATTACCTCCCCTAGGATTTGACCGACACAATCCTGCACACGAAGCCCAATGAGATCGACTTGATAAAATTCATCTTCCATCAAATCATCAACCAATTGCTCACGGGCAACATAAAGGCGAATCCCCTTTAAAGCCTCAGCAGCATTGCGATCTTCAACCCCTTTAAAATGCACAATTGCGTTACTTTTTTGCATGCGAAGCGTTACAATTTCATAAGAACGTCCCATGTCATCATAAAGGATGCCATAAGTCTTTAAATGCTGTGGCTTAGCACTCAAGACCTTAACCAAAACATCGCCCTTTATGCCATGAGGATGACCAATAATGGCAAGATAGACTTTATTTTTAAGCTTTTCTCTATTATAATTATATCTCATGTAAAAATATCGTCTTCTAAAAACGAATCCCTCAATTTGCTTTCTATTAAACCTTGTTGCCATATCAAAATCTTCCAAAAAGACCTTTCTTGGTAACAAAAATTAATAATTAAGGAGAAGTCTTATGGCAAATGTTATGCTTTTTTACAAAGATATTACCCCAATTAATAAAGTTACCCATAAAAATTTAAAATTTGCTCCTCCAAGTGATATGTCCTTTGCTAAAGATACCCACTGGGTTCCTTTAGCAAGCAGTGAATATTTTCAAGCAGCTCTACATTATCCGATTTTGTTTATGTGCGCTGAAGATGAACAAAAGAAAAAGCACTATACATCCGCTGCTCTCGTAGGTCTTTCTAACGACGAAAATGATTACATCGCATCTGATAAAAGTTGGAAAAAAGATACCTATGTTCCAGCTTTTGTCCGTCGTTATCCTTTTGTTCTTGCACAATTTAAAGATGAAAAAGAGCTTTCTGTTTGCTTTGATCAGCAATCAGGTATGTTTAATGAGGTTGCGGGCACAGAACTTTTTAATTCGGATGGTTCGATTTCTCCTTTCATGGAAGAGCGTATTCACTTTCTTGAAAGTTTTAAAATCGCCATGGAAAAAACCGCTGAATTTATTGACGCTCTTGTGGAGATGGACCTTTTGAGCCAAAAATCAATCAATGTAAAAAATGACAAAGGTCTTTCAGCGCAATTAGAACATTTCTGGGTTGTTGATGAAGAAAAATTGAATAAGTTATCCGCCAATCAGCTTGCCAAACTCCACAAAAATGGCTTTTTAGGATTGATTTTTGCGCATCTCATGTCAACGAATAATCTTTTAAAAATACTCTCTCTAAAAGGTGAAAAGCACATTACCAATCTTGAAGAGCAGCCTCAAAAAGAGAATGAGCACTCTAATAATGAAAAACCAAAAAATAAAGAGACCCTCAACTAGAAATGCCTATAAAAGGTAAAGAAAGAAAAGACAAAAATATACCTCTGATTCCAGCGGACCACGCTGTTTTAGCCGCAAGGAAAAGCTGGTTGGAATATCTTGTACAAATGCGACGTATGGCTGCACACACAGCACAAGCCTATGAGCGTGATACACGGCAATTTTTGTCTTTTCTTTGTCAACATCTTGGACAAGAGCCAACCTTTATTGATCTCGCCAATTTGCGCGTCACTGATTTACGTGCTTATCTGGCTCATCGTCGTGCACACAATATAAGTGCCCGCTCTCTAAGCCGGAATATGGCAGCTTTACGCTCTTTTTTCAGCTACTTATCCCGCGAAGGAATTGTCAGTATCCCTGCTGCTAAACTTGTCCGAACCCCAAAACACCCAAAATCGCTGCCAAGACCTCTAGCAATAAAATCAGCACTTCACTTAGTCAAACAAGAAAATCAACAAGAAAATGAACCATGGATAACTGCTCGCAACGCTGCTGTTTTAATGCTCCTTTATGGCTGTGGAATGCGAATATCAGAAGCTTTAAGCCTCACACCAGAACAATTCTCTGATCCTGAAAAAACAAGTTTATTCATCATTGGAAAAGGTGGAAAAACACGCCTTGTCCCCCTCATTAAAGTCGTCTACCAAACCGTACAAAATTATCTCAAATGCTGTCCATATCCTTTAGTGGACAAGCAACCGATGTTTCGCGGTGCTCGAGGTGGTCCTTTACAGCCAGCCATTATTCAACGGGCTGTTCGCAATTTACGCGCGAGCCTTGGGTTACCAGAAACTGCTACACCCCATACATTGCGCCATTCTTTTGCGACTCATCTTTTGTCACGTGGAGGAGATCTGCGCACTATTCAAGAACTTCTCGGCCATGCTTGTCTATCCACCACACAAGCCTATACCCAGGTGGATACAGACCGCTTGTTGAAAATTTATCAAAAAGCGCATCCTCGTGCCTAAAAAACTGCATTAAACAGCTTCAATCTCAAGCGCCAAAGCATGCACACATGTTGCTAACTCTTTATGTAAAACTTTATAAATCGCCCGATGTATTTCTACACGCGTCATCCCTGAAAAAGAAGAAGACAAAATTTTCACTCGGAAATGCGTTTCCCCTTTACCATCAAAAGCATGCTCATCATGACGATGCCCCGCATGAAGATGGCTCTCATTAATCACCTCGAGCTTTTGCGGATGAAAAGCCTCCTGAAGCTTCATCTTGATCGTTGTTTGAATTGTGGTAGACATTTTATTCCTTCACAAAAAGAACAATAAAACACGTTTTTTTCACTATCAAATGAGTGTGAAAACAAATTTTTCAAAAGTCAATTCTTGTCAAACCGATTGATTTTGCATAAATCAAAGGTATGGCAATAACATCTAAATTATTCGACTCAATTCGAATCAGCTCCAATAAAAAACAACAGGCTGAGTCACAAGCACAAAAGTGTCAATGGGAAGGCTGTGAAAAAGCAGGCACTCATAAAGCACCGGCAGGCCGAAATCACGAAGGGCAATATCTTTACTTTTGTATTGAACATGTGCGTGCTTATAATAAAAATTTTAATTACTTCTCTGGCCTTAGCGATAAAGATATTGCAAAGTTCCAAAAGGATGCTCTCACAGGGCATCGCCCAACATGGCCTACTGATCTTAGCAATGGTGTATCGAAAAAGACAGCGGCCAACTACGCGAAAATTCGCTCTGGAACAGCTGCTTATCAAAACCGTATGCGTGATCCATTCACTCTATTTACCCAACGTCATTCAGCCAATACTTCCTCACGGAAATTGAAACCCTTAGAAGCTAAAGCTTTTGATACATTAGGCTTACAAGCAAATGCTTCAGCTGAAGATATCAAAACGAAATACAAAGAATTGGTCAAAAAACACCATCCTGACACCAATGGTGGTAACCGTTCTTCAGAAGAGCGCTTTCGCGATGTCTTGCACGCCTATAATTTATTAAAAAAATCTGGTTTGTGCTAAAAGAAGTGCAGATTCATACAAACTTTTTCTAATCCAAATCATCTTTTTTTCGCAAGATGTTATAGAGAGTAAAGAACCTTTTTTATAGAGCATTGCATAAGTGCTCTAACTCCTGTATCGTTTCCTAACGAATAAAAATAAACAGCGACTTTCTTTCCAAAAAAAAATGACAAAAACGAAGCTTACAGTCGAAAATGTACCCGATATAACAGTCTGCGCCCGTGATCTGTTCAATATTGATACGGATATAAAAGTGCCTGCTTTTAGTACAAAAAGCCCTCATGTTCCTGATTTAGATCTCAATTATCTTTTTGATCAACAAACAACTTTGGCGATTCTAGCAGGCTTTGCATTTAACCGCCGTGTCATGATCTCCGGCTATCATGGAACGGGGAAATCGACACATATTGAACAAATTGCTGCACGTCTTAACTGGCCTTGTATT
Organism: Candidatus Bartonella washoeensis Sb944nv; assembly: GCF_000278135.1. Lineage (GTDB taxonomy): Bacteria > Pseudomonadota > Alphaproteobacteria > Rhizobiales > Rhizobiaceae > Bartonella > Bartonella washoeensis. The sequence goes on from NZ_JH725023.1 coordinate 210,513, forward strand.
CGAATTAATCTCGATAGTCACGTCAGCCGTATCGATCTCGTAGGAAAAGACGCTATTATTTTGAAAGATGGGCTACAAATCACTGAATTTAAAGAAGGCATTTTACCATGGGCCTATCAAAACAATATTGCTCTTGTTTTTGATGAATATGATGCGGGTCGACCCGATGTTATGTTTGTTATCCAACGCGTTCTTGAATCCTCTGGACGATTAAGCTTACTTGATCAAAGCCGTGTCATTGCGCCTCATCCAGCATTCCGTCTTTTTGCAACTGCAAATACCGTTGGTCTTGGTGATACGACAGGACTTTATCATGGTACACAACAAATCAATCAGGCTCAAATGGACCGTTGGTCTATTGTGACGACATTAAATTATTTACCTCATGATAAAGAAGTTGCTATCGTTTGTTCAAAAGTACAATCTTTTCAAACAACCGAAGGAAAAAAGACAATTTCAAAAATGGTACATGTTGCTGATATGATACGCCAAGCTTTCATTAATGGTGATCTTTCAACGGTCATGAGCCCACGCACTGTTATTCATTGGGCAGAAAATATTACAATTTTTCAAGATATTGGATTTGCCTTTCGATTAACCTTTCTCAATAAATGTGATGAACTCGAACGTGCCACTGTCGCAGAATTCTATCAACGTGCCTTTGGACAAGAGCTTCCCGAATCACTTATCCATGGTGTCTTGCCTTAAGGGATACGTCAATCATGACCGCAGAGATTGGCGACAATAATCAAAGTCTAAAAAACGATACTTCCAACAGCACCCTTGATGCTGAAGCCTTTAAAAAAGCACTTTCTACCTGTATCCGCGCAATTGCGGGATCTCATAACCTTGAAGTTGCCTTTAGTCACAACAGACCATCCTTCAGCGAAAATTATGCACGCTTACCAGAATTACCAAAACACTCAACAAATAAAGACATAACTGTTACCCGTGGACTAGGTGATTCCATGGCTTTGCGCAAAGCATGGCATGATAACGCCATCCATACACGATTCGCCCCGATAGAATCAGAAGCACGCGCCATTTTTGATGCTCTCGAACAAACACGTGTTGAAGCAATCGGCACTTTAGCCATGGAGGGAATTGCAAAAAATCTCGATAGTATGCTGGCCGATAAATATCAAAGAGCTCATTATGAAAGTATTAGCACCCAAAATGAAGCGCCCATTCAAGAAGCAATTGCACTTTTATTACGCGAAAAAATAACAGGACGCCCTCCTCCAAAAGAAGCTGGACCTGTCTTAGAATTATGGCGTCACACAATTGAAGAAAAAGTCGCTGCAGAATTGAACGCACTGATACATCATATTCATAACCAAAACACTTTCGCACGGATCGTTCGTCAAATGCTTGTTGCACTCAAAATGGCAGTACAGCTAGAAGAAGACTTTGACAGTGTAGACAACAAAAAGTTGACAAACGGGAGTGAACCTCAAAACCAATCAGAAGAAGAGAGCGAAAACGAAAAACCCAGCCAAAGCGAAGAACAAACAACAACTGAACAAGAAAGTGATGCGCAAGACCAAGGAAAAACACAAGCAAAAAAATCAAGCGACGATGATACAGTCGAAGAAGAGCAAGAGAATTCTTGGCAAGAAAAACCGAGCAAACCCAAACGCCTTCTGGCCCTTTCGGAACAGATGGAAAAACTTGGCAATTATAAAGTTTTCACCCGTCAATTTGACGAAGTTTTGGAAGCAACCGATTTTTGTCCTGAAAGCGAATTGGACCAGCTGCGCCATTACCTTGATAAGCAAATTAATCATCTCCAAAGCATTGTTGGGCGCTTAGCAAACCGCCTACAACGCCGCCTAATGGCACAACAAAATCGCAGTTGGCATTTTGATCTTGAGGAAGGATATCTCGATACAGCAAAACTTCCACGCCTTATTATTGATCCAATGCAACCTCTCTCTTTCAAAATGGAAAGCAATACCCAATTTCGGGATACGATTGTCTCATTACTCATTGATAATTCAGGATCAATGCGAGGACGGCCAATTACTGTTGCGGCAAGTTGTGCGGATATTTTAGCGCAAACTCTTGAACGCTGCGGAGTCAAAGTTGAAATTTTGGGCTTTACCACAAAAGCTTGGAAAGGAGGAAAATCCCGCGAAAAGTGGCTTAACCAACATAAACCCAATAATCCTGGACGCCTTAATGATTTGTGTCATATCATCTATAAAAGTGCCGATACACCATGGCGTCGAGCAAGGCGTAATTTAGGTTTGATGATGCAGGAGGGATTGCTCAAAGAAAATATCGATGGTGAAGCACTTATTTGGGCACATCAACGCCTTTTATCACGGCGCGAACAGCGTCGCATCCTCATGGTCATTTCTGATGGAGCACCTGTTGACGATTCAACACTATCTGTTAATTCCAGCAATTATCTTGAAAAGCATTTACGCGCAGTAATTCAAGAAATCCAAACACATTCACCTATAGAACTGATTGCTATTGGAATTGGTCATGATGTCACACGCTATTATCAACGCGCTGTAACAATTATGAATGCTGAAGAACTAGCCGACGCGATAACAAAACAATTAGCAGCGCTCTTCACTGATAACAAGCCCCTTTTTTACAAAAGATTTTAAGAAAAAAAACTCCTAAATCAGCAGTTTGAAATTAAATTTAAACATTTAAAACATGTGTATATATGAAAATATCTATAGCGATCATGTTTCTAAAATGGCTTCTCTCACTGGAGAGCTCAATGTAAAATCTTCGCTATGTTAGCTAAGCCCTGTAATCGGTAATTTGAAATTAAAGGTGAATTGTGAGAACCTGCATTTATAAAAAGCAGGTGTTTACTAGGCAAATATTATATCAAATGCAAAGGATTAGCAAAAGACTTATCCTTCTATTGAGAATAATTTTCTAGAATATGTATGAGAATTCAAAACCATTCCCGCCATTTTGTTAAAGGGGTTCGTGGTGTTTTAAAGTGGAAGCGCAATAAGCACAAGAACCTCCATTTACCTCAGGCAAGTAACCTAGCATCCCTAAATCTTATGAATCCTAGTATCAGAAAAGGATCTCATATTTGATTTTGGAACAGCTTATCAAAGAACTATATATAATTATGCTTATGAGAATTGATGCTAACTTTGTCCCAGCTCATCACTATGCTAAGCTTATAGGATAAGGTCAGCATGAAAGAAAAGTATTAAGAACAAGAAAATTTACCACGAAAAGGTCATACCGTAGTAAATCTCTCAGGGGCGATCTTTACGTTTTATTCTACTCTAAGGAATCAAAGCGATATGACAGAAGCACCTCCACTTGTCGCAGAGGATAAAAATACACAAACTATGTTGTAAAGGTTATATTCAAATACATAACGAGAAGGTTTTAAGAAGCAAAACTGCATCTCTGTCGTTGTTTTCTACTCAAACAATAAACACAGCAATACAATGATGAGCACCTTTAAAAAGAACGCTATTTTATCGAAGGCTTCTTCAATAAATCCCACCATTTGAGACGTATTCTCTGACAATTAGATAAAAAGCTTCTTCTTTTACGAAATTGCTAGTCTATACTTCAATCATTCTTTGGCTTAAAGAGTGTGGTGCACTGAAAATGGGAATAGAAGAAAATAAATATTGTCATTTATTACCAAGAAAAGATGAATTACCCTTTGAACTACTTGAGTAAATAGGGAGATTCACATTGCTAAGAATTGTTCCATAAGGAATCAGCATAAACAGACTCATAACGATTTTTACCGCAAAATCGCCAAAGGCAAGCGAAAGCCAAACTGGAACCTCCAATCCGAAAAAAACGGTGCTCTCCATGAGTGAACTATTCGCATAATCTGTCATCTGATCGATAAAGGCAAAAGAGCTAGAAAAAGCAAGAGCAAAAAACAAAATTGTATCCAAAGCTGAGCCAACCAACGCTGCTGCTAAAGGCGCTTTCCACCATGCTTTACGCCGCAAAGGAGTAAAAACAACAATATCAAGAAGTTGTCCAAATAAGAATGCTGAACTAGAAGCAATCGCAAGCCGTGGCGTAGCCAATATCCAAGAAATAAAAAAACCAGCAAAAAAACCAGCATAAACAACACGTCGCGCCGCAGCTGGGCCATAAAAACGATTTGTCAAATCATTAATCAGAAAAGCGATTGGATACGTAAAAGCACCATAGGTCAAAATCTCATTCAAATCAAACCAATAAACAGGATATTGAACCAAAATATTAGAGATGGTTACAGTAAGACACATCACAACGCTAGAAAAAATAATATATTTTCTCTTTTGCTGTGCTGATAAGGAACCGCGTACTGAAGACATTTTTTTAACCTGGGGTATGGAACCAACCAAATGCAACAATCAAACAGTAAGAAGCAAAAAACAACGCCCCCTAAACGGGAGCAAACAATCCAGCTTCATGGCAAACTAACACAGCTAGGCCGCTTGTTCAGCCTTTTTCTTAACAATTTGACGTTTTAATAAACGCGCACGTTGCGATAATTCTTTATCATCGGCTTTAACTAAAAATCCATCAAGACCACCGCGGTGTTCAACAGAACGCAGAGCACTAGCCGAAACACGCAAACGGTAACTTTGCTGTAACACTTCCGAAATCAATGTCACATTGCAAAGATTTGGTAAAAAACGACGGCGGGTCTTATTGTTTGCATGACTAACATTATTGCCATACTGAACCGTTTTTCCTGTCAATTCGCAGGCACGAGACATAAACTTCACCTTTAACTCTAAGAAACTCTCAAACCCTAAATCCAACAAAACAGAATGAGTACAAAAAATGCACAACACTGCCTTGAAGAAGCATTATTAGGAATTTGTGTTTTTAATAGGGTGTTGATAGCAAAAGGTCAAGTCTTTTATAAAGTCTTTTACGCCCCTTGTTGCTCATTCTCTTAATCTTTTTCGATAAAGAAGACGTATAAAATGTTTTTTTTAACGCTTAACCATGCTACAAGAACGTCTAGCCGTACTAAAAGGAAGCGTTAATCATGAGCACAACAGATCACTCCATGACAGAGCTTCAACACAAACACATAAGTTTTTCTTCTCTTTTGTTCGGCATTTTATGTGTATGTTTTTTTCTTCTCTTCAGTGCACTAGGTGTGTGGCAAATACAACGATTAAACTGGAAAACCAATCTTATAACCAGTGCTCATCAACGTATTCATTTGCCTCCCATCAAAGCCCCCCCAAAAAATCAATGGGGGCACATTACTTTTGAGAAAGATGAATATCGACCTGTTATCATCACGGGAAAGTTCCTGACTAATAAAAATATTTTGGTCACAGCTGTCGCTCAAGATACCACCGGCTATTGGGTTTTGACCCCTTTACAAACAGCCGATAATACACTGACCTTTATAAATCGTGGTTTTATCCCCATGGACGCACGCCATAACTTTCAAAACCCCACGCAAACACACATGAATGACACACTTCCTCAAGATTCTTCTACAAACACAGAGCAAACCACAATCATAGGTTTATTACGCATGAGCGAAAAAAATGGTTTTTTCCCACGTAAAAATAATCCTGATAATGATCTATGGTATACACGCGAACTCCCCGCTATGGCACAAAAGCTTGGTCTTTCAACTGTTGCTCCTTATTTCATTGATGCCGGGAAAAAAACAGCAACACAGGCAAATTTCCCCATTGCTGGTCTCACTGTTGTACACTTTCGAAACAATCATCTTGTCTATGCTATCACCTGGTTTATCTTGGCTGCCGGCATCTTAGGTGCCTCTCTTTTTCTGCTACGACAAAAAAGCTGAAAAAACACGCTCTGTTAAAAAGATCCTAAGCATTTGCTTCAAAAAACACTTACCTTATAACAAAATATATCAAGCTATCATGCTAAACAACATGACACACTTGGCATTTACTTTCAAAAACTACAACATAATGATTTATAATGATAATTTATCACTTTGGATGTTAAATGAAACGTCCGAATATCGTAAGATTCTCTCACTTTAAACCTGTTTATGATGAATCAAAAAGTACTTGCTTGTACACCACAAGCAAGAGATAGGGCATGAATAAAAAACGTTTAAGAAAAATAAAAAAAATCTATGAATCAACTCAATGCAAGAGCAGTCACAAAAACATTGAATGCTCGCAAATACACAAAGCAGAACACCGCGTTGTTACTTCATAGCAACAAGAAGCCCCGCAAAAGAGATATATCGCCAATCTTTTAATGGACTTAACACTCTGCACGAAGCCGCCCGCGATCGCATATCAAACGATAAACCACACTACAACATGCTATTAAACATGCATCAAAAAATCAACGTGATCTACGCGAACATTGCCGCGCAATCGAATCAATATCACCACGATTAATGCCAAGATCATTGAGTTCATAAGTTGAAAGATGTCTTAATGCATTAACTGTCCGGCGATAACGACGCCAATTACTATAAGAACGCAGAATATTCATATCTTTTACTCAAACCTTATGTTACACCCGTTGGTATACAAAGTAGAGCAAATCACAAAAAAGAGTTGTGCTATAACTGCATAACAGGCATGCATCTGCAACACAAGAAACGCATCTTGTTTAAAAAACACAAGATTTCGATATATAATGATAATTCATTGTTTTCCTTAATTAAATATGAACTAAGCATAGAAAGATTCTCTCATTTCAAACTCACTTATATTGAATCAAAAAACCATTCGCTTGCACATAACAAGCAGAATCAACGAATGGACAAGAAACTGTCTAAACGCAAAAGGAGCTGCTACATGAACAGGTAGCAAACAGTATGACAGGTGGTGCTAGCTTACATGATACTCTCCCACAAACAGGAGCAATGAAATCAACTTAAGAGCAACCACCAAGAATAAAACCGTTAATGGCGAAAATGCCGTACACCTGTAAAAACCATAGCCAAACCATGAGCATCAGCTGCGGCAATGACTTCCGCATCACGCATGGATCCTCCTGGTTGAATAACCGCTGTCGCACCTGCTTCAGCAGCTGCTAATAAACCATCTGCAAAAGGAAAAAATGCATCCGATGCAACCACAGACCCTTTCGCAGGAGATTCTGTTAAACCTGCTCTTTGTGCACTTTCTTCAGCTTTACGCGCAGCGATTTTAGCTGAATCAATGCGGCTCATTTGACCTGCACCAATCCCAACTGTTGCACTATTTTTTGCATAAACAATAGCATTTGATTTGACGTGTTTTGCTACTCGAAAAGCAAATTGAAGATCACGCATTTCATCTTGACTTGGTGCCCGCTTTGTCACCACTTGCAGATTAAGATCATCAACAACCACACTATCACGCGACTGCACTAAAATTCCGCCCGCAAGTGTTTTGGCAATAAGCCCTCCACAACGGGGATTAGGTAAACCACCTGTTATCAACAAACGAAGATTTTTTTTCGTTGCAATGATTTCCCGTGCACCCATTGTTGCATCAGGAGCAATAATCACTTCCGTGAAAATTTTTATAATTTCTTCAGCGCATTCTTCATCAAGGGGTCGATTTAAAGCAATAATCCCACCAAATGCTGATACATTATCGCACAAAAGAGCCTTTAAATACGCCTCTTTTAAAGTCTGCCCTTCTGCAACGCCACAAGGATTAGCATGCTTAATAAGAGCAACAGCAGCGGTTCTCTGGGGATCAAATTCTGCCACAAGTTCAAATGCGGCATCTGTATCATTCATATTATTATAAGAGAGTGCTTTACCTTGCAAAAGTTTTGCTGTTGAAACACCAAAACGTTTCTCACTATTACGGTAAAATGCCGCTTTTTGATGCGGATTTTCTCCATAGCGCATGACACTTTCAAGATGTCCAGAAAAACTCTGCCAAGATGGCGTTTCAACTTTTAAATCCTGTGCAAACCACGCTGCTATCGCCGCATCATAAGCAGCAGTATGCGCATAAGCACGCATTGCTAATTGACGTCGCATAAACAAGCTCAAACAGCCATCATGCTGCTTTAATTCAGCTAAAACCGAATCATAATCACGCACTGCTGTTATAACACCAGTATAAGCATGATTCTTTGCTGCAGCGCGAATCATTGCTGGTCCACCGATATCAATATTTTCAAGAATTATTGGTCCATCAGCCCCAGATCGGGAAGTTTCTTCAAAAGGATAAAGATTTACAACCAGAAGATCTATTCCATCGATACCATGCTTCTCCATAGCATCCTTATGGCTAGGGTCCTGTCTTACCCCCAAGAGAGCACCATGAATCAAAGGGTGGAGTGTTTTAACACGCCCATCCATTATTTCCGGAAATCCAGTAACTTCAGCAACATCTTTTACTACTAAACCAGCAGCTTTTAAAGTTTTGGCTGTTCCACCTGTCGAAATCAATTCAACACCGTAAGCATGAAGCGCTTGTGCAAACGCAACCAAACCGGTTTTATCAGACACGGACAGAAGAGCACGACGAACCCGATGAAGATCGGGTATGGGAAAATTTTTTGCAACAACACCCATAACAGGAAACCTAAAAATAAAATGGTTAAAATTCAAGAAAAACGAGCTTTTGCATTTATAGCATACGCCTTTATCAAAATACACTGAAAGGATAGAATATCTTTTTTAACGCACAAAGAATAATTCTATATTTATCGGTATTATGAAAAAGCCGTCATTGCTCCAATTAATGACGCGTAAAACGCCAGCGAACTTTTTCTTGAAATGCAGGACGAAAATATAAAACAATCTGTTGTGTGCGTTGCGGACCTGTTAATCCAGCAAAATCAATTGAATCTTCAAGACAAATATCAGCATCAGGTGATATAAAATACCACTCTTGACCACCTCCTACAGCTAAACATACACAATTGCCATCAAAATTGACCTCAACTTGCGGATGAAGATGAAACCGAACGGCAACATTATTCTGTTCATTTTGTCCTGCCTTATGTCTCTTTGACTGACCTTTGTGCGGCATAAAAAAACGATCAAATCCTTCAATCATTGCACCATTTGTTGCTAAAAGAAGACCACGTTCGTGAACAAGATTAAAAGACTGTACATAACCATTATGGCTAGCAATAAAACCAATTTTTTCTGAATCCTCTATACGCCGCACTTTTACATCCGTTGGTCCCTCAAGTAAAAAGGAAGTCCCGCTTTTCTTTTTTTTCCGAAAAACTCCCACCGAACAATCATTAACTGTTGCTGTTGAATGTGCTGCGGTTATACGTCCGAAATGTCGATACTCCTCACTGCCATAAGGATTAACACCCGTATTGATAATAAAACGATTCCCTCGTGAAGACATTTCAAAAGACAAACACCCTGAACAAGCATGCTCTGCAGCAGAGCGTTGTGGAAATGATCCTGTATCTGCGAGTACTGTTGTTTGATAAGCCTGTAAACGTTGAAACCCTGAATAACGTGCGTAACTAAAAGGATGCCCCTCCGTTTCATCAAGATCTAAAAGTGCCGACAAACGTTCAGGAACAAGAGGTCCAACTCCATTAAAATGCGCTAATGTTTGATCTTCATGAATAAAAAACCGCAAAGCAGGCAACATGCGTTCAACAGAATCAATGAGAATACGTGGTGCTTTTTCATTGCTATGCATAAAAAGATGACGCAACGATAATAAATCTGACAATAAATTAAGCAAAATGATAGGACTACGCGAAATATGGCCGCCATCAACCAAAATCTGACGTGCAAGCTCCTCTTTAAGAATGGTTTGCACCTTTTTCTTCATTGCCGCAGACACAGGTAAAGCGAGAGATGCAAATGTCAAAGCCGCTGCTGCTTGCAAACGCTGATCGTTGTTTTCCATGGTGCCAATCGTTATGCGCAAATAACGAAATTGGAAACCAAGCGCACGCAAAAAACGCTTTTCAAACCGCTCACTTGCCCCTTGTAATAACATTTTCGAATGACAAATCCAAGAAATCAACCGCCGTGCCACAACCGGCCCACTCCAAGGCAATCCTTTTACTTTCTTACCACACAGATCAAGCCAATCTTCTAAAAGAGCGCGGGCATGCGCTGCTGCCAAATTACTGTCTGCTGCCGTCATATGTCGCAACCAATGAAAATCATGAAGGGCTGCTTCCCATTCCGGCGTTGGTGGAACTAATGAAAAAGGTGAAACAGCACCAGAATGTACAATATGGCCAGCAAAAGAAAAACGGCCGTGATAAAATTCATGAGCCATCAACGGATCAGCTAAGTGCAAATCAATGGGATGTGCTAAAATTTTATGAGGACGAAATCCAGAAAACCGCCAACGAAACAGTGGTCCTATCCATAAACGTCGCATAAATTGATGCGCTATATATATAAATGTTGACGCCTTTATTTGGGGACCTTTTATCGCAATCGCCACAATCTCATCTCCGTACATGCTCAATCAAGCACAACTTCGACCATTTTAGTAAATGAAACGTTAATTAAGCCACTTTTCGAAAACGCGCTGCAAAAAAACCATCCATTCCTAACAACACTTTTCTCTCAGCATAAAAATTTTCATGACAAAAATCAGCAGGTGTTGTACGCAAAGTCCCTGCAAAAGAGAGCAAATGTGCCAGTGCACCCATCTCCTCTTTACAAATAGGCTCTAAAACAATGTCATGGCGTATTGATAAAATTTTATCAACAAGATCTTCGCCTTCCTCTCTTGCCAATGAACAATTAGAAAAAACAATACGCCCACCCTTCTTCACCAAAGTAATTGCCGCCAAAAGTAAATCATATTGCAATGCAGCAAGTTTAATGACATCATCCATCGATTTCGTCCATAAAATATCCGGATGACGACGTATCGTTCCTGTAGAAGAACAAGGAGCATCAAGAAGTACAGCATCAAAAAGCTGATCGGGATGAAAATTTTTCACATCCCCTTGCCAAGTGCGGACTGAAAAATGAAGCCGCTCCATATTTTCCTTTAAACGTTTTAATCGATTAGCAGACAGTTCAACAGCTGTCACATCAGCCCCTTGCAAAGCGAGTTGCGCCGTTTTCCCCCCGGGGCTCGCACAGAGATCAGCAACCTGTTTGCCACGAACATTTCCGAGCAAACATACAGGCAACGCCGCTGCAAAATCTTGAACCCACCAAGCCCCTTCCTTATACCCAGGTAAATCAGAAACAGCACAATCCAAACTGCTCAGCCGAACGGAATTATTAGGTAAAACAACACCTCCAAGCCGCTTAGCCCATCCAATACTATCAGATTTCACAGTTAAATCGAGAGGTGGTTCAATGCTTTGCATTGCTAAAATCTGATCAGCCTTTTCTGCTCCATAAGTTGATACTAACAGCTGTCCAAACCACGCTGGAACCCCTTCAATAACAGGGGCTTGCTGGCGTAACACATCCACCTCACGTGCAAGATTGCGTAAAAGAGCATTCACAACCCCTGAAAAACGGCGAATACGAGGGTCAATTTTAGCCACACGCACAGCTAAATCAATCGCAGCATGATCTGGGATATCAAGATAAAGAATTTGTGCCGCACTGATATGGAGAAGATGCTGAAGTGAGAACGCTTGTGGAGGTAAAGGCCGTGACAAAAAGTGCGATAAAGCAGCTGTAATCTGCCCCCGATGACGTAATGCCGCTCCCAAAATAGCCCGGCACAATAAACGATCCCGATGCAAAAGCCCTAAATACTGTGGGTGCCCATGCTCATTATCCGTCAAACCAGATAGAGACGCGCGCTTATCAAGCACCGCCCCTAAAAGACGAACACACACCTGTCGCACAGTTAATCCAGGAACATTCTTTTCGGACACACGCCCCGCTTTCATGCGTTTCAAAACAATACCTTTATACCTTTTGCGCCCTAAAGAGCTTTATGAGCGAGATTTTTTTGAATCTTTATAACGAAGCCAAGAAGGACGTTTTGTTACTCGTTGAAAAGCATCCTTTCCATGCAAATCTAAACCGCCTTGCTTATTCCATCCCATATTTTTGACTATTGATCCATTCATCTCTTCTGCTTGCCGTTGGAGAGCAGCAATGCGATTTGCTGTCGCTGGATGCGTAGAAAAAAGGCTATCAGCCCCTTCACCACTCAAAGGATTGATAATAAACATATGTGCTGTCGCCGGATTATGCTCTGCCTCTTCATTATAGACAGTACGTCCACCACCCGCAATTTTATGCAACGCTGAAGCCAACCATAAGGGATTACCACATATTTCAGCACCCCGCCGATCAGCGGCATACTCACGCGTACGGCTAATAGCCATTTGCACCAGCATCGCTGCAAAAGGCGCAACAAACAAAGCAATAATACTCCCAATCGCTCCAGCGCCATGAGAATGTTCTGAAGAATTACGCTGCCCCCCCATAAAAAAAGCAAAATTACCAAGCATCGAAATCGCTCCAGCAATTGTTGCAGTCAGAGTCATTGTTAATGTATCACGATGCTCAATATGCGCTAGCTCATGCGCCATAACCCCTGCAATTTCCTCTGCACTCAACTGCTCTAACAATCCGGTACTAGCAGCAACGGCTGCATTTTGAGGATTACGTCCGGTAGCAAAAGCATTTGGCTGCGCACTCTCAATAACATAAACTTTCGGTTGAGGAAGAGAAGCTTTTCGAGCTAAATCACTTACAATCTTATAATAAACGGGTGACGAACGCTGATCAACTTCACGCGCACCATACATGCGTAAAACAATTTTATCCGAATTCCAATAGGAAAAAAAGTTTAAACCACTCGCTATCAAAAGTGCAATGATCATGCCATTGCCCCCCCCAACCAGAAAACCAACTCCCATAAAAAGAGCGGTCATAAAAGCCAAAAGCATGGCCGTACGCATTATGTTCATTACTCAAAAAACTCCATGATAAAACTCAATCATTTCTATATGATGGGGTTTTCTTTCTAGTTCTTCAATGGAGCTAAGGTATAAAATGGACAAAAAAGACCAAAAAATAAGTAAACAAAATGCAACCACTGTTAAACAACAGCCTCTTTCCCCCCAAGCACAACGGGCTTTAGATGAAGCGGAAGAAAGGCGTAAACATGAAAAAAACGAAGACAAACCCTTAGAGAACGGAGGACGCGGCGGCAAAGACCCTTCACGCTACGGAGATTGGGAAATTAAAGGCCGCGCCATTGACTTCTAGGAGTCTCATATTGATTCTTTTAAAGATCAACCACTCTCTAAAGAGGAACCACTTTTATAGACAAAACGAATAACAATCGTCATTTTCTATAAAAGCTTTCTATAAAAGCTTTAAAGTATTCTCGATTATTTTTGAGAATAATCACGCCTCTTCTGATACTGCAGCAGCCGCTTCTTCAGCAGCTTGTTTTGCTGCGGCTATGCGTTCTTGCGCTTTTTTACCAGGTTCACCTTTATGTGGATTATTGCGAACTGGACGCTTTTTTAAGCCAGCAGCATCCAAAAACCGCAAAACGCGATCTGTTGGTTGAGCACCTTGCCCAAGCCAATATTGGATACGTTCTTCATTAAGTTTTACACGTGGTCCATCTTTAGGCAACATTGGATCCCATGCACCAACACGCTCAAGAAAGCGCCCATCACGCGGACTACGGACATCCGCAACAACGATATGATAGTAAGGGCGTTTTTTTGAACCTCCACGGGACAAACGAATTTTCAATGCCATATTTTATCTCCTATAGTCAGCTCTGGCTTTCGTTTAAATTTACTTGTTTTGTTTTTTTCTCTTCAGCAATAACTTCATGATGCTGTACAACTTCTTTAATGATAAATTTTAAAAATCTTTCAGCAAAATCGGGATCAAGATGACTATCTATAGCTAATTGCCGCAAACGCGCTACCTGATGTTGCTCACGCAAAGGATCCACTATAGGCAAATCATAACGTACTTTTAACTGTCCAACTGCTTTCGTACAACGAAACCGCTCTGCTAAAATATGAATCAATGTTGCATCAAAGTTATCAATGGACGCTCGTAAACACGCTAATTCGTCCAATATTTTTTCCTGCATTACGCTTCCTTCCCTCCTGGCATCTTATTTTTTGGGAAACCGCTGAGGAAATTTTCCTCCACTATCGGCAGTACCATTAGAAAGACCAGGAAATGCAGAGCCATGACTCGGAAGACCAGGTAGCACTTTCCCTCCACTACTACTTTCAATTTGTTTTTGTAGTGTCGAGAGTTGCTTTGGATCAAACCCTGACAAATCAGGCATTGTTCCAGAATCTCCACCAAACCCCATTTTGGCACCAAGTCCTCCCAACATTTTTCCCATCAAACCGCCTTTGCCCTTACCACCTATAGCTTTCACCATATCAGCCATTTGGCGATGCATTTTCAAAAGCTTATTAATATCAGCAGCACTCGTACCAGAACCTTTAGCAATCCGTTGCTTACGGCTGTGTTTCAAAACTTCAGGATTAGCACGTTCAAAAGGCGTCATTGACGAAATAATAGCCAATTGACGATTAAACAAACGGTCATCAAGACCCGCGGCAGCAATTTGATCTTTTACCTTACTAAAACCCGGTAGCATTCCCATAATGCCGCCCATACCGCCAAGTTTTTTCATTTTCTGCAATTGTTCTGCAAGATCATCAAGATCAAATTTTCCAGCTTGCATCTTTTTTGCAAAAGCCGCAGCCTTCTCATGATCCATTGTTTCAGCAGCTTTTTCCACCAAAGAAACAATATCACCCATTCCGAGAATACGATCGGCAATACGACTGGGATGAAATTCTTCTAAAGCATCTATTTTTTCACCGGTCCCGATTGCCTTAATTGGCTTTCCCGTAACAGCGCGCATTGAAAGAGCGGCACCACCGCGGCCATCACTATCCATACGTGTTAAAATAATTCCTGTAATCCCTACACGTTCATCAAAAGAACGGGCAAGATGAACAGCATCTTGACCGGTAAGACTATCGGCAACCAACATAATTTCATGAGGAAGAGAAGAAGCCTTAATTTCAGCCAATTCGAGCATTAAGGCTTCATCGATATGATTGCGGCCCGCCGTATCAAGAAGGAGTACATCATAACCACCTAATTTGGCTGCTTGTACCGCACGTATTGCAATATCGACGGGAGACTGACCGGCAATAATGGGTAAACTTGCAAGTTGTGCTTGTTCTCCTAATTGGCGCAATTGTTCCTGTGCAGCAGGACGGCGTGTATCTAATGACGCCATGAGAACCTTTTTATTGTGCTTGTCAGTTAAACGTTTTGCCAGCTTTGCTGTTGTCGTTGTTTTTCCAGACCCTTGTAAGCCAATCATCATGATAACGACAGGTGCTGGTGCGTTTAAATCACTCAGAGCACCTTCATTTCCAAGCACATGAACCAATTCGTCATGAACAATCTTAACAACCATCTGTCCAGGTTTAACAGATTTAACAATTGACGCCCCAACAGCTTTTTCTCGAACCCTATCAGTAAAAGAACGAGCGACATCAAGTGCAACATCGGCCTCCAACAAAGCGCGACGAATTTCGCGCAATGCTGCCGCTACATCCTGATCCGATAAAGCGCCGCGCCCTGTCAAATTAGACAGAATGGAACCAAGCCGCTCTTGTAAGGATTCAAACATCATCTACCTCATTGCTACATAACAAACAAACCAAAGTGGCATCCGAGAACGCATCGCGCCGTCGGATGTTGACCTCTGAGATCTCTTTAATACCCTTAAACTGGGGTCTCAGTCGGTGGCTCCAAGTTAATTTTGTCACTGAAAGCTTGTTCTTTCAAACAATAAAACCCCGCCTTTGTCAAGATTTATCATACAAGACCTTTCATAAGAAGCAAAAAGACAGCAAACGTTACACCGCAAAATTCCTGATCTCAACACGCATAAAATGTCCTGTTTCCTGTTTCATACTCCATAATTCACCACTTGAGATATCAAACCAAACCCCGTGCAACGACAGAATACCCTGATCTTTACGCGCCTTTATCCACGGAAATGACTCTAAATTTTTCAGCGAATGACAAATAGAAAGTTGCTCTAATGTGGTTTGTTGTTCTTGTACGGTTAATGCTTTATTATCAACTACTGTTTTCGCTGCTGGTACCAAAAGGCTCATCCATTGACCAATAAAATCATCTGAAATTAAAGACTTGCACGTCTCCTTAAGAGCAGTACTCACCCCCCCACAATGTGCATGACCCAAAACAACAATATGCTTAACCTCAAGCAATTGTACCGCATATTCAAGAGCTGCTGATGTAGCATGATATTGTCTGTCAGGAGAAAAAGGAGGAACTAAATTTGCCACATTGCGCAACACAAAAATTTCGCCTGGTTTAGCATTAAAAATCATTTCTGGTATCGCACGTGAATCACAACAAGCGATTATCAAAACCTCAGGTTTTTGCCCTTCATCGGCCAATTGCTGATAATGTGCTGTTTTGTATAAAAAATGATTTTTTATAAAGGACTGGTAACCGCTTAACAGTTTTTCTGGTAAACACTTCATTCTATATATACTTTCACTTTATCTACTTCAAAAATAAACTCCTAACATACAACGATACTAAAAATGTCCTTTCATCGACATAAAAATTTTTAAATTATTACTATAAAATGGAAGAAATAGTTTCATTATCTCCAATATAAATAACTATTCCCTGCAAAAAGAAGATGCTACAGTGCAGAGAATGGTGTAACGGTCTATTCTTATAAAAAAGAGACTACTTAAGAGCAAAAAAGGGAAAATTATTGTGATACAACAAAAAGCATCAAAGATAAAAAGCAATCAAGATAAAATAGAACAAATCCTTTTCGCTCACACCGATAAAGAAGATATCGCCTGTTATGAAAATAAAGAACTCCAAAAAGCTGCAACCACCGCTGTTAAAGCCTTCGACCTCCATAAAGCAGGGAAAAGTACTATCTGCTTTGAACAAAATTTGACCCGCAAAAACAAACCTATAACTGTTGTCACGCTTGTCAACGATAACAAACCCTTTCTCCTTGATTCTATTTTGAATATATTTAATCAGCACAAAAATCACATTTATTTGATTGCACACCCCGTCCTTGACTGTGCCTCCGGACAACGCATCAGCCTCATGCAAATTCATATCGAGTCGTTAAACGAACAACAGATACAAAAACTCCAAGATGAAATCACCTTAGTTCTTGAACAAGTGAATGCAGCTGTGCAAGACTGGAAACCTATGCTTAAAGAAGTTGAAAAGCATATCCACGCCTATAAAACAAATCTTCCCGCGCACTACAAACAAGAAGGCGAAAAAGCTATTGAATTTCTTAACTGGTTGATGGACCATAATTTCATCTTCCTTGGCATGCGCACTTATAACTTCATCAAAGACCAAGAACCCACAAAAGCCTTTACAGCCAGCGACATTGAACTGGGTATTCTCACCGATGCCTCTATTCGTATTATTGGCGATGCACGTGTGGAAGAACCTCCCCAAGAAATTTTATCCTTTATGGAAAGTGATAACCTACTTATTGTGACGAAAGCCAACAGCCGTTCAAAAATTCACCGTCCTGTTTGGCTCGATTATATTGGTCTTAAAATCTTTGATAAAGAAGGCAAATTGTGTGGAGAATTACGCATTGTAGGGTTATTTACTTCCTCAGCTTATACGCGCTCTATCTCGCAAATCCCTTTCTTAAAAGAAAAAGCAAAAACCATTATTCAACGCCTTGGATATGATCGGGCTGACTATTCTGGAAAAGCGCTCATCAGTGTTTTAGAAACATATCCAAGAGATGAAATGTTTCGCTCTGACATTGATACATTAACAGAAAATGCCAAACTTATCCTGCAATTAGACGAACGCCCACGTCTACGAATACTCGCCCATATTGATTCTTTTGGGCGCTTTGTTTCTATACTTGTCTATGTGCCCCGTGACCAATATAGCAGCAGTATTCGTGAAAAAATTGGTGAATACTTTGTTGAACTCTACAAGGGTGATTTTTTTGAATCTTATCCTCTCTTCTTAGAAAGCACACTCATCCGTGTTCATTATATCGTCCATCGCAAAGGGAGCGAAAGCGCCCCTGTTGTTGAACGTACAGTACTTGAACAAAATGTTCGTGCCATAGCACGCAGCTGGGAAGACAGTGTTCAAAGTATAGCCCTGAGTCGCAAAGCAACAGACCAACAAATGCGTTTAGCCAGCGAATTTCCCAACAGCTATCGTGACTTATTCTCGGCTGAAGATGCAATTGAAGATGCAGGTCATATTCTAAGTCTTAATGATAAAAAACCTCTTTTCGTTACTTTTTATCACGCACACGACAAAGAAAAACGAAGTATTTCCCTTAGGCTCTTTCACCGCTATGAAGCGCTTGCCCTTTCCAAACGCGTGCCCCTTCTTGAAAATATGGGTTTTCGGGTCATTGCTGAACAGACACTTAAATTACCAGATGGCAACGGACACTCCGTATATCTTCATGATATGCAATTGGAAAGTGCTTTTCAACTATGCATTGATTTCGATAAAAACGGTCAAAACCATGCTGAGACATTCGAAGCCATTTGGGCCAAAAATGCTGATAATGATGCCTTTAATGCTTTAACCCAAACAGCTCAATTCGACTGGCGTGAAATTGTTATTTTTCGGCATTATGGACGCTATCTCCAACAAACTGGAATTCCGTATTCACAAGAGCGCCTTGCCCAGACTTTAAACGCCTATCCTGATATTACCCAAGATCTTTATGCTTTGTTTCATTTAAAATTTCATCAAAGCCATACAGAAAAAGATCGGGAAAAAAAACAACAGGTCATTCAACAGCGCATTGAAGAAAAATTACAGAAAGTATCAGGTTTAGATGATGATCTCATTTTACGCCGTTATCGAAATCTAATCGATGCGAGTTTACGAACCAATGCCTTTACTTCTCTTGCAAATGGTAGTCCGCGGCGTATTTTAGCAACCAAATTAGATCCACGCCAAATTGAAGGTTTACCTGAACCACGTCCCTATCGAGAAATTTTTGTTTATGGTCCAGAAGTTGAAGGGGTTCATTTGCGCTTTGGCCCTATTGCTCGAGGTGGCATTCGTTGGTCTGACCGTGCATTAGATTATCGCACTGAAGTGCTTAGCTTAGTTAAAGCCCAACAGGTTAAAAACGCAGTTATCGTCCCTGTCGGTGCAAAAGGGGGATTTTATCCTCATTGCTTACCTCA
The DNA here is from genome assembly GCF_000278135.1 of Candidatus Bartonella washoeensis Sb944nv. Lineage (GTDB taxonomy): Bacteria > Pseudomonadota > Alphaproteobacteria > Rhizobiales > Rhizobiaceae > Bartonella > Bartonella washoeensis. Next base: position 229,638 of record NZ_JH725023.1, read on the forward strand.
AACCAACGACCGTGCCACCATAACAGAAGCCGCGCGACAAGCTTATATTGACTTTATCACAGCTTTGCTTTCCATTACCGATAATCTGATCAATGACAAAATAAGTCCTCCCGATAATGTCATCTGCCATGATGGTGATGACCCTTATTTTGTTGTCGCTGCTGACAAAGGCACAGCAACCTTTTCTGATACAGCCAATGCACTCAGCCAAGCAAATCACTTTTGGCTCGATGATGCTTTTGCTTCTGGAGGATCGGCAGGCTATGATCATAAAGCCATTGGCATTACCGCAAAAGGTGCATGGGAAGCAGTCAAAAGACATTTTCGAGAATCTTTTAATCACGATATCCAAACAATTCCTTTCACCTGTGTTGGTGTTGGCGACATGTCCGGTGATGTTTTTGGGAACGGCATGCTCCTTTCTAAACAAACAAAACTTATCGCCGCCTTTGATCACCGTGATATCTTTATCGACCCAGATCCCAATATAGTTGAAAGCTATGCAGAGCGCATGCGACTCTTTCAACTCCCTCGCTCAAGCTGGCAAGATTACGACCAAACAAAATTATCAAAGGGTGGTGGCATTTTCTCACGCACAATGAAAACCATTACGCTCTCACCTGAAGCTGCACAAGCTATTGGCTTTGAAAAACAAACAGGAACGCCTTTTGAAATTATCTCTGCTCTTCTCAAAGCACCTGTTGATCTTTTATGGTTTGGTGGCATTGGCACTTATATCCGTGCAACCACAGAAACCGATGCCCAAGTAGGTGATCGCGCCAATGATGCAATACGCATTACCGGTGAACAAGTACGTGCAAAAGTTATTGGTGAAGGGGCAAATCTTGGCGTTACACAATGTGGTCGAATTGAATATGTCTTAAATGGTGGACGATGCAATACAGACGCCATTGATAACTCTGCAGGTGTTAATTGTTCTGATGTTGAAGTCAATATCAAAATTGTTCTTGCATCAGCACTTCGTGCAAAAACGCTTACTCGTGAAGAACGCAATGAACTCTTGAAAAAAATGACTCCACAAGTTGAGCAGTTAGTCCTGCGCAACAATTATTTACAACCTCTTGCTCTTTCCTTAGCTGAAAACCGAAGTGTTATTGATTTGCCTTATCAAATACGCTTTATGCATGATCTGGAACAAAAGAAGCTTCTCGACCGTAGAGTTGAAATTCTTCCTGATGAACAAATTTTGCGCCAAAGAATAGCCCAAGGTCAAGGCCTTATGCGTCCAGAACTCGCTGTTATTTTGGCTTATGCTAAATTAACTCTAAAGGAAGAAATTGCTCACAGTTCCATCGTTGATGAGTGTTATTTCAACACGATCTTGCTGAATTATTTTCCGACCCAAATCCAGAAAAATTTTGAGAAAGAAATCATTAACCACCAATTGCGTCGCGATATTATTGCAACCCTCATTGCCAACGATATCGTAAATCGCGGTGGACCTACTTTTGTTAATCGCCTAAAAGATGCAACAGAACAAAAAACTGAAAATATCATTCGCGTTTTTATTACCCTCCGCGATGGCTTTGAAATTCCTCAATTATTTGACCAGATTGATAACCTTGATAATAAAATACCTGGTTGTGTCCAAAACAAATTCTACGCCGCAATTACCTCAATGCTTTTTGAGACAACCAATTGGGGTTTGCGCAATATGGATCTCTCTGTTCCACTAGAAGAAATTGTAAAAACAATTAAGCAAGCGCGGTCTGTTATTGAAAAACAGCTTATATACTCCAACGACAATGACATTCATCAAAAAATTAAGGAAAAAAAAATACATTATAGTGAAGAGGGTGCACCAAAAACTCTAGCACAACAATTAGCTCTCTTGGAGACTGCTCCAATAATTTGTGATATTGCTTTGATTGCACAACAAAGCAACAGCGACCTTATTAAAACCGCAGAAATCTATTTCTCACTTGCTCAAGTCATTCGTATAAACCGTATTAATGAAGCAAGCCGAACAATTCCTGTACTTGATTATTATGATAGTATGGCTATAAGCCAAGCAAAAGAAAATATTGCCGAAAGCTTACGGCAAATCGTTATGAAAATCCTGAAAAACTATGAAGAAAAAAAGGATCCGTTCTTAGCTTGGAGCCAAAAAGAAGAAGAATACATTCACAATGTAACAAACCGCATTGGTGCCCTTATTGAAAACGATCTCAACATTTCTCGGTTTACTTTTACAGCAGGGTTAATTGCTCAACTTCAGAACACCGCCTTTCAAACTTAAAGTGGTGCAAGACGGCCAAGTTTTAGAAACCCCAGTTTTGCCCACCCATGGGTAATTTGCAAGGGTATAATGGGGTGGCCCTCTGCATTTTTAGGCATAGCACCCAAAATAAAAAATAAAGCTTGAAGATTGTTGGTTTGCGCGGGAAACAAGCGCTGTGCAGTAGTAAGAAATTCTGCATGTTCAGGAAAAGCAAGTTCAAATTTTGCTGACAAATATCCTTTATCGTCAAAAGAAAAAGGTCCACTTACATGCACCACACCACCCGTATGAAAAATAAATTCACCGCGTTTTAAAATTCCACTTTTCCCATACAAACGCTGCTTCCAACCGCTTCCACCATTTGCATCAAACAGATTGGATACATCATTGAGATTCCATTTTAAATTGCCATCAATTTTTGGAAAATCAACAAAGTAAGGTGCAAAAAACGAAGAAGAATCAAAACTATCGAAAGTAACATGCCCTGATAAATTATTCTTTTCGTTTTTAAGATCAAGTCGCACAAATTCTGCTGTTATTTTTAGAGCTGTATTTTTTTGGTCTAATGGATGCACAATCGTATCATCAGCATCGTTCAAAGATGCATGATCTTCAGCACTTTCTTGCAGTGTCTTTTTATCTACCGTCTGTGATTTCAATGCTCCCTGAAGTTTCTGATTTTCAAAAGACGACACAACCCTAGAAATCTCAAGCCCTTCAGCCATAAACTTAAATGTCTTACCCGTTCTCCAATAAGGCTCTGCTTCAATCACTAAATTGCGCCAGTGTGATATTATGGGAGCTTTTCCCGCTAAAGCAATTGAAGCAGGAGAATGAACGTTTAACTCGACCCATTGCGGTGCATAAATCGGTGCACCTGCCGTCAAACGTCCAGTTGATAAAGAAAACCCATGTAAAGGCCAGACAAACTGAAATTTATCACAAACAACACCGATACGTAACGGATAACCATTCTTGCGTAGATGCTCGCACACAGCTGTTATACTACGAGAAGATGCACTTACAAGTATATCGGAAACACGATTTTCTATTTTACGTGAAAAAAAAAACCAGAACGCGCTATAAACGAGTATCAAAATAACACAGAAAAAACCACAAAGCAGCTGGTTCAAAGAAAGTTTTTTCCGGAATGATGTCAATTGAGAGAACATAAACAAAATTAAAATTTTCCTTATCTAACAATGAAAATCAATATAAACAGTTTTTTAACACTTATGCGAGTGTAGAGGATACACAGAAAATCTGTCGCAATGCATTTTCAAACCACTGGCTTAAAGCCTGATCATAGATTAAGCGACCTTTTAAATGTGCAGAAGCCGGCTGAGCTCCTTTTTCGGTTAATTTATGTGCCGAACGAATCACCAAACGTCGCATCATAGCACGCGTGAATTCAGCATGAAATTGCAAACCCCATGCATTGTCTCCATAACGGAAAGCTTGTGTAGGGTATGCATGCCCCGTTGCTAAAAGCACTGCCTCTTTAGGTAAATCATAAATCCCTTCATCATGAAAATGGTAGACCATTTCTGGCCAATTCATCAATTCCTTGCCCTGCGGGGTTGCTTCCAATGGATACCAACCAACTTCAACAGTTCCATCGCTTCTTGTACCAACACGCCCCCCTAGATTTCGCGCTAACATTTGTGCTCCAAGACAAATGCCCAAAAAAGGCTTATTCTCTTTCAATGACAAAGAAATCCAATCAATTTCTTCACCAATATATGCTTCGCTGTCATTCACACTCATCGATCCCCCTAAAATGACAACACCGGCATAATACTTTAATGTATTGGGAAGTTTCTGCCCAAAAATAGGACGATAAATATCAAGAACAAAACCACTCTGTTGCAAAAATTTCCCCAAACGACCAGTATATGTCGATTGACGATGAACAACGACTGCTATTCTTGGTTTGCTGTTTTTTTGCTTTTTACCCCGACACCTTTGTATTAAAAGCATTTTTAACCAATCACTCTCTGCAATCAAGTTAAGTTTAATTTTTTAAACACAAAAGAATAATTTTGATAAACAATATTCACTATAGTTCTTCTTTTTAAAATAACCGAAATTTGTTTTTTGACAAAGATTCATCATCTTCTTCTATTTTAATCCCTGGATCATCAACATTTAAATGCGTTTGGCGGGATACCTCTTTATCTTTTTCCTTTATCTTGAAATGATGCAAAAAGTTATCTTCTAAAGATGATGCCTTTTCAAGCAACTGATCTTCAACAAAAGGTGTTTTTTCCACGGTACCTTTTCTATCTTCTTTTTGCAGCTCAATACTATCAAGCTCTAATGTGAGAGGAGGCTGGCAGGGAGGTGCTTTCCATTCGAAGCATCCCAAACGTCCACTTATTGGAGAAACCAAGGACCAAGAAGAAAAAATGCGACCATCACACATCCATACCGGATCACGTTCAGCACGCAACGCTAAAGAAAGCCATTGCCGCACAGCCCCCTGATTATTTCCTTCTGCTTCTTCAATATCTGCCAACAACAAATAAACACTTTCGCGCGGATGATATCGAAGCGCTTTTTGTGCCTGTTCTCTTGCTAATGCCCTTTCACCAGCATCTAGGGCAGCTTTAGCAATGAGGAACGCCGATTCAAATGTTTCTTTATTATAGGAAGCAAGTGTTTTCGCTTTTTTTAAGCGCCCAACGGCTCCCTTTTCTCTTTCAAGATAAAGTGCTCCCAAATCAGGATGAGGATTTTTCTTCCAAGCGGCAATAATCATTTTATCAGCTTTGCGCGTTTCATTTAGTTTATAAAGAATATCAGCAGTAATCACTGTTATAGGCACAAAATCAGGCACTAATTTATGCGCTTTCAAAATAGCTGTACGCGCATCGAAAGGATGCGTATTAAACAGATGAGCTGCCTGTCCACTTAAAAGCAAAGCTTGTATATGATGACGCTCTGTAGTTGAACGAACAGTGTGGGGTAAAGCTTTTTGTGCTCGCTCAAAAACATCAAGTGCTTTGTCCCATTGCCCACGAGCACACAACTGATCAAGCACTGCTTGATTTGCCCACAAAAGCGCTGGTGATAAAGCTAACGCTTCTTCTGCATATTGCTGTGCTACTTCATAAGCATTTGTTTTCATAGCTTCACGAAACAAACCATAAAGCCCAGCCAATTTTGTCGGTGTTTCCTTTCTCATTTCCTCATAAAGACCAATGGCGCGAACAGAATTATTTTGCAAAGACAAAGTTTGAGCTTGTAAAAGCTTGACCAATGGCTCACGATTACCCGCAAGATATTTTACAACACGTGCCGCCATTTTTTGCGCTGCAACACCATCACCAGCAAAAACTGCAAGAAAGCCTTTTGAAAGAGCTTCGTAACCGTGCTTTTGATGGCGTTTATAAAAATAATTGGAGAGAGCCCCAGGGATGGAAAAAAGTACAGATAAAAACCACCACAGAAGCACTAAAATTCCAAAAAATAAAATGAGCGCGCTTAAGAGCGTCAACAATGAAACAGAAAACCGAAAGCGCAAAAACGTCATGACAAAAACATCATTGTGATTAGCAACCCACCCAAAAGCTAAACCAAGCACACATACAACAAAAGTATAAATCAAAACACGTATCATCTTGAGCCTATTTACATCTTTTTTGCGTTAAAAGACCCTTGTTGCACAGAGAGCAACAACTTTTGGAGAAGATGATGAATAGCAATATGTCTTTCAAGTTGATAAACAAAGTTTACAGAAACGTCTTTTGCAGTTTGGGGCAATGTTTGCCACTCACTCAGAGCCTTTTCATAATCACCCATTTGAATGGCAACTTCCATCCGAGCCGCAATTGCCCCTAGCGTCATACCTTCAACATTTCCAATCGGCCGTGAAATAACCAGACCTTTTATCCATGCACAAATCTGTTCAAAAAAACCAGCATCTGACGCAACATTATTTTGTGTAGCAACAATAGCATCGGCAACATGAGAGAAATCAACCGAAAGTTGTGCAGAACTTCGAATACCTGTATTGGCTGTTTTTTGTAACAGATCAAATCCCTCAATTGAAGGCGATAATTGCTGTAACATTTTCAATTCATTGACATAAGATCCGCCACGTTCTACAGCATTTTTTAGCGAACTGACTGCAATAAACAATGCAGTATTTATTTTTTCTTTTTTATCATTTTTAGCATCAATCTCTTTTTGCATGATCTCTAACTGTTGCTTTAAAGCAGTAAGATCATTTGCATTACTCTGTCCAACGGACAAAGTCATTTTCATATCTTTTGATATGCTCACTAAATTTAACACATACTCTTCAAGACCACTTACTTTTTCTTCTAAAGCCGCAAAGGCTTTTCTGCTTTCTTCTTGTGAAGTTTCATCACCTGGAAAGATGCCAAACTTTTGTGATGAAAAAGCTGAAAACTCTACTTTCAATGCATCAATTTCTTGAAGCACACGCTCCAATTGCCGCATTGTCTCTTCACTTTGACTTTTTGCCGTTTCCGCAATCTGTAAAGCTTTTTCTCCACCAGCATAGTCACCCTTCAAAGAAGAAGGCAGAAAACCCGCCCATTGTACCGCTATCGCAAGCCCCAAAGCGATAAGACCACCAACAATTCCTGAAATTGGCAAAAAAAGCCAAGGTATCTCAGACATATGTTTACACTGTGTACTTGGCTCGCGCTGTTTTTTTACTGCATTTGATTTTATAGAGTCTTGTGTTTTTTGCTCTGCATCATGGCTTACAACTTCATGTTCAATCACCGGTTTTTTACGGCGCATACCGATATAATGCGATTTAACTTTAGGTTTTGAAGAATCTGCCATCTTAGCCACTTTTTTCATACTTCTTTTTCAACGATAAAATAACAAAATGAAAAAAGCTTTAAAAATTAAGCATTTCTCAAACAACATACCTTGTTTTTTACGCTTTTTATCAAGAGTATTTCTTCGTCAAAATTCTCAACAATTTATCCCCTTTAGAGGCGCTTACAATATATATACTTTGATAAACAACTTTTTAGAAACACATCATATTTTATACTGAAAAACATACCTTAATTTTTAGTCAACAAAGCAATTATAGCAAAGAAAAAACTAAATTTATTTTTCTCATATAAAGATCAATTTTAAGGGAAGTTCTTTGCTTCTTTGCTTGTCCGTGCTACCCACACATGAAAAAAAATTTAAACATAAGGTTTTGTTTGAAATGCGCCTGTTAGGAATAGAAACAAGTTGTGATGAAACTGCTGCTGCTGTCATTGAACATAAAAATGAAGGCAACAGTCAAATTCTTTCCAATATTGTTTGGAGCCAAATTGATAATCATGCACCTTACGGTGGTGTTGTTCCTGAAATTGCTGCTCGTGCTCATGTTGAAATTCTCGATGATTTAATTTTGAAAGCACTTAGAGAAGCTAATACAAAATTAAAAGACATTGATGCCATTGCAGCCACAAGTGGACCAGGTTTGATAGGAGGACTTTTAGTAGGCGTTATGACGGCAAAAGCACTGTCTCTTGCCACTGGAAAACCTTTTATTGCCGTCAATCATCTGGAAGGTCATGCCTTAACAGCCGTGCTAACGCATAATGTCAATTTTCCCTATTTATTACTGTTGGTTTCAGGCGGCCACACACAAATAATCCTTGTCCACGAAGTGGGTAATTACCAGCGTTTAGGAACCACCATTGATGATGCATTGGGGGAAGCTTTTGATAAAACAGCAAAACTCTTAGGCCTTCCTTATCCTGGCGGCCCAGCTCTTGAAAAAGCAGCTTTATTAGGTGATAAAAATCGTATTCCTCTTCCACGACCTTTAAAAGGTGAAAAACGGTTGGATTTTTCCTTTTCCGGTCTCAAAACTGCCGTTCGACAAGCTGCAACAGCGATGGCCCCTCTCACAGAAGGTGATGTTGCTGATATTGCAGCGAGTTTTCAAGCAGCCGTCACCGATACAGTGTATGACCGGATTCATTTGGCTCTACAACACTTTACTTACCAGTATCCTCTCTCTCATTATCAAGGACTTCGCCCTCCTGCTTTAGTTGTCGCAGGCGGAGTAGCTGCTAACCAAGCTATTCGATCTACGTTGCAAGAACTTGCCCATCAACACGGTTTTGAATTTATCGCTCCCCCTCTTTCTTTGTGTACTGATAATGCTGCAATGATTGCTTTTGCTGGAGCTAAACGGTTCGCACGGGGCGAAACAAGTTCCCTTGGCATTGCACCTCGTTCACGCTGGCCACTGGATGAAAAAGCCGTTCCTTTAATCGGAACAGGACGCCGTGGAACAAAAGCATAAGAACAATAGATTAGCGCTTATATTATCCACCAAGAAACACAATATGAATCACCATCATCTAATATCTCATCTTTCACCATTACTATTGTAAATCCTTCACTTATCAGAAACCAATTTTCTCGCCACATTTTTCCAACTCAATGATACTATACTGACTGGGATACTATATTCGCTAGACTTTTCAAACCACTGTCGAAAGAATGATCAAATTTTGCATACTTACCAATTTACTTTAAGCTTGCCTTTTCACATACTTGTATATTTTTTCTGCTAACAATGAACTTAAATCAAAACACCTTCACACAACATATAAAAATACCTACAAACTATAGATCACTCCTCCACCACAATTTGACTATTTCAAAAAAGAATAAATAGATCGATTATCAATATTCTTTAGCTTATTTTAAATCCAAAATCATTGTTGATGACGCTACACAAATGCTTAAAAAGATGTGTATGATTTATGAAATGCAACACTGCCTATGAAAAGGAGATCTCATGGCTTATTGGCTTTTTAAATCTGAACCCCATAAATGGTCATGGGACATGCAGAAGCAAAAAGGTGCTGCCGGTGAACAATGGGATGGTGTACGCAACTATCAAGCCCGTAATAATATGCGAGCAATGAAATGTGGTGATAAAGGCTTTTTTTATCATTCAAATAAAGGATTAGAAATCGTAGGTATTGTAGAGGTCTGTGCTGAAGCGCATCCTGATTCTACAACCTCTGATCCACGCTGGGAATGTGTGGATATCCGAGCTGTCTGTGATATGCCAACCCCTATTTCATTAAAACAGATCAAAGCGAATCCAAAACTAAAAAATATGGTACTGGTCAATGCTAGTCGCTTATCAGTGCAACCTGTGACAAAAGATGAATGGAAAGAAATTTGCTTGATGGGCAACCTTAAGATCTTAAAAATTTGATTTATAATAATAATTTATTATTTCGATATTGAATTAGGGTACAGAATACAGTAAGTATTTTCTTGTTTCATCCCTCTTACTCAAAACCAAAAACCGTTTAACTACAAGAAAAAAAGCAACATAAGTGGGGAATACAATGATAGCATTGCTGCGGTCTGTTCCTTCATAAGAGTAAGAATAGTGATGCTCAGTAGCTTTTAATTGATACTATTTATGAACAGCATCTGAGAGATGAAAATTGTGTGCAAGGTAGAGATTCTTCTTAAAGCAAATATATGAAAAAAGCACAAAAATACGCTGTTATTCTTTATAAAAAAGCATGGTCCCACCTGAAAAGAAAGCGAAAAATAAAAACATGAGACCCTATGTAATCTCTACTATTCAAAAAACATTGCTTTAAAATAATTTTGAAAACTATAACAAAAATAAAAGAAAAAAGTGAAGAGAGAAATACTTTCAACTTAAAACAATATTGTTTGTTCGTCGGCTTATATGGGGTACAAGAGACGTTTCATATCACAGCGGACGAGTACAATACATCCTTCTGTTGGAATATAATTTTCTTGCGCTACATGCATAAAAAGAGCACTCTCTTCTGCCATTTTCCATTCTGTACTCTTCAAATCCAAAACAAAACAATCTCTAAAAGTCATCTTCACGCTCTATTTCTTCAGCACTTTTACAAAAAAATAAAAAAGACATACCAAATAATGATAATTGGCATCTCTACGCACATCACGCCGACTATCATCCTACACTCAAATGCAGTGAAAAAGCAAAAAGGAATGAAACATAACACCATTATTTTCGTGCTTACAAGCAGAAATATCGGACCGTCTTAGAATACAAAAAACTGCGTACAATCACCTGCTTATCAATGAAAAACCATAAAAGAAACAAAAGTTTTTTTTACAAGATTTCTTTTTCAATTCTTCTTGCATGAGATCTCATTTTTCATGAAACTACTCTCTGTCAGTTGGGGCATTAACGTACCCTATAAGGAAAAAAAATGAACAAATATACCCTTTTAATCGTTGAAAATGATGATGATTTACGCGCTATTTTGAAAGAACAATTGCAAATTCATAAAGAATTTAAAGTTTTCCAAGCGAAAACAGCTGAAGTAGGAATCACAATAGCCCAAGAAAAAAATGTTGATCTAGCCATTTTGGCTATTGAACTCCCTGATCTTAATGGACTTAAAGCTGTTAAAAAATTACGCTCCCAAGGATTTCGTGCTCCCATTATCATGATCACAAATTATGATACTAATTGCGATACCATTTTAGATCTTGAAGTAGGCGCCAATGATTATGTCACAAAACCCTTTCGCTTTGCTGTATTGTTAGCGCGAATCCGCGCCCAATTGCGCCAATACGAACAAAATGAAGATGCAGTTTTTTACATTGGTCCCTATGCCTTCAAACCTAGACAAAAACTCCTCATTGATCAACATAACAACCAAATTCGCCTCACAGAAAAAGAAGCAGCAATTCTTAAATATCTCTATTGCACGAGCAACCAAATTGTAAACCGTGAAACACTGTTAGAACAAATTTGGGGATACAATGGAAATATTGTCACCCACACGTTAGAAACCCACATCTATCGTTTACGACAAAAAATTGAAAAAGATCCTTCTAACGCAAAAATTCTCATTACCGATCACAACGGATATCGTCTTAATCTTTAAGTTTTGGCCACAGTTACTACTTCAAAAACATTTTGATGCCATTAATTTTCTTCTCTGCAAGCAAAAAGAAGACAAGAGAGAACTTTCACGTGCTTGTGGTGATAACGCAGGCATAAAAACACGTCGCGACTGACGACGCTGCACAAGCAAACCTTGATAAACACGTTTCTGAGCCTGACAAATTAAGAGCCCACCAAAATAAGGTAAAAGATAGCGCGCAAATGGTTCATAAACAAAAGAAAAAAAACGCGAAGAATAACCTGAGGAAGGCATATAATGTACAATTTCTTGTACTGGTCCAGAAATAAAATTTGTTTTTTCGAATAAACGAGCAATTTGTTGCCGACTATAAGGTTCACCATAACCAAAGGGTGTGCAACCATTGCGCGCCCAAAAGCCGGAGCGATTAGGAACAATAATGATTAAGTGACCATTAGGAGCCAAAACACGCCATATTTCATTCAGTGTTTCGAATGCATTTTCTGTATATTCAAGTGCATGTACCAATAAAATACAATCAATCGAAGCATCAGGGAGTGGCAAATCCTCTTCAAAAACAAGTGCTGTAGCAACCTTATCAGCACAAGGCCAAGGTGAAACACCTTGACTAGCAGGCATAAAAGCGAAACATTGTTTTGCACGTGAACGCAATGCAGAAAGATAAGGAAGTGCATAACCAAAACCCATGACCCGTTTACCAGCAAGATCAGGCCAACACAAATTTAATTGATCACAAACCGTCTGCTGCACACGCATACCAAGAGTAGAAGCATAAAAATCTCTAAGCGTGACTATATCCAATTCAATATACCGTGTAGAAAAAATTTAAACATCACAGGCTTTCATATAATCCACTTATATGGACCTTTGCCTTTTCTCCGCAATGGCGAAAACTTTAATATTTCATATTTTAAACTTAAATGGCTCTAAAAGCAGCATAGAACGTTTCTATGATCACTTCACTAACCCATTTAATCGTATTTTATCTTTGATAACTTACACCCTATAAAGACTTCAAGTGCACTGTTTTTGACTAAGAAAAAAACCAGATGACTAATTAAAATGAAGCAACCTTTCAAGATAGTTTTTTTCTGCTTCTTGGATATGCTCTTTACCAAGGCGCTTGCGAATTTCTTCCAAAATCTGCCGCGCGCGCATTTGATCACTTACTTGTGGTATAATCGTACCTTCTTGCCCTTGATCAGACTTTGAAGAAAGCGGACGACCTAATGGATCTTCTTCATGACCAGAAACAGCATTTTGATTGTCTCCTGCTTTTTTGAGGACTTCACGCATTTTTTCTAAAACATTTTGTGCACCCTGCCTTAAGGCTTCTAAAGCATCTGACTGATTTTCTATGGATGTTTGATGATTTCCCTGATCAAGCGCAGTTTTTGCAGAATTCATTTTCTCTTCTGCCCTTTTCAATGCGCCACTCTGTTCCAGTCCCTGTGCTGACAATTCTTTTTCTAACTTTAATAATTCAGACTGTAACTCAGCCTGACGTTTTTTTAAAGATCTGCTTTGCTTTTCCAGCACATTTTCTCCACGTCGTTGTTCCATTTCTAACTGATGTGTTTCATTGAGAATTTCTTGCTGACGACGCATCAGATCTCCAAGCTGATCCATTTTTTCTTTCATTTGCGCGAATTGGCCCTCGCTTTGTCCGCCACCTTGATTGCTTTTTTGCACTTGCAAATGGTCGAGAATCTGTTCAACTTCAGCCAATAAATGCTCAGCTGCTAAAGAGGAGCCCATTTTGGCCATTTCTTCAATTGAATTCAGTTTTTCCTGTAATGTATCTTCTGAAAGATTAGGATGACTAGAACTGCTATTATTGTCTTGTGCTTTTTCAGCCAAAGTATGAATATAATCATCCATAGTTTGGCGTAAATCCGCCATAAGCCGTTCAATTTCTGTAGCTGGGGCACCATAGCGCAGTGCATCACGCAAAGCGGCTTGTGCCTGTTTTAAATTCTTCTGAACAGATTCAAACTGATTGCCCTCAATACCCAAAGCAATCTGCCATAAATAATTGACCACATCGCGCAAATCACCCTCTGTTTCTGCCATAGAAAGCCTCGTCCATGCGCTCTGTAGGGCAAGGAAATGTGTTACATTTTGAAGACCATCTTCTGGACGAACAAGCAAAGCGGAAAGCATATCGAGTACCCGCTCTCGCGCTAAAGAATTAAGAGCCAATAAACGACGCAATTCACTCACAGCACGAGCAATGGGATTCGAAAAAATACGCTGTGGTAATATCATGATAAAAGTTTTGCTGCGACCTTGCTGCCCAGCTCCATCTTCTGCCACCAAAGTAATTTTGACTTCCGAACCAGTCCATGGATGACTTGAGACATCCTGTACCATTCGCATCTTACCTTTGCCACCACGTGGCAAAAGAAGTTTTATTTCAGGTGCTTCATAAAGAGAAACGGTATTTTTATATTGATCAAAAAGAGGCTCTATTTCAACAAAGGCTTTTGTAACTCCATAATCATCATCCATCTCATACTTTAACTCTAATGAACCAGTCAAAATTCGCCCTGGTTTTTCCAACCAACCAATTGTCGGATGCTGATCCTTAATCACTTGCAAATACCACTGCTGTTGTTTATGACGCAATGATACAGACAAACTTATTGAATGCTCCAAGCGTGTTTCAAAATGAACAATTGGTTCATTAAAAACCATTTTATCGCTTTTTTTGGAAAACAAAATCTCCTGCCCATCTTCTTCAGAGAACGCTTTAACTGTAACACCAGCACCATCAACAACACGTACAACTAGGTCACTTCCTTCAGGAACTGTAAGCCGTGTTGTCTCACCTTGTGTTAAATAAAGAGGTGCAACACCCGTATAAGCAGGTGGTGTTACCCAAGCATCAATTCGCATTGATGTTTCATCAACTAAAGGACGAAAATCAAACGCATCTGCCAAACGTCCCCCCAAAGAGCCAAAAGAAAAACTAAAGGCACACACACAAAGAAGAACACATAAAGCCCTCAAAGCCAAAGGATCATAAGCCGCACTATTAGGATAGGCAAATCCTGTTTTTAAAGAGTACAATTGTTCCGCCATGCGGCGTTGGTGTTCGCGCCAAACAATCGCACTAAAATCTTCATCATTTTCAGGACATACACGATCTATTTGAACACCTAAAGGCTGATTTTTGAGGCCATTTTCTTGTTCAATACGGCGATTAACTTCCCTAACAGTCGGAAACCGAAAGCCAATAAGAGAAAACAAACTTGCCACGGCAGAAAAAAGCATCAACCCAAGTAAGAGTAAATGTGGCCAATAACTCAGAATACTAAAAATGCCAAACCAACCAAGCGAACAAAAGAGACTGAGAACTAGGAAAAATGGCAACAACCGTAACCATATCCGCTCAAATGAGAGGATACACCACATCAAAATGCGCACATACAAAAGCTTCATTCTTACAAAACTTTTGATGTTTTCATTTCTTATAGACAAATATTTGTCCCCTTTTACAGCGGTAAATTGAAATCATAAAACGCATACAAGACAATTTCCAGAAAATAAATTGTTTCATCAAAGTTTAATAAAAATAAGACCAAAAATATTTAAAAATGCTCAATCTAATCTGGGCTCAATCCAATTTGGAATATGATCGCAGCCTATCAATTGCGCATAATCAAGGCGTGGACGAATAACAGCATAACGCATATCCTGAACGAGAACTTCTGGCACCAAAAGCCGGCTATTATAAGTACTTGCCATCACCGCGCCATAAGCCCCTGCTCCTGTTATGGCCAAAACATCACCGGCTTTCAACACCGGCAAAGAACGTTCTAAGCCTAAATAATCACCGGTTTCACAAACAGGACCAACAATATCTGCATTGATCAGTGGAGCATCTATAGGCGTTTTTTTCACTGGCATCACATTTTGCCACGCATCATAAAGCGTCGGACGCATAAAATCATTCATCGCCGCATCAACAATAACAAAGTTCCGTCCTTCCCCTTTTTTTAAATACACAACCGATGTCACCAATACACCGGCTTCACCAACAATACTACGCCCAGGCTCTAGGACAATATTGATTCCTAAAGGCGCAATATATTTCTTTACCAGTGCTGCATAATCAAAAGGGGAGGGTACTAGATGCTGCTCATAACCATAAGGAATACCAAGCCCGCCCCCAATATCAATATGGGTTATTACATGACCATCATTCCATAATTGACGCACAAAATCTGCAGCAATAATAAATGCATCTTCAAACGGCTTTAAATCACAAATTTGACTGCCAATATGGAGATCAACACCACACACACAAAGACCGGGTAATTGGGCTGCTTTTTTATAGGTATCCCACGCCAAAGACAGCGGAATACCAAATTTATTCTCAGACTTACCCGTTGTAATTTTCTTGTGAGTCTTCGCATCGACATCTGGATTAATTCGCAAAGAAATACGTGCTGTTTTCGTGAGTGCAACAGCCCGTGCAGATAATTGTTCAAGTTCGGGCTCTGATTCAACGTTAAAACAATAAATATCCTGTGCAAGGGCAAAATCTATCTCTCTCACTGTTTTACCTACACCAGAATACACAATACGCTGTGCAGGAATACCAACAGCAAGTACACGCCGTAATTCCCCTTCTGAAACCACATCAGCCCCCGCTCCATTATTCGCTAAAATTTGCAAAACCGCTTGATTGGAATTTGCTTTAACCGCATAAGCAATTAAACTCGGCATATCTCGAAATGCATCCTGATAGTCTTTAAAATGTGCAACGATTGCGCCAGCTGAATAACAATAAAAAGGCGTTCCAACATCACGCGAAAGTTCCAAAAGCGAAAGACCTTCAGCTTGGAGCACATCCTGATGATAAGAAAAAAAACGCATAAAAACCTCTATTGTATCAACCTATCAAGGACAAAAGATTCATTTGCTGTACTTTGAGGAACAAATGCCCCTTGTGAAGAATCCACTCCTGTTGAAGAAGGTAATTCTAATGCCCCTTTACGCCCACAGCCAAAGAGGAGAACATTCCCCAAAAGGACAATTGTTAAACTCCTTAAAATAATCTTCATATGCCCTTTTCCTCCCTACTGATATCTCTTTTTTTATTTTCTGCGTTTAAAACAAAATCATTCAGGCAGTTACAAGGCGCCTTTTCCAATAGGCAATTTGATAAAGCACTTCTGAAGGCGCAGTACCACCAAAACTTTTGCGGCTTTCAACCGATTTTTCAACCGTCAAAACATCAAAAAGTGCTGCATTAATATCTGGACATATTGTTTGAAGCTCAATTAATGATAACTCATTTAGATTACATTGTTTTTTTTCTGCTAATGCCACAGCGCGGCCAGTAATATGATGTGCTTCACGAAAAGGAAGCCCTAATTCACGCACAAGCCAATCGGCAAAATCTGTTGCGGTTGCATAACCAGAATCAGCAGCTTGTTTCATGGCTTCTTTGTTGACTTGCAAATCACCAATAATCCCTGTCATTGCGGCTAGGGATAATTCTAAACTCAAAGCCCCATCAAAAACATATTCCTTATCTTCTTGCATATCCTTCGAATAAGCAAGGGGTAATCCTTTCATCACCGTTAACAACCCCATCAATGCACCATTCAGACGTCCTACTTTTGCACGCACAAGTTCGGCAGCATCAGGATTTCTCTTTTGTGGCATAATGGATGAACCAGTTGAAAACGCATCCGATAAACGAATAAAATCAAATTGTGCACTTGACCAAAGGACAATTTCTTCTGCTAATCGCGAAAGATGCATTGCACAAAGAGCACCAGCGCTTAAAAATTCTAACGCAAAATCACGATCCGAAACACTATCAATCGAATTGCGTGTCGGCTCACGAAAACCTAGCGTTTCTGCTGTCATAAAACGATCAATCGGAAAGCCTGTGCCTGCTAAAGCTCCAGCGCCTAAAGGTGACTCATTCATTCGCTCAACAGCATCACGCATCCGAGATAAATCCCGACCAAACATTTCAACATAAGCCATCATATAATGGCCAAATGTTACGGGTTGTGCTGATTGTAAATGCGTAAAGCCTGGCATAAAGGTCTCAACATTTTGTTCTGCTCGAATAAGCAATTGCTCTATCAATTCTTTTAAAGCTTGCGCTATTTTCTGCGTTGCTTCACGCACCCACAAGCGAAAATCAACAGCAACTTGATCATTGCGTGAACGGGCTGTGTGCAAACGCCCAGCTACAGGACCAATCAATTCGCTCAGCCGCGCTTCAATATTCATATGAATATCTTCAAGCTTCCGGGAAAAAATAAATTTACCATCTTCAATTTCTTGGCGAATAAGCTTTAAACCACAAACAATTTTTTCATAATCTGATTGTGAAATGATCTTCGTTTGCGCTAACATAGCCGCATGAGAAAGAGAACCTTCAATATCTTGTCGATAAAGTTTTTGATCAAAATCAATTGAGGCGTTAATTTCTTCCATAATTGCAGCAGGCCCTGCCGCGAACCGACCACCCCACATTTGGTTCTTTAATTTCTCATCTATCATACTTTGAAAACACCCATTAAAAGGACAAAATTATGTTTCCTCAATTTTTTAAAAACCTAAAAAAGAAAAATAAAAAAATGCAATTCCTTCTTGCATCTTTTATCATTGCCTTGAGTTTATACGCAACAATAAACCACGATAACAAAAGAGAGTTTTTCCTTTTCAATTTTATTTCAACAGCAAAAGCACAAGAAATAAACACCGACAAAACACAAACAGAAAAAATTATGGCAATAAAAAAATCCGCAAAAGGCTTTTTTGCGCACATGCGATTTGCTGAATCTTCTTATGATATGAACCAACTTACTTTTAAAGATAGTCAAGGGAAAGACCGTAAACTCAGCGAATTTACCGGAAAACCAATGCTGATCAATCTGTGGGCTATTTGGTGCACACCATGCCGCGCGGAAATGCCAGAATTGGCACAATTAAAACGTGAATTTGAAGGAGAAAATTTCGATGTCATGGCTATTAACATTGATAAAGCTGCTTCTCCTGAAAAAATTCAGCAATTTTTACAAAATGTTCATGCGGATAATTTGCTTTACTATCGCGATGAAACAATGGATATTTTCAACAGAGTTAAAAAACAGGGACTTGCCTTAGGATTGCCTATCACATTTCTCATTGATAAAGAAGGGTATCTCATTGCTTCCTTCAATGGTGCAGCTCCATGGGCCAATAATGATGCTAAAGCGCTTATAAAAGCTG
The DNA here is from genome assembly GCF_000278135.1 of Candidatus Bartonella washoeensis Sb944nv. GTDB lineage: Bacteria > Pseudomonadota > Alphaproteobacteria > Rhizobiales > Rhizobiaceae > Bartonella > Bartonella washoeensis. The sequence continues at coordinate 248,046 of NZ_JH725023.1, forward strand.
TCATAAAAGAAGCACAATAACCTAATAACCGCGCCTTTTTAAACGTTGTATAACGAGATCCAACGCTGATAAAAAAGCAGACCGATCTTTGTGACAAAAAGGACGGGGGCCACCTGTTATACTGCCCTGTCCCCGTAAATCTTCCGTCAAATTGCGTATTGCCAAAGCTTGACCAATTGAATTTATATCAAAAATGCGCCCTGTCGGCGAAAGACAAATACCTCCAGCCCTCACAACACGTGCCGCTAAAAGAATATCACTTGTGATAACAATACTAGCCTCATGCACATGCTCTACAATCCAATTATCTGCACTATCAGGCTCTTCAGAGACAATCACTTTTTCAAGAAGCACTTCATCTGGAAGAACCAAAAAACGATTAGCCACAAAAAATGTTTTGAGCTGGTAACGGTTCATAACACGATAAATTTCAGGTTTTACAGGACAAGCATCCGCATCAATCAACAAAGTGATGGCAGGTTTTATTCGTGTATTCGTCTCTTGGTTTTCACGCAACAACAAGTTCTTTCATTCATCTGAATATTGCAAATGGTGGCACCGATAAAACATTATCGCCGCGTTTATTTCGCCCCCCAAAATAAAGATTGCACTTAACACGTAAAGAAAAATTATGGCAACCATTATAGATGCTAACCCTGCATAAGTAGAAATATAATCAAACATTGTTAAATATTGTGCAAAAGCAATGGAAGCCATAAACCATACAAACATTGTCACTACAATTCCTGGTAAAATATCTATAAATTTGCGTCGTCCTGCTGGTAGCCATTTATGAACAATCAAAAGACTTACAAAGAGAACAACAGCTGCAATTATGTAACGCCATAGACGAATTACACCAATATATTCGGTCATGAAAAAAGAATGTTTTTGCATGATTTTGATAAGCAAAGGTGCTAAAATTAACAAAAAGCTGATTACAACAAGACCAATGGCTCCAACAATCACAAAAAACAAACTTTGGAAACGGCAAAATAACAAACTACGCCGATCAACCACACGATACGCTTTATTTAAGGCCGTGCGCAAAGCCTCTATTCCATTAGAAGCAAAATAAGCTGCTCCAATAACAGAAACCGTTAACAATCCCCCGCGTTGAACAGTTAAAACATTGATAATTTCCTGAGATAAAGGCTCTGCAATAACATCTGGCAATAACTGCAAAAGTGCTTTGATTTTTTTCGGCGTATACGTAAACGCACCAAGAAAACTGGCAAGAGAAGTTCCAAAAATAAAAAAAGGAAAAAATGCTAAAAGCCCTGAAAGCGCGACATGGCTCGCAAAAGCACTCCCGTTATCACGCCAGTAATGGCTTATTGCGTCAACAAGAATATGATAGCTATACCAAAAGATATTTCTTAACAAATCTCAATACTTTCTGGTAACACTCTTCCTTAGTCTATTCAAACTCTACAAAAATTATCAAAACTGTAAAAAAAACATTTTTTAATATAAAGGGCAATAACCAATTCGGTCAAGCCCAACTCTATACCAAAACAAAAAAAGAACGAATCAAAAAATTTTCTCATTAAAAGCTAAAAACAATGGAGATTTGTACATACGCCAACTCTCGATATTATTGATAAAAAAATGCATGGATCTGCATAAAGCATACCAAAAGACACGTGATCTTTATTGCAAACTTGGATATACGACACATGATTTTTTTGATTTCCTTAACATACCAACCACAGCTGGAGAGCAACTCAAGCATAAACACACCACATGTGATTATCCATAAACAGCGCTTAAAGAAAATAAAAACAACGGTGCATTATATAAACGCTTGGCAACGACTTAACTTTTTTATTTCTCTTATAAATCAACGATCTCTTTTATACATTATACGCCATATAGAGAGCCAAGCATTATAATCTTGCACACATAAAACCTTTTTTGAAGTCGTGAAGCTGCATCGGGGCACCACCACTCTTTTTTATTCTAATCCATGACTTAAAACGAATAAAGAAAAAACTTCTTATAGTTTTCTAGAAAAGACCAACAAAATTCAACAAAAACTCTTCAGTTTTACGTGGACTCTCTAGAAACACTATGACGCCCAAAATCAGGAGCATCAATTTCCTGCCCAGCATCAATAATATTGCGGCGTATAGCACGCGTACGCGTAAAAAAATTAAACAGTGTCTCACCATCACCCAAACGAATTGCTCGTTCCAAAGAAGAAAGCCCTTCACTAAAACGGCTCAACATTTCTAAAATAGCATCCTTATTATGCAAACAAATATCGCGCCACATAACAGGATCAGAAGATGCCAAACGGGTAAAATCACGAAAACCTGAAGCAGAATATGCAATAACTTCTGAATTCGTTACCTTTTCTAAATCACTAGCCGTCCCAACAGTATTATAAGCAATCAAATGCGGCAAATGCGAAACAATAGCCAAAACAAGATCGTGATGTTTAGGATCCATCTTTTCGACACGCGCACCACAAGCTTCCCAAAATGCCGTCAATTGCGCTATAGCCGTAGTATCAGTCTCAGCAGAAGGCGTTAAAATACACCAGCGATTCATAAACAAATCAGCAAAACCGGCTTCCGGTCCTGAATATTCCGTTCCAGCAATTGGATGACCGGGAATAAAATGAACCGTTTTTGGCAATAAAGGTGCTGTTTGCGCAATAACCAATGCTTTTGTAGAACCAACATCACTCACAATTGCGCCAGGTTTTAAATGATCCCGAATGGTTTTTGCTACTTCAGCACTTGCCCCAACGGGAACAGAAAGAATAACCAAATCTGCTCCCTTAACAGCTTTTGCATTATCCGTTGTATAAAAATCCCCAAGCTGCAATTCGCGCGCCCTTTTTAGAGTTTCTGGACGACGCGTTGCAATAGAAATTTGAGCTGCGATATTTTTCTTTTTAATGACTCTTGCTAAAGAAGATCCTATCAAACCGATTCCAATGAGTGCTATTTTTTCAAACTGAATACGAAACATCTTTCACCTTTAAAAACTCTTTGAAAACGGCAAAAAAACAAAATTAACACAAGAAAATAAATTTATTAAATCATGCGCCACTCACTAATCATCTACGCAAACCACTAACAGATCATTTTTATTTGAAATAATGCCCCAGAAAATTGGTAAGAAAAAACGTAACACCAAGCTCTAAAATTTGTCAATTCATTGCCTAATAAGCATTCAAAACTGCACAGGATAAAATCCTTTTTTATAAGTTTTTGATCAATAAAAACAACCGCTCTGTACAAAATATCACAAGTTTTATTCCAAAAAACTCGCTACACTGTAAGCAGATGGCAATACTTCGCAGAGCGCTTAGGTTACATCGCGTAAACCGCTAACACAGCAACAATTAATACAACTTTTTCGAATGTTAAAAATTCAGCTAAAAAACGCATGCAAAAAATGCCGTAATTCTAAAAGATTTCCCCCCAGCACCATCAATCAAAACAACATGAGGCAAACGTGCGCTCTCAACAAAGAAGGATCAATAACAATAAACACCTTTAAAATTCTTCTTATTAAATAGGTTTTAGATAGGTTAATTGATAAAAATGATGTTGTCCTTTTACCAAGTGTACAAATACAATCTTATCAGACATAAAAAGTGTATTTCATAAAGCTTTCAAAGTCTGTAAATAAAATTTCCTAATGCATTTCAATATTTTACGCAGCCATTTGGCGTCGTGCAACAATTGCTAGCCCCAACAAGGTTTGACGAATGATAGCTTCACCCAAATGCGGATTTTTACGACTATCTAAAACAGCACGTTGGATTCGCTCCATTGCATAAGAAATTTGCTCTCCCCCCCAATAGCTCAAGGCACGTTCAACAGTTTTTTTCCGCTGAAAAAAAATGGGAGGCTGTGCTTGAGAAATCGCTGTAAAAGCGCTTTTACCTTCAACATCTACTTGATAACGTAAAAGTTGTAATTGCTGAAAATGCCTTTGCGCAGTATTCAAAATAAAAAAAAGTGTACTTTGTATACTTGCATGTCGGCTAAAATACGTTTCAAAACTTCGCACATCTCCCAATAAAACAGCATCTATCACTTCATCTTGAGAAAGTGCACTGACATCACTTACCACAGCTTTCACATCTTCAAGAGCAATATGTGTTTTCTCAAAGGCATAAAGACAGAGCTTTTCCAATTCACCACGCGAAACAAGATGATCCCCTCCTAAATGATGGAGCAACCACTTGCGTGCATCCAAAGAAAGGGTCATGTTAAAATGACCTAGGACTTCATCAATTAATACATCAAGAGCACGGATATCATCCGCAAAACAGGGCAAAGCCATTGCTATCGCTGCCGGCTCAATAACATTACGCAGCCCTGTCCCTTTTTTGAGATCGCCTGCCTCAATGAGAATAAAACTTTTTTCCGGTGGTTCTTTGATTAAAAGCTTCAAAGCTGCAAGGAAGTTTTTTTGATTAGCGCCATTAGACACCCATATCAAACGATCACCACCAAAAAGCGATAAAGTGCGTGCCTCATCTAACAATCGAGCAGGATCTTTATCAATCTCGCCAGCATCCAAACGAACAGTGGAAAAAGGATCTTCTATGGCTACCTGGGTAATTTTAATAAAACGCTGTACACGCTCACAAACAAGACCACGATCAGGTCCGTAAATGAGAACAATAGGAAAGACACGCGAAAAGCGCGTTAGAAATTGATCAACTTCATGCGCTTTTTTCTGAGCCAAAGTATTAATCCATTAAGAGTTCATCATCATCAAGAACTTCACCACGAACCTTTTGGAACATGCCTATAAGATCACTGACATCCAATCCTTTACGTTCTTCTTGACGCACATCTAAAATCACTTTCCCCCCATGTAACATCAGTGTGCGATCTCCATGATCAAGAGCTTGACGCATCGAATGCGTCACCATAATAGTTGTTAATTTTTTCTCTTCAACAATTTTTTCTGTCAATTGCATCACAAAATCAGCCATTCCTGGATCTAATGCTGAAGTATGTTCATCAAGCAATAAAACATCCGCATGTGCTAAAGTGGCCATAACAAGACAAACTGCTTGACGCTGTCCACCTGACAAACTGTCCATAGGATTATGAATATATGCCTCAAGACCAATACCTAATTTAGCAATTTCATTTCGGAAAAACTGCCGTTTTTCATGATTTAAAGCTGCGCGCAAACTACGACGTCTTCCCCGAAGAGCTGCAAGAGCCAAATTTTCTTCAATTGTTAAAGAACCACAACTTCCCACCAATGAATCTTGAAAAACACAAGCAACCTTTCCAGCTCGCTCACTTATCGACTGCCTGGAAACATTGTGCCCATTGATCACTACTTTTCCTGTCGTGGGAAGAATTGCGCCCGCTAAAACACTAAGCAAAGTTGATTTACCAGCACCATTTGACCCAATAATAGTAACAAAACTGCTCCTCTCAATCTTGAGATTGATGTCAATTAAAGCCTGTTTTTCCAAAGGGGTTTGTGGTTTAAAAGTAACCCCAACATGAGAGAATTCAATCATGTTTACCCCTCCCCCAATAGCGTGATACAGCAAGGGTTGAAACGACTAAAAGCGCAGTGATCAACTGAAGATCCGTCGACGTATCAATACCAATCCCATGTGCCTCAAATGCAAACTGCACTGCTACACGATAAAGAACAGATCCGACAATACAGCTCACAATAATCCAAAAAATATTGCGCGTACGAAATAATGTTTCACCAATAATAACGGCAGCTAAACCGAAAACAATCGTACCAGCTCCACCGGTAATATCAGTAGCAATCGCGGTTTGAATATAAAGGGAACCTCCAAGTGCAACGCACGCATTTGAAAGACCCATGCCAAAATAAATTAACGCCGACGTATGAACCCCTTGCGCTGTAGCCATACGCGGATTGGCTCCCATGGCTCGCATAGCAAGACCCATCTCACTTTCCAAAAAGCGCCAAATCAAAAATGCCACAACCAGTAATACAGAACCAACAAAAAGAGGACGTACAAAAATATCAAGCAAGCCAAACATGTCATAAAAGGGAGTTAAAGCAGTATCAGCAAGCGCTAAATTGACATTAGACCCACCCATAATCCCCATAATACGAAGATTAACTGTATAAAGCGCTGACATTGTTAAAATTGAAGCCAAAAGATTTAAAATACCAAAACGCAAATTCAGCAAAGCTGTTAATAAACCAGCTACCATACCTGCACAAAAAGCGCATGCCATAGCCATCCATGCATTGAAACCTAAAAGAATCAAAATGCCACAGACACATGACCCAAGAAGAAAGGAGCCGTCGACAGTTAAATCAGGAAAATCTAAAACGCGAAACGAGAGATAAACCCCAATTGCGACAAACGCATAAATAAGACCCAACTCTACAGCACCAGAAAACGCAAATATATTCATCCAAAGACCACCCCCATGAAAACTTAAGTATTTTTATCGTCTCAACATATGTTAAGAGAAGCCTATTGAATAATTTTTGTCGCGCGTTCAATAACCGCCTGCGGAATAACAATACCAGCTTTTTGGGCTGCTTTCATATCAATACGGATGTCATTATTAGCCGCCTGCACAACATCAATATCACCAGGTTTTTCACCTTTTAAAATACGCACAACCAATTTCCCAGCATCAACTCCTATATCATAGAAATTTACGCCCTGCGTCATAAAAGGACCTCTTCCCATAGAATTAGAATCAACAGTAAATAAAGGAATATTCGCTTCCTGTGTAACTTTTGCTGCTCCCTCTAAAACAGAAAGAACTGTATTATCAGCGGGAATAAAAATGATATCCACCTTACCAATTAAAGCCCGTGTTGCCGCCTGAACATCAGAAGGTTTGGGCGCTGATGAAGGAACGACTTCAATTCCAACCTCATTTGCTACATCTTTTAACACTTTAAGTGTTGAAACAGAATTAGCTTCAGAGGCATTATAAAGGTAACCAAGTTTTTTCAAATCTGGTTTTACTTCCTGCAAAAGTTTAAGACTTTGCGCAATATCTATACGATCAGAAGTTCCTGTCACATTGCCACCAGGTTTGGTGAGTGAAGAAACTATTTTTGCTCCAATAGGATCAGAAATTGCAGCAAAAACAATAGGAATTGTTTTGGTTGCCGCAAGCACTGTCTGTGCTGAAGGCGTACTAATTGCAACAATTACATCAGGCTTATCACCAACAAATTTACGTGCAATCTGCGTTGCTGTAGAAATATTGCCCTGCGCTGATAAAAAAGTGAGTTCGAAATTTTCACCCTCTTTATAGCCATTTTCTGCAAGGGCATCCTCTACCCCTTTGCGAACTTGATCGGCAGCAGGATGCAACATAATCTGTGTAATTGCCACCTTAACTTTCTCTGTTGTTTTTGCAAAGCTATTCATCGTAAAAATAGCTATAATAACAAAACACAAACCTATGACTCTAAACCCCATCACTCTAAACATTACCGCTCCACCTAGATTTGCAACAATCGCGTAGAATAATCTATTGAAGAGAACTCTCAAAATCAATCTTTATTTACATTTTTTTAATCTTGAAAAATAATTCACGTTGAAATGTTATTTTTTTGTTGCAATTCGGATAAGGCTACGCCATACAGACAACGTTTAGTGAATTATGAGCGGGTGTAGCTCAGGGGTAGAGCACAACCTTGCCAAGGTTGGGGTCGTGGGTTCGAATCCCATCGCCCGCTCCATGGTTTGTATACCGATCTTGTTTAATGTAGCTTGTGTAGCTTGCCATTAGGTTTTGTATAATTTGATAGCAGATTTTGTACCAATTTGTTTTTTTTCAAAAGTTTTTTAAGAGGTTCTCAAAGGATCTTCAAAGCTGGTTTTTTAGGCTTTCACAGACTTTTTGAAAATCTTCAAAGCATTTTCAAAGACCTTTCAAAGCCTTCTCTCATTTTTACCTTTGAAACGCATTTTTTCTGATTTCCACTCTTTTTCGCAATTTTAGGTGTCAAAATCTATTTTGACAAAACGCGCATTTAATGGTAAAAATTATACACAAAAACAACAAACTACCACGTATTCCTACCTTTTCCCACTTAGTACAAAACTGACTGTTCAATTATAATGTGTAATTGCTTCTAAAACTATCGCTTTTTTAAAGATTGCTCCTTTGTCTTTCACTCCACAATTCACAAAAATGATGAACAGGACCGCGTCCTTTTCCTACTTGCAAAACACTTGAAGCCGCTAAAGTATTATTAAGATAGTTCTTTGCTCTTTTTACCGCACAAACTAAAGGCTCTGTCGGTAAAAGTGCTGCAATTGCAGCAGCAATAGTACAGCCTGTACCATGATCGTTGGTGGTTATAAGACGTAAAGCTTCCAGCGCTACAATCCCTTCAGAATCACAATAAAGATCTGGGCTAGAGTGGTCATAATTGGCCTCATCTGTATGAGCAAGGGTATTTAAATGCCCACCTTTTAATAAAACCGCACCACAACCAAGTGTCAAAAGTTGCGGACCATATTGGTACATAGCGTTTAACGACCATTGCACTTCACATCCCAACAACAGTTCTGCCTCAGGTAAATTGGGCGTAATCAAAGTTGACATCGGAACAAGAACATCACGAATAATTTCAATCGCATCAGGTTGTAAAAGGACATCGCCACTTTTTGCTACCATAACTGGATCAAAAACAATAAAATGAGCTTTATGGTAAGCTAAGCGCTCTGCAATAATCTGAGCAATCTGCGCATTTGCTACCATACCAATTTTAACTGCATCAACATGAACATCTTCAAAAACCGAATCAATTTGATCGGCAACAAAAGATGCATCCAATGCATGAAAAGCACGCACACCTTGTGTGTTTTGTGCAACCACAGCTGTAACCACACTCATGCCATAGGTTCTCATTGCTGAAAAAGCTTTTAAATCGGCTTGCATTCCAGCACCACCGGAAGGATCAGTTCCCGCAATAGATAAAATTCGCGGAATAAAAAGAGCGTTTTGGCCAACCTGTACTTTCATCAGCCCCTTTCCTTATGTTTTTAAGTATCGCAAAATAAGTTCCTGCAAAAAATAGATGTTTGAAAAAACCTAAAAGAGAGATATTTTCTCACGTAAAATAGTTATATACACAGTCTTCTTGCAGATATAAAATGGAAAAGTTAGTGCTCATCCTTCGTTCTCTTCTTTTTACATTCACCTTTTATACAACAACCTTAGTGCAAATGATTCTTTATGCACCCTTTTATTTTTTAATGCCACGCAAAAAAGCGTGGATTGTGCCTAAAACATGGGCGCGCGTCACACTCTTTTTGCAAAAATACATTGCAGGCACAAACTACGAAATTGAAGGATTAGAAAATCTTCCAAACGGAGCCTATATCATCGCTCCAAAACATCAATCTGCGTGGGAAACCTTTAGCCTTGTCCCCTATTTTGATGATCCCGCTCTCATCCTAAAACGTGAACTGACATGGATTCCATTTTTTGGTTGGTATATGGCAAAAACGCAAATTATCCCAATTAACCGAACAACGCCCATTAAAGCCTTAAAAACCATCATACAAAAAGCAAAAGAAAAAACAAAACAAGGGCGACAAATTCTGATTTTTCCTGAAGGGACGCGCCGACAGCCTGGTCAAGAACCAGATTATAAATCTGGAATTGTTGCTCTCTACAATGAACTTGGACTCCAAGTTGTGCCCATTGCGCACAATGCCGGTTTATATTGGCCACGCAACAATTTTCGCCGTTATCCTGGAACAATCCGTGTTCGCATTCTTCCCCCCATAGATGCCGGTTTAAGCAAACGTGATTTTCTAAACCAACTCGTCCAAAAAACAGAAAAAGCCTGTGATGAGTTGCTTTTATTAGCAGCACAAGATCCTAGCCCTCCTCCTATGCCACCTTGTGCTGTTAAAAAGCTTCAAAAGCTAAGTCATCATGAAGTAGTAATTTGATTTATCAAGAGAATTCATCACTCTTCCCTAATGGAGTGGAGAATAAAAAATACAAGGATATTTTCTCATTTTAAATCCTCTGATTCTGAATCAAAAAATTCTTTTCTTGCACCTCACAAGAGGATATGCCTTTATGAACCTTCTTATTGTAAGAGCGAGTGCAACATGAAAGATGGCATTAAGAACTCCAAGGCGAGGGATGGCTCTTTAAACACAACCGTGAATAGCAACACAATAGCGCACTATTTTTCATGAAAAGCATGATCCTATTAAAACACACTACAAACAGAAATGTGAGTTACTTAGCAATTTAAAAGTGTAAAACTAAATTCAAGATAGATAATGAACGGTTTTTATCTCTAAAGAAAAACTGCTATGATATTAACCATCTCTCCTCTCTGTTATGGACTCAAAAGCATTGTGTGCTACATTAAAACATTTCTAAATCACTGATAGGAAGGTATTGGACTTCACTCAAATGCGACGACTCTTCCATAAATTGTTTTTTTCTTTCGTTTTGAGTTTGACGAGCACCTTCGCTTTGGCTCAACCTTTTCTTTCTGTTGATGTTGCAACTGGACGTATTCTAGAGCACAACCAAGCTTTTGAGCGTTGGTATCCAGCCTCCTTAACAAAATTAATGACTGCTTATATCATTTTCCGAGCCATGAGCACAGGGGAAATTTCACCCAAAAAACACATCACCATCAGCGAATATGCAGCAAAAGCTCCTGCGCATCGTTCAGGCTATAAAGCAGGTTCTGTCCTCACACTTGATACAGCCTTAAGTATTACCATGGTTAAATCCACCAATGATTTGGCCATTGCCATGAGTGAAGCGGTTGCTGGTTCCCAAGAGGCTTTTGTGCAACAAATGAATGCTGAAGCTCAACGTTTAGGTATGTTTGGCACGCATTTCGCGAATGCAAGTGGATTACCAGACTCACACAATTACTCCACAGCACGCGATATCGCTCTTTTAGCGGTTCAGATTCGTCGAGAATTTCCTCAATATGCTCATTATTTTTCTATTCCAGCGATTGATTTTGGTAACAAACGAAAAATCCAACCCAATTCAAACAATCTCATTGGTCGCTTTAATGGAATAGATGGCATGAAAACAGGTTTTATTTGTGCCTCTGGCTTCAATCTTGTTGCCTCAGCAACCCGCAATAACCGCACGATTATCGCTGTCATTTTAGGATCTAATAATGTGAGTGAAAGAGAAGAAAAAGCTGCACAACTTCTTGAAGCAGGCTTTTTTCACCAAGGATCGCCGCAATTAACATTGGCAACACTAGAACCTTATGGAACAAAAATGGCACAAGCAACCGACATGAAACAACAAACATGCACAGCTGAAGCCACAAAAATACAAGCGAATTCTTATGATGATCAAGGAAATGTGATTCTTACTTCACCTTTGATCACTGCTTCACCTACCCCCTCTCTTCCGTTACCAGTACGCCTGATTTCTAAACCACCAACGCGTAAATCTAAAGGAGCACCGCTAAAAAAATTCCACATTCCGCATAAAAAACAAGCAAACCACCCTATAACAAAAGCAGCAAACCATAATCGCTCATGAATATGGAAATAGCACGCATTCCTCTTACTCTTATAACCGGCTTTTTAGGCTCTGGCAAAACGACTTTGCTCAATCGTATATTGCGAGATCCTTGTTTGGCTGAGTGCGCCGTTATCATCAATGAATTCGGTGAAGTAAGTATTGACCATCTTCTGGTTGAAAAAACGACAGAAGGTATTATCGAACTCGCAAATGGTTGCTTATGCTGCAATTTGCGCAGTGACCTGATCGATACATTGACTGATCTGATTGATCGCGTTCATACAGGAAATCTAAAACAACTTAATCGCATTATCATTGAAACAACAGGGTTGGCTGATCCAGTTCCTATTTTACAAGCTCTTTTAAGCCATCCACTCTTAATTCAAGCATTGTCAATCGACACTGTGCTTGCAACATTTGATACATTAAGCACGCCTTCCATAATCGAACGCTATCCTGAAATACAAAAACAATTAGCACTTGCTGACAAAATTATCCTCACAAAAACAGACCTTACTGACCCAAAAACACTTTCAAATACGCTCCTGAACACACTTAGAGCGATTAATCCTACAGCGCAAATCATCGATGTCCATTCTGAAAATTGCTGTTCAAGTGCGTTAATAAGTAAAACATTCTGGAATGAAAAAACAGAAAATACACAAGTGAAACAACGGTGCACCACTACTTGCGACGATCATGTTCACCAATGGCCTATTCGTGCTTTTTCCCTAGACTGTGAAGAGCCCATTGATTACGCCTCTATCGACGCTTTTTTAGATCTTCTAAAAGATCTATATGGTGCAAAATTACTACGTATCAAAGCAATTATCGCATTACATGATGACCCACAGCGCCCACTTGTGTTGCATGGTGTACAGGGATTTTTCCATCCACCAATAAGATTATCAGCATGGCCAAAAGGAATCACACAAACCCGTTTTGTCATCATTGCCGATGGTGTTGAAAAAGAAGCGATACAAAAACTCTTCAATGCTTTTTTAAACAAACCAGCAATAGATACTGCAGACAAAACCGCGATACTGGAAAACCCTTTAAGCATTCCAGGAATAAAATTTTAACTTTTCTTCCAATCTTAAATGAATATAAATCTTTAATGAACAATACCATCTCTTTTCAAACAGTTTCTATTACATTGTGCTATAAACATTAGCACATCATTTAATCTCTTCCTTAACCTATAGAACAAAGATTACCCCTCATCGATCTGTCATCAAGCTAGCTTTCTTTGAATAGATTGCATCTCCAATCACTTACGTGATTCACTTGACAGGTTCATTGGACAAACCTTGCCTAGAATATTCCTCTCGAACTATACACTTCTTCACTTAGTTGATGCAAAAAACTAAAATCAGACAAAGATGACATCATATTTTTAATATGCGTGAATGCATCTTCTATCATTGTACTGAAAGACAATATTTTACACATTAAAGATATAAAGAATAAAGCATTCTGAAAGAAGTAAGGAGAACTCCATTTTAAAATAAGATGATACTCAAGGTGTTAAAGCACTAGATTTCTTATCAAGACCGCGATTGAAAACGTAACGTTTTTCATAAACATCAACCGTTGGTGGCATACGATCTTCTTCAAAAAAATCATAACCTTTTTTAAGCATAACCCAAAATTGATAATGAGGATCAGTGCTATGACGCGCCATATTAGCGTCGGTCATACGGAAAGGAAAAGCCTGCAACTGAAATTCTCTCTGTCCACCTCTAAAAGCATCCCGTGCAAAAGCATAAATCTGTGCCATATTCCTATCACTCATGGAATAACAACCAGCAGAAAAGCAAGAACCATGCACCATAAGGTGACGCCCTGTGCGACCATGTGCCTGATCATAAAGGTTGGGAAATCCTATATTAAAGGAAAGATAATATTTCGAATAAGGATTCATTTGATTTGCGCTAATAGTATAAAAACCTTCCGGTGTCTGAAGATCGCCTTCCTTATATTTAGGTCCAAGCTGGCCAGACCATTTGCAAATACCATAGCGAGCGACCAACACAAAAGGCCCTGAGCGGGATTGCTTCCAAATTTCGGCAACATTTTCTTCCTTAAAAAATCGCATCATAATCGGCGCATAGGGATCTATGTTATGCATAACCATTCTATTTTGGATTTCTTGCGGCAAAGGTTGCTCAACTTTAGCACGAATAGAAGCTGGCAATCTTCCCTCACATGCCGTCAATATTCCCATTGCAAACAAAACACATGCTCTAAGGAATCTGTTGAATGTCATCGAATAAAACTCCAATCCATCCCCTCACCACAAATGACTTATGTTAGAGACCGACCGATTTGAAGATATTTTTCCCAACGTTCCTGTTTAATAGTTTCACCATCTTTGCCAACCATAGCCTCCAAAGCAGTAGAGATAATATTGCCTGTTGCATCAATCACAGCTTCTTTACCTCGATGTGCCCCTCCCAAAGGCTCCGGAATAATGCCATCAATAATCTTTAACTGATAGAGATCTTGCGCAGTAATACGCATATTCATTGCAGCATCTTTAGCGCGAGCTGGATCACGCCATAAAATAGAAGCTGCTCCTTCCGGTGAAATAACAGAGTAAATTGCGTGCTCCAACATATAAACTTTGTTAGCTGCAGCAATTGCTATCGCCCCTCCTGAACCGCCTTCTCCAATAACAACTGAAACAACAGGAACTTTTAAGCGCAAAGTTGCTGCTGTTGACTGGGCAATTGCTTCCGCTTGACCGCGTTCTTCAGCACTCACACCGGGGTAAGCGCCTGCTGTATCGACAAAAGTTAGGAGCGGCAAACCAAAGCGGTCAGCCATTTCCATGATACGTACAGCTTTGCGATACCCTTCCGGACGTGCAGAACCAAAATTATAGCGTAAACGTGTTTGCGTATCGTGACCTTTCTCCTGACCTATATAGGCAACTGCTTCACCTTTAAAGCGTGCGAATCCCGCTTGAATAGCCTCATCTTCAGCAAACTTGCGATCTCCTGCTAAAGGTGTGACATCACTCAATAGCCGTGCAGAATAATCCATAAAATGGGGACGATCAGGATGGCGAGCCACTTGTGTTTTTTGCCACGGCGATAATTTCTTATAAATATCGCGCAACGCTGTTTGAGAACGCGCTTCAAGGCGCGCAATCTCATCGCTCATATCAAGACTGCCTTCTTCCTCAGAAATCTTTTTTAATTCGAGAATTTTGCCATCGAGATCAGCAACTGGTTTTTCAAAATCAAGATAATTATACATTGCACCCAACTTATTTAGTGTAAGTTATACACTTATAATTCGCTTTATAAAGTATTTTTCAAAAACATCATTTTTTCTTTAACTAGTCTTCTGCTCATCGGCAAGTGGATGATGCTCACTAACTAAACGATAAAGTCCTGCTTCCAACACATGTGTGTAAATCTGAGTAGTCGCAATATCAGAGTGACCTAACAAATGTTGAACTGCACGCAAATCGGCACCATTTTGCAAAAGATGACTAGCAAAAGCATGGCGCAACACATGGGGAGAAAAACTATTACTTTTTATCCCTGCTCTTCTAGCAAGACTTTTTAGCTCCCGTGCAACAACTTGACGAGCAATATATCCTGTCTCTGAATGCGCAGGAAAAAGATAAAGGCTTGCGACATCTTTTCCTTGATTACGCAAATCTAACCACTGCGAAAGAACTTGGCACGCTTTTTTTGACAAGAGAACCATTCGTTCTTTTTTGCCCTTACCACGAACTAAAATACTGTACTCCTTCTGTCGGATAGCCTGCACCGGAAGACTTACCAACTCACTGATACGTAGCCCTGTTGCATAAAGCATTTCAATCAATACCTGAAGACGCAATGCGCGGAAATGACCTTTGGATCCATAATCTGCTTGTTTTACTTCAATTTCCGCCAAATCAAGCAATTTTATCACTGCATCCTCACTTATAATTTGAGGCAAAGGACGCCCCTGATGAGGTGTATCAATATCATGAGAGGGATCATCTGCTCTCACCCCCTCTGCATAAAGAAATTGATAAAATTGACGCAAAGTTGATAAACGACGTGCTTGCGAAGATGCTGCAAAACCAAGAGTATGCATAAATGATAAAAGACCTATTAAATCTTCTCTTTGTGCTGAAAAAAGCGAAACAGAACGTGAAGACAATTCGTCCTGTGCCCACTGTAAATCACGCTGATAAGCTGCAAGCGTATGAGGAGAAGCCCCTCGTTCAGCACTCATCATCTCAAGAAAATGATCTATCACAGCACCACTTTTCATTTCATGGATTCGCTTCCGTAGAAAGGTCCCATGAATCCGAGGGAATATCAATGTACATGTCCACAGTTACTGGTTCAACCAAAACCACAAGGGCACCCATTATAATAAAAAGAACAGTAAGCAAAATGAAAAGAATCATTAAAAATCTGGTCAATGTTGGCATACGACAATAACCTACCCTAAAATATTCTATCCCGTATTATGCCTTACAAAGATTAACAGGAATTGACTTTAAAGCATATAAATGCCGAAATAAGGTCATGAAAAATAATCGACCTAAACATATCCCAATAACACAAATAAAGCATCAACTCTTATCGTCTCTTGATAAACGAGCACTTGTACTTATTGGCCTTATGGGTGCAGGCAAATCAGTGATCGGAAAACGCGTTGCCACCATGCTCCATTTGCCCTTCTATGATTCCGATCAAGAAATTGAAAAAGCTGCGCAAATGAAAATTACTGAACTTTTTAAAGTTTATGGTGAACCAGAATTCCGTGCCCTTGAACGGCGTGTTATTCTAAACCTCCTGAAAAAAAAACCCCTTGTTTTAGCAACAGGTGGTGGTGCCTACATAAACGAAGACATCCGACAAGCCATTCATAAAAACGGTATATCCATATGGCTCAAAGTAGATCTTGATATCCTCATGAAACGTGTCTCAAAGCACCCAACTCGCCCTCTCCTTCAAACAGCAAACCCTAAGGAAACCATGCAAAAACTCATGGAACAACGCTATCCTATCTATGCAAATGCAAACTTAACAATTAACAGTCATAAAGAAAGCTGTCATACCGTAGCGCAACATGTCATACGATCTGTACAACACTACTTCTATACAGAAATTAACAATAGGAACAACCAGCATGCAAGCCAAGACCGTCACTGTTAAACTGGACAAATACTGTTACGATATCATCATTGGTCCCGGTCTGATTGCGCAAGCTGCTTTACAGATTAAACATTCTCTTAACCAAAAAGATCTTCATCAAACACGCGTAGCACTTATTACAGATACAAATGTTGCTTCTCTCCATTTGGATATATTGCAAGCACAATTAACAAAAAATAAAATCCATACTGTTCCAATTATTGTAGAAGCAGGGGAGCAATCCAAATCATTTTCAACCCTGCAAATTGTAATTGATAAAATTCTTTCTGCACGTCTAGAAAGAGGCGATTGCGTTCTTGCTTTTGGAGGTGGTGTTATTGGTGATCTAGGAGGATTTGCCGCAAGTATTATACGCCGTGGAATGAAGTTCATTCAGATGCCCACAACACTTCTTGCACAAATTGATTCTTCTGTTGGTGGAAAAACTGGAATCAACAGCCAATATGGTAAAAATCTTATTGGTGCTTTTCATCAACCACAATGTGTTATTGCTGATACGAGCCTTCTTGATACCCTAACATTGCGTGAATTTCGCGCTGGCTACGCAGAAATGGTCAAATACGGCCTTATTAACCAACCTGACTTTTTTGAGTGGCTTGAAAAAAACGGGCAAAAAGTTTTTTCTAATGGCCCAATAAGAACAGAAGCTATTGTTCGCTCATGCCAATTTAAAGCCGACATTGTAGCACGCGATGAATACGAAACCGGAGAACGTGCACTCTTAAACCTTGGTCATACATTTGGACACATGCTTGAAACAGCAACCGCCTATGACCCCAACCGTTTAATCCACGGTGAAGCTGTAGCAATTGGGATGATTCTAGCTCACCAATTCTCTACTCAACTGAATTTAACAAGCCCCACACTTACACAACGCGTTGAAGCACACCTCAAAGCAATGGGATTGCCTACACAGCTAAAAGATATCCCAGGTAAGCTACCAGATGCTGAAGCACTCATGACTCTCATTACCCAAGATAAAAAAGTTTCGCAAAACAATTTGACCTTCATCTTAACACGCGGACTTGGGCAATCATTTATTGCAAAAAATGTTCCATCAGACATAGTTTTGACTTTTCTGAAACAAAAATTAGCGAAAATTCGTTAATTCATATTGAATATAATTGATTCGTTTTTTTACTTCTATTAAAGAAGTAAATATGATGATGTCTGCGTAGCTCAGTAGGATAGAGCACAGGATTCCTAAAGAAATTGGGCGCCTTAAGGAGAAATCCTCAAAGTGGATCTGCTCAAATTCGGGGAAAGCTTCATGGGAGACCATATGCCAATCCCGAGCCAAGTCTCTCTCAAACGAGAGAAAGGTGTAGAGACTGAACGGGCAGCACCTAAAAAGCGTAAGTTTCAAGGTGAAGAGACAGTCCAGACCACAAACAGCTTATAAAGCTGGCGGTGAAAATCGAAGTGGTATGAATCCTGGGGCCGCAGGTTCGAATCCTGCCGTAGACACCATCGTGTCAGTCAAATTATTCTTTGTGCGCAATATAGGAAAGCATTATGAAAAAAACTTTACACATTTTAGGATTTTTCGCCGCTTTAAGTTTATCACTCTTCAGCTCAAACAATACTTTAGCTGGTTCTTTAATCATTGAGGTACCAGATAATCCAGAGCCAACAACACAGACCATTGCCTATCAGTGTGATACTGGAACAAGTAAAGAGCGCGTTGAAGCAGTCTATCTTAATGCTGACAATATTTCGTTGGTTGATTTCAAATGGAAAGGTGATCGTGTCATTGCTGCCAATGTTATTGCTGCCACGGGAGCAAAATACGCAGGAGCCCAATATATCTGGTGGGAAACTAACAAAGAAGTCACACTTTATGACCTTGCTAATGATCCAGAAGAAAAAAAACCTATCCTCTGTAAGGATGAATCATTACTATTATTCTAAATAACTCAGGAAATATTATGAAAAAAACTCCTCTTATTATACGATTTTTCATTGCTTTAAGTGTATTCCTCTTCGGTTCAATCAATGCATCAGCAAATTCTTTAGTCATTGAAGTACCAGATGATCCAGAACCAACAACAGAGACTATTTCCTATCAATGCGATATGGGAAAAAGCAAAGTGCATGTTGAAGCAACCTATCATAACGCCGGTAATATTGCGCTCGTTGATTTTAAATGGAATGGTAAGCGTATTATTGGTTCTAATGTGATTTCCGCTTCTGGAGCAAAATATGTGAGTGGCCAGTATATTTGGTGGACCACTAAAAATGAAGTCATCTTTTACGATCTCATTAATGATCCAAAAGAAGAAAAGCCTATCCACTGTGTAGAAGAAAAAAGTACAGAGTAAACGGCTATTACACTTCAAAAACTGCGCTGGCTTTCATCACTTGATGTTCCTTTTGACGTGGATAATTTTTCCTCTGTCTGATGTAATAAAAGAGCCAGCGGTTTCTCTGATTGATCTTCTGAATGATGTCGATGAGCTGCTGTGTGTGATAGCAACATAGAAGCTACAGGTGCTGTTAAAAACAAAAAAAACATCAGTAACACTTCATGAAAAATAAAACAATGATCCACAAACATTGAATAAAGAAACGAAGAAATGAGAATGCTGCCAACGCCCCAACTCGTACATACTGAAAGCATATGCAAACGCTCATAAAAACTAGAAAAACGCACCAAACCTATTGTTGCGATCAGCGTCAGTCCAGATCCTAATATTAAGAAAATAGTAATAACAATAGCAACAACAAACGATACATCATCCTTCATTCAATAATTTCCCCACGCATTAAAAATTTTGCCAAAGCAATACTTGAAACAGGACCTAAAAGTCCAATAATGAGGGCCGCTACGAAATAAATAGTTGTTCCTGAACGAATATCGAATGTAAGAAACAAAAGAATAGTGGTTATATAAAGAGCATCCAAACCAACAATCCGATCCTGCGCTCGTGGACCACGAATCAATCGAAACAGTGCGAAAATCACCGCTAAGCTTAAAAAAAACTGCGAAAACAAAAGCCCCCAATAAAGAATCACCATACTCATTAAAAAATCTCCAAAAGTAATTGCTCATAGCGCTGTTTGATCAACAGTCGGTAATCATATCCGTTTTTTAAATTTAAGACATGAAGTAAAAGCTCACCCTTTTTGCTATTATAGGCAACCCAAGCAGTTCCCGGAGTTACGGAGAGGATGCATGCTAAAACAGCTAAAGCAGTGCGATTGTGGAGCAAAAGAGGCACGACAACAAAACCAGACTTCTGTTCTCGAGACCTTTTTGTTAAAACAAACCAAGCTACCGAAACATTTGAGGATATAGAATCTATAAATACCCGAAAAACTAGACGAAAAACCGCCCTCCAGCTTTTAACAGTAACCTTCTCCAGCTCAAGAAGACGCATCATCCAACTGCAAAATAAAGCAATCATAATCCCTAAAAACAATTGCCCTAAACTAAAACCGTTTAAAACAAGCCACATAAAGACAATTGTGCCACTGAAAAAAGGAGAAGGACAAAAACGATTCATTTCTTCATGTCCCTATTTTGGGGAGAAAAGTCCGTTAAAACACTCCCAATATAATTCTGAGGTTCGTACAAAATCTTAGCAGTTTCAGACATATAATGACTAACAGGACCAGCTAAAATTGTTATAAGAAAACACAAAGCAAGGAGAACGGCAATAGGCGCAAATTCTATCACTTGCACACGGGGAACACGACTTTCAAGAGAAACCCAAAAAGTTCGAATACCCGTTCGTGTCATAGCAATCAAAGCTGCAAAACCAGACATGGTGACAAAAACCACAAAAAGCCAATCGTGATAATTCGGTAAAGAGGCAGAAAAATCCTCTCTACTGGAGTTTAAAACTGCCATGAACATCATAAATTTAGCAACAAAACCAGAAAAAGGCGGCAATCCAATAATCAAAATGGCACATATAGCAAAACAGGCTCCGAGAATCGCCAAGGTTACTGGAAAATAGGTGCCAACTTCATCTTCTTCCTCCTCTTCATCGTCACCATATACCTCCATTGTGACAGCCAGAACATTAGCAGCCACATCTTGACAGCGCTCAACTAACTCTACCAAAAGGAAAAAAGCTCCAAGTGCTAAAGTTGATGAAACAATATAAAAAAGTGCACCTGCTGTGAGGGCTGTATTGCCGATCCCAATCGCTGTCAACAATGTGCCAGAAGATACAAGAACGCTGTATGCTACCAAGCGCACCAAAACTTGGCTCGCCAATACCCCAATAAAACCAAAAATCACAGTGGCAAGCCCACCATAAAATAAAACCGTATGACCAAAACGGTGAAAATATTCATTTTCAGGACCAAACCATAGCAGCGTTAAACGCAAAATAATATAAATACCCACCTTGCTCAAAAGTGCAAAAGAAGCTCCAACAGGCGCCACTGCTGCACTATAAGTCGGCATCAACCAAAAATTAAGCGGCCACATACCTGTTTTGAGTAAGAAAGCAATACCCACAAGTGCTGCACCTATTTCGAACAAAATAATATCTGTAGAAGTTATATGTTTTATTTTAATAGCTAAATCGGCCATATTAAGAGTGCCAACGATTCCGTAAATGAGTGCCATACCAACTAAGAAAAACAATGAAGCAACAAGATTAACCACTACGTAATGCAACCCTGCACGCACACGCGTTTGGCCAGAGCCATGTAAAGCAAGTCCGTAGGAAGCCGTTAGCATAACTTCAAAAAACACAAATAAATTGAATAAATCCCCAGTCAAAAAAGCGCCATTTATCCCTACCATAAAAAATTGCATCAATGACTGGAAATGAGGACCAACTTTATACCAATGAGCGCGCGCAAAAACCAACGCAGCAGTGATCAATAAGCTGGAAAGTAAAAGCATCATAGCGCTTAAGTGATCAAGGACTAAAACAATCCCAAAGGAAGATGGCCAATTGCCAAGCCGATAAATATCCGAAGCCGGTGCTATTTCAAGCGTACGCATAATCAACAAAACAGCAATAGCGACCGACAATCCCGCAGAAAAAAGACTAATTAATGATTTAAGTTTTGAGCGCCGTTCATCATAGAAAAGCAAAATTGCTCCTGTGCTTAATGGCAAAAGAATAGGCAAAATAAGGAGATGATGCACCCCACCTTCCATCACTGCACCTCACGTCCGTCAACGTGATCCGAACCTGTTAAACCGCGTGAAACCAGAAGGATAACTAAAAATAAAGCTGTCGTTGCAAAACTAATCACAATCGCAGTTAAAACCAAAGCTTGTGGGAGTGGATCAACATAATTAGCTGGATTGATAACAGTGGTAGAATCAACAATTGGCGCAGCATTACTGCGCGGTCTACTCATTGAAAACATGAAAAGATTAACACCATAGGAAATCAAAGACAAACCAAGAATCACTTGAAATGTACGTGGACGCAAAACAAGCCAAATACCTGATCCGACAAGAATACCAATACCCAAAGAAAGAACAATTTCCATTATTTTTCCTTCTCTTCCAAAACAGGTTTCTTACCGATTCGGTAACTCCGAATTGACTGATGTGCAAGTGCAATTAAAATGAGAACAGTTGCTCCCAAAACAAGAGAAAGCACACCAAAATCAAACAAAAAAGCAGATGCTGTGGGAATTTTTCCAATTAAAGGAAGATGAATATATCGAAAAAAGGATGTTAAAAAAGGATATCCAAAAAACCAAGACCCCATCCCTGTTATTACCGACAACAATAAGCCAAAGCCTATCCAACGCAAAGGCAAAACTCTCAAATGGGTTTCTACCCACCGAATATCCCGTGCAAGATATTGCAAAATAAATCCTATTGCTAAAGTGATACCACCAACAAATCCGCCTCCTGGAAGATCATGCCCTCGCATAAATAAATAAACAGCAAAAGCAATAATAACCGGAAAGAGCCACCCCATAATAACAGCAGGAACAGCTAAATAATTCAACACTGTATCGCCTACATTTCGATTAGGCTGTGCCATATCAAATGCTTTCTGAATACGTTGTTGAAAAGGCGCATCAATACTTTCAGGAGCAGGACGAAACCGTCGCAAAAGGGCAAAAACAGTGAGGGAAACAACACCCAAAACAACAATTTCTCCCATGGTATCAAAACCACGAAAATCAACCAACAATACATTCACAACATTGCGACCACCAGCACCAGAGTAAGCATGAGTTAGAAAAAAATCAGAAATCGTCGTACCTTGAGGGCGTGTCATTACCGCAAAAGAAAGCCATGCTATACCAGCACCTCCCATAAGTGCTATGATGAAATCACGGATACGACGCAAACGCACCCCAAAATGAACAACATTTGGCACAGGATTATGCAAACGTTTAGGTAACCACCGTAAACCAAGCAATAATAAGACTACTGACACAACTTCAACCACCAATTGTGTTATTGCTAAATCAGGCGCAGAAAGCCATAAAAAGGTTGCGCAAGTCATCAAACCAGCTCCCCCTAACAGCATGAGTGATGCAAGACGGTGAAATTTTGCTTGCCAAGCAACTAAAAGCGCACATAACCCACCAACAAACCAAAGAGCAAGAAAAGGAACATCAAGTGGAAAAAGCGGTAAAGACCCCGCTGAAATTAAACCATCCCACCAAAGTAAAAGACCAACAAATGCAAAACACACCAAAAAAATCCAGTGTAACTGTATCTGCAAACGACGCGTTGACAAAACAGATTCCACCGCACGTGCCCATTTCCAAGAAATAATCACGAGAACACGTTCAAAAATACGCGGTCCATTTAAATGACGAAAAAAAGGCGCTCCATCATCACAAGATAAAAAATAACGATACCCAACCGCATAGAGCAATCCCCCTCCTAATAACGCAATCAAACTCATCACTAATGGAGTATTAAACCCATGCCAAACAGCCAAACTATAAGGTGTTGTCATTGGTCCTAAAACAGATACGACTGCATTATCTAAAATAGGTCCTATTGTTAAATTAGGAAAAATACCAACAGCTAAACAAATAAACACCAAAAGTTCCATTGGTAAACGCATAAAATGCGGTGGTTCATGGGGAGCTTTGGGTAAATTGACAGGTTTTGGTCCTAAAAAAACACCATGAATAAAGCGTATAGAATAGGTCACACTAAACAGACTAGCCAGCGTTGCTACATAAGGTGCAATCCAATCAAGCCATGATTCCATATGCGTTTCAACAGCTTCAGCAAAAAACATCTCTTTCGATAAAAAACCATTTAGCAAAGGAACTCCAGCCATCGCCGCACTTGCTACCAAAGCCAAAGTTGCAGTGATAGGCATAGAGCAATAAAGCCCTGTGAGTTTACGCATATCACGTGTCCCCGTTTCATGATCAATAATGCCAGCTGCCATAAATAAAGAAGCTTTAAAAGTAGCATGATTGGCCATATGAAAGATCGCCGCAACACATGCGAGAGAGCTACCGAGACTTAAAAGTGTGGTAACTAATCCAAGATGACTAATAGTTGAATAAGCAAGCAATCCTTTCAAGTCTTGCTGAAACATAGAAAAATAGGCGCCAAGCAGCAGTGTCGAGAGTCCTGAAAAGCCAACCAACCAAAACCAAGATTCCGTTCCAGAGAGCACTGGCCATAAACGAACAAGCAAAAACAACCCTGCTTTCACCATTGTCGCCGAATGCAAATAAGATGATACGGGCGTTGGAGCAACCATCGCATTGGGTAGCCAAAAATGAAAAGGAAACTGTGCACTTTTTGTTAATCCCCCCAATAAAATACAAATAAGGATAGGACTATAAAGAGAACTTGACCGGATCATATCTCCAGACTGCAATACCTTATCCAAATCAAAACTGCCAACAACATACCCAATCAATAAAACCCCAATAAAAAGGGTAAAACCACCAAAACCTGTGATTGTTAAAGCCATACGTGCACCCTCACGTGCACCTGCATTATGGTACCAATAGCCGATCAACAAAAAAGAAAAAATACTAGTGAGTTCCCAGAAAACGACCAAAAAGACGAGATTGCCTGATAAGACTATTCCTGTCATTGAACCCATAAAGGCCAAAAAAAAGGAAAAGAACCTCGGTACAGAATCCGCCGGATCCATATAATAACGTGAATAAATGACAACAAGCAGCCCAATTCCTGTGATGAGCAAGCAAAAAAGCCACGACAAACCATCTATGCGTAGAATCAAATCAACTCCCCATTCTGGAAGCCAAGAAATACCCAAACGCACTACACGGTTTCCACGAACTTCCGGATAAAGCATTATTATAAAAAGAAGACAGAAAAGAGCGACAATCCCAGCAAACCATGCCTCGTTATTTTTTGCTGTCGAACGAAAAAAGCCAATAACAGCACTTCCACAAAAGGGAAGCAAAACGAGCAATATCAACATTGCTTCCCGTGTTGTCATTCTTTAAGCTCCATCTTATCCTTAACATTTTGTCGATGACAAAATAAAAGATTATTGCCATTACCCCATTCTGCACTTACAATAACAAGATTTAATAAAACTTAAAATTATTTAAAATTTTCACAAAACAACTGTCGCATGAAAAAAATTTTTCAACACATAATATAAAGTGCCTTAAAGATTTTTCACCGTTAACATTTTTTATCCTTTAAAAAAGAGCGAAAGACAAGGCTTACGAGGTCCATGAAAAGGTTGATAACTATTATCATTTTTATTGTAAGAACGATAACGCGCACGACAAGAATCAATATGTTGTTTGAGCATCCATGGCTCTTTTTTCTGTAAAGAATCTGATACTATTTTTAATGGTACATGTTTTGCGTCTAAATGTGCAAATGAAACGAATGCTACTTCAGGATACCACCAATTATCACTGTATTTGCGATAACCACGCCGATAATGACGATAACCTTTGAAACCATTCAGTTCTCTACGTCCTGTGAAAACCAAAGGGACCAACTCCTCTTGGACAGAAGATTGGTGAGATACATCAACTTCAGTACTCTTTTTTCGCGCAGAACCAGTAAGATTAGTTACTATTATAAAAACACTTCCGATAAACGCGATAATCAAAGCATAATACAAATTCTTTATCATAGGCATAATACAAATCTCACAACAACTGAACCCAAATTGGATTACAGATGATATCTCCGCGTCACGAAACGAAAACAGATTCTTTTCTACAATTCTTTTTCACTTGAGACATTCTGCTACTCCATGTACTAAACGTTGATCACAAGAATAAGATCCTTCAAAAAAGAATGGATGGACAATGATTAGAACTCCCTATTATCTTATCGATAAATCTAAACTCATAAGGAATATGGAAATCATCACGTGCTTACGAGAAATGTCGGGAGCAAAAATCTTATTGGCTTTGAAATGTTTTGCTACATGGAGTCTTTTTGATTTAATGTCCGAGTATATGGATGGAACGACATCATCATCCTTATATGAATTGCGTTTAGGAAGAGAAAAATTTGGTAAAGAAACCCATGCTTATTCAGTTGCTTGGGCGGACAATGAAATTGATGAGGCTTGTAGCTATGCAGATAAAATCATCTTTAATTCAATCCAACAACTTCAACGTTTTGCCAACACCACAAAAACCATTCAACGCGGTTTAAGGTTAAATCCAGGAATCAGCGCATCAAATTTTGATCTTGCAAATCCCTCCCGGCCTTTTAGCCGTTTAGGTGAAACCAATCAAAGCGCTATTAAAGAAGTTTTGCCTCTCATCAATGGCTTGATGATCCATAACAATTGTGAAAATGCGGATTTTAATCTTTTCAATCAAATGCTTAATCATATGGAAGAAAAATTTGCAGAACTTTTTGCTGCGGTTGACTGGATAAGCCTTGGTGGCGGTATTCATTTTACCGCTGAAAATTATCCTTTAGAAGCTCTTGCAAAACGCTTAAAAAACTTTTCCCAAACCTACGGTGTCACTATTTTTCTAGAACCAGGAGAAGCAGCCATCACAAAAAGCACTACACTAGAAGTGAGTGTGCTTGATACATTGTATAATGAGAAAAATCTCGCTATCGTCGATAGCTCAATAGAAGCCCATATGCTTGATCTTTTAATTTATCGTGAAAGTGCAAAATTAGAACCTAATAAAGGTCCCCATGAAATTATGGTTTGCGGAAAGTCTTGTCTTGCTGGTGATGTTTTTGGAACATTTCAATTCCCTGAACCCCTTAAAGTAGGTGATAGATTATCTTTTCAAGACGCTGCAGGCTATACAATGGTCAAAAAGAACTGGTTTAATGGCGTTTCTATGCCTGCTATTGTCATTAAAGAATGTAGCGGAGCTTTAACAATTCAACGCCAATTTAGCTATAATGATTATCAAAAGAGCCTTTCATAACTCAAATGACATATAAAAAACCATCATGCGGCAATATTAATAAGGAGATAACCCCCAAATGAAGAAAAATGTTCTCATTATTGGTGCTGGAGGTGTTGCACA
Source organism: Candidatus Bartonella washoeensis Sb944nv (assembly GCF_000278135.1). Lineage (GTDB taxonomy): Bacteria > Pseudomonadota > Alphaproteobacteria > Rhizobiales > Rhizobiaceae > Bartonella > Bartonella washoeensis. The sequence goes on from NZ_JH725023.1 coordinate 275,140, forward strand.
AGTTGTTGCGCATAAATGCGCTCAAAACAACGATATTCTTGGTGATATTCATATCGCTTCACGGACACTCAAAAAATGTGAAGCAATTGTTACATCAATTAAAGACAAAAAAGCAATGAAAGTAGAAGGCACTCTCAAAAGCCACGCACTCAATGCAATGAATGTTTCAGAAACTGTACAACTCATCCAAAAAACCAAATGCGAAATTGTCATCAATGTTGGTTCTTCTTTTCTTAATATGTCTGTTCTCTCAGCTTGTATCCAAACCAAATGCGCTTATATCGATACCGCAATTCATGAAGATCCGTTGAAAATTTGTGAAACGCCTCCCTGGTACGGCAATTATGAATGGCCTCGACGTCACGAATGTGAAAAAGCTGGTATAACTGCTATTTTAGGAGCAGGTTTTGACCCAGGTGTCGTTAATGCCTATGCAGCATTAGCACATAACGATTATTTCGATACGATCACCGATATTGATATCATTGATATTAATGCTGGAAAGCATGGCCGCTGGTTTGCTACTAATTTTGATCCAGAAATTAACTTTCGAGAATTTACAGGACAGGTATGGTCATGGCAAAATAAAAAATGGACTTCTAATCAAATGTTTGAAGTCAGCCATGAATGGGATCTCCCTGTTGTTGGAAAACAAAAAGCTTATATGACTGGACATGATGAGATTCATTCATTATCCAAAAATCTTGATGTTCAAAATATTCGCTTCTGGATGGGATTTGGTGAACGTTATATTACCGTTTTTACTGTTTTGAAAAATCTTGGACTCTTATCCGAACAACCGATTAAAACGGCAGAAGGTCAAGAAGTCGTTCCTTTAAAAGTCGTGAAAGCTGTCTTACCAGATCCAGCTTCTTTAGCACCCGACTATACAGGAAAAACCTGTATTGGAGATCTTATTAGAGGTGAAAAAGATGGAAAACAAAAAGAAATTTTTATCTATAATATAGCTGATCACAAACAGGCTTTTAATGAAACCGGTGCACAAGGCATTTCCTATACAGCCGGTGTACCAGCTGCAGCTGCTGCCATTCTCATCGCCACCGGCAAATGGGATGTTAGAACCATGGTCAACGTAGAGGAATTACCACCGCATCCCTTCCTCAAATATCTCGATCATATGGGACTTTCTACCTGCATAAGAGAACAACAAGAAGAGAAAAAATTACAGTTTTGAATTTATTCTTTACATGTGACAAAAGATATAAAAAAATCGCCTTTAAGAGAGGCGATTTTTTTTATATACAACCATCAAATAGCAAAAATCAATGCTCTCCATGCCTTTTGAAAAAGCATCAGAGAACCCCTTTAAAAAGCCTCTCCCTAGATATGAAGTGGTTTAGCAAATGTCGCTAAAGCGGCTTCCCGCACTGCTTCTGATAAAGTAGGATGCGCATGGCAACAACGGCCCAGATCTTCTGATGAACCACCAAATTCCATCAAAACTGCAATTTCATGAATCATTTCACCAGCACCAAATCCAAGAATATGTCCACCCAAAACCCGATCTGTCGTTTTATCGGCAAGAATTTTAACAAACCCATCACTTTTTTGCATAGCACGTGCACGACCATTAGCCATGAAAGGAAACTTTCCAACATTATAATCAATTCCAGCAGCTTTCAGTTCTTCTTCTGTCTTGCCTACACTCGCAATTTCGGGCTGTGTATAAACAACACTGGGAATGACATCAAAATTAACATGTCCTTTTTGGCCCGCCAAAATTTCGGCTACAGCAACGCCTTCTTCTTCTGCCTTATGCGCTAACATTGGCCCTTTAACGACATCACCAATTGCATAAATTCCTGGAATATTAGTCTGCCAATGCGCATCAATTGCAATAAATCCACGCTCATCCAACTGAACACCAACCTCTCCCAAGCCAAGCCCCTCTGTGTATGGAGAGCGTCCAGTAGCAATGAGCACAACATCAGCCTCTAAGGTTTCAGATGCACCACCTTTGACAGCTTCAAAAGTTACTTGAGCTGTTGAACCAGACTGCGTAATAGCTGTTACTTTTGTACCCGTCTTATATTCTATCCCCTGTTTTTCCATCAATTTTTGAAATTGCCGTGAAACTTCACCGTCCATTGATCCCAAAACTTTATTAAGATATTCAATAATGGTAACTTTAGCACCTAAGCGGCTCCAAACCGAACCAAGCTCTGAACCGATAACACCAGCGCCCACTACAACCATGTGCGTTGGTACTTTTTCAAGTGCAAGCGCTCCAGTAGAAGATACAATAGTCTTTTCATCAATTTCAACATTCACACCCGGAATGCCAGAACTCTCCGAACCAGTGGCAATAATAATATTCTTTGTTGCAATCGTTTGTTTGTTACCATCTCTGGCAACAACTTCAATTTGACCTGCACTTAAAATTTTAGCTGTCCCAAAAAAAGTATCAACTTTATTCTTTTTCATCAAAAAAGAAACACCACTCGTATTCGCTGTTACAACAGCTTTCTTATGCGCCATCATTTGCTCGAGATTAAGCTTAGATTTTGAAATAGAAATACCAAGTGTTTCAAAACCATGTTGCGTTTCAGCAAACACTTCCGAAGCATGCAATAATGCTTTAGAAGGAATACAACCAACATTGAGACATGTGCCACCTAGTGTTGTACGCTTTTCAATAATCGCTGTTTTAAGCCCCAATTGCGCTGCTTTGATTGCTGCGACATATCCCCCTGGACCAGCTCCGATTACCACCACATCATAAGACATTCGTTTTTCCTTTCATCGTGAAAACCGTACTTTTACAAGTCAAGAACAAGACGTTCCGGATCTTCCAAACTTTCCTTAACCCGTACAAGGAAAGTCACAGCCTCTTGCCCATCGACAATACGGTGATCATAAGAAAGCGCTAAATACATCATAGGGCGAATCGCAATTTGCCCGCCAACAACCACTGCCCGTTCTTTAATTGCGTGCATTCCCAAGATACCAGACTGTGGTGCATTCAAAATCGGTGTCGACATTAACGACCCATAAACACCCCCATTGGTAATGGTAAAAGTTCCACCTAGCATATCAGAAACCGCTAATTTTCCATCACGAGCAAGACGACCGAGACGGCCAATTTCCTTTTCAATCTCTGCAAGCGACATCTGATCTGCATCACGAACCACCGGAACAACAAGTCCTTTATCCGTTCCAACAGCAATTCCGGCATTGACATAGTTTTTGTAAACAATATCTGTTCCATCAATTTCTGCATTAACTGCAGGAAGTTCTTTTAAGGCATGGCAAACAGCCTTGGTAAAAAATCCCATAAAACCGAGCTTAACACCATGTTTTTTTTCGAAAAGATCCTTATAACGCTTGCGCAAATCCATTACCGCGGACATATCAACCTCATTAAATGTGGTTAACATTGCCGCTGTATTCTGTGCATCTTTAAGACGACGAGCAATCGTTTGACGCAATTTTGTCATACGAACCCGCTCCTCACGCGTTTCCTGAACGGAAGCTGTCGAAGAGCTAGATGCAGGAACAACAGGGGGGGAGGCTTTTGTTCCTTGTGCTAAAACACCAAGAACATCTTCTTTGAGAATTTGTCCACGTTTTCCAGAACCTGAAATATTGCTTTTTGCAATATTATTTTCAGCCATTAATTTTGCGGCTGAAGGAGCAGGAGGCATTGTACTGGTCAAAGAAGACTGCTCCAATTCAGGTGGCATCTCTTGCACAGGTGCAGAAGGTGAAAACGATTGGGAAACACCAGCTGCTCCAGCTTCAACCAATCCTAACAGAGCATTTAGCTCAACCGTATCGCCTTCCTTTGCAATGATTTCAAATAATTTCCCTCCAACAGGCGAAGGCACCTCAACTGTTACCTTATCAGTTTCTAACTCAACCAAAGGTTCATCTACAGCCACAGCTTCACCAAGCTTTTTAAACCACTTACCAACTGTCGCCTCAGTAACTGATTCGCCCAAAGTAGGAACACGGATTTCAGTAGTCATGATATTTTTCCATACATTCAGAGTAATTAAATTAAGAACCCAACGCGTCTTCAAGAAACGCGGAAAGTTGTTCAAGATGTTTCACCATCAACCCAGTAGCTGGTGATGCACTCGCAGGGCGCCCAGCATAGCGTGCACGTAAATATTGGGCATTAATGTGAGTCAAAACCCATTCCAAATAAGGCTCAATAAATGACCAAGCACCCATATTTTTGGGTTCTTCTTGACACCAAATAACCTCTGCCTGTAAGAAGCGAGACAACACATCTACCAAAGCTTTTGCAGGAAAAGGATAAAGCTGCTCAACGCGCAATAAATAAACGTCATCAATTCCCCTCTTTTCACGCTCTTCATAAAGATCGTAATAAACTTTACCTGTACAAAGAACAATTCGGCGAATTTTGTTATCTTTTTGCAATTTAATAAGAGAATTTTTGAGACATTCAGCATCATCAAGCAATAAACGGTGAAACCGTGTCTCTGGTCCCATTTCATGAAGGAAAGAAACGGCTCGTTTATGGCGTAAAAGCGATTTTGGTGTCATCAAAATTAATGGCTTACGAAAATCACGCTTAATTTGCCGACGCAAAATATGGAAATAATTTGCAGGCGTTGTACAATTAGCAACCTGCATATTATCTTCCGCACAAAGTTGAAGAAAACGCTCTATACGTGCCGAAGAATGCTCCGGTCCTTGCCCCTCAAAACCATGAGGCAACAAGCACACAAGACCTGACATACGAAGCCACTTACGCTCCGCAGAAGAAATAAATTGGTCAAAAATGACCTGTGCACCATTCGAGAAATCACCAAACTGCGCTTCCCAAAGCGTCAAGCCACGTGGTTCAGCAAGCGAATACCCATATTCAAAACCAAGAACAGCTTCTTCAGAAAGCATAGAATTGACAACTTCATAAAGTGCCTGCCCCTTCTGCAAATGATTCAAAGGGATATAACGAGATTCATTCTCTTGATCATAAAGAACCGAATGACGTTGCGAAAAAGTTCCACGTTCAACATCTTCACCAGAAAGACGAACTGGTGATCCTTCTAAACAGAGTGAACCAAAAGCTAAAGCTTCAGCCGTTGCCCAATCAACTCCCTCACCGATTTCAAACATTTTAGCACGGTTGTTCAAAAAACGCTGAATAGTTTTATGAACATGAAAATCTGATGGAATTTCAACAAGCTTCTGACCGATTTCCTTTAAAGTTTTTAGCTCAACACCTGTGGTTCCAGAACGTTGCTCATCAGCATTACTAGCAACTTTAAGACCTGTCCAGCTTCCATCAAGCCAATCAGCCTTATTGGGTTTATAAGAAGCACTCGCTTCAAACTCAGCTTCAAGCTTATCACGCCACAGTTTTTTTTGCTGCTCAATCTCTTCTGAAGAAATCACTCCTTCTGCTACCAGCTGGTCACCATAAAGCTGCAAAGTTGTTTTGTGGTTACGGATAGCCTTATACATAAGCGGTTGTGTAAAAGAAGGCTCATCACCTTCATTATGTCCATAACGACGATAACAGAACATATCAATTACCACTGGTTTATGGAAAATTTGGCGAAATTCTGTTGCTACTTTTGCAACGAAAACAACAGCTTCAGGATCATCACCATTCACATGAAAAATTGGCGCATCAATCATTTTTGCCACATCAGATGGATAAGGTGAAGAGCGTGAAAAGCGTGGATCGGTCGTAAATCCAATCTGATTATTAATAATAACATGAAGTGAGCCCGCAACACGGTAACCTTTTAGACCTGAAAGGCCAAAAGTTTCTTGAATAACACCTTGTCCTGCAAAAGCAGCATCACCATGAATGAGCAGGGGTAAGACTTTTGAACGCTCACTTAATGAGATCACTTCAGTGCGTGTGGGACCTACAAGTTGATCCTGTTTAGCGCGCGCCTTCCCGATAACAACCGGATCAACAATCTCAAGGTGCGATGGATTGGCTAAAAGTGACAAATGAAGCTTTTTACCATCAAATTCAAGATCAGCTGAAGTTCCTAAATGATATTTTACATCACCGGATCCCTCCACATCATCAGGCTTATAAGACCCTCCTTTGAATTCATGAAAAATAGCCCGATGTGGCTTAGCAAGAACTTGTGAAAGAACATTTAAACGACCACGATGAGCCATTCCTAAAACAACTTCCTGCACTCCTAAAACACTACTACATCTAATAATCTCTTCAAGAGCAGGAATCAGTGCTTCACCACCATCAATACCAAAGCGCTTTGTTCCTTTATATTTTGTATCCAAAAATTGTTCAAACCCTTCCGCTTCAATAAGCTTGTTAAGGATAGCTTTCTTGCTTTTCGGTGTGAAAGAAATTCGATTATCTGGTCCTTCAATACGCTCTTGAAGCCATGCTTTCTGAGCAGGATCAGAAATATGCATATACTCCACACCAATCGTTGAACAATAGGTACGATTGAGAATTTCAAGCATCTGAGGAATAGTTGCGTATTCCAAGCCTAAGACATTATCAATAAAAATTGGACGCTCGTAATCGGCAGAGGTAAAACCGTAAGCTTCCGGAGAGAGTTCTTTATAATCTTCCAGCTTTTCTGCTAATTGAAGAGGGTCAAGTCGTGCACGAAGATGCCCGCGTGCTCGAAAAGCACGAATCATCATGAGCGCATGAACAGAATCACGTGTTGCCTGAATAATATCTTGTTCGCTAGAAACTTTTCCCTCTTGCAAAGTACCAGAAGCTATTTTTTCCTTTATCTTATCACCAAGGTGTTTTTCAAGAACAGGCCAATCACCATCGAGAGCAGAAACCAATTCTCCATTTGCCTTTAATGGCCAGTGTTCACGTTGCCAAGTTGCGCCTTTAGCATTTTTAAGAACATCCTCTTTGTTATCTTGAAGGGTTTCAAAAAAAGCGCGCCACTGTGAATCCACACTCTCAGGATTCTTTTCATATTCGGCATAAAGTTGATCTATATAATCCGCATTTCCACCATACAGAAATGACGTTTGCGCAAAAAGACTATTTATATCGTCTTGCCTTGCCATATACTTCTCCGGAACATTTGTTCCGTCTCCTTATATATTCTCTCGACCATTAAACATTCAGAAAGCAAATGACAGCCGGAAAATCAAAAAAGTTTTTATTTTTATTTTGACTACTCAATGTTTCAGCTAAACCTGAATAGGAACACTACCCTATCCAGATAAAGTTTTCTTTTACCCCTTTAAAACGGTCATCAAGGTTTTACCTATCTGTGATGGGGAAGGAGAGACGCGAATGCCTGCAGCTTCCATTGCAGCGATTTTATCTTCTGCCCCACCTTTACCACCAGAAATAACGGCACCAGCGTGACCCATTGTACGCCCCGGAGGAGCTGTACGACCAGCAATAAAACCAGCCATCGGCTTTTTACGGCCTCTTTTTGCTTCATCTTTAAGAAATTGCGCTGCTTCTTCTTCAGCGGAACCACCAATTTCACCGATCATGACAATAGACTCGGTTTCATCATCAGCCAAAAACATTTCCAACACATCAACAAATTCAGTACCCTTAACAGGATCACCACCAATACCAATAGCGGTTGTCTGCCCCAATCCCTCCTGACTCGTTTGAAACACTGCTTCATAAGTCAAGGTTCCTGACCGTGAAACAACCCCTACAGATCCTTTTCTGAAAATAGAACCAGGCATAATACCAATCTTACACTCATAGGGAGTAAGAATACCGGGACAGTTAGGACCAATTAAGCGCGATTTCGATTGCTCTAATTTATCCTTAACTCTAACCATATCCATAACCGGTATACCTTCTGTAATACAGACAATTAGACCGATCTCCGCTTCAATGGCTTCTATAATGGCATTTGCAGCCCCTGAAGGAGGAACATAAATAACAGAAGCATCAGCCCCTGTCTTTTCTTTACCTTCCGCAACACTAGAAAAAATAGGAAGAGATTCACCTTTTGATCCCTCCCACACTTCACCACCTTTTTTGGGATGAATACCACCAACCATTTTTGTCCCATGATAAGCCAATGCCTGTTCTGTATGAAAGGTTCCTGTTTTCCCTGTAAGCCCTTGAACCAAAATTTTTGTATCTTTATGAATAAGAATAGACATGGCTTAAGCTCCCTTCACTGCTGCAATGATTTTCTGCGCAGCATCATCTAAATCATCAGCAGAAATAACATTCAAACCACTCTCTCTGATAATTTCTTTACCTTGCTCAACATTCGTTCCTTCAAGGCGAACAACCAAGGGGACCTTCAAACCCACTTCTCTAACAGCAGCGACAACACCTTCAGCAATGATATCGCAACGCATAATGCCACCAAAAATATTAACCAAAATACCTTTAACATTCGGATCAGCAGTGATAATTTTAAAAGCAGCCGTCACTTTCTCTTTTGAAGCACCACCACCAACATCAAGAAAATTTGCAGGCTCGGCTCCATAGAGTTTAATGATATCCATTGTTGCCATAGCAAGACCTGCGCCATTTACCATGCAACCAATCGTACCTTCAAGAGCAACATAAGCAAGATCATGCTTTGATGCTTCAATCTCTTTGGAATCTTCTTCTGAAAGATCACGTAATTCTAAAATGTCTGGATGACGGAACAATGCATTATTATCAAAAGAAACCTTCGCATCAAGAACCCGCAAATGACCATCTTTCATCACAATAAGTGGATTGATTTCAAGAAGACTCATATCTTTTTCACAAAACGCTTTATAGAGAATTGGAAAAAGTTTTTCACCATCTTCCCGCGCGTTATTGTGCAACTCCAATGCATCACAAAGCCTTGTACAATCTGCAGAAGTAACTCCCTGCACAGGGTCAATAGGCAGAGTTAATATTTTCTCTGGTGTCTCTTCAGCAACCGTTTCAATATCCATTCCTCCTTCTGTTGAAACAACAAAAGCCACCCGACCAACGCTACGATCAACCAAAAGTGAAAGATAAAGCTCCCGCTCGATATCAGCGCCATCTTCAATATAAAGACGATTAACCTGCTTACCCTCTGGACCAGTTTGTTTGGTTACCAAAGTTTTACCAAGCATTTCTGTTACATGCGCGACAACTTCTTCAACTGATTTTGCAAGTCGAACACCACCTTTTGAATCAGGACCAAGCTCTTTAAACTTCCCTTTACCACGACCACCTGCGTGAATTTGACTTTTAACCACATAGAGTGGCCCAGGCAATTTTTTTGCCCATTTTTCAGCTTGCTCTACAGAATAAACAGCAACACCATTTGCAATTGGTGCTCCATATTCATGAAGCAGACGTTTGGCCTGATATTCATGGATATTCATGCATTTGTCCTTTTCTTTCTTTTACGGATCACACAATTGATCCTCAAATCCTTAATAAAATTTTAAATATTCTATTTTAATGAACACAATCTTGCTCACTTTATTTAAGACTAGGTGCAATAGCGACACAAGCATCACAAAGTTTTTGCACCGCATTCACTGATTGCTCAAAAGCAGTTCTTTCCTCTTTATCAAGATCGATTTCAATCACTCGCTCAACACCAGCAGCACCAAGCACAACAGGAACACCAACATATGTATCCTGAACCCCATATTCACCTGAAAGATAGGCTGCAACAGGAACAACACGCTTAGTATCCTTCAAATAGGCCTCAGCCATAGCAACAGCAGAAGCCGCTGGTGCATAAAAAGCAGAGCCTGTTTTTAATAAACTGACAATTTCTGCACCACCATCACGAGTACGCTGAATAATTTGATCTATCTTTTCCTGTGTCGTCCAACCCATTTTTACAAGATCAGGCAAAGAAATACCCCCAACCGTTGAATAACGCACGAGAGGCACCATTGAATCACCGTGTCCCCCTAAAACAAACGCTGTCACATCTTTAACAGAGACCTTAAATTCCTCAGATAAAAAATAGCGAAAACGTGCTGAATCAAGAACACCAGCCATACCAACCACTTTTTGTGTCGGAAGACCTGAAAATTTCTGCAATGCCCATACCATTGCATCGAGAGGATTTGTAATACAGATAACGAATGCTGAGGACGCGTATTTTTTTATCGCAGTACCAACTTGTTCCATCACTTTTAAATTAATACCTAAAAGGTCATCACGGCTCATACCAGGCTTTCGTGCAACGCCTGCTGTTACAATAACAACATCGGCACCTTCAATTGCCTCATAAGCATTGGCACCTTTTAAACTGATATCAAAACCGTCAACGGATGAAGATTCGGCGATATCAAGGGCCTTACCTTGTGGCATGCCTTCTGCAATATCAAATAAGACAACATCACCAAGTTCTTTAAGCCCAATTATATGGGCTAAAGTGCCCCCAATCATACCCGAACCAACGAGAGCTATTTTCTTTCGTGCCATTTTATTTCTTCCTAACGTTAGATAACCCAGCGCACACCCATTAGCGCCGCGTATACTGGAATATTTTCTTTGACCTTAGCCATATTTTCAATACTCATCAAAAGGAGAAAGATTCAAGTTCTCTCCTCATAGAAACACCTCCAAGGAAACAGCTATTAGAAAATTACCATGATGTATCGATAAAGTGAATTTTAAAAAAATACAACAGAATTATTACACTTCTTTTAGATTCAAAGAGTTATTGTTTTTACAGTTTACGTAAAGGTAAAGAGATTATAAACTTTTCTCCTTCAAAAGAAAACGTTCTGCCCAAACTTTCAAATAATCTTGGCTTTGCATTTCAAAAAGACGCGATTGTGTTCTCTGAAACTCAAATGTCTCCGTTGTCTGCGCACGCCCTTTATACAAATTCTCCAATCCTGCTGCTGCTGACATAAATAATCTTATGTGACGTTCATAGAGAATATCAATAAGTAAAATAAATCGTTTCGTTTCATTGCGACATGAGTCATCCATCACCGGTACATTATCGATAAAAATTGTATGGTAACGTTCCCCTAAAGCCAAATACTCAGTTGCAGCCAAAGGCTTTGCACACAAATCTTGATAATCAAAGCGTGCGCAACCCGCTCCAGAGCATGAAATGTGAACAATACGCCCTCTTATAGAAAGTTCATCAGACGTTTCTTTGTGTCCTTGCAGCACTAGCGCCCACGCTTGATTCATGCGTTCATTTGCTGCCACTCCTAATGGCGTTACATATACCCGTTGTAGATTTGATTTTTCAAGACGATAATCTGTTTTTGCATCAAGATTGATAACGCGAACATGTGCTTTCAAAACCTGGATAAAAGGCAAAAAGAGCTCTCGGTTTAAACCGTTATAATAAAGATTATCGGGAGCAACATTTGAAGTAGCAACAAAAAGAACCCCTTGATCAAATAAAGCAGAGATAAGACGCCCCAACACCATGGCATCAGCAATATCTGTTACGCTAAATTCATCAAAACAAAGCACATGCGCTTCTCGTGCGAGATCTTCAGCAACTGCTAAAATGGGATTTTTTTGTCGGGATTTTTCATCTTTTGATGCTTGACGATAAATATTAATTCGCTCATGCACATCAGCCATAAAATCATTAAAATGAGCGCGCTTTTTACGACCTTGCGGCAAACAAGAAAAGAACAAGTCCATCAGCATGGTTTTACCTCGTCCTACTTCCCCATAAATATATAACCCCTGACAAAAACCATCAGCACAATGCTGTTTTGAAACACGAGAACAAGTTTGTTTTTTTCTCTTTAAAAAACGCAAAAATGGCCACAGCCGAGAAGCATTTAGTTCCACAATATTTTGTAATAAATCATCAAAATGCTCTGTTAACGCTAATTGAGCAGAATCTAAACTGATTTCTCCTTTGGATACCATCTCCTTATAGCAGGTTGAAACTAAAATCATCCACACAACCTTTTTTCAAACCGCCCTCAGTGAAATATTCAAGATTCTTTCACAAACTTGTTCATATATCTCTTTTTTTCATAAATGGCTAAAAAAGATCTAACGCCTTAAAACAACTGGCTGATTATCCAGTGTACGCCCTTCAAAACGGTCAACATTGGAAGAATAAAGAACAACAACTATACGCCCTGAATTATCATAGAAATATAATTTTTTTCCTTTTATAGCCCATGACTTTACCCGAGCAACGATTCCCGAACAATGTAAAGGACCAGCGCGAAATCCTTGGCCAAATTTCGTTTGTGGTGTTGCAATTCGGCAAAGTTTACCACCTACAGAAAGATTCCATACTCCCGCAATGCTCGCAGGATATAAATCAATGGCACCGCTTGGCAATTCGAGACTAGCCATTCGTTCATCACTACGAGAATCGCCTTTTTCATATACTGAAGGATCTTCTACCTCAGATGTTGATAGATCAGTCATTGCTTCAGATACTGACATTTTCTGAAGTGGGTAGAAAACTTCTAATGCACCGCCTCTATCATTATTCTCAAATCGCAATGTTGAGCAACCTGCTAAGAGTGTTATAATTGATATTACAATGAAAACTGAATTTTTTGAAAATGTCATAATCTATACTCTTTCCCATGACAATAAATAGGCTCACTCGAAGAAATGGGTGAACATTTGTTATACGGCATTCTACAAAGATAAATTAATAAATTAAAAAGAACAGAATAAAAATTGTCGATTTTGAACGATAATCATTTTTTCTGCCAGTTTTATATGCATTAAACACTGGAAATTCTTAAGATTTTCAGTCATATACTAATTATGATTAATCACAAGAAATAGAGAACCTTCATGAAAACGCCATTTAGCAAAATGGACGGTCTTGGAAACAAAATCATTGTTGCTGATATGCGTAACAGCACACATGCACTCACACCGGAAGCAATTTGTGCCTTAGCAGCAGATTCCCAAACTCATTTTGATCAAATTATGGCTATCCATCCTCCCACCAAACATGAAGCTGATTTCCGTATTGAAATATGGAACGCCGACGGTTCAATGGCTAAAGCGTGCGGGAATGGCACCCGCTGCGTAATCGCGTGGCTCATTGATCACAATCTTGGTGAAAGCTTTCGATTGGAAGCGCCTGCTGGAATTATTGAAGGTAAACGCCAAACTGATAACCTCATCTCTGTTGACATGGGGCGCCCAAATTTCAATGCAAAAGAAATGCCTGTTTCACGTGAAATAGTGGATACCAATCATGTAGAACTTACCGCTGGTCCCTTAAGGGATGCTTGCCTTGTATCCGTTGGCAATCTTCACGCTATTTTTTTTGTTGAAAGTAATATTCAAAACATTCCATTAGAAAAATATGGACCACAACTTGAACATGATCCCCTTTTTCCAGAACAGTGCAATATTTCCATCGCTTATGTAACGTCACAGAAAAGCCTAAATTTACGAACATGGGAGCGAGGAGCAGGATTAACGCAAGCATGCGGCAGCGCTGCTTGTGCGAGTGCGGTGGCTGCCTGCCGACGTGGTCTTACACAACGTCATATTGATGTAAATTTACCAGGGGGAACGTTGAATATTTTTTATAGAGAAGACAATCATATTATTATGACAGGTCCAATTAAATATGAATTTAGTGGTTTTTTAAATCCTTTAACAGGGAACTATAAAAAGGATCACTTTTGATGGCTATAGAAATTGTAACATTTGGTTGTCGACTCAATAGCTACGAAACAGAAATCATACGTAAAGAAAGTGCTTCTTCGGGGCTAGATCAGCTTAAAGATGGTGCTATTATCTTTAATACCTGCGCTGTTACTGCCGAAGCTGTGCGACAAGCAAAACAAGCTATTCGAAAAGCAAGACGTGAAAATCCACATGCCCGTATTATTGTCACAGGATGTGCTGCACAAACAGAAACAAAAAGCTTTGCCCTTATGACAGAGGTGGATCTTATCTTAGGAAATGAAGAAAAACTCCATGCACATTCTTATCGTCAACTTCCTGATTTTGGCATCAACCATGATGAAAAATTGCGTGTCAATGATATCATGGAAGTGCAAAAAATTGCTCCGCATATGGTTAGTGCGATGGAAGAGCGCACACGTGCCTTTGTACAAATACAAAATGGATGCGACCATCGCTGTACATTTTGCATTATTCCTTATGGACGTGGACCATCACGCTCAGTCCCTATGGGTGCTGTCGTTGAACAAATTAAAAAGCTAATAGACAATGGCATTCAAGAAGTTGTTCTAACAGGTGTCGACCTCACAAGCTACGGTCATGATCTCCCTGGAAAAGCCACTCTAGGAAAATTAACTTCAGCCATTTTGCATCACGTTCCTGACTTGCCTCGGTTGCGACTTTCATCTATAGATTCTATTGAAGCAGATCAAGAACTCATCAATCTTTTAGCCTATGAGAAAAGAATAATGCCACATTTGCATTTATCTTTGCAAGCAGGCGATAATATGATTCTAAAGCGAATGAAACGACGACATCTGCGTGAGCATGCAATTCAATTTTGCCAAGATTTACGTGCCAAACGTCCTACAATGGTTTATGGTGCCGATTTAATTGCTGGTTTTCCTACTGAAACAGAAGAGATGTTCGAAAATAGTCTCGCTCTGATCAATGACTGTAATTTAACACATCTTCATGTCTTTCCTTTTAGCCCAAGAGAAGGAACCCCTGCCGCACGTATGCCACAAATCAATCGTAAGGTGGTTAAGATGCGTGCGGAAAGGTTGCGTAAAGCGGGTGAGGAAGCTTATCAAAAACATCTTGCTTATTTACAAAATAGTCAGCAAACAATACTTGTTGAAAAAGATGAAATCGGACGAACGGAAGATTATACTCTTGCGAAAATTAAAGGTGCCAAAGCTGGAACAATTGTTCAAGCACTTATCGTTGATCACGATGGTGATAAATTAATTGCTATTCTCCCAAAATTAAACGCAGCCTGAGCAGGAAATTCTTATGACGAAATCTTTTATTAAAAAAATGCTCTCATTTAAAAATCCTAAAGAGCCAAAATTGAAAAGAATTCCACCTCATGATGAAACCGATATGAAAGAAAAAAATAAATGCAAAAGTGGAATTATAGAAAACGATTGCTCCGCAATAAACATTGAAAAAGAAGAGCAAACAGAAAATCAGAGTATAACACCTGAAAATCAAAATAGAGAAACGCAACCTTTTGAATCATATTCTGGCAAAATAATTGTCACAAACACAATCAGTGAAAAAAAAATTGAAGAACTTTTGCCTGAATTCTCTACTGAACAGAAAAAAACGGCGTGGTTTGGGCGCCTAAAAAAAGGATTAGCCCTTTCTTCACAACGCTTAAATGAATCTATAAGTAGCGTCTTTGTTAAAGGAAAACTTGATGAAAACACTCTGCAAGAGTTGGAAGATATTCTTATTCAAGCTGACCTTGGTGTGGAAACGGCTACACGAATTACCGACACCTTAGCTTCCAATCGTTACGAAAAAAATCTATCTCCAGATGATATTCATATCATCGTGGCTAACGAAATCAAAAAAGTGCTAGAACCTGTTGCAATTCCACTAGAACTTGATCTTAATCATAAACCTCATGTTATTTTGCTAGTAGGTGTAAATGGCACTGGAAAAACAACAACTATTGGAAAACTTGCAGCTAAACTAACTGCGGGGGGACTAAAAGTTATGTTGGCTGCTGGTGATACCTTTCGCGCTGCAGCTATTGAGCAATTGCATATTTGGGGTAAACGTACGGGAGCACCTGTTATTTCAACAAAACTGGGTGCAGATGCAGCTAGCTTAGCATTTGATGCTTATGAAAAAGCCAAAAAGGCAAACAGTGATGTATTGATCATTGACACAGCTGGGCGCTTACAAAATAAAACTGAACTGATGGACGAATTGGCAAAAATTATTCGTGTTTTAGGAAAACATAACCCTCAAACACCCCATACAATTCTTCAAACGCTTGATGCAACCACTGGGCAAAATGCACTTAACCAAGTAGATATTTTCCGTGATATTGCTGGCGTTAACGGTTTAGTTATGACAAAGCTCGATGGTACCGCACGGGGAGGAATTCTTGTTGCCATCGCAGCAAAATACAAATTACCTGTCCATTTTATCGGTATAGGAGAGAATATTGAAGACCTTCAACCTTTCTCTGCTTCTGATTTTGCCGAAACCATCACAGGAAAACACGCATGAATAAACTTTTTTCTGAACCTCATCCATCCAATAATACCGATTCGAAGAATATTGAGAAACATAAAAAAGCAGCCCTTTCACCGACTCTTAAATTTCTATTGGAAATAGGGCCATTAATCGTCTTTTTTCTAAGCAATTATAAGGGTGAATGGCTAATAAAAAATATTGTTTTTTTTAAAAGCTTTAATAAACCTATTTTTCCTGCAACCGCTATTTTCATGGTAGCAATCATCATTGCTTTAAGTTTATCATGGATCCTCGCACGAAAAATTCCCATAATGCCTCTTATTTCAGGGATATTCGTTCTTGTCTTTGGATTTTTAACTCTTTGGCTTCACAACGATACTTTTATCAAAATGAAGCCGACGATCATTAACTGTTTATTTGCTCTTATTCTCTTTGGTGGCATGTTTTTTAAAAAACCACTCTTGCGGTATGTGTTTGATTCTACTTTAAAACTCGATGATTTAGGATGGCAAAAACTTACCTATCGTTGGGCATTATTTTTCGTTTTTCTTGCCCTTTTAAATGAAGTTGTTTGGCGCAATTTTAGTGATAATTTTTGGACAAGTTTTAAAGTATTTGGTGTCATGCCCATAACAATTCTATTCATGCTTACACAAATGCCTACTATACTTAAACATTCAAAAGGTTTTTTAACAGAAGAGGACAAGTCTGATTCTTAAATATAATGCATTTATTACGACAGGTTATTTTGTAAATTTATTCCTGACTTTTTATGGAGAAAGTACGTGTTAATTGAGCAATTTATCTGTCGAGAAGATAATTTTGGTGTACTCATTCATGATGAAAAAAGTGGACTCACAGCCGCAATTGATGCACCTGAAAGCAAAGCAATTCATAGGGCCCTCAAACGCCATAATTGGACCCTTCATACTATTTTTGTGACTCACCATCATCACGACCACGTAGAAGCGCTAGCCGAGTTAAAGCAAGTTTACAAAGCGTTAGTTGTTGGACCAGAAAAAGAAAAAGAAAAGATTCGTTATCTTGACCAAACACTTCAACCTGATGAAAGTTTTTTCTTTGGAACACACCCGCTTTTAGCGCTTTCAACGCCTGGTCATACTTTAGGCGCATTATCTTACTATCTTCCTAAAGAGAATTTACTCTTTGCTGGAGATACACTTTTCTCTCTCGGTTGTGGACGCCTTTTCGAGGGAACACCTGCACAAATGCTTAGCTCTTTAAAAAAGCTTCGTCAACTTCCCGATGAAACACTTCTTTATTGTGGTCATGAATATACTAAAACTAACGCCCTTTTCGCATTGACACTTGATCCACATAATCAAAAACTTCATAAAAGAGTAGAGGATGTTTTTTTATTGCGCGCAAAAGACGCTGTGACTTTACCTGTAACCTTAGGGGAAGAAAAAGCTATCAATCCTTTCCTCCGCTGGGATGATAATACGTTACGAAGAAACCTTGCAATGGAAAAAGAAACAGATGAAGAAGTCTTTGCTGAAATCCGAAGAAGAAAGGATATTTTCTAGCCATGTTTAAGCTTATCTTGCGTTTGTTTTCCCTTTTTCTTTTCGTAATACATACTCAACCAATAATGGCAAAGGAAACAGACAATCAGTTTGATTTCCCATATATCATTGCAAATTATTCTTTAACAGAAGATTTTCTTTTAAAAATAGAAGAAATCGGAAAAAAATGTGATGAAAACTTATTATCAACTTCAAAACCATATAATACTGAATATGACGACAGTATTGAAGGACAGATAGCTTCTATTTCTGCCAGACCTAAACTAATGGGTCTTTTAAGAAAAAAGAATCTCACAGCTAAAGATTATATTATTGGTATCATGACTCTTCAAGCAACATTAATAATTCTTAACGAAGATATTGAAAACCTTAAAAAAGAAGGCATTTTTTTTGATGAAAAAAATACTGTAGTTTCAGATAATTTGGAGTTTGGTAAAAAACATACGTATAGAATACTTAAAATTCTTAGAAGCAGTTGTAAATAGAATCTGTATTATTTTAAACAATTGATTAATTTTATAGATGAAGAAGTCTTTGCTAAAATTCGAAGAAGAAAGGATAAATTTTATCCATGTTGAAGTTTATTTTGCGTTTGTTTCCCTTTTTTCTTTTTATAGCATATGTTCAAATAACAATGGCAGAAGGAACAGATAATCAATTTGTTCTCTCACTTAGCAGCAATCCAAATATCGTTGCAAATTATCCTTTAACAGAAGATTTACTCTCAAAAATAGAACAACTAAAAAAAGAAATTGAAGATTTACCTCCAGAGCCAGAGACGTCCAATACCGGAAATGATAACAGTATTGAAGGATTAATAGCCTCTATTTCTGCTAGACCAAAACTAACGGAGCTTTTAAGAAAAAATAATCTTTCACCTAAAGATTATGTTATTGGTGTCATGGCTCTTCAAGCAACTTTAGCTGCAATAATAGACATTGAAGATAAAAAAATTCTCTTCAATGAAAAAAATACTATATCTTTAGATAATTTAAAGTTCGGTCAAAAATATATAGATAGAATTCGTGCTATTTTAGATAATTAATTAGTTCTGTAAACGTCGGCAAATATCATCCAATTGTTCTAATGAAGAATAGCGTATTTTTAAATCACCACCTTTTTTACCATGTCTAATAGTCACTTTCATTCCGATCACATCTGCAAGTAATTTTTCTAGAGATTTTGTTTCTGTATCCTTTTCAACAGCAGTTCGTTTTTTCGTTTTCGGATTTGCCTGTTCATATGCAAGTATTTCCGTTTGGCGCACAGAGAGTCCTTCGCGAATAATTTTTTCGGCTAAATCCTGTGGATTATCAACGGTTATAAGGCAGCGTGCATGGCCAGCGGAGAGCTGTCCATCGGTTAAGAACTGTTGTACTTTTGGTGGAAGCTTTAACAAACGAAGCGTATTTGCAACGTGACTCCGGCTTTTTCCAATGACTTGTGCCAAATCTGCTTGCGTATATCCATGCTCATTCAGTAACATCTCATATCCCATTGCTTCTTCTATAGGATTAAGGTCGGCACGCTGAACATTTTCAATAATTGCCAATTCCAAAGCTATCTTATCATCTACATCACGAACAATGACCGGCAATTGATTTAAATTAGCGCGCTGTGCAGCACGCCACCGCCGTTCACCAGCGATTAATTCAAACCGATGTGGATGATCACGTAAAGGTCTTACAATGACAGGTTGAACAATACCATGCTGACGAATTGATTGCGCTAAATTATCAAGTTCTGCATCAGTAAAATGGCGCCGTGGATTATTTGGATTACACGAGATAGTTTCAAGTGGCACAAGTCGCTCAGAATGTGCAGAAATTGCATTAAACTCTGTAGATTTTTCATCAGTCGATGAACGTGCAAGATTATTATTTAAATTTATATCCCCAATTAAAGCTGCTAAACCACGCCCTAATCTTTTTTTTGATTGATCATCATTCATAATTTTGCTCTTTAAATTTTTTTACATTTCTAAGCAGCAGCACGTGCTTGTTTTTCGCGTTGGATCACTTCCGATGCTAAACGCAAATATGCCTGGCTACCAGCACACTTCAGATCATAAAGTAATACTGGTTTACCAAAAGAAGGGGCTTCAGATACACGCACGTTCCGTGGAATAACAGTACGATAAACTTTATCTCCCATAAAAGAACGCACATCTTCAACAACTTGATTTGAAAGATTATTACGTCCATCGTACATCGTTAGGACAATCCCTTGAATTTCTAAAGATGGATTAAGAACAGATCGCACTTGTTTTACTGTTTCAAGCAATTGGCTTAAACCTTCAAGTGCTAAAAATTCACATTGCATAGGCACTAAAACAGAATCTGCTGCCCCCATAGCATTCAGTGTTAAAAGATTAAGCGATGGAGGACAATCAATTAAAATATAACTAAATTTTTTTATCATTTTTGGATCATCACAGAGTGCTTTACGCAATCGCTGAATACGATCCTGTGATGAAGCAATTTCCATTTCTACGCCTAAAAGATCAAGCGTAGAAGGAACAATATGGAGATTGGGTACAGCTGTTTTCAAAGCTGCTTTTGTAACTGAAATTCCTGAAATCAAAACATCATAAGATGATAAAGGACGGCTATTACGATCAATTCCCAATCCTGTACTTGCATTACCTTGTGGATCAACATCCATAATGAGAACGTTTTCACCAATAGCTGCTAAAGCTGTTGCAAGATTAATTGCTGTAGTTGTTTTGCCGACTCCACCTTTTTGGTTTGCAATAGCGATAATTCGTGTTTCGCTCATTTTGCTTTACCCTCTACATGATCGAACATGAGAAATTTCTAAAATAACAGAACTTTCATCAATTTTACTTTTATGTTTTAGCAGATCAAAGCGCCAATTGGCAGAGGCATTTGTTATTTCTGTAGCGTAATCCCGACCTTTTTGCAAAAGAGCTATTGTTTTTTCTGTTAACAATGGAAAAATAAGCTGTAAGAGGTCATCTAATGAAGCTAATCCTCGCGCTGTTATAACATCTGGTGCCTTTATTTTTTCATATACATCTTCAATTCTACAGTGATGAACTGTAGCTGGAAGATTAAGTTGAGTAATAACAGTTCTTAAAAAAGCTATTTTTTTTCCATTACTTTCAACGAGATCAATATGGCCTATTTTTTTTTCTTTCATTAAAATAGCAATAACAATTGCAGGAAAACCTCCTCCTGATCCAAGATCACACCAGCGTAAAAAGTGGCTATGTAAAGGATAAATTTGAGCTGAATCCAAGATGTGGCGTGTCCATAGAATTGGTATTGTTTTAGAGGATACCAAATTAATATGCGTATTCCATTGAATTATAAAAGTTTCAAATTGTATTAAATTTTCCATCGTTTCACGTGAAACAGAAGGAATGATATTTAAGAGTTCCTGATATTTTTGTTCTATGGAAATATCCATCAAGCTGATTTAACCTTTTCACGTCGTTGACGTTGAATATAAGTGATAATAAGTGATAATGCTGCTGGAGTCATACCATCAATTTTCTGTGCATCAGCAATTGAACGTGGTGATATTTTTTGAATTTTTGCTTTTAATTCATTTGAAAGACCCGAAATTGCCTGAATATTAAGTGAAGGGGGAATTTCTAAACGCTCATCTCGTTGAAGAGCAGCAATATCTTGTGCTTGTTTTTCTAAATAAACTGCATATTGTGCTTCAATTTCTAGAGATTCAACTGTTTTAGAATCAATTGACTGTAATTGTGGCCAAAAATGTGAAAGACGCTCTATAGTCATATGAGGATAAGCAAGAAGATCATAAGCTGAACGTCTAATTCCATCGTGATTTACCTGTAATCCATGAGCAGACGCCTCATTAGGTGTTAGAAAAAGTTTCTGGCATATTGATCGTGCTTGATCGAGACGTCGCTGTTTTTGCTGATAACAATCCCAACGTTTTTTACTAATAATACCCCACTGCTCTGCCAAAGGTGTTAAACGAGTATCAGCATTATCAGAGCGTAAAGATAAACGAAATTCAGCACGTGATGTAAACATTCTATAAGGTTCAGAAACCCCACGTGAAATTAAATCATCTATCATAACGCCAATATAAGCTGTAGAACGACTTATAAATATTTCATCTAATCCAGCAACCTTACGGGCAGCATTCAATCCTGCTAAAAGGCCTTGAGCTGCAGCTTCCTCATATCCTGTTGTACCATTAATTTGGCCGGCTAAAAACAATCCTGGTAAAGAACGTAATTCTAAGGTTTTCGTTAATTGTTGTGGATTAACAAAATCATATTCAATAGCATAACCTGGTTGTAAAACCTCAACATTTTCCAATCCTTCAATTGATTTCAGTAAAGAAATTTGTACATTTTCAGGAAGAGAAGTTGAAAGTCCATTTGGATAAACAGTATCAGTATCCAAACCTTCTGGTTCCAGAAAAATCTGATGTCCATCACGTTCACCAAATTTAACAATTTTATCTTCAATTGAAGGACAATACCGTGGACCTACTCCTTCAATAGCACCAGAATATAAAGCAGATTGATGAATATTTTCATGAATAATTTTATGTGTTCGTGCATTTGTACGCGTTATTGCACATTCAATTTGAGGTTGTTCAATTTTTTCTGTCAAGAGAGAAAAGGGAACAGGATCTTCATCTGCTTTCTGTTTTGGAAGACATTCCCAATGAATTGTTTTTTTACTAAGACGTGCAGGAGTTCCTGTTTTCAAGCGTCCAAGATTTATTCCATATTTTTTTAAGCTTTCAGCAAGTTGTACAGTTGATTGTTCACCCATTCTTCCAGCAGGCCATGTTTTATCGCCAATATGAATAAGACCACGCAAAAACGTACCTGTTGTTAAAACTACAGCACCAGAAAAAACATGCCCATTTTTTTTCAAAAGAACACCTGAAACACTATTATTTTTAACAGTTATATCAAGTACTTCATCTTCAATAAGACTTAAATTGTTTTGTTCTTTCAGAAATTTTTGAATTGCTTTTTTATAGAGTTGTCGATCTGCTTGCGTACGTGGTCCTCTTACTGCGGGTCCTTTTCGTCTATTAAGAAGTCGAAACTGAATTCCTGCAGCATCCGCTGCTCGTCCCATAAGACCATCTAAAGCATCTATTTCACGAACCAAATGTCCTTTTCCAAGTCCACCAATAGCAGGATTACAGGACATTGTTCCCAATGCTGATATTTTATGTGTAACGAGTGCTGTACGCGCTCCCACACGCGCTGAAGCCGACGCAGCTTCACAGCCAGCATGACCACCTCCAACAATAATGACATCATATAATTGCATTTGTCTTATTCCATAGAGAATACAATCTCAAGTTTCACGTGAAACAAATAAAATATATGATATTATCAATCTGTCCATAAAATAATTGATGTTTCACGTGAATCATTATTTACCAATACAAAACTCTGAAAAAATAATATCAAGCAAATCTTCAACATCTATGTCCCCCGTAATTCTTCCAAGAAAATCACTTGCACGACGAAGATGTTCTGCACGTAAAGTTAAATCAAGAAAATTATCATTTAGAGAAACTTCAATCTCTTTAACAGCTTCTTTTAATAACTGAAGTTGTCTTTTACGTGCTGGAACAAGATTTCCAATTTTAGAAGCACGACGTGAACAAAATAACTCTATTTCCTTAATAAAATTATCAAAATTTAAACCTGTTAATGCAGAAAATTGTATAAACCAACGCGTTTTATCTTCTTCATAAAGATCAAGTTTATTACCAACATGCCATATTTCAGCTGTTGTTTCTGGTAAATCGATCTCTTTGGGATTTCCCATATCATAAACTAAAATAACCAAATCAGCATCCATAATATGCTGTTTTGCAACTTCTATTCCCAATTTTTCGATTTTATTTTCTGTTTTTCTAAAACCAGCAGTATCTGTTAAAAAAACCGGTAAACCACTGAGAACGAGCCTAATTTCCAAAGCATCACGTGTTGTTCCCGCTTCTTCCATCACAATAGCAACAGGCCTTCCAGCCAAACGATTCATAATGCTTGATTTTCCAGAATTTGGGGCACCTGCAATGACAATTTTTAACCCATCGCGTAAAATACTTGCACGTTCTCCTTCAGAAATATGTTCGCGAAGAGAAACAGAGAGTTCTTCTACATCTTTCCAAATTTTATCAGATACTAAATTAGGAATGTCAGCTTCATCAGAAAAATCAAGTTCGGCTTCAATAAAAGCACGTGCTTTCATAAGTTTATGACGCCAATCACGATAAAGCGTTGTTAAACGCCCACTTGTACCCATAACCGCTAAACGTCGTTGACTTTCTGTTTCTGCCTCTATTAAATCAGCAAGAGCTTCTGCTTGAACAAGGTCTAATTTTCCCTCTATAAATGCGCGACGCGAAAATTCACCTGCTTCTGCAATACGACACCCTTCAAATGTGGATAACTCATCAAGAAAACGGTTAACAACCGCTTTGCCTCCATGTAAATGAAATTCAGCACAATCTTCTCCTGTAAAACTGTGAGGAGCAGGAAAAAAAACAGTTAAAGCGGAATCCAGAAAGCTCCCATCACGAGCTGTAAGATTTCCATAATGCATGAAGCGCGCTTTAGGTAAAAAACCACAAAGATCTTTCACAACACGCACGACATGAGGACCAGAAAGTCGAATAACTGCAACCCCTGAAGGCAACAATCCACTCGAAACAGCAAAGATTGTATCCACAGGAATATTCCTAATCTAAAAACTTAATGTTTCTATGTATTCATTGAATCAAAAAATTCGCTATTGTTTTTTGTTTGTTTTAATTTATCAATCAAAAATTCAATTGCATCTGTTACATTCATAGGTGCCAAAATACGACGAAGAACAAAAATCTTATGTAAATCTTGTCGTGCTACTAAAAGCTCTTCTTTACGTGTTCCCGACTTCAAAATATCCATAGCAGGGAAAATACGTTTATCAGCAACTTTACGGTCAAGAACAATTTCCGAATTTCCTGTTCCTTTAAACTCTTCGAAAATAACCTCATCCATACGGCTACCCGTATCAATTAAAGCTGTCGCAATAATGGTTAAAGACCCACCTTCTTCAATATTACGTGCTGCACCAAAAAAACGTTTTGGACGCTGTAGCGCATTTGCGTCCACACCACCTGTCAAAACTTTACCTGATGAAGGAACAACAGTATTATAAGCACGTCCAAGACGAGTAATAGAATCAAGAAGAATAACGACATCACGTCCATATTCAACAAGACGTTTAGCTTTTTCAATAACCATCTCAGCAACTTGTACATGACGTATTGCTGGTTCATCAAAAGTAGAAGAAACTACCTCTCCTTTTACAGAACGTTGCATATCAGTAACTTCTTCTGGTCGTTCATCAATTAAAAGAACAATGAGATAACATTCAGGATGATTAGTGGTAATAGAATGAGCAATATTTTGAAGTAAAACCGTTTTTCCTGTTCGAGGAGGTGCTACAATTAATCCTCTCTGCCCTTTTCCAAGAGGAGATATCAAATCAATCACCCGTGACGACATATCCTTTTCTGTAGGATCCTGTATTTCCATTTGAAAACGCTCATTGGAATAAAGAGGTGTTAAATTATCAAAATGAATTTTATAACGAATTTTTTCAGGATCTTCAAAATTTATTGTATTAATTTTAAGAAGAGCAAAATAACGTTCTCCTTCTTTTGGACTACGTATAGGACCTTCAACAGTATCACCTGTTTTTAAAGAAAAAGACTGAATTTGTGCAGGTGAAAGATAAATATCATCAGGACCTGGAAGATAATTAGCATCAGCAGATCGCAAAAATCCAAATCCATCTTGTAAAACTTCAACAACTCCTTCTCCTATAATTTCTACGTCCTGCGAAGCAAGTTTTTTCAAGATAGCAAACATTAATTCTTGCTTGCGCATTAGGGAAGCATTTTCAACTTCTAATGTTTCAGCAAAAGAGACAAGTTCAACCGGATTTTTACTTTTAAGTTCTTGTAATTTCATTTCTTGCATGAAATATGCTCTTTATTTTAGGTAAGGGATTGTTTTTAAAACTAATTTATGGAAAATTTGGAGAATAGAAAACTCTAATAAGGTCTAAATATTCTACACTTAACTTTTTAAAACTGCAAGTATCCTTCATAAGATTTATCTTCGTATAAAATTTAACAATCATATTTCAAAATCGCTTATGCAAATTGAAATTATTTATAAAAATTCAAAAAACAAATTGTTTAATAATATTTAAAAGAACTTAAACAATATATCATTCTTAATAAATTTTAAGAAAAATATGAAAACATCTTATATCGTTAATAAATTAATATTCAAAAGGATTTTTATCTTTTCCAAATTTTTTATATTAATAATTTAAGAGAGAGAGAATTTTTCTTATTCAAGCTTGTGTTTAGTGTGGATTATTGTTTATGCTTCATTCATCCTCAATTTTATCCACAAAAGAAAATAAAAAAAAATAATATATACCATTATGTTAAGGATATTATCCCCATTCTCTTCTCATAAGTGGATTTTATTTATCACAATTGTTCAATTTGTGCATAATAACGGAAAAATTCCTCTAAGTTTTTATTTTATAAAAAAGCATGATGATATATACACATTTATTAACAAGGAGTTAAAATTTTTGTGACAAGAGAAAAAAAATCCTTTCATTTACACATGCTTTCTGATGCAACGGGAGAAACATTAATCTCTGTTGGAAGGGCTGTAGCATCACAATACACGATGATTCAGACAACAGAACATATCTATCCGATGATTCGCAATGAAATGCAGTTGCAAAGAGCTCTTGATGAAATACAACAAGAGCCGGGTATTGTTCTTTACACAATCATTGATAAAAAAATTAAACTGCTTCTTGGGAGAAGATGTGAGAAAATAGAAGTTCCCTGTATTGATATACTACACCCTGTTTTGGATGCTTTTCAATCTTACCTTGGAATGCCCACAAATTTACGTGCTAGTGCCCAGCATGATCTCAATGCAGATTACTTTCGCCGTATTGAGGCGTTGGATTTTACAATAGAGCATGATGATGGACAGTCTCCCAATAGCTTATCAGATGCAGATGTAATACTTGTAGGTATTTCAAGAACCTCTAAAACACCAACCAGTATCTATTTAGCAAATCGTGGAATAAAAACGGCTAATGTTCCTCTTATTCCAGGGATCGACTTACCTGAAGCCCTTTTAGAAACAAAAAATGCTTTGATTGTTGGCTTAATCGCTTCAGCTGAACGAATTTCACATATTCGCCAAAATCGAGATTTGGGAGATGTTTTTGCTCTTGAAAGCTATACTGATCGGATCAGTATAGCTGAAGAATTGACTTATGCAAAACGCATTTGTGAACGTTTTAATTGGCCTATTATTGATGTCACAAGACGCTCTATTGAAGAAACTGCTGCAGCGATATTTGAACTTTTATCACGATTTCGTGAAGGAAAATGAAAGAAAACTCTTATGGCAGCAGATACGTTAATATTAGCATCCCTTAGTTATTACCGTGCACAATTGTTGAAAAAAGCAGGTTTAAGTTTTTCCATTAAAGGGGCTTCTTTTGATGAAAGAGAAGTAGAAAAAAAAGCAGAAGTAAAAACATCTAAACAACTCTGTTGCTTTCTTGCTAGTGCAAAAGCAAAAAATGTCTCTGACCGCTTTCCTGATGCTTTGGTCATTGGTTGTGATCAAGTACTTGATTTGGAAGGTCAGATTTTTCATAAAGTTACAAGTAAAAAGGAAGCACGTCAACGTTTATATGCTTTATCAG
This sequence comes from Candidatus Bartonella washoeensis Sb944nv, assembly GCF_000278135.1. Taxonomy (GTDB): domain Bacteria; phylum Pseudomonadota; class Alphaproteobacteria; order Rhizobiales; family Rhizobiaceae; genus Bartonella; species Bartonella washoeensis. The sequence goes on from NZ_JH725023.1 coordinate 302,505, forward strand.
GAAAAACCCATTCTCTTCATAGTGCTGTGGCTTTATTTCAAAATGGCCAAGAAATTTGGGTTGAAGCTTTTAGTGCTCATATGTCAATACGTCCTCTTTCACCGGAATTCATTGAACGTTATTTAATGCGTGTAGGGACAGATGTTTTAAGCAGTGTGGGAGTGTATCAAATTGAAGGAGAAGGAATTCATCTTTTTGAAAAAATTGACGGAGATTTTTTTACCATTATTGGTTTACCACTGTTACCTTTATTGGTAAAATTGCGTCATTTGGGAGTTATCGATGGTTAATTTGACAATAAAGCCCGGAAAAAATTTTTCTCCGCGTGCCTTTGTTGTTGGTTGTCCTATTCACCATTCAAAATCACCAAAAATTCATAATTTTTGGCTTAAACAATACGGTTTACAAGGTGAATATCTAGCACAGGAAGTGACTCTTGAAGAATTTGCAGATTTTTTCGCATCTATACAACAAAGAGGTTTTTGTGGAGGTAATGTTACTTTACCTTATAAGCAGGAAGCTTTTCGTTTAGCTAATCATAAAGATGAAGTAGCAACAATAATTGGTGCTGCTAATACGCTATGGTATGAAGGAAGAAAACTTTGTGCCACAAATAGTGATGCCTATGGTTTTACTGCTAATCTTGATGATTCGGTTTCTAATTGGGTTGGAGAAACAGCTCTTGTTTTTGGTGCAGGGGGTGCTGCACGTGCTATCTTATATGCTTTAAAAAAGCGGGGATTTGAACGTATTTTCTTGCTTAATCGTACAAAGAAACGTGCAGATGATTTAGCTGAATATTTTGGAAAACCTGTTGAAGTTCACGATTGGCATTGTGCTAATGAAGTACTTTACCAAGCTGATTTAATTGTTAATACGACTTCTGTAGGCATGACAAAATCAGATGAGGAAAAAAGTGTTTCTCTTTTTTGCGATTTTCATAAAACAAAGACAACAGCGTTAGTGACAGATATTGTTTACACGCCGTTGATAACACCTTTTTTGCAACAAGCAAAAGCACATGGCCTAAGGACAATTGATGGACTTGGTATGCTTTTACATCAGGCTGTTCCTGGTTTTGAACGATGGTTTGGAATAAAACCACAGGTGACAAAAGCGTTACGGGCAGCAATTTTAAAGGATATGGGTTAAGAAAGAGAATGAAAATCATAGGTCTGACCGGATCAATCGCTATGGGAAAATCAACTGTTGCTAATCTTTTTAAACAAGCGGATATTCCCGTTTTTAGTGCTGATGATACTGTACATAAACTTTACAGGAGTGAACCAACTTTATCGCTCATAGAACATACTTTTCCTAGTGTTATTGAAAATGGTAAAGTTAATCGCCAAAAGCTTTCGAAGGTTTTAATCAATGATAGTGAAAAATTACAAATATTAGAAAAAATGATTCACCCTTTAGTGCAAGAAAAAGAAGAAGAATTTATTGATAAAGCACGCCAAAAGGGAAAAAAGTTAATTGTTCTTGATATTCCTCTGCTTTTTGAAACAAAGAGTGAAAATCGTGTGGATAGCGTAGTTGTTGTTTCTGCACCACTAGAAATACAAAAAGAGCGTGCAATGATTCGTCCAAATATGAGCGAAGAAAAATTTGCATTTATCAATGCTAAACAAATATCTGATAAGAAAAAACGAGAACGAGCTGATTTTGTCATTGATACAGGAAAAGATTTAGAAAATACACGTCAACAAGTCTTAGACGTGATAAAAATTTTGCTAAAGAATTGAAGTGATGCGTGAAATTATTTTTGATACAGAAACAACAGGATTGGATAAAGAGAAAGATCGCATAATCGAAATCGGTTGTGTAGAAATGGTTGATCGCTATCTTACAGGACGCCGATTCCATGTTTATTTGAACCCGCAGGGAGTTATTATTCCTGATGAAGTTGTAGCAATTCATGGGTTGACCAATGAACGCTTAAAGAATGAAAAAAGCTTTAGTGATATTGCTAATGCATTTTTGGAATTTATTAATGGTGCAACAATGATTGCCCATAATGCAAGTTTTGATATTGGTTTTCTTAATGCAGAATTAGGACGGGTAAATAAGCCACTTATCAGTGTTGATAATATAATTGATACATTGGCTATGGCACGACGCAAATTTCCTATGGGTCCTAATTCTCTTGATGTTTTGTGCAAACGTTTTGGAATTGATAATAGTCATCGTGTTCTTCATGGTGCTCTGCTTGATGCGGAGATTCTTGCTGATGTTTATATTGAACTCATTGGTGGAAAACAGGGTGTATTGGGTTTTGATAACAGTGGGAATATTGATGAGGATGTCCAAAATGAGAAGAATGTTTTCTCGGCAGTTAAAATTCGCTCACATCCGCTATCTCCAAGGTTAAGTGCACAGGAAAGAAGTATGCATGCTGATTTTATTAAAAAAATAGGTGAAAAAGCTCTGTGGAATCATTTTAAAATTCCTCAATAACTCCCTTTTTTCTCTCTGAAAAGATTATTTGAAATTACATAAATAATAAAAATTCAAAAAATACGGTTGTTGTGGGGAGGGGAACACCACAACGACCTTGTTTCGCTACGTTGTACCTTAGCCATCATAGGAGGAGCAAAATGAAAGCTATTATGTCCTGTAACAGCAAAGAAAAGCTTTAGGTACAAAATAAAAGTAACGAACAAGTGCTTTATGAAAAAAAAAAATGGCTTTTTAGAGGCAATTCGATAAATTTTAAAATAATTTTTAAAATAATAATGAAAAACAAATATAAGGGTAAATTATTTTTTAGCTAGAATGGAAATAATGGAGTTTTCATGGAAACAAAAGATCATCTTTTTTTGGTTGATGGATCAGGCTATATTTTTCGTGCTTATTACGCTTTGCCACCTTTAAAGCGCAAAAGGGATGGACTTTCTGTAGGAGCTGTAGCCGGTTTTTGTAATATGTTATGGAAATTACTCTGTGATGCTCGCAATACAGCTGCTGGTGTTATCCCAACGCATTTTGCTGTCATTTTTGATTATTCCTCTGATACATTTCGTAAAAAAATTTATCCCCAATATAAAGCCAATAGAGAGGCACCTCCTGAAGATCTTATTCCTCAATTTGCTTTAATACGACAAGCAACAAAGGCTTTTAATTTACCTTGTATTGAAAAAGAAGGATTTGAGGCAGATGATTTAATTGCTACCTATGCACAATTGGCAACTCAGAATGGAGTAAAAACCACAATCATTTCTTCTGATAAAGATTTAATGCAACTGGTGAACACACACGTATCTTTATATGATGGAATGAAAGATAAGCATATTGGTGTTTCTGAAGTCATAGAAAAATGGGGTGTGGCACCTGAAAAAATGGTTGATTTGCAAGCTTTGACTGGAGATCCAACAGATAATGTTCCAGGTATTCCCGGCATTGGTCCCAAAATTGCAGCGCAATTATTAGATCAATTTGGTACTCTTGATCTTTTATTGCAACGCGTAGCAGAGATTAAGCAAACAAAACGACGTGAAAATATTCAAAATTATGCTGAACAAGCAAAAATTTCTCGTGAATTAGTTAAGCTTAAAACGGATGTCCCTATAGAGAATGATTTAGAGAGTTTTGTACTGGAACCACAAGATGGTCCACGTTTAATTGCTTTTCTGAAAGCTATGGAATTTACGACACTCACACGTCGTATAGCGGAGGCAACAGAATGTGACGCTACAGTCATTGATGCACTCGATATAGATATTGAATGGGTAGATTCTGGTTATGAGCGCATTCTCGATATTCAGAAAGTTGATACACCGCTATTACATAGTTTTTCTGAAAATTCCCCACAGGTTTTGGCACAAAAACGTAAAGATCAGGCTCTTAGGCAAAAAATTACAAGAGAGGCTTATAAAACTATTTTGGATGAAGAGGTTTTGCAAGAATGGTTGTTAAAAGCAGAAGAGCAGGGTTATTTCGCTTTTGATACTGAAACAACCTCTCTTGATGCACTGCAAGCAAAGCTTGTTGGTTTTTCATTAGCATTACAGCCAGGAAAAGCAGCCTATATACCTCTTGAACATATTGAGGGAGGAGATGATCTTTTGGGAGGTGGACGTATTGCTGAACAAATAGAGACCAAAAAGGCTTTGAAACTTTTAAAGCCAATATTGCAAAATCAAGCAGTTTTAAAAATTGGTCAAAATATGAAATATGATTGGTTGGTGATGAAGCAACAGGGTATTGTGATGCGCTCTTTTGATGACACAATGCTTTTGTCGTATGCTTTAGATGCTGGAGCTTTAACGCATAATATGGACGCTTTGTCTGAACGCTGGCTTGGATATAAACCAATTGCTTACAAGGATTTAACGCATAATGGAAAAAAGATTTCTTCTTTTGCACAAGTAGATTTGAAACAGGCAACTTTTTATGCAGCAGAGGATGCAGATATAACACTTCGTTTGTGGCAAGTATTAAAACCCCAGCTTGTAGCAAAAGGAATGACAAAAATTTATGAACGTCTTGATCGACCGCTGATAGAAGTTCTTGCAAGAATGGAAGAACGTGGGATTCTCATTGATCGGCAGATTTTATTGCGTCTTTCAGGAGAATTAGCACAAGCTGCTTTTATTTTAGAAGAAGAAATTTATCAGCTGGCTGGTGAGAAATTTAATATTGCTTCACCAAAGCAATTAGGTAATATCCTTTTTGGCAAAATGGGATTGTCTGGAGGAGCTAAGACCAAGGGAGGACAATGGTCAACTTCTGCACAAACATTAGAGGAATTGGCTGTTGACGGTCATGTTTTACCACGTAAAATTATTGATTGGCGTCAGCTTGCAAAGCTAAAATCTACCTATGCAGATGCCTTGCCTTCTTATATTTTGCCTAAAACAGGACGTGTCCATACGAATTATTCTTTAGCAATAACATCGACAGGGCGTTTATCATCATCAGAGCCAAATTTACAAAATATACCAGTGCGAACTGCAGAAGGACGTAAAATCCGACAAGCATTTATTGCTCCAGAAGGGCATGTGCTCTTATCAGCTGATTATAGCCAAATCGAATTGCGTATTCTTGCACATATTGCTAATATTGACGCATTAAAAGAAGCTTTTGCACAAGGTCAAGATATTCACGCGATAACTGCATCACAAATGTTTGGTATGCCTATAAAAGAAATGCCGTCAGACATACGCAGACGCGCAAAGGCAATTAATTTTGGTATTATTTATGGTATTTCAGCCTTTGGATTAGCAAATCAATTGGGTCTTTCTCGACAGGAAGCAGGTCGTTATATTCAACTTTATTTTGAAAGATTTCCAGGAATTAAAGATTACATGGAAACGACTAAGGCATTTGCACGTCAACATGGTTATGTACAAACTATTTTTGGTCGTCGTATTCATTATCCTGAAATAAAAGCCAATAATCAGCAAGTTCGTGCTTTTAATGAACGAGCTGCTATTAATGCACCGATTCAGGGATCGGCGGCAGATATCATTCGTCGTGCTATGATTCATATGGAAGATGCTTTAGAAAAAGAAAAATTATCAGCAAAAATGTTACTGCAAGTGCATGATGAACTGATTTTTGAAGTACCAAAAGCCGAGAGTGATAAGACTATAGCTCTTGTTAAAAAGGTTATGGAAAATGCTACAATGCCGGTATTATCTTTGTCTGTACCGCTTGAAGTAAAGGTAATGACTGCTCAAAATTGGGATGAAGCACATTAGTTTTGCTCACGTGTTTTATTTTTAAGAGTGGACATCGCATTCGCAAGGCTAAGATGCGCTTTAATTGGTAAATGATCTGAAGCAATACGCGCAAGGGGTGAAAAATGATTTTCAACGTTTATTACTAATTGATGGGGGAAAGCTAAAATTCTATCAAGAGCTAAAAAGGGGAAGCGAGAGGGAAAACTTGGTACAGCTCCGATTGTGCTATCAAAATAGGAAGAAAAAAGGTTTAAAGATGATCCTTTACCTATCCTCCATTCATTGAGATCACCAATAAGAAGTGTAGGCATAAGAGAACGTTTTTGCAGGAGTGCAAGAAGCGTTTTTACTTGCTTATTACGAGAGTGGCGAAACAAGCTAAAATGCGCAGCAATAACACGAATTTTGCCACTCTTCATTTCTAATTCTACAATCACAGCACCACGAGGTTCAATGCCAGGAAGAGTAATTTGTAGAATATCACATATACGTCCTTGGCGCAAAAAAAGGGCATTGCCATGCCAACCATGACTGTTTGGTGACATAGTGTTCAGGGGTATTGGAAAGAGACCTGTTTCAGTTTTTAAGAGCTGAAGATCAATCAAGCCTGTACGTTCACCAAAACGTTTGTCTGCTTCTTGCAGAGCAAGAATATCAGCTTGTAGTTCAGCAATAACACGCACAATACGTGTAGGATTGAAAACTTTATCAACACCTACGCATTTATGGATATTATAAGAAGCAACGACAAGATCATAATGATCGTTATCTTTGATTATCGTTAACTGATGACCAGAGCGATTACGAATAGCGTTTAACAGGGGAGTATGAAGTTTTTGCTGGATAAATGTGGTTGGCCAGAGAAATTTTCGCTTATGAGGCTTTTTTATCATTTTTGGGTTGTAATTTTTTGTATGGTTTGAACATCGGCACTAAAGAGTTCATAAATGAACACCTATGTTAAAAATTAAAAAAACCTTGCTTCTTTTTAGAAACAAGGTTCTTTTATCGATCAATAATTGCCGCAATCAATCACGGTTTGAGCCAAGAAATTGCAGCAAGAAGACAAACATATTGATGAAATCAAGATAAAGATTCAATGCACCCATAATAATTTTACGACCTTGAGTGTCATCTCCATCTCCTTCATAATACATTAATTTGATGTTTTGTGTATCGTAAGCTGTTAAACCAGCAAAGATAAAAACGCCAATCACGGAAATAGCAAATTGTAAAGCGCTAGATCCAAGAAAAATATTGACAATCATAGAAAGCATCAAACCAACCAAGCCGATAAAAAAGAATGAGCCCATCGCTGTTAGATCACGTTTCGTCGTATAACCATAAAGTGAAAGAGCACCAAAAGCTGCGGCGGTAATGACAAATGTTTGTACAACACTTTCTGGTGTATAACGCAAAATAATTGAGGACAATGAAAGTCCAACAAGGGCCGCATAACCGAAAAAGAGGCTACGGGCTGCACTTGTACTCAATGTATTGATTTTAAAACTAAGAAAGAGCACAGCCACAAGGGGTGCAAACATAATAATATAAGATAATGGTGACGTATAAAATGTCACTCCAAATGATGTTAAATAGACACTGCTATTGATTTGAGCGGCTGCTTGGCTCATATCCGTTGTCGTAGCCAATGAGGCAATCGCATAAGCGGCAGCGGCTGTAATAAGCAAACCAATGGCCATTGTATTATAGACGCCCAGCATATAGCTGCGCAATCCTTGATCGATTGATGCATCCGCACGAGAAACAGACGCCGAACGTAAATTTTTAAAATCAGCCATAATATAAAGTCCTTTAGTATATGTTCCGTCAGGTGTTGAGGTTAGAAAGGATTGCCAAACACAAAAAACCCCAGGCAACACTGGCGGAATCCCAGCATACCTCCCCTTATTATGGAGATTTATTTGAAAATTACAAGAGACTTTTGTTAAAAGGAAAGCTTACAAATTGGTAATAATTAAAGGGTGATCTTGATCAAGAACATCTAATTTTTTAGTAAATTTTTTACAAAATTTGATAATCTCTTTTAATAATAACCAGAAGAAGCTGTTTTATTTGGATAAATTAGGAAAGAATTGACTATTTGGCTATATTTTATTAACGCGCAAAAGCAAAATTTTTTTTGCCTGTATCTATCTTTGCTGAGATACAGCAACATTTTGATAATTTTTCTTTGGGGTAAGGGCCGCTGATTTTGGAGCTAAAATTCCAACTCTTGAAAATAGGGGTATAAGTCAATAACTTGCCAAGTTTTTAAGAGAATCCTCAATAATTTTTATACATATCCTATAATTGCGAGGACGTTTAATAGGTTTATGAAAAAGTATAGTATTTTAACCTGAAGTTTTAAAGACCATATCAGACATAATACGATACAGCTGATTTCCAACAGCTTTTCGACGGGTGCGGCTTTTTAGATTCGTATCAATATTTAAGTCAAAAGGTTCGTGAACGATAATATATATTTTAGGAAAAAGTTTGCGGCGTACATGAATTTTAGAAGGACGTGAAAAAAAAGAATATTCAAGACCACAAATCTTAATGGGAGCCACTTTTGTTTTTGTTTTATCGACAATCATAGCAGCACGCTCATAAACCTTCATAAGATCTTTATTAACGATAATATCACCTACTTCGGGAAAAATAACAAGAGGTTTCCCTTGTGCTGTGCGTATAAGATGGCGATTTGCAAATGGATTTGTAAGATCCAGAGGAAAAGCATTGGTATATTTAAGAAAGGGACGAATCCACCAAATTTTCGCAGTATTAGTATCAATGATAATAACTGGATTGTGTAAATTTGTTGTTTCGCAAACAGCTAGAGCTAGAAGACTATCAAGAAAAGATACATGGTTAAAAATTAGAATAGGAAATTTTCCTGATTTCGAAAGATTATCTATACCTTTAATTTCTAAACGAAAAAATAGGCGTAAGAGAATAAAAGTGAAGTCGCTGAAAGGATTGGTAGGCAGATATTTTAGTATAATGATTGCAGCTATTAAGGAGGAAATACCGAGAATAAGAATTATCATATCAAGTGAAGTACCAAGATATTGAGCAAAAGTAATAATAGCTGCTCCTATAACCATAATTGTAGCATTGAGGATATTATTAGCGGCGATAACACGTGCTCGCTTGTTAGGTTTAGCCCATGCTTGCAATGCTGCAAATCCGGGAATAGCGAGAAAAGTAGCTGAAATTGCTGCCAAAGCAAAATCAAATATAATGTGCAATAATTGCGGATGCGAAAAAAAATCAACAATGGTTTTAACTTTTAATTCAGGAGGAAGCCCACGAATAACAACACTTAAGTCGATACAAACAGCACCAAAAACAAAAACGCCTATAGCTGGTAATAATAAGTTAATCCGCTCTGCTGAAAGCCAAGCAACTATAGCAGAACCAATAGCACCAAAAATGGAAAAAACCATAAAGAACATAATAGTTCCGTGAGCAAGGCAATTGAGGGAAGCCGTCAATATTGGAGTGGCTGATAAGAGTGTAGCTCCGATAAACCAAAACCAAGAAACTATGAGGCTTGCAATCAGTAAACGTTTTTCTTGGATACAAGATTTAAGAATAGATGTTGTGGCACGTATAATGTTACGGTCGACAATAGGGGTTGACTGTGCAGGAATATTTTCTGGCATAAAGCAGCTTGTAGCCCATGAGAGTAAAGCTAAGATAATTATAATAAGTGCAGGAATAATTTGTAATTGGTTTTGAAAGTCGAAAATAAGACCAGCCCATAATGTTCCTAATAAAATAGAAAGAAAGGTTGCTGCTTCTAACCATGCATTGGCACGTGGCAGGTGAGATTTTGCTATATGGTCGGGTAATACCGCATATTTGAGGGGGCCAAAAAGTGCTGAAGCAGAACTGAAGAGAAATAAGCATATCATAAGCAAGGAGATAGAGGATAAAAGGAGGGAAATTGCAGCTGCTAAAGCAATGAAGAGAGTAAAGAATTTAATTAAACGAGCAACTTTCGCTTTACTAAAGCTGTCAGCCAATTGGCCTCCTGTCGCAGCAAATAAAAGATGAGGAAGTGAAAAAACACCATTTGTTAGGCTAATAAGACTTGCTTGATATTCTAAACTATCACATGTAACAATAAGAAAAATCAAAGTATTTTTTACAAAATTATCGTTAAAAGCAGAGAAAAACTGGCTCCAAAAAAGAGGTGCAAAAGCACGCGAACTCAGTAAAAAAGAACGATTATCTGCAGTTAGAAAATTTTTTGCAGGCGTCGACTTCTTTTTATTCATCAATTTCTCTTCTCCTTTCTATTATACTATGGAAATAAAAGAAAGACACATATCTTGAGAAGAATTAAGGATATTAATGCAATTTTTTTGATTTCAAGTCAATAAAAATGCTGTTTTTCTTGTGTAGGTGACTACATCTAAACAGATAGAAGATGCTAATTTTATACTAGCTTTGGCTAAATAACAGTTTTTAACTATTATTGATAAGATCATTGATCATTTTAACTCATTGAATGAAAATAACAACGTGTCACAACAAGTCTTTCTACTTAAATCTATTATAACTTCATGAAGCAGTTGACATGGAAAAATATAAAGATATTGGGTTTCAGAAGTAAAATGGTTGAAAATTTTCTAAAATAAAATTGATGAATAAAAATCAATAATTTACCACATTTTCGGTTGATTCGTTTATCCAAATGAACGCTTGCGGGAAACAGTATTCTCATCCAGAAGAGATTTTATTAGAAGTCCGTTTTCCTTCAATCCAGATTCGAAATTCGTCAATAAGTACGGCAATGGCACCAAGCGTGATAAATGTATCAGCGAGATTGAAAACAGCAAAAGAAAAAATATCATCAATATGAAATAGTATATAATCGGTGACATAATGGAAACAAATACGGTCAATAAGATTACCAATTGCCCCACCAATAATAAGAATAAGACCAAAACGTGATAAAGATTTTTTGTGTTCGGTATTTTTCCATAGCCATAAAAGAAAGAGAATAATAATTAACGTAAGGGTAATGAGTCCCCATTGAGAAAAAGAAGAAAGAAATGAAAATGCAATACCAGAGTTTCGTACATGGTACAGGGAGAGAAAAGGGAGAATTGGGATAACTGCTCCTAAAGGCATGTTATCCATAACCCAATATTTGATCAATTGATCAAGCCCTACTGTAATAATCAAACCAAGAAGAAAAGATAAAGATTTACATTTCATATTTTGGTCTCTTATGATTCAAGTGTTAAATGAGAACGACGGATCTCATAAAGCATGATAGCAGTGGCAACTGCCAAATTAAGCGAATCGGCACGCCCACTTTGTGGAATACGTACAAGTTGATCACAGCAATTTGCAAGAATATCTGTTAAACCTTTTTGTTCATTTCCCATTAAGAGTATAATGGGACCATTTTTAAAATCAACTCTACGGTAATCAACATCTCCTTTGAGGTGTGTACCAACAATCATGCCTTTAAAGCCTTTGGACCAATTTAAAAAGGCGCCTTCATCACTACGGTAAAGTGGTACAGAAAAAATTGATCCCATAGTTGCTCGTACTGTTTCAGGTGAAAAAGGATCTGTTGTTTCGCCGATTAAGATAATTCCCTTGGCCCCTACTGCATCAGCGGTGCGAATAATGGTACCAAGATTTCCTGGATCTCGCACGCGGTCAAGAGCCACATAAACATCTTCGCTTAATTGTTTTATCATTTCAAGAGGTTGCCATTGTTGTTTAAAAATACCAACAACGGCTTGCGGATTATCGCGGCGGGTAAGTGATTCCATGATTTTTTGTGAGGCTTTAATAACGAAACCACCACTCGCGACTGTGTGTGCAGCAGTGTTTTCAACAGCAGTATTACCAAGTTTGCTTTTGGAAAAGATGAGTGTTTGTATTTTCCATCCGAGATTTAAAGCATCAATTATCAATTTAAGTCCTTCTGCCATAAAAATACCTTCTCGATTACGGTTCTTTTTTTGGCTAAGTGCTTTAAGTTCTTTGATAATTGGGTTACTAAGGGAGGTAATTTCTTTAACTTTACCGATTTTAGACGTATACATATTTAAGCAATCCAGCGGCTAAAAAGAGAAGTAGAAAGAGCGCGTCCAGCGCTTTCTTCACGCAAGATCAGCTCTCCTGATTCGATTGTACCACCAAAGTTTATAAATTCGTCACGCATTAAAGTGTGAAGCGTGTAAAAAGAAGCACGAATGGAATAAGCAGTCAGTATAACAGCGAGTGGTTGATTGGATAAAAGTCTACGACAGTTTTTGATCATTTCTGGTAAGTGATCGAAAAACTGCCAAATTTCACCATGAGGTCCACGTCCATAAGCAGGGGGATCAAGAAGAATCATATCATAAGTTTTTTGCCGACGCAGTTCGCGTTCGACAAATTTTATTGCATCATCACAAATCCAGCGAATTGGATAATCTACTAATCCTGCTCTTTCCTGATTAGCTTTTGCCCAAGTAATGGCTTTTTTAGAGGCATCAACATGAGTAACAGCGGCACCAGCGCGTGCGCTAATCAAAGAGGCAATACCTGTATAGCCAAAAAGATTTAGTAATTTGATGGGGCGTTTGGCTTTAACAATTTGTTCTTCCATTGAGCGCCAATGAGCATCCTGTTCAGGAAAAACACCAACATGACGAAAAGATGTAAAACGTCCCAAAAAGAGCAAACCATTCCATGAAAGTGGCCATGTTTCACCAAGAGGTTTTTTAGGAAAATACCAGCGACCAACACCCTCTTCATCTCGATTTCCTGTGAAAATGGCATCAACATTAGCCCAATTTTCTTGTGATAAAGCTGGTTTCCAAAGTGCTTGACCTTCTGGCCGAATAATGCGGTAAGGACCGTATCGCTCCAATTTTTTCCCATTACCAGAGTCGATTAAAGCATAATCTGCACTGACACCTGTTTCTAAAATAAGAGGTAGTTTTTCCTGCGGATACATACTGCTGTGGTGTGGTTGAAAGCATTGTGCAAGCATATTGGGTTTCACGATACAGGTATTTTAAAAAAATTCACTTTAAAAGGCTCTTAAATTATTCGTAATAATACAACGGTCTAAAACTGCTTAAAGTATGTATTATGTATAAAGAAAAGGAAGAAGAATATTTCCATTTCTTCTCATGATGTATTGAACATAACAAAAGAAAAATTTCACCAAAGCACTCTTATATCATATCTGCAATCGACATTTTTAATTTCTCAAGTTCCGCTTTGCTTTCTTTAAGAGCTTTTTTGCATTTATGATATGAAAACCAATTGATTATGCTGCCTAACAAAACACCAAAGCCGAAAAAAATAAAGAGCCATATAAAGAAAGGAGCTTGATAAGTAAAATTTTCAGAGCTGATTCGAAAAGGATCAAGAGTCAATGTAACTATTTGACGGTTAACTATGATAAAAGCAATCAAAACAACTGTAATAGGTAGCAAAATAATTGCCAAAAGGATACGTTTAGTTGTCATCATTTTACTCACTGATTGAGACGATCACGCAGATCTTTACCCGTTTTGAAAAAAGGAATCCATTTTTCTTCAACCACAACAGCTTCACCTGTCCGTGGGTTACGACCATTCCGGGCTGAGCGGCTTTTCACAGAAAAAGCTCCAAAACCGCGAAGTTCAACGCGATTGCCATTGGCGAGTGCTGTTGAAATTTCTTCAAAAATAGCATTCACAATGTTTTCCACATCACGTTGAAAAAGATGCGGATTATGACGGGCAATAATTTGCACAAGCTCTGATTTAACCAAAATAACCTCTCTTTCATACAAAAAAAGATTTTTATAATTGTGAACTTCACGCAACACATTACATATATACATGCATATTACATTTATAAATGGACGAAAGCAAAATAAAACCAAGAAAAAACGAATTGCAAGAAGCAAAATTTGAAAATATCGCTTAGAGAGGTTATACAGACTGAAAAACGCTGAATATTTAAGAGATTAAGAGAGTATGGCCGTACCCAATCATTATGAAATCTTTTCAACAAAATCATCTTTTACTGATGTTTTTAAAAAAGCATCTCGTCATTCACGCCGCATTAGCATATTAAAATTTTTTTTACCTCTCTGTGCATTGGCCGCAGCACTTGTTTTTTGCTGGTTTACATTTTTCTTTGTTCCTGCTGCTTCTGACCCTGTAATTTTGAATGATGAAGAAGATGGAATAATGAAATTGACAATGCTCAATCCAAAATTAGAAGGTTACACGCGTTCTCATGAGCCTTATTGGCTCAAAGCGGAGAAGGCATTTCAAGATCGCATGCGTTCTGGGGTGATTGGGTTGCAAAACATTACAGCTAAGGTGCTTGTAGGCAAACAAAGACAAGTTTCTCTTGATGCACAGGGAGGAATTTACGATAATATTAAGGGATGTTTGCAATTGGATAAGCCATTTACTATTACAACAAATGATGGAATGGTTGCACAATTTATGGCAGCAGATATTAATCTATCTAAGGGGCAATTAATCACAGATCAACGTGTAGATATTCAGCATGCGGGTTTGCATCTTGCAGCAAATGCTTTGCAAATTCGAGAAAAAGGGCAAAATATGTATTTTCATGGTGGGGTGCATTTGGTGATTGACAAGCAATGAGATAACATCAAATACGAACGTTGAGCGATTTTATGAAAGAGAAGTATATACATGTGCGAACAAGAGAGTTGAGAGCAATAAGATGAAGCCGAGGGGATCATACAGAAAATGGCAGGGTTTGATTTTAGCTTTGAGCGTAGGAATATTAGGGTTTGGAACAGTTTTTGGATATGCTGAAGTTGCCTATTTTGGCATTAATCTATCAAATGACAAAGAACCGGTGAAACTCTATGCAGATTCTTTAGAAATACGTGATAAAGAGGGGATAGCACTCTTTAATGGTGATGTTTCAGTGGTTCAAGGTGAACGTCTTCTACGAACGGCAAAATTAGTTGTTTACTACGATAAGACGCATAAAGGTGCTGATAGGGATCACGTAGATACGAAAGCAAAATTACCTGCTTGGTTCGGTTCTACGGGTATTCAGAAAATGGAAGCTTTAGGCAAGGTTTATATAAAAATTGCTACGCAAATCGCTACGGGTGATAAAGGCGTTTTTGATGGAAAGTCAAAAATGATGAGCCTGACAGGGAGTAATGTTGTATTAACTGATGGTGATAATGTGGCAACGGGATGCAAACTTACGGCAGATATGGAAAGCGGAAAATCTTTTCTAGAAGGTTGTGAAACGCCTGAAAAAAAGGGTCGCGTATCCATCATTTTTAAACAAAGTCAAAAGAATGGCCATTAAGATTTCATGTTTGGAATCAAAAGAGAAAAACAGATAGACAGACATGAGCTTGCAAGTGAAGCCCTAAGAAAGCGCTTAAGGGGAACCTTAGTTGCCAGTCATTTAGTTAAAGTTTACCGTGGAAGACAGGTTGTTAATGGTGTTTCTTTCGGCATTCGTACCGGAGAAGCTGTTGGCATTTTAGGTCCAAATGGTGCTGGTAAAACGACTTGTTTTTATATGGTTACAGGTCTCATTAAATCTGATGGAGGGTCAATTAAGATTGATGGATTTGATATCACCCATCTACCGATGTATCGGCGGGCTCGTTTAGGTATTGGGTATCTTCCGCAGGAAGCATCTATTTTTCGTGGTCTTACAGTAGAAAATAACATCAAAGCTGTTTTAGAGGTAATCGAAAAAGACCGTCTTAAACGACATGAAGAATTAGATGCACTTTTGCATGAATTTAAAATTGATCATTTACGCAAAATGCCAGCTCTTTCCTTATCAGGGGGTGAACGTCGGCGACTTGAAATTGCGCGGGCTTTAGCTTCTCGTCCCAATTTTATGTTGCTTGATGAGCCATTTGCAGGCATTGATCCTATCGCCATTTTTGATATTCAGCAGCTTATTCGTCATTTAACTAGACGTGGTATTGGTGTTTTGATAACTGATCATAATGTGCGTGAGACATTGGGGCTTGTCGATCGCGCTTATATCATTCACGCGGGCAAAGTATTAGTTCATGGTTGTCCTAACGATATTATTAACAACGCTGATGTGCGCAGAATTTATTTGGGAAATCAATTCTCTCTCTGATTTTACAACTTCTATGAGTTTTTGCTTGAGCTTAAACAGATCAACATCATGGTGAGCATAAGTGCCATTCCCATATATTCAAATGATCAAACGTATTTCGCAAAGTTGAATGAGATTTTATTTTGATTTTTAATACAGGTGTTATCAATAAACGTTTCTATTACGTAACTAAAAGCAATTATTGGTACAAGGTGGAAATTATGATAATATTTTAAGGAGCTTGTGTTGGAAAGCAAAGGGGGAATGGGTGTTTTTTAATTGGGTTACGCACAAAATTTTCTATTGTTATTATGTTTATCGCATTATTGCTGAAAATCTCCTTTTTTGTGCCGAAACTTTTTTATAAACTATAATCTTAAACTGAATTTTTGTTGAGAGATGAAAAAATCCATCAAGATAGGATGCTATCATTATTTTATCGGTTTGTTTGCTTTTAATTGCACCATGGAAAAGATATCGCTAGATTAACTTTATAATGAATGATAAATGAAGCTGTAAATAAATGCACATGTTATTGGAAGGTATATAGAATTAAGAATACTTTCTCTGTCGAATCAATATAGTGCATCGATGATGCTGTTTCTTATATTTTGATGGTAGCACCATGGGTTATATATATTACGGTTGTCAAATAGGGGTTGTGATGTTTTGTTGTTCTGCTTTGCGCATTTAAAAGCTGGTGCACTACTGTGGATATCAGGACAGATTTGCGAGTCTTTTTAAAATATCCGTTGAACGTATTAAAGCCTATTTAGATGGTTGTAGTGGGCACTATTCAAGCTACACTAGCTATCGTCAAAGTAAGGAGCCATTTTATCTCGATATGCTCATCATTTTATGAGAGCCAGTTCTTAAAAGGAAGAGGAAGATCTGATGAAGAATTGTACACAAACTGTTTATGATTAAATGGTCGAAAATTTGTGAATGGTGGTCTTTGTTAGTATCGTAGGGACATTATTTTTACGGACAATACATTTCCTTGTTTTATCGTCCTTTTAATTAGGGACTGAAGACTACTTATTGTTGTGCTGATAGTGAATTATGAGATGAATTGACCTATTACCCGTTACAGTTTGAAAAGTAAATACACATGCTATGATGTAAGAAAGTCATACAACTATTAACTATCCATACTATTTACGGGTTTGTAGGTGGGCATTTGAGCGTGCAAAAGGAAGATTAAAGTATGAATTTGAGTGAGTTAATTGCACCGGAAGCTATTATTCCGGCTCTTAAAGCGAATTCGAAGAAACAAGTTCTACAAATTTTAGCTGAAAAAGCTGCTGAGTTGACAGGCCTTAATGAGCGGGTGGTTTTTGATATTGTTTTGCAACGTGAAAAATTAGGCTCAACCGGTCTGGGTAGTGGTATTGCAATTCCTCACGGGAAACTACCTAATATTAACCGAATCATTGGTATATTTGCGCGCCTTGAAAGTCCTGTTGATTTTGAAGCTCTTGATGATGAGCCCATTGATCTTGTTTTTCTCCTTTTGGCACCTGAGAACGCTGGTGCTGATCATTTAAAAGCTTTGTCACAGATCGCGCGTATCTTGCGTCATTCTGAAGTTGTCCAAAAATTGCGCAATACGCATGATGCCAATACGCTTTATGCTTTATTGGTTCAGAATTCAGCATCAAATGCAGCATAGATGTTCTCATATTGAATAAATCAAAAGTCTGCGTAATGGTTACCTTGTGGGTAAGTGCACTACAGAGAAGGTTAGAAAATGATGTAATCTAGGCTTCAAGGACTTGAGAACACTGGTTGCCTCCAAATGATTTAAAAAATCGCTTGCAAAGGAATTTTTGCTTCAAAAAACAGGGAATAGGAGCAAGCGCCGGCTTTTGTTATGTTTTTTCAAATATCAAACACTCATTATCATACTCTTAGGTTTATTTACTGGAGGTATTCATCTGTGAATAGAAATTTTTTCATAAGTCAGGATGATTTGAGTATTTTTGATAAATATTAGTCCTGAAGGTTCAGAGGGATGAGAGATATCATTTCCTTTGTATCAGATGGTGAGAGAAGCCAAATATTTAAGGACAGTTTGGCTATTAAAAAGAGATTTTTTTATGTGTGTAAAAGCTTATTTAATCGACTGAGAGGTTGTTTAAAGAATTATGAGGTAGAAGGTTTAGGAATTATTATCGAAAAATAAGAGTTTAATGTTTTGTTTATAATTATACAAAATGAAATGGTGATGTTTGTCACACGAATTTCTCAGAAATTTTTACTAGAAGGGAGTGAATGTGATCTCACTCGTTGAAACAGTACGGTTAAGCCCTTTTTAGTTACTGTTATCGTTTCAGAAATTGGCAATTTAAAATGTAAGGCATGTGGCGAGAGTAGATGATCTCAAATAGGCAGAATTATATGCGGTGATTGAGGCAGAACTATACGCTTTTATTTCATGGTAAAAAGGTTGATAATATTTGGTATTTTTTTGCAAAATGGCTTTAAAATTGTAAAAGGCCGGTAATTAGGCAATATTGAACAAGAGCATGGACACACTATAATTGGAGAAAATAGAGGGTATTTTGCGATTTTTACTAACGCAAATGCGTTTAGTATGGTAAGTTTATTGATGCTATCCGAAAGGCTGTGAAATTTGGAGTGTTCTTTAAGGGAACGCATATACACGGTTTTGCAACAAATCGCTTGCAGTAAAATAGCATAGTTTATTTCTTAACGGAGTGATAGTATGTTTATATTTTGTTTTGAAATATAATTGCTTAAAGAGGTAGATTTTTAGACAAAAAACAAAATTGGTGAAATAAAATCAAAATGTTGTTTTTTAAAATCTGGTTATTGAGTAAAAAATTCATGTTGTAGTAACAACTAAAATATCACAATTAGACGTAGGAAAACTGTTCTGATTGGCGCAAAAATATTTCGCTTAAGGAGGAGGGGTGGAACAATTGAACTAAAGCATTGGCAAGTTTTTTGAACTTTTCAATGA
The DNA here is from genome assembly GCF_000278135.1 of Candidatus Bartonella washoeensis Sb944nv. Taxonomy (GTDB): domain Bacteria; phylum Pseudomonadota; class Alphaproteobacteria; order Rhizobiales; family Rhizobiaceae; genus Bartonella; species Bartonella washoeensis. The sequence goes on from NZ_JH725023.1 coordinate 321,288, forward strand.
AGAGAATCTTGTTAGAGACTAGAGAAGTGAGCTAAATGAAAATATTTGAAAAAACTGTTATCGCTACATCTGTAATGGTTTTGGTGATTGCTGGAACAGTGTGGGCACAAGCGCCAAGCCGTTTAGATCAATTTGAAGCTTGGGGAGCCTATTCTTATAAATCGCCAGGAAATACAATTTGCTATGTATTGTCGGTACCTTTGGAGGCACTGCCAACGACGGTTAATCACGGCGATAATTTCTTTTTGGTAACCAAGCGTTCAAATTCACCTGTTTTGTTTGAACCGCAATTCATGGCTGGTTATACACTTAAAGAAGGTTCAAAGGTTACTGTGACTATTGGAGATAAGAGTTTTGATTTTTTCACGAAAGATTCTTCAGCTTGGTTAGCATCATCAGCACTAGAAAAACAGCTTGTTTCTGCTATGCGTGCTGGAAAAAATATGACAGTGAGAGCACTCTCAAAACGGGGAACCCACACCACTTATACTTATTCCTTAAAAGGGGTGACCGCTGCATTAAGTGCGGCACAAAAATGCCATTAAGGTCTCTGTAACTTTAAAATAGCGATATAAATTGGAAAACAATGGCCGTTTCGTATGATCTTAGACCCGTTGGTGCACGCTTAGCCCGAGCAACAGATAGTGTTGTAGTGAAGGAGAGATCTAAGCTCTCTTTAATTGGCATGTTGCAGGATGAAATGGTCGAAGCTTTAAAGGCAATCGGTGTACCAGAACGTCAAACTCGTATGCGTGTACGTCAGCTTTGGCATTGGCTTTATGTGCGTGGCGTTTCAAATTTTGATGAAATGCTGAACATTTCTAAACCAATGCAAGAAATGTTTAAAAATCATTTTTCCATTGTACGTCCGGAAATTATTGCAGAACAAATATCAAAAGATGGTACACGTAAATGGCTGTTGCGTTTTCCAGCACGTGGGGCTGGAAGATCTGTTGAAATTGAAACGGTTTATATTCCGGAAGAAGGGCGTGGTACTCTATGTATTTCATCTCAGGTAGGGTGTACGTTAACTTGTTCTTTTTGTCATACGGGAACACAAGTGCTTGTTCGCAATTTGACTGCGGAAGAAATTTTGGCGCAGTTATTGGTTGCTCGTGATTGTTTGGGTGATTTTCCTGATAAGAAGACCCCTGATGGTGCAATTGTTCCAGTTGAAGGGCGTAAAATTACCAATATTGTTATGATGGGGATGGGGGAACCACTTTATAATTTTGAAGCAGTCAAAAAAGCTTTATTAATCGCTTCTGATGGAGACGGTCTTTCTTTGTCAAAACGTCGGATTACCCTTTCAACTAGTGGAGTGGTTCCTGAAATCATACGAACAGGGAAGGAAATTGGGGTAATGTTGGCGATTTCACTCCATGCGGTGCACGATACGTTACGAGATATGCTTGTTCCAATCAATAAAAAATACCCACTTGCACTGTTAATGGAAGCTTGCCGTAATTACCCGGGTCTTTCGAATGCTAAGAGAATTACATTTGAATATGTTATGCTGAAAGATGTAAATGATAGTTTGGGTGATGCCAAACGATTGGTTCAGTTACTTAAAGGTATTCCTGCTAAGATCAATTTGATTCCTTTTAATCCCTGGCCAGGGACGAATTATCAATGTTCTGATTGGGAACAAATTGAACGTTTTGCTGATGTGGTTAATCAAGCAGGTTATGCTTCACCTATTCGGATGCCGCGTGGACGCGATATTTTAGCTGCGTGCGGCCAGCTTAAATCTGCTTCAGAACGTTTACGTAAATCAGAACGTTTGCAATTTGAAAACGTGATTGGCAGTGAATGATCTTAATTTTCATCAATAAGAATGCGTAAAGCAAAACTGGTAAAAATACCAGCAATAAGCCAATCAAGAAAACGAATATAAGAAGGATTTCGCTTAAGTCCATTAGAAAATTTATGAGCCATAAAAACTATAAAAATGTTAATGGGTAAAGCAATAGGAATATAAGAGAAACCCAAAATGAGCAATTTTTGCATAGCCATAGGGTCATTTGCATTGATAAATTGTGGTAAGAAAGTTACATTAAAAAGGATGACTTTTGGATTTAAGAGATTAATTCCAATAGCCATAAAATAATTGCGTCTAAGACTTTGATATTTGGGGGATGTTTCTTTGAGAGAAAATGTCGAATGTTTACGCAATGCCTGAAAGGCAAGCCATAGAAGATAAAAGGCACCTACAACTTTAAGAACAAAAAAAGCGCGCGGTGAGGTAAAAATGAGCGCTGATATGCCAAGTGCGACAGCAACAACTTGAATAGCAAAACCTGTCGCACTCCCTAACGTACACATAATTCCAGCTTTTTTGCTTTGTGCAATGGTGCGTGATACAGATAGCATAATATCAGGTCCTGGAATGAGTGCTAGAATCAACGCTGCTGAAAAAAATTGTATCATGCTAGACCATTCAGGGAAAAATGACATATAAATCTCCTTTATTCTTTAAAAGATTTGTTCACGACTTATATCTTTACACAAACGGTCCTTTTTACGCTTTTTCGTTTTTTTTTGCATCTGTTTAATGTTGTCTAAAGGGAATTTATTTTCATTGCTTGCATAGTTTTGATTTCTGAGTAAAAAGAAAGCAAATAATGTAGAGCTTTAAAATGAAAAAATGGAAAAATGTTAAGAAAGTTGTTCTAGCTTATTCAGGAGGGCTAGATACGTCTATTATTCTTAAATGGTTACAAAGTGAACTGGGTGTTGAAGTTGTAACCTTTACGGCCGATTTAGGGCAAGGAGAAGAATTAGAGGCAGCGCGTTGTAAAGCTGAAATACTGGGCGTTAAAGAAATTTATATTGAAGATCTACGTGAAGAGTTTGTGCGTGACTTTGTGTTTCCAATGTTTCGAGCCAATGCAGTTTATGAAGGGTGCTATCTTTTGGGGACTTCTATTGCTCGCCCACTCATTTCAAAACGCCTTATTAAAATTGCCAAGGAAACGGGTGCAGATGCGATTGCCCATGGAGCAACAGGGAAAGGTAATGACCAAGTTCGCTTTGAACTTTCTGCTTATGCTCTTAATCCTGATATCAAGATTATTGCTCCATGGCGTGATTGGTCTTTTAAAAGTCGGACAGAGTTGGTTGAATTTGCGCGCGCACATCAAATCCCAGTAGAGAAGGATAATCAAGGAGAAGCACCTTTTTCCGTTGATGCAAATTTATTGCACTCGTCATCAGAGGGCAAGGTTTTGGAAGATCCAGCACTTCCTGCTCCTGAGTATGTCCATATGCGTACTCTTTCTCCAGAAGCTGCTCCAGATCAAGCAACCATAATCACAATTGGTTTTAAAAAAGGTGATGCTATCTCGATTAATGGGCAAAATTTATCTCCTGCGGATTTACTTGCTGAATTGAATAATTATGGACACGACAACGGTATTGGTCGATTAGATTTGGTGGAAAACCGCTTTGTAGGTATGAAATCGCGGGGCATTTATGAAACACCGGGGGGAACAATTCTTTTAACGGCTCATCGGGCAATCGAATCTTTAACATTGGATCGGGGAGCTGCTCATTTAAAAGATGAGTTAATGCCGCGTTATGCAGAGTTGATTTATTATGGCTTTTGGTTTTCACCTGAACGTAAAATGTTACAGGCAGCCATTGATTTATCTCAAGAAAATGTTGAAGGTGAAGTTACGCTAAAGCTTTATAAGGGTAATGTGATTGTTGAAGGTCGTGAAAGCAAAAAATCGCTTTATTCTCATAATTTAGTAACTTTTGAGGATGATCAGGGTTCTTATGATCAAAAAGATGCTGCCGGTTTTATTAAATTAAATGCATTACGCCTACGTACATTAGCAGCACGCTCATGAATACATACGAAAAACATAACAGAAGTCATTTTGACAGTGTTAAGTGCAGAACAGTTTTTATATCAAAAATTGAAAATGGCAATTTGTTTAATTGATTTTGGTTGTAGATGGATTATTTATCAATCTTGAGCTCAATGCTAGAGGTTTTGCTTTCTTGCCGATAAGTTTAATAAGAAAAACCTATGAGAAGAATGATTAAAACACCGATAATCAAAACAAGAAAATTGCGATTCATAATATTCACACTTTCGTTTACATAAAATATAAACAAAATAATAGGACGAATGCTGATTATGGCAAGAGTATGGTGAAAATCTGCGCCTTTTCGCTTGCTATTATCGACGAATAAATTCAAAAACCATACACCATCTCGTGAAAGAATTTAATTTTAGGATAAAGATAATGATGCGTGACCAGTGTGATACCTTTAGCTTTACAACCGAATTAAGAGATATAGCTGTTCAATCAAAAGCTTGGCCATTTGAAGAAGCACGCAAAATTATCAAACGGTATGAAAAAACTGGTTACCCAGAGACGGTTTTATTTGAAACAGGTTATGGGCCATCTGGCTTACCACATATTGGCACTTTTGGAGAAGTGGCACGCACGACCATGGTGCGTCATGCATTTAGGGTTTTAACTGAGGATAAAGTTAAAACAAAACTTCTTTGTTTTTCTGATGATATGGATGGGTTGCGTAAAGTTCCTGATAATGTGCCTGACCGAGAAAAAATGGAAAGCTATCTTGGTCAACCACTTAGCTGTGTGCCAGATCCTTTTGGAGACGTTTATACTTCTTTTGGAGCAGCAAATAACGCACGCTTACGTATTTTTCTTGATCGCTTTGGTTTTGATTATGAGTTTGCAAGTGCTACTGATTATTATAGTTCCGGTCGTTTTGATGAAACGCTTTTAAAAATACTTGCTTGTTATGACAAGGTAATGGCTATTGTTTTGCCAACATTGGGTGAAGAGCGTCGTGCTACTTATTCACTCTTTTTACCTATTTCGCCTGTTTCTGGAAAAGTATTACAAGTTCCGATGATTGCTTGTAATGTCGAAAAAGGTACTGTTACCTATATTGAGCCTGAAACCGGAGAAACCATTGAAACGGAGGTTACAGGGGGAAAAGTCAAATGCCAGTGGAAAGTGGATTGGGCAATGCGCTGGACAGCACTTGGCATTGATTATGAAATGGCAGGAAAAGATCTTATTGATTCGACAAATCTTTCTTCTAAAATTTGCAAAGTGCTTGGTGGAAATCCGCCTGAAGGATTTAATTATGAGCTCTTTTTAGATGATAAGGGGCAAAAAATTTCCAAATCCAAGGGAAATGGCTTAACCATTGATGAGTGGCTCACTTACGCACCAACGGAAAGTTTAGGGCTTTATATGTTTTTAAAACCAAAAACAGCAAAACGGCTTTATTTTGATGTCATTCCAAAAGCCGTTGATGAATATTATGCGCATCTTTCTGCTTATGGTCGCCAAGAGTGGAAAGAACGGCTGAATAACCCTGTATGGCATATCCATAATGGTTGTCCTCCACAGGATGATTTGCCTGTGTCCTTTGCGATGTTATTAAATTTGGTCAGTGCTTCAAATGCTGATAATAAAGAGGTTCTTTGGGGTTTTATTTCTCGCTATGCTAAAGGAGCAAATGCACAAACTTATCCAGCACTTGATCAGTTGGTGGATTTTGCCATTAAATATTTTGATGTTTTTGTCAAACCAAATAAAAAATTTCGCGTTCCTGATGAGAGTGAGCGTTCAACGCTGATTAATATTGATGCAAAATTAGCCAGTTTGCCAGAAACTGTTGATGGAAACATTCTTCAAAATGCGCTTCTTGATGTTGCTCGCTTAACTGAACGCTACCAAGATCATAGCAAAAAAAGTCCTGAAGGAGGGCCGGGGGTTTCAAATGTCTTTTTTCAAATGCTTTATGAAGTTCTTTTAGGGCAAGAAAAAGGACCACGATTGGGATCATTTATTGCGCTCTATGGGATTAATGAAATGCGCACACTTATTGCTGAAGCGCTTGCACGACCTATGGGGGAATAATGGAAAAGAGAGTGCAAGAAGTAAAGCGGCGGCGTACATTTGCGATCATTGCGCATCCTGATGCTGGGAAAACAACCCTGACAGAAAAACTTTTATTGTTTGGTGGTGCCATTCAGCTTGCTGGTGAAGTGAAGGCGAAAAAGGACCGTATTCAAACTCGCTCTGATTGGATGAATATTGAACGTGATCGTGGTATTTCGGTTGTGACATCGGTGATGACATTTGAATATGAAGATCATATTTTTAATTTATTAGATACTCCAGGTCACGAAGATTTTGCGGATGATACATATCGTACGCTTACGGCTGTTGATAGTGCTATCATGGTATTGGATGGTGCACGAGGGATTGAGCCGAGAACACTGAAACTGTTTGAAGTGTGTCGGCTGCGAGATATTCCTATTGTTACTTTTGTGAATAAAATGGATCGTGAGGCGCGTGATCCTTTAGAAATTTTGGATGAAATTGAAGAAAAGCTCGCGCTTGACACTGCACCAATTACATGGCCTATTGGTATAGGTAAAGATTTTGTTGGCACTTTTGATCTTCATCACAATTGTTTTCGTCAAAAAGATGATGAGATAACACAACAGGTGGTTTCTGGACCTGATGAGGTTGCAACTTTGCTTCCTGAAAATCAACGTGCGCTTTTTATTGAAGAAGTCGAACTTGCCCGTAGTGCCTGTAAGAATTTTGATTTGCAAGCTTTCCGTGAAGGACATATGACACCGGTTTATTTCGGATCAGCTCTACGAAATTTTGGTGTTCGTGATTTGATCAATGCGCTCATTGATTTTGGTCCAAGTCCTCGTGATCAGGTTGCAGATCAACGCAGTGTCATAGCGACTGAACCCAAAATGGCAGGATTTGTCTTTAAAATTCAGGCTAATATGGATCCTAATCATCGTGATCGTATTGCATTTTTGCGAGTTTGTTCAGGGACGCTTGAACGTGGTATGAAGACAAAATTAGTAAGAACAGGAAAATTGATGACTCTTTCGACACCACAGTTTTTCTTTGCTCGTTCGCGTCAAATTGCTGATCAAGCTTATGCTGGTGATATAGTAGGCATTCCCAATCATGGAACATTACGTATAGGTGATACATTGACGGAGGGAGAAGATATTCTCTTTAAAGGCGTGCCCAATTTTGCGCCAGAAATTCTACGTCGTGTTAGTTTGGGCGATCCAATGAAAGCAAAGAAACTTAAGGAAGCTCTGCAGCAAATGGCTGAAGAAGGTGTTGTGCAATTATTTATTCCAGATGATGGATCTCCTGCTCTTATCGGAGTGATTGGTGCTTTGCAAATTGATGTCTTAACGGAGCGGCTGAAAGTGGAATATTCTTTACCGGTAAGTTTTGAATCAGCGCGCTTTAGTGTATGCCGTTGGATTTCAGCAGAGGATAAAGATGAATTGCAAAAGTTTGTAACCAATCATCGCTCTGCTATTGCTCATGATTTGGATAATGATCCAGTTTTTTTGGCAGAAAATCATTTTTCATTGAATTATGAAGCAGAGCGAGCGCCGAAAATAAAATTTTCAACTTTTAAAGATTATCAAATACGCTCTGAATAAACAGATATCTTTTCTATGTGAAAAGAATTATTCTTAAACAAGTCAAATAAAAGAGAGAGGTAAAATCCCTCTCCTTTTTGGAAAAATCATTATAGGTAGATTTAACGAAGATTTTCTTTAATCCATTCAGAAATACGTCCTTTAGAAGCAGCACCAACCATATTTGATGAAACATTTCCATTTTTAAACATCAATAAAGTAGGAATCGATCGCACTCCGTATTGAGTAGCCAGTTCTGGGTTTTCATCAATATTGACTTTAGCAATTTTGATTTGGTTTTGCATTTCTGTTGAAATTTCGTCCAAAATCGGAGCAATCATTTTGCAAGGGCCACACCACTCTGCCCAAAAATCAACTACAACAGGGGTGGAAGAGCTGAGAACTTCACTTTCGAAATTGCTCTTATCAATTTTTATACAGGTCATTGGTTTATCCTTTATATTTACTTTTATACATTGGTATGATGGTACTTCATATCAAGTTATTACAAAGATAAATTATGATAAGCTTTGAGGGAAATGGTTTTCTTAGCTTAGGTAGCAATTTCATCAAGAAGCGCATCGAGTTTTTCAGGAGAAAGTTCAAAAATTTTTGCTTCTTTAGTGTAGACAAGAAGAGCTTGAACATCTTTATTGGGATGAATAACCTGTAAAATTTTTCGGTAAAGAGCCATTTGTAACAAATAACGTGAGGCAATAGCGGTTTCGTTTGCTGGTGGGGTTCCTGTTTTAAAATCAGCAAATATAATGCTGTTTTTTGTGATGTAGAGACGGTCAATTTGACCGGAAATTGCTTGTTCTTTGCCACGGATTTTTACAATACCCATTAAGGAGACTTCAGCCCGTGAGTTGTCAGAGAAGAGGGGTTTCAGGTAGGAATGATCTAAAATCTGCCAAACATGATGAAGTGCTTTTTCTCTTTGGGATTCATCCCAATGAGAGGCTTTGGTATTGAGATAGTGTCGAGCATAATCTCGATGTTTTTCGGGGTCGCAATTGGGTAAATATTGCAGCAATCGGTGAACAATATTACCATATTCAATGGAAAAAGCTCTGTTGGTGTTTATTTCTCCTAAAACGGGTGAAATACTAAACTGTTTTGAATGAGAAAAAAGCTCATTATCAGCTTCAATGGAGAGACTGGCAACAGAGGGTTTCAACGGCCTTGGTAAGGCTGGTTCTTCTGGCAGTTTATGAGAGAAAAAATCCGGCAAAGGCGGAAATGTTGGGCATTCAATGTAAGATGCTTCTTGATTTATTGGGGTAGAAGAAGATGGTGTGATGTGAAAGCGCCAAGCTGCAATATCCTCTGCAGGACCTTTTATTGGAACTGCGTGTGGTTTGAGAGCTTTCTTTACTAATTGTAGCCATGTATCCGAGGAGATTTTCTCACCGTTATATCCACAAATAAACAATCGATCTTCAGCACGTGTCATTCCTACATAGAGAAGGCGTTTATACTCTTCTTCTGCACGTTCTTTTAAATGTGAAAGCGCTTTTTCAGAAGGTTTTGTGTTGAATTCTGCGTTTGGACACCAGATAAAACCTTGTTCATCATTCAAGTGCTTATTGTTTAAAGAAATTTTAAGAAGGTGTGGAGCATGTTGGGGATGCCAAATGGCACTACCAGGATCCACCAGAAAAACAACAGCAGCTTCAAGTCCTTTTGCGGCATGAATAGTCATAATACGAACTTCTTCATGGTTTTGATCAAATTCGCGTTTAATTTCTGGTTCGCTTGTGCTTAGTGTTTCCAAAAAAGCTTGTAATCCTGGTAATCCCGTTTTTTGAATCGTGAGTGTGTAATCCATAAAAGCGTCAAGCACGTCATTTGCTTCAGAACCTAAACGGGCTAGAATTTTTTGACGTCCCTTATCATTGTTTAGAATATGGCTATAGAATTCAAAAACCGGCATTTTATCAACTAAATTGCGATATTTGCTAAGACTTTCAAAGGTATCTTTAAAAGATAAATGTGTTGATGCGTGCATACAAAGGCTTTGCCAAAGGGAACCTGTACGGTTGGCTGCAAGCTGAAAAAGTTCTTCCTCGGTGAGCGCAAAAAGAGGACTTTTTAAAACACAAGCAAGGGAAAGATCATCTTGAGGTTGTAAGACAAAACGTGCAAGCGCCATCAAATCACGCACACTAATATGGTTGGTGAGTTGTAAACGGTCAGCACCCGCTACAGGAACATTACGTTGCTTAAGTGCACGAGAAAGCGCTGAAACAAATTCGTCACGCTTACGAACCAAGATCATAATATCACTTGCACGCATTAAGCGTCCTTTTGCTGGAAGCATTTCTCCTTTATGCAACCAACCCGCAATGGTTTCAGCAATTTTTTCCGCCAAATGTATTGCGGGCGTATCCAAATGATCAACGGTTACATGCCAATCATCAGGAAATTCATTTTTTTCTTTGGAAAGTGCATCCCATAAAATAACATCACCTGGGCTATGAACACGAATAGCTTCGTGCACTGTTTTTGTATTTTCTGCAGAAAGTCCCTTGTAATTCTCTGGTGTTTCAAAGACAAGATCGACGCTTTTAAGAACATCAGCTGTAGAGCGGAAAGAATAGTTTAGTTGTATTTTTTCAAATTTTTGTTTCGCTTGCTGTGCTTTTTTTTGGATCATTCGCCCATTTGCAGCAAAATTTTCTGGAGCAGCACCTTGAAAAGAATAGATAGATTGCTTTTCATCTCCAACAGCAAAAAGAGTGCGTACATTGTCACGTTGACTATGACCTGTGAAAAATTCTTGCGCTAAAAGTTGAATGATTTGCCATTGCTCAGGGTTAGTATCTTGTGCTTCATCAAGCAAAATATGATCAAGACCACTATCAAGTTTATAGTGCACCCATTGGCTTGCGCCTTTACGTTGCAATAAATGAAGTGTACGTTCAATAAGGTCATCAAAATCTAAAAAGCCATTTGTTTTTTTTAAATTCGTATAGATTTTAAGATAAATAGCGCAAATTTGAAAAGCAGCTCTATTGAGTGTAACACTTTTTAAGCATTGATATTTTTCTAAAAGAACAGAAAGTTTGCTTTGTTTATCTTCAATCATTTGTTGAATAAAAGGCCAAATTTCATCTGCTTTTTTACAAGATAAACGTGAAAAACTACGGGGTTCTCCTGCTGTTGTAAAATAGATATCAGAAATAATATTGATAATGGTTGTTTCACAAGAAGCTTCTGCTAGTTGGGAAAATTTTGCGATCATATCCTTGAGATTTTGATTGCCGTAGGTTTGGCAATGTGTAAGAGCATAAAGAGGTAGATGAGCAATCTGTTGAATTTTTTCCAGCAATTGTTGGTTAGTTTCATCGGGCGCTAAATTAAAAAGGGCACGCAATTTTTCCTCTTCATTTTCAGACAGAAGAGAAGATAAAAAATCAGAGAGTTTATGCTGTTTCTCGGTCGCTTCATATAGCAATTGATTAAAAGAACGCTCACTGACAACTTTAAGTAAGTGTTTCAAAGAAGATTGTGCATCTTTATGCTCTAAAAGCTGGCGACGGGATTCTTGTAATAATTTTTTTCGATTAATATCATCGAGAAGTTCAAAATGTCCAGCAATATTTGCTTCTAACATAAAGTAATGCAAGAGAGATTCACAGAATGCATGAATAGTTTGGATTTTTAAGCCCCCTGGTGTTTCGAGGGCACGAGCGAAGAGTTGACGTGCATAGGTTAATTTTTGCGCATTGATGGGTTCATTTTCAAGCTGCGATAAGGTTTTTTGAAGCTGTTCATCATCAAGTTCATTCCAGCTGGAAAGTGTGCGAAAAATCCGCGATTGCATAACAGCAGAAGCTGCATTTGTGTAAGTAAGGCATAAGATGCGTGCTGGGGGAGTACCGTTTAAAAGTAAACGGATGACGCGTTCACTTAAAACGTGGGTTTTTCCAGATCCAGCATTTGCAGAAACCCATACGTTTGTTTTTGGATGTGTTGCCGTTGCTTGTGAATCGAGGGCTGCTTCAGGAATAGAAAAAAGAGTCATGATTGATCTGCTTTATGAGTATCGCTTGACCATTCCCATAATCGTGCAAGATGGTCATAATCACCTTCATATTCTTTTTTTAAAGGGACTGCGTGTGAAAGATAGCCTTGTTGTGAATTTTGGTAATATTCCATTAATGCAACAAGATGTTCCCATGCTTTTTCACCAAGCTTGATTGCGCTTTGGTGTTCTTTTGCTCCTTTCTTTAAAAGAATAGATTGGGGAGCGATTTTACCTTTTCCAGTGAGGGGAATGTAAAATAAATTTACCGGGGTAAGATTTTGAAAATTTGTAAAGGCTCCTTGCATGAGCAAAGCTGCTTCCAGTGCCAATTGTGGAAATAATAAATCGCGAACTTGTTTGGAAGAAGGGGGAGTGCTGGTTTTAAAATCAAGAATTTCAACCATTTTGTTTGGCAAAACATCAATACGGTCGGCACGTCCTGAAAGGGTTACACCTGTTGTGCCTATAGGTATTTTTTGCGATAGAACTTCGGCATGCCTTTCGCGTGGTTCTAAACTTCGTTCCCACTGGATAATAAACGGAGCAAGATTTTCAAAATTTGTCCACCAAATTGTTTCAACATCGGCAGGTAAATTGAACTTATCAAATTCTTGTCGTCCAAGAGCGAGGAGTATATCTAATGCATTTGCGTCATTTAGATTCTTTATTTGTGTACAAAAAGCAGCAAGAATAGCATGATAAAGCATTCCGCGTTCCGCGGCGTTTGGGTCATGGATGAGTGCTTTAAGAGGTTTAAGACGCAAGATTTTTTTAGCATAAATGGCATAAGGGTCATACCGCAATGTTGCTATTTCAGTGACCGAAAAATGGCGTGGACGCATATCAAGTGGGGGAACAGGGCAAGGGCGTTCTGCACAGGCGATCATATCTGTATTATCAAGCATTTTTGCCCAGTGAAGCAATGTTTCTCCTCGAGCACGAATTTTTTTCCAAACCTGTTTTCCTATAACCGTTTCTAAACGTTGTAACCAGCGTGAAGGAAGGGAAGGAGCATGATTAACCCTTATCGCTCGGCTCATCACCACTGTATTCATTCCCATAGCCCATTGAAAATCATGCGCAGAGAGACCAATACGTTGTTCTGGTGGTTCAAGATTTAACATCATTTTCATCTGTCGTGATAAAAAAGCATCATTGCGGGTTGTTATGGGCCATGTTCCTTCATTAAGACCACCAATGACCACAGTATCAACCGTTTGCAAACGTGATTCCAAAGTACCCCAGATGAATAAACGTGGATGTCCCCCTGGGGAAGGCGTGACGGAGCGAGTTGCTAGAAGAGCTGAGAACATAGCGGGCCATTCGCAGAGATGGAATTTTAAGCCTGATTGATCACTCACTAATTCACGTAAAAAAGTTGATAAGGCTTGTCCCGCTTCATGTTGATAAAGATTTACAAGAGAATCATTTTCATCACGCCCAAAATTTTCAAAAACCTCAACAGTTGCTATTGCAGCTTCATTTATAGTGCATTCTTTCTCTTGTTTCATGAGAGATGCTAAAGGTTCTACTGCTTTGACTAAAAGACGACAAAGCAGATGTGCTTCCTCTCTCATTTGTTGATTAAGGGTGTTATTGTCAGAAGTATCATGCAAATGTTTTTTTATCCATGTTTCAAGAAATTGGTCACATTCACAAAGATTAATGCGACCAGTGCTTCCGCGAAGAACAAAGAGTTCAAAATTTTCTGCCATTTTGCGCAAACGATGACGGCTTTGTTGGAGCGTTGTGAGTGGATGTTTAAGAAGGGAAAGAAAAGCAATCGGATCATTGGGCTGAAATATATTTTCTAAAAGAAGCCGTAACAAGGTTGAGGGCAACGTTTGTGCAAGTGGTATTCCTCCTGAATCGTTTGCTTCAATTCCAAAACGCTGTAATTCAGCAGCAACACGGCGTGCTAAATTACGGTCATTTGTAATAAGGGCTGCAGTTTTTTGAGGCTCTTCAATGGCATTGCGTAAGGCAACAGCGATGGCAAGAGCCTCTTCGCGCTCGTTGATAGCTTCAATGAATGACCAGTCTGCACAAAGGTTTTCATAATCATCACGGACAATTTGTACCCAGCGATCTGTTGTAGAGGCTGGTCGAAATGCTTCTGATAAAAGAGCGATACGTTTTTTCTTTATTGTACTTTGTTGACCAATTTCACGAACATGAATGCGGTGATATTTCATGAGAGAGAGAAGTTTTTTTAAATGATATTGGGGATGGCTAAAAGCATTCGCAGTATGATCGAAAAAATGACAAGTTGTTTTTTCTTCATTGATCGTGCCTAATGCCTCCCATTGTTCTTTATCCATCTGAAGATCAAGACCTGGAAGGACGACAGCTCCTTTTGGCAGGCAAGAAATTACCTTTAAAAGATGAGAAATTGCTGGAATAGAACTCGCCACACCGGCTGCAAGTATGGGTTTATTCGGTTGCGTACGTTGTAAAGTTTCTGCATGCATTTTGAGTGCTTGATTGCGCCATTCAGCAGGATTGCTTCTTTGTCTTTCTTGTAAGATTTGCGGCCAGTTTTGTGTGACAATGGTAAGGAAATTGAGGGTTATTTGCCACCATTCGGCTATCATATCAGGTGCAATTTCTTTTAGCTTTGACCAATCTGCTGCTTCTGTTTCAATTTCGTCCATCAAGTGTGCTAAATCTTGAGCAAGCCAAATTGCATCAGCAGTATGAGCAGGAATAAGTACATCTTCTGTACCAAACATGGCACGCAGGTGAGCAGGCAAATTTTCACGCCAAGGACGAATAAGGCGTGCTAAAAGCAGGAGGCGTTCACTTTCTCCAATGGGAGGATTCAGAGTATTGGTATGGTTTTCAACAAAAAGGAAACTATCTTCGTCCAGATCTCCTAAGGGGCGAATGGTTGGTAAGAAGGTTGATCGTGTATCGCTTCTTTCAACAAAGGCAGCACGTAAAGCGCGAGCAGCACGGCGTGTTGGCACATAAATGAGGGTATCAGCAAGAGCAGTCTGCATATCTTCATTTGGTGCAAAGTCACCAATAAGAGCTCCTGAGAGCAGTGCATCAACAAAATGCGGTAGAAAAGAAGTTCCTGGAGAAATAGAAAAAACACGTGGTGTATGACTCATTTACCCCTCGTTTGAGATACATGGAAAATATTCCATTCTTATTAGTTATTTGCATTGTTTCTACTGTATACAATTTTCATGCAGGGAAAAACTGAAAAGCTATGCTTGTGCAGAGGATTTTAACTTAAGTTAATCCGCGGTTAACCGATAATATTTATTCATTTTTATCAAAGATTTGCAAAAAGAGAATGGATTGCGGGCATATACTTATCTTCATGTTTTTTAGAAAAATGGATTTATTAGGTCAAAAGTATTTTGCGAAGGTTAAAGTGTAAGACTCTCTTATGCTTTTGGAAGGAGTCCTATTTCTTGATAAAAGCTTTGTAGAGGCGCAAGAGTTGGATGTGAAAGATTACGGGCAAGATAATCCTGTATATGGGGTAGATATCTAAGATAAGACGATTTTCCATCGCGTTTGTGAAGACGTACAAAAATCCCTAGAATTTTCGAAGCCCGCTGAGCACCTGCAAATGCGTAAAGCTTACGTAATTCATCTTCATCGAAAGGTCGTGGTGCTTTATGACGTGCAGTGCAATAAGCATCGAGAATTTTTTCTTCAAGTGTTGGTGAAATAAATAGACGTGCATCTTGTGCTAAAGAAACGAGGTCATAGGAAGTTGGACCTTTTAAGCCATCTTGGAAATCCATCAGACCAATACGTGCAGTTCCTTTTTTATGCGCACGCCAAAGAATATTAGGTGAATGGTAATCACGCATGACAAAGGTATTTTCTCCTTTGACGAGGTTATCGAGATAGGGCTTCCAGCAAGTAAAAAAAGCTTTACGTTTTTGTTGATCTAAAGTTTTTTGTGTTTGAAAGGGGAAATACCAATCCAACAATAAGGAAAGTTCTGATTGTAGTATTTGGCAATCATAGGAGGGAATTTGAAGCAAAAATGTTGCAAATTGCTTTTCTGAAGGCCATGATTTTTGGTGAAAGGCAGCCAGCAATTCGCTACAAGCAATATAACGCTCTTCTATAGGATTACCGCTTTGATCTAAAAGTCCTTCACGTCCAAAATCTTCTAAAATCAAAAAACCTTTTTCAAAATCTTCGACAAAGATATGAGGGGCAGAAAATCCATTATCTAAAATGAGTTGGCTAATTCCTACAAATTGATAGATGTCTTTTGCAAGGTTTGCCATTGTTGCGTAGGAGGGATCTGTATTTTGTTCCATTTGCATGGTTGGTGAATCCATGAGGATTTCTTGATGATACCCATTATCCAGAAGTTCATAGGTGCGTGTTGAGGCATCATTCGCTAAAAAATAACGATGAACATGACCGCGCCCATGAGTTGTTAAAAATGTGCGAATTGCAAAAGATCGCTGTAGACGTTCAGTAGAATGTTTTGCTGATGTAAGAGTCAAACGACGCCCATAGTCTTCATACTGTAAGGTGAGTGCAAAGGTAACTGGTCCCAAAAGATCCGCACTTTTTTCTGGCCATTCAATAAGTAAAATGCCTTGTTCACGTGCTTCATGAAGTCCTAATTCGTTGATTTCTTCTGCCATAGAAAGGCGATAAAGGTCAGCATGAATAATTTCAAATTGTGGAAGTTGATAGCTTTGAGCAAGAGTAAAAGTAGGACTTGGAACATCTAGGGTGTTATCGTTAGCAAGTGTTTGAATGAGCGTACGCGCGAGGGTTGATTTTCCTGTTCCAAGATCTCCTTGAAGCGTCACAAGATCGCCCGGTTTTAAAGCGAGGGCTAAATCTTGCGCAAAAAGCTTTGTTGCTTCTTCATTTTCAAGAAAAAAACTAAAATTCATTAAAAATTCCATGAAATGGATGAGAAAAAAATTTGTAATAATCAGAGAACGAGATTAAAAAACTTTATCTCCTTTGGGAATTGGAAAAAAACATTTAACCGTTGTTCCTTGTCCAGTGCCGGTAAGAATTTCAACGTGTCCACCATGGAGTTCAACGAAACTTTTGACAAGGGAAAGACCAAGGCCTGCTCCTGCACGCCTACCATTATGTGCATGGGAAGAAAAACGTTTGAAAATTCGATCAAGGATGTCTTCTGGAATATCAGACCCCTCATTGTGAACACTGAAGACGATGTTATCATCTTGTTCTTCAGCACAAAATTCAATCGTACTTGCTTCGGTTGCAAAATTAATGGCGTTACTGAGCACATTAACAAAGATTTGATGCAAACGTGTTGCATCAGCAGAAATAAAATTCAAGGAAGGAGAAATTTGCTGTAAAAGCGTAATATGGCGTCCATTAAGGCGCTCTTCTACGCGCGCTACTGCTTGCACCATAGAATCGGCAATATTAACTGGTTTTATGTCCAGCTCCATGATACCTGCATCAAGGGTTGCGAGGTCAAGAATATCATTAACAATATTCAAGAGAGTACCTGATTCTGAATGAATATGTCCAAGATATTCATGTTGACGTTCATTGATAGGACCAAAAATCTTATCGCGTAAAATATCAGAAAATCCGATAATATTGGTAAGGGGTGTACGCAATTCATAGGAAACATGTTGAACAAATTCATTGCGCAAATGATCAGCTTTTTCTAATGCTTCATTTTTCTCTTGAAGAGCACGCGCGACATGGACAGTATCAGTAACATTAACGAACGTAAGCATCGTTTGTCCATTGGGAAGCGGGACCAGTGTGTAATCAATAATCATTCCATTTTTTAGGTCCATCCGCCCTGAATATGTGTCACGTTTTTCAGCAAAACCTGTAATAAATCTGGTAAATTCATCCCATTCTTTTCCCACGCTTAGGGCTGAACAATGACTTTGTAATTGTGTAATGTGGGTGCCTTCTACCAGTAAATTATAAGGGAGAAACCATAGTTTTGATAAAGCTGGATTCGATAAACGAAGACGTCCATCGGTGCCAAAAACCACCACTCCTTCTGAAAGTTTATCAAGTGTCTCGCCTTGTATTTTAATGAGTGTATTATAGCGTCGTTCAAGATCGATTTTTTCTGTAAGATTTTCGTAAAGCCAAGTAACACCTCCTTGTGGGTGAGGACTAGAAATAACACGTAATGTACGCCCATCTGGAAGATTCCAAATCTGCTGATTTGATTCTGTTTGTTGGTAGGCTTTAAAAAGTTCTTCTTTCCACCTGCGCCAATCAGGGTGTTCACCAATGAGCCCTTTTTCACGCAAATGCTCAAGAAGCAATGTATGGCTTGGTTCACTTTCTAGAAAAGAACTCTCTAGCGGCCATAGGATTTTAAAAGCATGGTTGCAGAATTTTAATTTTTGGTTAGTATCAAAAATGGCTACAGCCGTTGAGATTTGATCAAGTGTTTCACAATGACTTTGAAGAACACGTTTTAGTTCATTGGCAAGATTTTCATATGCGCTCTCATCACGCGCAAAAGCTGCCATCCCTTCAGTTGTTGTAATACGAGTGAGATGAAAACGGTGCCGTTCTCCATCAATGACTGTATAAACGGACTCTTGAAAAATTGTTTCTGTTTCATTTGTTTTACGTTGCGTTGTTTCATTGAAAAGATCAACAACTTCGTTACTGTTTTCTCGAAAGCCTGTCATTTCTTTAAAGGCACGATTGATAAAATAAAAGTTCCCTTCACAATCTCGTATCCATACCGGTTCTTGAATAAGATCAAGGAGGTTGCGTTGCATTCTTAGCTCGTTGAGAATGCGGGCGATATCTTTCTGTAAACGAGCATTTTCGCTTTGCTGGGTTGAGATATCTTGAAAACGTGCAATGGCTACTGTTCCTGCGATTACACCTGTAACTTGCAACAATATATTGTTATTGGTGGTGATAGAGAGGTCAAAAGGGTGAGACTTGTAAAGCAATTGTGTGAGTGCATAGTCAAGTTCTCGCAGAGAGGTTTCTTCAAGCCAAAGCTCAAAACGCTGAAAGTTTTCTTGGTGAATTCCCACTTTTTGCAATGCAGGAATATTGCCTACCATACGTGGTAAAGTCGTTGGATTTTCCCAAATAAGAAGATATTGTCCAGTTTCTTCTAGAAGCCATTCATAATATTGAAGTTTTTCAGAAAAGTCTGCTTGAATTCTCTTCAAAGGCTCCCATGAAGCTTTTTTTGCACGCATAATAACTGCCATGCAAATGAGAAGTGAAGCACAAGAAACTCCTCCACAGAGCGCTAAAAGGAGCCATGGACCATCTGGTAAAGTGAAGTCGAAAGGGAGATGTGTTTCCAATGACTGCGCAATAGCGCATGTTGGAGAGAAAAGGAAAACAAGACAAAAAATCTCGCTGCAGATTCGGATTATTTTTTGAGTTTTTTCTTTGGGGTCATAATCACCAAAGCTGGGCACGATGCGTTTTCCTTTTTCTTTTAACCCAAGGAAACATTTAGTAACGATAATGATCTGGTTTATAAGGTCCTTGTGGTGTGACTCCAATATAGGCAGCTTGTTCTTCTGATAAAACGCTTAATTTTATTCCTAGTCGATCAAGGTGAAGACGTGCAACTTTTTCATCAAGATGTTTGGGCAAGACAGTCACTTCATTTTTATAGTGCTCTGAACGGGTAAAGAGTTCAATTTGCGCTAAAACTTGATTGGTAAATGAAGCTGACATGACAAAAGATGGATGACCTGTAGCATTACCGAGATTTAGCAAACGACCTTCAGAGAGCAAAATTATGCGTTTTCCATCGGGAAAAGTGATCATATCGACTTGTGGTTTAATATTCGTCCATGGCAAATTTCTAAGGGCTGATACTTCTATTTCATTATCAAAGTGGCCAATATTTCCAAGAATACACATATCTTTAACTTGACGCATATGGTCTAAGCGGACAACATCTCTATTGCCTGTTGTTGTTATGATAATATCAGCACTGGAGGCAGCATCATCTAAAGTCACCACTTCATAGCCGTCCATAGCTGCTTGAAGAGCGCAAATTGGGTCAATTTCTGTCACTTTAACACGAGCCCCAGCGCCTGAAAGAGATGCTGCTGAACCTTTACCTACATCACCATAACCGCAGACAATGGCAGTTTTCCCAGCTATCATTACGTCTGTCCCGCGTCGGATACCGTCTACTAATGATTCTCTACATCCATATTTATTATCAAATTTTGATTTCGTGACACTATCATTGACATTGATAGCAGGAAAAGGCAGAAGCTTTTCTTTTTGTAGTTGATGAAGACGGTGTACGCCCGTTGTGGTTTCTTCGCTCACACCTTTGATTGCTGCACGCTGGCGTGTGAAAAATCCTGGTGTAGCATCCATACGCTTTTGAATTTGTTTGAAAAAAAATGTCTCTTCTTCTGTCTTGGGATGAGAGAGAATATCCTTATCTATTTCTGCACGGCTGCCCGTTAAAATATAATTTGTGGCATCAGCTCCATCATCTAAGATAAGATTGGAAGGATTGCCATCAGGCCATTGGAAAATGGCATCTATATAAGTCCAATATTCTTCAAGTGTTTCACCCTTAACCGCAAAAACAGCAGTACCAGTGGCTGCAATAGCTGCTGCTGCATGATCTTGCGTAGAAAAAATATTGCTAGAACTCCACCGTACATCGGCACCGAGTGTTTTCAGTGTTTCAATCAAAACGGCTGTCTGAATGGTCATATGCAATGAACCGGAAATACGTGCTCCCCGCAAAGGTTGACTGGAAGAAAATTCCTCACGACAAGCCATCAAACCAGGCATTTCGGTTTCGGCAATATCAAGTTCTTTACGACCATAAGCAGCAAGTGCAATATCTTTGACAACATAATCTTGGGCTGCCATTCTTTATTCCTTCAAAATTAATTTCTTCGAGACGGTAGGAGAAATTAAAAAAAAATGCAAGCCAATAGAAAAACTTCTCTCTGTGAAAAAATTTTTTTGAAGTTTCTATAAATTTGTGCAAAAGGCATGTATTTGCTAATGGGTAGTGATGTTATTGACAGGGTATAGGGAGGCTTATAAAAACTCTATTGTGCGAACAAATCTTATCTGCGTTTGTTAGTTTTTGAACTGAGAGAAGGGTAAAATTACAAAGAGAATTTGTTATGAAATTCTGTCTTCTGAAAAAAAGCGCAAATATATAAATTTCATTAATACATCTACTTTTACTTTTTTCTTTTTGTAAATTAGAAAAATTTAGTCACAAGAGATATGTGCTACCAAGAGTAGTATACTATCGTGCTGTCATTCACTATTTGTTTCAAGGAACATTTCACTTTGCTCGTCATTGGCATTTTCTGGCGCTGCCCATGAATGCTACCCATGAATGGTACGAAAGCAAGATCATTGGATACCGCCATCATCTTTACGCTTATAAAGGTACCAACCAGAACCATTATTCCAACCAGAACCATTATTATTTTCTCTAGTTCCCAATATTGCACCTGCTTTTGCATTAAGATGGTTCATAAGAGATATAGCGATTCCTTTTTTAAACGATTTGTGTTCACACGTTGTTTCTTGTTGTGATGTGAAAATAAAAGTTTTTAATGATGTTAAATTCAAGGACTTGAAATGAGAATATAGAATTATATTCGGTACTCTAATTTCTCAATATGGGTAAAAATAAAGCACTACTATAAATCAATATTTTGACTAAGTCTTTTGAGAGCATGTGTTAGGCTGGTAAATTTTGGGAAAATTGACCTTGTGGACGAAATCGCCATAGATAACTTGGCAAGAGTGCAGCCATTGCTTTGGGGGTAATACCTGCTCCTTCTAAAGTATATCCATTTTCTATAGCTTCTTGAGAAATAATGTTATCCATTTGCAGGAAGCGTATTTGATCGGCTGTTATCAATGTTGGCATGAGAGGGAATTTACCGATAGCTCCCAAAAAACTTCCGATCAACAGCCCTGCAGAAAGAGGCATAGAGACAAATATTTTTTTACGGTGAATGATTTTCAATATGTTTTCAAGAACATTTTGAAATGTGATAATCTGTGGACCACCAAGATCATAACTTTTTCCAGAGATAACTTGTCCTTCTAAAGCACGCACAACAAATTCAGCGATGTCACCAACATAGACGGGCTGCAATTTGCTTTGTCCTCCTCCAAAAAGGGGTATAATCGGTAAAAAACACGATAGATTTGCTAGGGTATTAAAAAAACAATCCTCTGGCCCGAAGATAACGGATGGGCGCATAATAATTGCTTGAGGATGCTTGTCCTGAATAATTTTCTCACTCATAGATTTAACACGTGCATAAAGAAAAGAAGCGTTTTGATTAGCTACAAGTGCGGACATATAAATGAGTGGAATACCCGCTTCAGCTGCTAATTCAGAAACATTTTGTGCACCGTCAGTTTGTATCTTTTGAAAATTCGATTGATTTGCTTGTGTTAAGCTACCAGCAAGAAACACAGCACCATCTGCACCAAGCAACGCGCGTGCAACAGAGGCACGATGCTTGATATCAGTTTTGAGCATTTGGGTTTGTCCCACTTCTCCTATTTGTAGCATGTAATAGGCTTTTTGTGGATAGCGAACAGCGATGCGAACGCGGTAACCTCGCTTAGTTAAAGCCTCAACGACATGCCGCCCCACGAAACCAGAGCCGCCGAAAACAGTAATAAGTTTAGGATTTTGATAAAGTGCACAATCAAGCTGCATGACTAGAAGTTCTATCTTTTAAAACTTTATGAATAAGCAATCCCTAACATGGTGGTGTTTTATTGTCACGTAAAATATCACCGGCAAGGTAAAGGGAACCACTAATAAGGACGATAGCTTCTCTATGTTCTGAGTGAATTTTCTGTAAAGCATCTTGTAGATGAGCTTGAGGGCTAGCAAGAATTCCTACTTTTCGCGCTGATTCAGCTAAAATTGTTGGACAAATACTTGCGTTATTGTCACTCAATGGGATCGTATAGACTTTATCTACAAGGTTTGCGAGAGGCCGAAAGTAACCGACAGTATCCTTGGTGTTGATCATGCCAGCAATCATAATAATAGGGCGGTTTGATTTTTTTTTCCATTGAGCAAGTTCTGTTGCAATTACTTTTCCAGCGGCCGGGTTGTGTCCACCATCCAGCCATAGATCAATATTAGGAGACAGTTGATCAACTAAGTTTCCATGGGTGAGATGTTGCATCCGTGCTGGCCAGTAAATATTTTGCAGGGCATGGCTTATCGTTTTTTCTGAAAGTTGAAACCCTGCTTGATGAATTGCTTCAAGAGAGGCTCCGGCATTAGCAATTTGATGAGCCCCAATAAGGTTAGGAAGTGGAAGATCCATAAGACCTTGATTGTTTTGAAATACCATATGTCCATATTCTGTATAGCTTTGATAATCTTGGTCAAATAGGGAATAAGGTGCTTTATTTTTATCAGCAATAGACGTTAAAATAGAAAGGGTTTCATCATGATCTTGCTTACCAATGACTACAGGAACTGCTGGTTTGATAATTCCACCTTTTTGAAAAGCGATTTGTGCAATTGTGCTTCCAAGAAAAATCTCATGATCATAGTCAATAGGCATAATGAGAGATACAGCTGGCTTGTTAATCACATTTGTAGCATCAAAACGTCCTCCTAATCCAACTTCTAGAATCACTACATCAGCTGGATGTGTGCTAAACAACATAAAGGCAGCTGCTGTAAAAATTTCAAAAATAGTAATCAGCTCTTGACGATTTACTTTTATGATTTCGTGAATTATTTCAGCCAATTGGCTCTCTGTGACAAGTTGACCGCCTCCTATTTTACCTAGTCGACACCGTTCATTCCAGTTCACCAAATGAGGTGAACTATAGACATGAACCCGGTAGCCTGCACTTTCTAAAAGAGCGCGACAAATGGCTGAAGCAGATCCTTTGCCATTTGTTCCAGCAATATGAATAACAGGCGCAAGTTTTAAGTGGGGATTATCAAGATGTCCCAAAAGACGAGAAATACGCTCTAAAGAAAGATCAAATTTTTTTGGATAGTTTTTCAGTAAATCATCTACCATCCTTTGCACTTGATTTTTTTTCATGAGTTTAGGCAGCTTCTGTGTTAGAAAGCGATGCTTGAGAATTTGTTTGCGATGGATTGGAAGGATTAACAGCTGCAGGATATTTCATCATCAAACGTAAAAGTCGTGCAATGGTAGCTTTCATTTTTAAACGCGATACAACCATATCAACCATGCCATGTTCGAGCAGATATTCACTGCTTTGAAAACCTTCTGGTAAGGTTTCACGTATGGTTTGTTGAATCACACGTGGTCCTGCAAAACCAATCATGGCACCAGGTTCGGCAATATGGATATCACCAAGCATAGCGTAAGAAGCAGTAACGCCACCGGTAGTAGGATTGGTTAGAACCACAATATAAGGAAGTTTTGCTTCTTTCAGCATTTCAATTGCTACGGTTGTACGAGGCATCTGCATCAATGAGAGTGTTCCTTCTTGCATGCGTGCTCCGCCAGAAGCGGCAAAAAGAACTAAAGGGCATTTGTCAGCAATGGCAGTATGAAAAGCTTTGATGATAGCTTCTCCCGAAGCCATCCCAAGTGATCCACCCATAAAAGCGAAATCTTGAACAGTAGCTATAATCGGTAAACCTTCAATAGTACCTCGTGCGCTTAAAATATTGTCATCAACACCAAGTTTGGAACGATAATCTTTTAACCGATCAATGTAACGTTTTTCATCGCGAAATTTTAAAGGGTCGGTTACAACTTTTGGATTTTCAAGAGGCGTATAAACACCATTATCAAAAAAATGCAGGAGACGATTTTTGGCGCTGATGCGCATATGATAACCAGAAGTGGGGATTACATATTGGTTAACTTCTAAATCTTTATGGAACACCATTTCACCAGTGGTGGGATCTTTAATCCATAGATTTTCTGGAATTTCACGGCGTCCCAGTATGGAATTGATTTTAGGACGAACATAATTTGTAATCCAGTTCATCTTTGTAGCCTCTCTTTAGAAATTATACACTTTTTGCGCGATTCGAGGGAATATAGGACTGAATAGACAGACTCGCTTTTCCAGTTAATAAACAGACCCATTTAATACTTTTATCTATATGCGTACAGCTTTTAACCCCATTATCCTTTAATTTTTTATTTTTTCAATGTTACAGCGGTAGTTTAAATAAAAGTATTTCCTTATAAAAAATCTGTTAGAAGTTTTAATAACTTCCATTATTTACTCTTTTGCTTTGATATTAAATTCCATTGTTTGTGCTGGTTGCAAGCTTCTCATTTGTTGCTGATGAAAAATAAACATTCAGCAAACCATTAATGTCAGTATTGCAAACCTGAAACAAAAAAGCCTTATAATTATAAACATCAATAAGGATAAATAGTCCATAAAAACAATGCATGCGATAATATTATGTTAGCAAAATGCTTGCACAGGAGCAAGAATTTTACCTGATGATGAAAAAGTAACGCGATTTTTTAAAGGATCAAACGTTTTTTATGTTCGTTTTTATTCATGCATTTTGCTAATTTTTAGGTAAAAGAATGCCTTTATTTGGGTTTGATGCGTGTGATGCCTTTTTGGGAAAGCATTTTATATAAGTGTGTCATAAGTGCGGCTGCGAAAAGTGGTGTTGTTAGATTAAGAAGAGGAATTGAAACAAAAAACGCTATCAACAATCCTGCCCCAAAAACCGTTATGGCGTGAACATGTAGAAAAGCATGAGCTTCTTGTTTAGACCGAAAACGGTAAGCAGTAAATACAAAGTACTCACGGCCGAATAAATATCCATTAATAACATAAAAGGCAATCAAATTGATACCTGGCACGAAAAACAAAATAAAAGCGAGTACATTACCGAGAAGGCTTAAAATAAAGAATTTTAAAGAAAGAATAAGTGAACGTCCAAATGACAATGCGTGCCCAATAGGTTCGCTCGGATAATCTTCTTTTTCAATAATTTCAGCAGCCGAATCAATAAAAAAGCTTCCGATCATGGCTGTGATTGGGGCAATTAGAAAAGCCATAACTAAAGCTAAACCTAAATTAAAAATGATAAGTATACTTAATTCTAATAATCCTGCCCAATCTGATAAATCAGGAAGAAAATGAGCAATCCAAAGCCCAAAATAAGTCATAAAAAGTTCACGTATAAATAACCATATAATGAAAAGCAAAATAAAAGTAAGTCCCAATGCTTTCAATATTATGGTGCGATACTGGGGAGTTAAGAGGCGTTGTAGAGCACGATATGCAGCAGTAAAAATCATAGATAATAGATTAAGAAAATAAAATGAGAAAACAAGAGGATAAATTTAAAGAATATAGAATGTCTATTTTTTCGTTTTACAAGCTAAATGATTTTGATCGATTAAGGCATTAAGGATGGAAAACTGATATTGTTTTACAAATAAGGTAAAATTTACGAGTTTCCTTTATAGCTATATACATAACCGATTTTTGGAAGAGAGCGCATTATTTTTTTAATTTCATACATCAAGTGCTATTATTTAATTTAATTAGGAAAAGCAGTGTATGAGAAAAATGACACAACAATATTTGCCAATTTTTCAGCTATTTGTTGTTTTGTCATGTGTGGCCATTGTTCAATGCTTTCTTTGCTAACAAGACACACTTGATTCGTATCAGCACCCATAACATTTGTGCCATCAGGAAGAGAAATGTTATTAGCAAGAATAAAATCTGCTCCTTTTTCGATACATTTTTTTTGTGCATTGGTAATGACGTCACAGGTTTCAGCAGCAAAGCCAATCACGAGTGGTGGGCGGTTTGAAGCATGGCCAATTGTTGCCAAAATGTCAGGATTTTCGACCATTTGCAAGGATGGTGGTGTTTGATGAGCATGCTTTTTAATTTTGTGTGAAGATTGCGTTTTGCTGCGCCAGTCGCAAACAGCGGCAACAAAAAGTGCGCCATCGGCGGGTAAAGCTGCTTGAACGGCTTGTAACATCTGACATGCTGTCTCAACATGAATAGTTTTCACCTCTTGTGGATCGGCAAGATCAACAGGTCCACAAATAAGCGTCACTTTTGCACCTAAATTGGCTAAAGTCGTTGCAATGGCATGGCCTTGTTTACCTGAAGAGCGATTAGCAAGATAACGCACTGGATCAATTGGTTCATGGGTCGGACCAGAGGTAACAATGAAATGACGACCAGAAAGTGGTCTTTCTTGTACACGTAAAAGCGTTTCTACCGCGGCTACAATGGTTAAGGGGTCACTCATGCGTCCACAGCCAGTTTCATCACGCTCAGCCATTTTGCCGATTTCTGGTCCAATTATATGAATACCATCTGCGCGTAGTTGCGCGATATTGCGAACAGTTGCTCGATGTGCCCACATCGCTGGATTCATGGCTGGTGCAATCAAAACAGGACAGCGTGCTGCTAAAAGCACACAATCGGCCAGATCATCTCCTATGCCGTTGGCTATTTTTGCAATACGATTGGCTGTGGCCGGTGCTAAAATAATCAAATCAGCATCACGTGCTAGCCGGATATGGCCAATATCATGTTCTTCTTCACGTGAGAATAAATCACTATACACAGTACGACCACTGAGCGCTTCAGCTGCTAAAGGAGTAATAAATTTTTGCGCTGCTTTTGTCATGACAATATTCAAGCGTGCTCCCCGTTCTTGCAAACGGCGAATGAGATCAAGCGATTTATAGGCTGCAATGCTACCACCAATAATAAGAAGGAGTGACTTTGATTTCAATGATTTCATTTCGATAGAGCTTGGTTGAGAGGGGATTATGGCTGGAATAGCAGAGTTGCTTAAAAGACGGCGGGCTTCTTCTTCCATAGAAATCCCATTTTGCGCGGCGCGTATACGCAAAGATTCTTTAGCTTCAGGTGAAAGATTACGAATGGTAATACTTGCCATAAAATATATCCAAGAAATAAAGCGATTTCAATGATTTCATAATCGCTATGTTTTAGCATATTGAGTAGATTAGAAAAGATAAAAAAAGTAAAAAGTAAGGCAAATACAACAAAATGCAATGATGAAGAGGCTATAACGGCCATAGCGGTTAGTGCGACTTTGCTCAACAGCAAGTTGTTTGAGGCTAGCAGGAGAAAGATTAAATCCTGTTTTTACCATTTGATTGAGATCTTCTTCCATACGTTGAAAATTTTGTATCAGTTGTGGTGTTTTACGTGCTAGCGAAAGGAGTGCTTGCCCTCCCTCACTGAAGTCTTTTGCAATTCCCACGGGTCCTAAATTTTTGCCAATCCATTCTTTAACAACTGGTTCAGAGGCTTTCCACATATTAAAATCTGGGTCTAATGTGCGTGCAACACCTTCCACGACAACCATAGTTTTTTGTAATAATAAAAGTTCAGGTCGCGTTTGCATATCAAATAATTCGGTGACTTCAAACAGCAATGTGAGCAACTTAGCCATGGAAATACTTTGCGCTGATTGTCCATGAATCGGTTCACCAATAGCGCGATTGGCTTGAGCAAAGCTTTCAATGTTGTGGTATGAAGGCACATATCCTGCCTCAAAATGAGCACGCGCTACTCGATGGTAATCACGGGTAATAAAACCGTAAAGGATTTCAGCAAGGAAATGCTTTTCTTTTTTGCCAAGCCGTCCCGTAATTCCTAAATCAACAGCAACAATACATCCTTCTGAGTCTACAAATAGATTACCAGGATGCATATCGGCATGAAAGAAACCATCACGTAGTGTATGGCGAAGAAAGGATTGGATAAGTGTGATTGCTAAAGCTTTTAAATCAAAACCAGCTTCTTTGAGTGCGCAAATGTCAGATATTCGTATGCCATCGATCCATTCCATTGTTAAAACATTGCGTCCTGTTCGTTCCCAATCGACTTGGGGTACGCGAAAACCTAGATCATGTTGAATATTTTCAGCCATTTCTGATATTGCGGCCGCTTCTAACCGTAAATCCATTTCAATACGTGTGGTTTGTGCTAAAGTGTCTACGACACAAACAGGACGAAGGCGTCGAGAAGCAGGAATGTATCGTTCTTGTAGATGGGCAATGAGATAGAAGCCTCTAAGATCTTTAGCAAAACGTGTTCTGATATTAGGACGAATAACTTTAACAGCGCATTTTTTTTTATGGCCTTCTTTGTCATAGTATTCAGCTGGATGAACTTGAGCAATAGAGGCAGCGGCAATAGATGGATAAAAGTCTAGGAATAAGTCATTGATGGATCGGCCAAGAGAACTTTCAATTTGGATAATTGCATCGGTATAAGAGAATGTTTGGACACGATCTTGTAGTTGTGCCAGATCCTCCGCAATATCACGTCCAACAATATCAGGTCTGGTAGCAAGAAATTGACCAAGTTTTATGTAAGAAGGGCCGAGCCTATTAATAGCATACGAAATATTCTCAGATCTCCGTTTTTTTTTCGTTTTTCGTCGTGCTAACATACTTGCTATACGATAACATAATGCTGGAAATCCTTTAAGATCGTCATGAGGCAAAGCACTCAAAACGCCTTCACGTGCTAAAACCCATCCTGCGCGCATCAATTGAAAGTAAGTAGAAATTTGCACCATTTTTAAATCTTCCAGCCTGAATGTAGTGCTGCGATTGCGCCCGTGAGGTTGCGGTATGATACCCGCGAAAAACCTGCATGATTGATCATATGAGCAAAATCATCTTGCTTAGGAAATTTACGAATGGATTCAACCAAATAGCGATAAGCATCGCCATCATTTGCAATGAGTTGACCAAGCTTAGGGATAGCATGGAAAGACCAAAGGTCATAAATTTTGTTAAGCAGAGGCATCTCGACATTTGAAAATTCCAAACTTAAGAAACGTCCACCCGGTTTTAAAACACGAAAAGCCTCCCTAAGAGCTAGATCAATATGCGGTACATTGCGGATTCCAAAGGCAATTGTATAAGCATCAAAGCTTTGATCTTCGAAAGGGAGATGTTCTGCATTGGCTTCAACGAAATTAATGAGAGGGGCAAGACCATTTTTTTGTGCACGCTTTTTGCCGACACTGAGCATTGAGCCGTTAATATCAAGTACTGTAGCATGCGCTTGTCGGCGTGAAGCATTAAGAATGCGAAAGGCGATATCACCGGTACCACCAGCCACATCAAGAACTTTCCAATTAGAACGCCTTGGTGGAGAGAGCCATGCAACCATGGAGTTTTTCCATGCACGGTGTAACCCAAGTGATAAGATATCATTCATCTTGTCATAGTTTTCAGCGACAGAGTGAAACACACCATCAACCATAGATTGTTTTTGCGCTTCATCAATTTTTTTAAAGCCAAAAGAATGCTCCATGCCTCCTTTAATTCCTACGCGTTCTGTTTCAGCTGTCATGTGCATGACCTTCCTTATTTTTCTTTTATCGTAAATGAAGCATAGGAAAAATTTTTCAAATACGAAAAAACAACGTGTAAAATCGCGACATTGTATAAAGCTAGAAACAAAAGAGCGCTTTTAGATATCAAGATTAGCAACGCTTAAGGCATTGTCTTGAATAAAAGCCCGACGCGGTTCGACTTCATCACCCATTAAACGGGAAAAGAGAGAATCTGCATCGGTTGCATCATTGATTTTAACTTGTAAAAGTGCGCGCGCATCAGGATTAAGGGTTGTTTCCCAAAGTTGTTCAGCATTCATTTCTCCAAGACCTTTATAACGTTGTAGAGTGATGCCTTTTTTACCATTTGTAAAAATGCTTTCTAAGAGACTCATAGGTCCCAAAATGCGCTCTGATTTATCCTTGCGATGCAGGAGGGGGGGAGGACTATATATTTCTATGAAATTTTGGGAAATGCGATCAATTTGACGTGCGTCAGCTGAATTTATAAGCCCTGCATCGAGGGTAATGATATCTTTGACCCCGCGTAAAATACGTTCAAAACATAAACTTCCTTCCGATGTATAATGACCACTCCAACCACGCTCCATATCATCGGCAATTAAGTCAAGACGACGTGCCACATTATCGGCTGTTTTTTGAGCTTTTTCTGGTGTTGCAAAGGTTTCAAGATTAAAAGCTCCAACAATTGCTGCTTGCTCAACAATATTGCGATTATAGCGGGTATGAAGACCATTCAAAAGTTGACGTAACACACGAGCGTCTTCAACGAGTTGGCGCAAATCAGCACCTGCACGAACTTCTCCTGTTGATAGTTCTAATGTTGTTTCTTCTAGTCCAGTATCAATCAAAAATTCTTCGAATGCTGCTTCATTTTTAATATACTGGAAAGACTTACCTCGTGCTACTTTGTAGAGGGGTGGTTGAGCTATATAAAGATGTCCACGCTCAATCAATTCGGGCATTTGCCTAAAAAAGAAGGTAAGGAGCAAGGTGCGAATATGTGCACCATCAACGTCCGCATCTGTCATAATGATAATTTTATGATAACGTAATTTATCTGGTGAAAATTCGTCCTTACCAATGGAAGTTCCTAGAGCGGTGATAAGTGTTCCAATCATATCAGATGAGAGCATGCGGTCGAAGCGAGCGCGTTCAACATTGAGAATTTTACCACGTAGGGGTAAAATCGCTTGATTTTGACGTGAACGTCCACTTTTTGCGGAACCACCAGCTGAATCTCCTTCAACAATAAAAATTTCAGATTTCGCTGGATCACGTTCTTGGCAATCGGCAAGTTTTCCGGGCAGAGAAGTGATATCAAGCGCTCCTTTTCGTCTTGTGAGTTCACGCGCTTTACGTGCTGCTTCACGTGCTGTCGCAGCTTCCACAACTTTGCTAATAAGCAACTTCGCTTCATTGGGATGCTCTTCCAGCCATACCGAAAGCCCTTCATTCACCAAATTTTCAACAATAGGGCGTACTTCAGAGGAAACCAATTTGTCTTTTGTTTGCGAAGAAAATTTGGGATCAGGAACTTTGACTGAAAGAATAGCGGTTAAACCTTCACGGCAATCATCACCAGTCAGGTTAACTTTTTCCTTTTTTGCAATACCGGAAGATTCAGCATAGCCATTAATTTGGCGTGTTAGAGCACTACGAAAACCTATTAAATGAGTTCCACCATCACGTTGAGGGATATTGTTGGTAAAACACAATACCTTTTCATGGTAGGAATCATTCCACCATAAAGCAACATCGACGCTCATCCCGTCTTTTTCACTTGCAATGTAAATAGGATTATTTAGCAGCGCTTTTTTCGATTGGTCAATATATTTGACGAATTCAATTAGTCCACCTTCATAGTGCAATTCGACGGATTTAATGTCAGCATGACGTTCGTCAACAAGAAGAATATAGACGCCAGAATTTAAAAAAGCGAGTTCCCGCAAGCGGCGTTCCAAGGTTTCAAAATCAAATTCAACCATAGTAAAGGTTTCAGAGCTTGGTAAAAACCTGATTTCTGTTCCACTTTCAGCATCGCAATCACCAATGATTTTTAGCGGGGAGTCGGCAACTCCATGAGTAAATGACATTTCATGGATTTTACCATTGCGTTTGATTTGCAGTTTTAGCCAAACCGATAATGCATTAACAACAGAGACACCAACACCATGTAATCCACCTGAAACTTTATAAGAATTTTGATCAAATTTTCCGCCTGCGTGAAGCTGTGTCATGATAACTTCAGCTGCTGAAATACCCTCTGTTGGGTGAATATCTGTTGGAATTCCGCGTCCATTATCACGAACAGAGCAAGATCCATCAGCATGAAGTGTGACATTCACAAGCGTGGCATGGCCTGCTAAAGCTTCATCAATAGCATTGTCTACAACTTCATAGACCATATGGTGCAAACCTGAACCATCATCTGTATCGCCGATATACATGCCAGGACGTTTGCGTACAGCGTCAAGACCTTTAAGAACTTTGATGGAAGAGGCATCATATTCGTCACTATACACTGGTGAGGTTATTTCATCACTCATAAGTTAATCCATTTCTGTATTCAAATTGCGATATTTCATCAGCATTTTCTAAGCTTAATGTTTTGGCCAGTTATTTATGGAATAACCACATTAAACATTTACCGTATATCATTTCTATATTCAACATCTGTTAATACATTAAGAGAAAGAGAATGATTTTTGCATATGTAAATGATGTTGTACTGTAAATTGCGTTTTGAATGTAAAATAATGCGTGCAATTTAATAAAGGTGATTTCTATGGAATATTAATTTTTGATAGAAAAAATAGTCATTTGGATTTTTTGTTTATGCGAAGAATGAGATGTTATCGTTTCTTTTATGGTGATGAATAAGAGCATATTGCAAGCTAATCAAACCAACCCTTAATGAACATTCTTTTTGTCCGATATATAATGATTGACTAGATAAAAATATGTCGTTCATTTTGCTTATTCTTAACATAATGCCTAAAATGGATAACGTGTTTTTACGGCATTCGGTATTGGTAAGTGGAGGATTTGGGTAAAATTATAGAATGACGTTCAAAGTATGTACGGTTTGTAGCTTATGCGAGCAGAAAAATCAGAATGTATTGTTTAGAGAACGGATTTTTCGTTTGTTCAGAAGCAAGATACAAGAAATTTTTTTGATTCAGTGGCGATATTTAGGAGAAAATAAAGCTGACGATCATACAGAAGTCTTTATGTTTTACATTTATACTAAAAAACACTTTCTTCCAGAATGTCTTTCTTTTGTGCATTTATTTAATTTGAGAAGGTTTGTGCCAAAATTTGGACATTGTCGCTATATTCTGAAGCATATATGAAAACTGTTCAGTTTTTTAAAAATAAAAAAATATCAGCCTTTAATTTATTAAAATACCAGATTTTTCAGTTAAGTGCATTAAATAATATTGCAACTGAGCAAGTTGCATTTTGGCTTTGAAAAAGCATGGAGGGGGAAAAATTTTGAAAATGAATAAACCTATAGATGTGTTAAGGGCTCTTATGAGAATCTTCTTTATAGTGTGGAAAATGCTCTTTCCATTCCTTGCAAAGGCTGAAACAGCTTTGAGACTGCCCTCTTTTTTTGATTCGCATGAACATTTGCTACGACCTGATACAACGACTATAATCCGTTTGCGTTTTGTAACAACTTTTGATTACCCTCCTTTTAACTTTCTTGACAAAACAGGACGCCTTGCAGGCTATAATATCGATTTATTGCGTGCTATTTGTTCAAAATTAAATCTAGAGAAATTTTGTGAAGTGGAAGTGCTTCCTTGGGAAGAGCTCGTAGATTGTGTTAAAAATGGTGGCGCAGAAGTGATAATCGCTGGTTTAAAAGAAACCATTAAAACGCATCAAAATCTTCTTTTTACAAAGACTTATCTACGTTTTCCTGCCCGGTTTGTTGCTTCTCGTCCTATGAATTTTGATGAGCCAATAAGTAAAAAGCTTACACATTTAAACAGTGGATTTTTGTTCGAAAGTGTTCACGAAAAGCTGTTTCATAGTTATTTTCCTGAAGCTAAAGGGCAGGGATTTAAGAATAGAACAGAGCTCTATAAAGCGCTACAGGATCATAAAATTGATCTTATTTTTGATGATGGGTTTGCTTTATCATTATGGCTAAATGATCCAAAATCTTTTGATTGTTGCCATTTTATTGGGGGTGCTTATATTGCTCCACAGTTATTGGGTCAAGGAATGCGGCTTGCTGTTGCAAAAAGGAACGAAAAATTGATTAGTGCACTCAATTATGCTCTGAAATCTCTAGAAAATGATGGCAAGCTTACAGAGCTTTATCTGCGTTATTTTCCGATTAGTTTTTATTGATGAATATTTTTCTTAAGAGAGAGCTGCTAATTGTTCAGTACCCAGTCGATAGGAAATAGCTTCTGCGAGATGATGGCGTAAAAGATGCTCTGATTCTTCCAGATCAGCAATGGTGCGTGCAACTTTGAGAATGCGGTGATAGGCACGTGCAGAAAGGTACATCTTTTTACTCACATCCCGTAAGAGTTTAGCAGCGTTTTGATCAGGAATAGCAATTTGTTCGATGATTTTGGCAGGGCAATCACCGTTAGTGCGAATCTGATCAAGACCCAATGCTGTAAAACGTTTGGCTTGAATTGCACGACACCGCGCGACGCGTTTTGCAACGTCACAACTTTTTTCTGATTGTTCTGGTTGCATAAGGTCCATAGCTGTTAAAGCAGGAACATCAATGCGTAAATCAATTCGGTCGAGCAGAGGACCAGAAATACGAGATTGATAGTCAATTTGACAGCGTATTCCTTTTGCGCAAACATGGCCTTTTTCGCCTGCCATACCACATCGACAAGGGTTCATTGCGGCAATGAGCTGGATACGGGCAGGGTAACTAATATGATGGTTAGCGCGGGCGATAACACATTCTCCGCTCTCTAAAGGTTGACGAAGAGAATCGAGAACTTGTGGAGAAAATTCAGGCAACTCGTCAAGAAATAAAACGCCATTATGTGCAAGTGAGACTTCTCCTGGTCGTGCTTTAAGTCCACCACCGATCATTGCTGCCATGGAAGCAGAATGATGCGGGGCACGAAAGGGGCAGTGGAGTGAAATGGTATTATGGACTGTTTCTCCTGTAATAGAAGCAATGAGAGAAACATCTAAGAGCTCACGGCTATCAAGAGGCGGCAAAATGGAAGGTAAGCGTTGAGCTAACATAGACTTTCCTGCACCAGGAGGACCTACAAACAAAAGGTTATGTCGCCCAGCTGCACAAACTTCTAATGCACGTTTGGCGGTTTTTTGTCCTTTAATTTCGCAAAGATCTGGAAGTTCAGTCTGGATTGTATATTGGCGTGGTTGCGGGCGTTTTTGTATTTGTGTTCCTTTAAAATGATTGACCATGGTGAGAAGAGTTTCAGGCGCGAGAATGTTCATTTCTGCGTTTGCCCATGCCGCTTCAGGTCCGCATGGGTGGGGACAAATAAGCCCTTTATCAAGTGATAAAGCTGTCATTGTGGCTGGTAAAACACCATTGACAGCTGTAAGTGACCCATCCAGCGATAATTCTCCTAAAATGATGTAATCTTGCGCTACATCAGGAGGAAGAATTCCCATAGCAAGCATTAAGCCGACGGCAATTGGCAAATCATAATGTGATCCTTCTTTAGGTAAATCCGCTGGCGCAAGATTAATGGTAACTCGTTTGTTAGGCATAGAAAGCCCACAAGCATGGAGAGCTGCTTGCACGCGTTCACGGCTTTCTGCGATCGCCTTATCTGGCAATCCAACAATAGCCATCCCTATTTTACCAGAAGAAATCATAACCTGTACATCAACAGGTACTGCTTCTAGACCGCGAAAAGCAACAGTTGTAATACGTGCGATCATCAGTTTGCCCCCCCCTTTTGACTTGGAAGAAACAATCATATCTGCGCATAAAAATCAAGAAATGTCTGTATGGTTTTTTGGAGTGAGAGATCTATATACGTATGCAAGCTTTTGTAGTGCAGTCATAGGTGATAATTTGCGCAAATTTAACCACGATAATATGCGGCTAAATAAAACATTTATAATACGCTAAATGAATATGCTAGAAAAAAAGAAGTGGCTGTTTGTGTTGCACAGCAATGCACAATTTTCTGAATAGAAGGGGGAGGATGAGTTATACATCTCCAGCAGAAAACGTTATTTAGCAAAAAACTGTTATTTGATGTGAGCAAAGCTATGAAATATTGCAAATAGATATGTTTATCTTTTTTTTTTGATGTTATTTATAAAGATGTAATTGTACTAAAGGTATCTGATTTGATGATATGTCGGACAGGGATTTTATTAAAATCAGGAATCATACGCAGTGTATTTATAGGTTTATGCTTCGTTTTTGCTTTTCCGCAGCCGCTTGCAGCATTTGAGCTTTTCGGTATTCCTCTTTTTGGTCGAAAAAAAATAAATTCCTCTTCTAATTTTAGTGGTACAGAGAAGTTTTATACAGTTGATGTTGTTCCATCGCCGGGTGCGTCGTTAGAAGGTGTTAAGATAGTTAAATCTGTTTCTTCTCTTGTCGCTGATAAAGATAAAGCCTTATCTAGTTCTTCTGGTTTGTTAGCTAAAGCCCGTTCAGATTATCGGGCAATACTTTCTGCTCTTTATGCTGATGGACGTTATGGTGGTGTTATTAGTATTAAGATTAATGGTTTAGAAGCCGCTGATTTGAGTCCCGTGACTCAACTTCCAGCAAAATCCCATATTGTTATTACAATTGATGCTGGTCCGCGATATGTTTTTAGTGTTGCTGGTATTGATCAAGTTGCTCCATTCTTAAAATATAAACCCAATAAAATGCATACAATCGAAGAATTAGGCTATAAAGTTGGGACTGTTGCTAAATCTGAAACCATTCTTAAAGCAGAAAGATGGGCAGTTGAAGGATGGCGCCGACAAGGTTATGCTAAAGCTAAAGTTGTTAATAGTGAAGTGGTTGCTGATCATGCTGCACGTCTCATTGATGCGCAAATTGCCGTTGATCCTGGAGTAGAAGCTTATTACGGTCCTTTAAATGTGCGTAATGTTAGTAAGAAGCCACGCGTGGATTCAGCTTATATTGCATGGATGACAGGATTAAAATTAGGCCAAAAATACGATTCTGATAAGTTAGCTAAGGCGAATGAAAGGCTTGCACGTCTTAATGTTTTTCGTGCTGTAAATATACGTGAAGCTGATACAATTAATTCTGATGGTAGTTTACCACTTACGCTTGTTTTAGAAGAACGTAAACCACGTCGTTTTGGCGCAGGTGGCAGTTATTCGACATTAGATGGTGCCGGTTTTGAAGCTTACTGGATGCATAACAATCTTTTTGGCCATGCGGAACGCATCAAAATTGAGACAAAAATAAGCGGTGTCGGCAGTAATAAGGAGCAATCTTATAATTTCAAGAATTTTGATTATCTTTTCGGAGGTACATTTATAAAGCCTGGTACACTGACTCCTGATACAGACTTCAGGACGGAACTAAAAGTACAGCAAGATGTCTTAGACAATTACACGACAAAAGCTATCAGAGGAAAAATAGGTATTACGCATATCTTCAATAATGATCTATCGGGACAGGTTGCTGTAGAAGTTTCTAATGGTTATTCACGCGATGTCTATTTGGGGAGCCGTCATTTTACCACAATTGGATTACCAAGTGGTTTGATTTTCGATAATCGTGATAATAAGTTTAATGCGACAAAAGGCTTTTATAGTGAAGCGCTTGTTGAACCTTTCTATGAAATGCGCTTTAGCAGTTTTGTGACAAAAATGACTGTGGAAGGACGTTCTTATTGGACGCTGGATGAAAAGGATCGTTTTGTTTTTGCAGCGCGAGCAAAGCTTGGTACTATTATTGGAAGTGATGCAGCATATGTACCTTCAGATACACTCTTTTTTGCTGGTGGTGGTGGATCTGTTCGTGGTTATGCTTATCGCAATATTGGTATCAAAACAGAAAATAATGCTGTTGTTGGTGGGCGAGCACTTGTTGAAGGTTCGGCAGAATTACGTTTTTCTTTAAATGATAAGATAGGGTTTGTCAGTTTTCTTGATGGAGGTCTCGTAGGGGAAAAGGCGCGTTTTGATTTTTCTCAAAAAATTAAATGGGGAGCCGGCATTGGAGGTCGCTATATGACAGGTCTTGGTCCTTTACGTATTGATTTAGCTTTTCCTCTTAAGCGGGAGAAAGGCGATCCTCGTGTTGGTTTTTATGTAGGTATAGGGCAAGCATTTTAATGAAAAAAAGTGTGCGTTTATGGGCCGTTTTATTTGGACTTTCTTTTCTTTTTGTAGGCGTTTTTGTTTTTGCCCAGAGAGGAAATTTACCTTCCAGTGAAACTATGGATGATCGTTCATGGTTTGTCTCTTTGATTGAACGTAAACTTTCAGCACCTAATCGCCAAGTTCGTTTACATAATATGCGGGGGACACTGTCTTCTCAAGTGTCAATTGATGCTATTACTGTTAGTGATAAAAAAGGTGTTTGGCTTAAGATCACCGATGCTAAAATGGATTGGAACCGTCTTGCATTGTTCAGAGGACGCATGGATATTAACCAGCTTTCGTTGGGACAGATTGCGTTTTTGCGTAAACCACAGGGCAACTCTTCTCTTATGTCTTCCCTTGAGACGAGGAAGTTTTCTTTACCAAAATTGCCTATAGCTATTTCTATCAATACATTTACGGCAAAGCATG
Source organism: Candidatus Bartonella washoeensis Sb944nv (assembly GCF_000278135.1). Lineage (GTDB taxonomy): Bacteria > Pseudomonadota > Alphaproteobacteria > Rhizobiales > Rhizobiaceae > Bartonella > Bartonella washoeensis. The sequence continues at coordinate 359,883 of NZ_JH725023.1, forward strand.
TAGGGTTTGAACAGGATCTTTTTGGTCTATCTGCTGATGTAGCTTTAAAAGGACATCTCACTTTAACTAATGGTGAATTTGATGCTGATATGACGGCTCATCGTTTAGATAATCCTGGTTCTTTTTCTGTTTTAGCAAAGCTATCCAATAGCAATCGTACAGCTAAAATTGATATTTCTGCTGATGAACCGCAAAATGGCATTTTAGCCAATGTTTTGAAAATTGAAAAGTGCCCTGCATTAAAACTTGCCATTAAAGGTGATGGTACTTTTGATGATTTGGCTGTCAAACTTTATTTAGAAGCCGATCACCATCCTATTTTAGATGGCGATGTTATTCTTGCAAGTGTTGAAGAAGGACACAGTCTTTCTACTAAACTAAAGGGCACACTTGGCTCTTTAATGCCTCCTCAATATCGTAGCTTCTTTGAATCTGATATTACATTGAAAGCAGAGGTAAGAACGACAAAAGAGGGCGTAACGCACCTTGATAATATGGTTATTCAGGGAAAAGCAATGAATGTTGTTGCCAATGCTGAAGTAACAGCAGATGGATTTTTACGGCGGCTTTTTGTGAATGGCAAAATAGCTCCTGATAAGGAAAAAGGGTCTATTCTTTTGCCAGCATCAGAAACGCCAATGCGTGTCGATAATCTTGCTTTAACCATTGATTATGGCCGCGAAGGGCAACAATTATGGAATGGACGACTTGTTGTACATCATTTGAGCAATCAAAATATTCATATTCGTGATGCAATTTTTGATATGGGCGGGGTAAGCGAAAATCTTGATGATCCAGTGTCTCGTCATGTTGGTATTCAGGTTAATGGAACACTTCAGGGGATTACAAAGAATAAGGGTGTGCTGGTAGAAAGTTTAAACCAAACGGTTCATGTGCATTTAGATGCTGATATTGTTTCTAAAAAACCAGTTTTGATTCATGATTTTAGTATTACAGCTCAGGATTTTTCTGCTTGGTTAAAAGGGAAAATAGATCGTTTTATTTTCAAAGGTAATTTTGGTTTAAAAGCACAAACATTCGCTCTTTTGGATTTGTTGAGTGAAAAATCACCTTCTGGTAGCGCAGATATTAAAGCCAAAGGAACGATTGGTTTAATGAGTGGCACTTTTGATCTTGAATTATCAGGGATGGCCAACAATACAAAAATAGGCGTGAAACCTTTTGATGGTTTATTTAAAGGGAATCTTATTCTTTCAGGGGGTGTTGCTCGAAATGCGACGGGTTTAGTTTTGCGTCGTTTGCATTTGAAAAATCAATATGCAAACATAAAAGCTGATGGACGCTTTTCAAGTGAGAGCGCTAATATGGACTTGTTTGCTCAGATATCTGATCTTGCCATGTTAGACCCGAGAATAAGTGGGGCGTTTACAATCCATAGTGCTGCCAGAGGACAAAACAGTCGTATAACCCTTAGCACACGTGCGCATGTTGCTGAAGCCTTTTTGGTGGGTAAGAAACTCCAAAATACAACATTCATTATCAATACAGTGGTAGATAAGACATCACCAATTACCTCTTTAACAGGTTCTGTAAAAGGTGAAGGAACTTTTGCTGAAAAACCATTACATGTATCTGCTTCTTTTGAGGAAACCAATCAGCTTCGAAAACTTCAAGGTATCAATATTAAAGGAGGGAGCACGAAGATAACAGGTAATCTTTCTCAAACAATTGAAGGTTTTGTGAAAGGTGCTTTGCATATTGACTCTGACGATATTTCAACGCTTGCTGCATTATTTTTGCAGGAAGGTGGTGGAAAAGTAAAAGGAGATTTTGTTTTTGACGAACAAAATGGCAGACAAAAAGCAAATATGAAGGCTCATGTTGATCGTTTAAGTTTTGCAAAGAATAAAATTAAAAAGTTGGAAGTCAAAGCTGATATATTTGATCCTTTTGGCATGACCCAGTTTGATGGTTTTATCAATGCAGAGAATATTCAAACACCTTTTATGATGGTTAATCGTTTGAAGGCTCACGCCAATGACGAAGATGGACAAACAGCTTTTACTGTTCAAGCAATGTTGCATGATAATACAAATGCACAACTCTCTGGTCGTATGATTACGGCGGAGATTCTAGGAGGCATAAAACGAGAAATACAGATTGAAACCATGGATGTGAAACAATCCAATTTTCATGCAAAATTGCCCAAACGCGCTACGATTGTTTTTGATAAAGATGGAATAGTGGTAAATGAATTGGGACTTTCAGTTAATGGAGGCAAGGTTGTACTTGCAGGTAATTTTTATGATACCCTTAACCTGCATCTTACAATGAATGCTTTTCCTGTCACTGTTGCCAATTTATGGAAACCTGATCTTGGAGTTGCTGGTACTTTAACAGGCAAAGCTATGATTCGCGGCAGTTTAAAAAAACCTATTGTAATCTATGATATAAAAGGTGAGGGACTGACAACCGTTGCTCTTCAAGATAAAAAAATAATGCCTTTTGTATTTTCTGCTACAGGTCAAACAGTAGATCAAATCGTTACTTTGAATGGAGATTTAACCGGTGAGGAATTGCAGGCACAAGTGCAGGGAACTGTGTCTTTAGGTAAAAATAAGTTTGATTTACATGTCAATTTACAAAATTTGCCTGCGTATTTAGCGAATGGTTTTATCGAGAAACAAGCACTTGGAGGAATAGTAACGGGCAAGGTTGATATTGGTGGAACATTGAAAGATCCATCTGCTCATTTTGAGCTTTCTAGCCAAAACTTAACCGTTACAACACATAAAGGGCTTGCGTCGATAAATATGACTGCTCGCGGTTCTTATGAAAAATCGACATTTCATATCGAGCGCGTTACTATGAATGGATACACGGGATTGGATCTCTTTATAAGTGGACCTATACCTCTTGGTGGTTCAGGAGTTGGATTGAACATTAAGGGTACAATGCCTCTTGGTTTTTTTGACCCATTTTTAGCTGAGCGTGGAGCGTATGCAATGGGCTCAGCAAAAATTAATGCTACTCTAAATGGAGCCTTATTTCAGCCACAGTTTGTCGGAAATTTTTCTGTCATTAATGGTCATTTTTTCGATTCGCAAACTAATTTGGAGCTACACAATATAACGATTGAAGGTAAATTGAATGGCGATCGTATTACAATAGAGCAAGCTTCTGCTTCTTCATCTGGTGGAGGCTCTCTTTCTGCTTCAGGTCATATCACAAATGATTTACAAACAGATTTGGTAATTCATCTCGATCACGCTAATTACAATGATGGTTCTATGATTCTTGCAACGTTGTCAGGTAAGATGACAATGATGGGTCATTTTACGAGTGATCTTGTTATTGGTGGTGATATTACAGTTGAAAAAGCTGAAGTTTTTGTTCCTGATCATTTTCAAAATGCAAAATTTCTTGATATTAAAAACAAGAATTTAACCAAACCAATTCAAAAAACGCTCGAACGTGCTGATGTTAAAAACTACAGCCAAAACCGTAGCGTTTCTCAAGAATCTTCATCGGTTGTAAAGTTAAATATGCGTATTACTGCGCACAATCAGCTTTTTGTACGTGGGCGAGGTCTAGATACCGAATTAGGAGGGCGCATTAACTTAATGGGACCATTGCATGATGTGCATCCAGTTGGTGAGTTTCGGATGATTCGTGGGCGTTTCGATATTCTTTCACAACGTCTCAATTTCGATCAAGGACAAGCGAGCTTTAGCGGTAATCTTAATCCTACTGTTTATTTTGTGACCAATAATAATAATGGTGATATTCGCGTCACTGTAACCGTAAGTGGAACGATTGATAATCTTGATGTTAATTTTTCTTCACAACCGAGTTTGCCACAGGATGAAGTTTTAGCGCGTTTGATTTTTAATCGTTCTCTTAACGAATTATCACCATTTCAGATTGCTCAGCTTGCGGCAGCAGCAGCTGAACTTGCGGGTGCTGCTAATACATCCTTGTTGAATGCTTTACGGACTAAAATTGGTCTTGATGATCTTGATGTTATCGTTGATGAAAAGGGTAATACGGGCTTACGCGTTGGTCGTTACATACACAATAATGTTTACTTAGGTTTTGAAGCAGGATCAGATGGGACGACGAAAGGAACAATTAATTTGGACATTTCACGCCATCTCAAAGCTAAAGGCGCAATAGGAAATGAAAAGAATTCTAGTGTTGGCTTATTTTATGAAAGAGACTATTAAGGATGAAAGTTTATAAGATCCAACCGCTTAGGACATTTGCTTTTTGAATTGGATATTATGAAGCTTTTTATAAAAACCATCTTCTTTTGCTAGCAGTTCTTGTTGGGTGCCTTGTTCAATCAGTTGCCCATTTTTAATTACAACGATTTTATCAGCGCGAACGATGGTTGAAAGGCGGTGGGCAATGACAATAGTTGTACGCCCCTTGGTGAGATGGTAAAGGGCTTCACTAATTTGGGCTTCAGTGTGTGAATCCAACGCGCTTGTTGCTTCATCAAGAATCAAGATTTTGCTCTCATGAAGCATTGCTCTTGCGATGGCGAGTCGTTGTTTTTGTCCACCTGAAAGATTACTGCCATTATCCCCTATCTGTGTGTCATAACCATTTGGCAATCCCATAATAAAGTCGTGAGCATTGGCTGTTTTTGCTGCTTTTATAATGTCATTGTCACTAGCACCTTCTTTTCCAAGTTTAATATTGTATTTAACAGTTCCTTGAAAGAGAAAAGTATCCTGTCCTACATAGGCCATAAGATTTCGAAGAGAGCGAAATGTGATGTGACGGATGTCTTGACCATTGATCAATATACGTCCCTGTGTGGGGTCATAAAGGCGCATAATGAGGTTGATAAGAGTTGACTTTCCTGAACCTGAAGGTCCCACTAAAGCTGTCATTTTTCCAGGTTCTATTTCTAAATTGATGTCTTTCAACACCATCTGTCCGTCCGTATATGCGAAAGAAACATGTTCGAAAAGAATAGCTCCTTGTGTTTGATCCAAATCCTTCGCTTCTTTATGCTCTATAACTGTAAGAGGAGTGTCGAGTATTTCATACATTGTACGAATATTGACTAAACCAGATTCAATTTTAACACGTAAATTTGCTAGCCTTTTTGCAGGTTCGTAGGCTAGAAGTAAAGCAACAATAAAAGACATTAATTCACCCTGAACGCCTGCACGTTGGTTTGCAAGGTAGCCAGAAAAGCAGATAATACCGGCAATAGCGACACCAGCGAGTGTTTCCATAATCGGATTTGTAATAGCTTCAAGTTTTGCAATACTGTTTGCTTGTTTCTCAACATTGCAAATGGCTTTATTCATACGTTTTTTCATCACTTCTTCTAATGAAAAAGCTTTAATGACCCGAATACCAATAGTACTTTCTTGCACAATTTTGATAATTTCACTGAGCGAAAGAAGTTCTTTTTCGACAAGGTTACGAACGCGCTTTAACGCCATTCGGATACCGAAAAAAGCCAATGGGCCTATTATTAAGGTAATGCTAATTAATGCAAAATTTTGAATAAACATAACAAGTAACAGACCGCTGAGGGAAAGCAAATCACGTACAAAAGTTGTGATAATGATATCAATGACATTACGGGCTGCTGTGGCGTTATGGGTCACACGGACTAGAAGATCGGATGAAGTATTATTTTGGTAAAAGGAAACTCCTTGTTCCATAAGGCGTGCATAGATTTTTCGCTGTTGTTCAGCAACGATACTGTTGCCTGCTTTACTCAGAAAATAAATTTGGGCGAAAGTTGCAATTCCTTTGAGAATAAAAATGAAAGCAATGATGCTAGACACCAAAACAATCATACTAAAATTTTGCGCATCAATAATGTAATTGACAACATCACGCATCATCCATGCGCTGGCTGCAGTTGTGCAGGAAATGATGATCATTGAAAAAATAGCTGCACTGTACCAACGTACATGTTTACAAAAATTTTCTCGTAAAAGACGGATGATAAGATGTTTATCAAAAGAGGAAATTTGTTTTTTGATCATAAAACGCTTGTATATTTTATCATTGTTTTATGCAAGATTGCAGCATTCCTTATTACAAACGTTTAGCGTTTTTATAAAAAAGTGTCTTCCTATAGAAAATCTGGCACACACTAACCATAAAATTTAAGAAGCACTACAATTGCCCATGGGTATATGCAGTGCTCTTAAAATCATATTGTACAATAGTCTTATTGTAAATAAGTTGCGAACTCTACTACAACTATATGCTATTTTAATGAAAAATTATTTAGGGGCTATTACCATCATCATTTGACGGCCTTCGAGTTTTGGCTCAGATTCGATCTTAGCAATCTCACTTGTATCTTCTTTAACGCGCTGAAGAAGCTTCATTCCAAGATCTTGGTGCGCCATTTCACGACCACGAAAACGTAAAGTAATCTTCACTTTATCACCGTTACCAATAAAACGATGTACAGCCCTAAGCTTGACTTCATAATCATGAACATCAACATTTGGACGCATCTTAATCTCTTTGATTTCGATGACTTTTTGTTTTTTACGTGTCTCAGCCGCCTTCTTTTGGGTTTGATATTTCAGTTTGCCCAAATCAACAATCTTACACACAGGCGGTTCTGCATTTGGTACAATTTCAACCAAATCAAGCCCGACATCTGCAGCCATAGCAAGCGCTTCTTGCGTCGCAACGATTCCTTGATTCTGTCCCTCATCATTGATAAGCTGAACGCAGGGAACCCGAATATCCTGATTTGAACGTGGCCCATCTTTCTGGGTAGGTGTCATTTTAAACGGTCTGCGAATGGTTTATGCTCCTTAGTTTGATTCATCTACTACGAGCTATTTAATATACAATTATATGCGAAAAAACAACTAGAATTTATATGCGAAAAAACAACTAGAATTCGTTTTATTATTTGATTTATTGCTTTGAGACTTGGCTTGGAAGAGGGAGTTTTTTCTTTTATAAGTAAAAAATATTTGAGAGAGGAAAGATAGCGATGAACCGAAATAATCTGTTTCAATTTTTTTCATTTGAAGATACGAATCTTGCTGTACGTCATCGTAAAGGCAGTTGTTCTCCTGGTTTGGTTTGGCTTTCTGGTTATCAATCTGATATGCTGAGTAGCAAAGCGGTGCTGATTGATGATTTAGCTCAAAAAAATGATTTATCTTGTTTACGTTTTGATTATTCTGGACATGGAGAATCTGAAGGTGATTTTTTCCAAGGAACGATTTCGCGTTGGGTAAAGGAAAGTTTAGCAGTTTTTGAAGCTTATTGTGAAGGACCACAAATTTTGATTGGTTGCTCTATGGGGGGATGGATTGCTTTAAGGCTTGCTATGATGCTCGCGCAGAAAAACAAGGCGCTTGCTGGTATGGTATTAATTGCGCCAGCTCCTGATTTTACGCAAACTTTGGTGGAACCAGCATTAGGTCCAGCGGAATGGAAGATTTTGGAAGAAAAAGGTTATATTGAACGGCCTGCAGTTGCTGATGCGGATCCGATGCCTTTCACAAAAGCATTGATTGAAGATGGGCGAAACAATAGCGTCATGAAAGGATGCATTGATATTGAATGTCCAGTCCATATTCTTCAAGGAATGGAAGATCAGGAGATACCCTATCAGCATACACTGGGTTTACTTGATCATTTGCCTTTGCAGGATGTAACATTAACACTTATTCGTGATGCAACTCACCGATTTTCACGTCCGCAAGATTTGGATTGTTTAGAAACAGTGTTGACAGCATTAATTGGTAGAATCAATGCGGAAGAAAGACCAGTTTGATTTATTATAAAAGATATTGTGTATGGCTGTTTATGAACAGGATTTTGTTTTCTCTAATCGTAGAGTGCCTTTACGAATAAAAGAGCACAAGTGTGCGCGCCGTTTCACACTACGCATTGATGCGGGTGGGAGGAGGATTTTTTTGACAACGCCGCCGGCGATAAGCCTGTGTGCAGTTCAGTGTTTTATGGAAAAACATCGATCTTGGCTTGAAGAGCGCCTTTCTCATATATTTATTTCTTCCGAAAATTCTTATCTCAAAGAGGGGACAAGAATTCCTTTGTTGGGTGTTGCACATGTTATAATGCGTAAAGAAGGGCGGGGAGTATCTGAAATTATTGCAGGTAATATGGGGCAAGAACCACAAATTATCGTTTATGGTCACTTGGAATATTTGCCAAGGCGTGTTGCAGATGTTTTAAAAAAACAGGCTGAAATTATTATAATGCCGTTGGTAAAAAAATATGCACATAAAGTGGATCGTAAAGTGAAGTCAGTTTGCTATAAAGATACCAAAAGTCGTTGGGGTTCCTGTTCAACAGCTGGGCGTCTCTCTTTTTCGTGGCGTCTTGTTATGGCGCCAAAAGAAATCATTGAGTATGTTGTTGCTCATGAAGTGGCTCACCTTGTAGAAATGAATCACGGATTAAAGTTTTGGGCTCTTTGTGAAAAACTTTGTCCCGGCAGTAAAGTTCATCAAGCTTGGTTGAAGAAAAATGGTTATATGCTGCATGCGATTAATTTTTACTCATAAAGATTCGAGGTATGAAAAAACTTAAAAAAAGCGATATTTGATGGAACTTTTTATTTAAGCTTTTCATTATGTATGTGCTTCATCGCATGATGAGGAGTTCATTGAAGCCTCAGTACGATTGTCTTCCCCTGCTTTGTCTGCTGAGTGTCTTCAATGTTTTTGCTTTATCTTTTTTGTAATTCAGCTTAATAGTTTTTAATAATTCTTAGTTTAGATTGGAAGAGCGCTTATGCCTGTTCTTACAGATCCTACCCAGCTATTACAGGCGCTTGTTCGTTGTCCTTCTGTTACTCCTCGTGAAGCTGGTGCTTTATCAACTTTGGAACAATTTTTAAAGAAGATAGGGTTTCGTGTTGAGCGTCCCATTTTTACGGATAAAAATACAGAAGATGTTGAAAATCTTTATGCAAAAATCGGTAAAGAAGGTCCGCATCTTATGTTTGCTGGTCACACTGACGTGGTGCCACCAGGTGCGTTAGAAAGCTGGACGTATCCTCCTTTTGAAGCTGTGATAGATCAGGGGAAATTATATGGACGTGGTGCTGTTGATATGAAGGGCGGGATCGCTTGTTTTATTGCAGCGCTGGCTCGTGTTCTTGAGAAGCAATCTGTTAAAGGAATGGTAAGTCTTTTGATCACTGGTGATGAAGAAGGTCCCGCACTTAACGGTACGGTAAAACTTCTAAAATGGGCAGAAAAAAAAGGCGAAAAATGGACTGCAGCTCTTGTGGGAGAACCAACGAGTGTTAAAGTGGTTGGTGATGTGATCAAGATTGGCCGTCGTGGATCAATTTCTGGTATTATAACAGTTAAGGGCCAACAAGGCCATGTCGCTTTTCCTGAACGGGCAGCTAATCCATTGCCTTTAACATGTAAATTGATCCAAACGTTGACACAAACTGCTTTGGATCAAGGAACAAAGAATTTTCAACCAAGTAATTTGGAATTAACAACCATTGATACCGGAAATTCTGCGGTAAATGTTATCCCAGCGCAGACGATAGTTCGTTTTAATATACGCTACAACGATCTTTGGACAAGGGAAACGCTTATTACTGAAATTGAAAATCGTCTTTCTTTGGTGCAAACAAAAAACACTTACGATCAATTACCCTATTATCAGCTTGAATGGGTACAAAATTTAGGGGATGTTTTTTTGACTCAAAATGACAAACTCGTTAAAATTTTATCAAATGCTATTGAAAGTATAACAGGGAATATACCAGAATGTTCAACTTCTGGAGGAACTTCGGACGCGCGATTTATTAAGGATTATTGTCCAGTGATTGAATTTGGTTTACCGGGGCAAACGATTCATATGGTGGATGAGTGTGTAACTCTTGATGCATTGGAAACTCTCACTTCTATTTATGAACGTTTTATTGTTGATTTTTTTGCATAGATGAAGTGATCGTTTTTTTTAAACAGTTTTCTCCCAAATTGAAAACCATAAATATCAAGTCACACATGATGTGATAGTAAGTTAGAATTGAAGAGATTTTAATTTGCCAGTTGGCTGATGATGTGGTCAAGGAGCATGCGTCCTGTGGTGGTAGCTTTTAAACGCTGGTTCCCTAACATTTCTACCAATCCTTTTTGTTGTAAATCAATAAGTTTTTCCATTGATAAACTGCTAGGGCTTAAAGTTTCATAGCGCATAAGATCTAAACCTTCGCAAAGACGCAACCCCATAAGAAGCATTTCATTTGCCTGTTGCACTTTGGTTAATTGTTCTGTTTCAACACATCCATGTCCTGTAGTTTCTACCAATTTGAGCCAATGTTCAGGGTATTTTTCATTTATTGTGACATAACGTTCGTCATTTTCAATTTGAGATGAAAATACTTTTGAAAAGGCAGAGAAATTATCCTGTGGGCGTCTGATAAAGCGTCCGTGTGCCCCTGGACCAAAGCCTGCATATTCATGATAACGCCAGTAAAGAAGATTATGAGCTGATTCAGCACCGGGGATTGCGTGATTTGAGATTTCATAGGCTGGAAGTCCATGCAGTGTAGTTATTTCTTGAGTGAGATGATAGAGGTCTGCTGCGAGTTCGGATGTAGGAAGAATAAGTCTTCCTGCAGCATGGAGTCTTTTAAAGGAGGTTCCTTCCTCGATAGTTAGTTGATAAAGAGAAAGATGGTCTACTGCAAAATCAAGGGCTTGAAGAAGCTCACATTTCCATTGTTCGAGTGTTTGTTCGGGGCGTGCATAGATTAAATCAAAAGATAAGCATGGAAAAATTTCTCGCGCTAAAGCAACAGCGTGAAGAGCTTGTTTCACATCATGAAGACGGCCAAGTTGTCGCAATGCTTTATCATTAAGTGCTTGTACACCGAGCGACAACCGGTTAACTCCTGCTGTGCGGTATCCGCGAAAGCGCTCTGCTTCCACACTAGATGGATTGGCTTCCAGTGTTATTTCAGCTTTATCATCAACTGTCCACTTTTTTGTAATTGCTTGCAACAAAGCATCAACAGTTTGAGGAGTCATGAGGGAGGGTGTTCCCCCGCCGATAAAAATACTCGTAATATGACGTGGACCTATTTTATGGTACTGCGTTTCTATTTCGCGTTTAAAGGCAGCTACGAAACGTGGTTGATCAACCCCATTTACGCGAACATGCGAATTAAAATCACAATAGGGGCATTTGGCAGCACAAAAGGGCCAATGGATGTAAATGCCAAAAGGTTCATTCATGAGAACGTCAAAAGGTTTTCTGCTAAAATTTTGAAAGCGCGCGCGCGGTGAGAGAGGGGTGTTTTATGATTGGGTTTCCAGCCATGTTTTTGCTCTTTTGTCATTTCACCGAAGGTTTTTTCATATCCATCTGGTAAAAAAACGGGATCAAACCCAAAACCTTTATCGCCGCGTGGAGGCCAAATGAATGTGCCTTCAACACTGCCACGAAAATAATCTGCATAACCATCAGGCCATGCAATGCAAATAACTGATATAAAACGACATTTTCTCTTACTTTTTTCAGTAGCTCCAATTTTTTGGAGTTCGTTTTCTACTTTTTGCATCGCTTTAAAAAAATTACGTGTACCATCGGGCTGAATAGCCCAGTCAGCTGTATAAACACCTGGTGCACTATCTAATGCATACACTTCCATACCAGAATCATCAGAGAGAGAAGGAAGCCCTGTAGCTTTTGCAGCTGCGAAGGCTTTAATATAGGCATTTTCTGCAAATGTTTTTCCTGTTTCTTTTGGTTCAGGCAAGTCTAATTCCTTTGCTGATTGTGTTGTTAAACCAAAAGGAGAGACTAATGTGATGATTTCATGTAATTTGCCTGCATTATGCGTGGCAATGACGAGTTTTTGAGTTACTATACTTCTCATATACATCTCTCCAAAATGAAAGAGGATAGCTATTTTTTATGCTAAAAACCAGCTTGAACTATTATATAATATGCGTTTTTACAGATTTTACGAAACACAATCTTTTTGAATGCTTATTCATATTCTGTTCAAATGGAGTCTTACATATTTAATGAAGACAGTGATTGGAAAGATATATAAAAGTATCTTTCTTTTTGATGATAGCATTTTTTTTATGATAAATATGTATTATGCTTTTGCACTGCTTTAGACTATTTGACCAAACCTTGGCAAAACTTATATAAGAAAAGAGTATTTTAAAAGTATTGAAACAATTGTGATGAAGCAAAAACCTATTGATAATGAAATAAAATATCTTAATGAGCGTTCACGTGATATTTTTCGCCATATCGTTGAAGCCTACCTTAATGATGGAGAGCCTGTGGGATCACGAAATCTTTCACGGCTTTTGCAACAGACATTATCACCTGCGACAATTCGCAATGTGATGAGTGATCTTGAACATCTCGGTTTGATTTATGCACCTCATGTGTCTGCAGGAAGAATGCCGACGCAATCGGGTTTACGATTTTTTGTTGATGCATTCATGGAAGCTGGTGATTTACCAACTGAGGAGCGCGAAAGTATTGAAACCCAAGTTAAGGAGGCTGGTCATGCACAATCAATTGAACATTTTCTCATTCAAGCGAGCCAAGTTCTTTCAGATCTATCGCGTGGGGCAGGATTAGTTCTGGCAACAAAACACGAAGGGACGTTGAAGCATATTGAATTTGTGCGCCTTGATGGAGAACACGCTCTTGCAGTTTTGGTGACTCAGCAAGGTGAAGTTGAAAATCGTATTGTTCATTTACCGGAAGGAGTTACCCATGCACAATTGACAGAGGCAACGAATTTTCTCAATGCCCATATTCAGGGGCGTACATTGAGTGAAGCTAAAAAGGAAATTGCGCGTTTATGCTTGGAAACACGGGCTGCACTTGATCATTTGTCTCATCATCTTGTTGAAACAGGGTTAGCTGTTTGGGGAGGAGAAGATGCTGAGCATAAAATACACCTTATTGTTCGCGGGCGGAGCAATTTGCTTGAAGATGTGAAAGCAGAAGAAGATTTAGAGCGATTGCGACATTTGTTTGATGATCTTGAAACGCGTGAAAGTATGGCGCAGCTACTTGATTTAACGGATGAAGGTTCAGGGGTTCGTATCTTTATTGGCTCGGAAAATAAGTTGTTTTCGCTTTCTGGTTCTTCTTTAGTGGTGGCACCTTATTGTGATTCACAACAACGAGTTATTGGTGCTTTGGGGGTTATTGGGCCAACACGGCTTAATTATGCAAGAATCGTGCCTATGGTTGATTATACAGCTCAACTTATCTCGCAGTTGTTGCGTTAGGATAACGCCGTGGATGTTTTTTATAGACGCTCATTGTGTTAAGATGCGTAATACCCCTTGATTTTTGTCTGTAAAATTTCGATATCGATAATAATAAATTTTATGAAGGAATGGAATTTTTATGTCTGATGAAAAAAACAAATTTACTGACGCTTCATTGGAAAATTGCGATTTAAAAAAACCAGTTGATCGTGATGCATTGAAACAAGCTGCTGATGAGTTTTTAAAAGACCGTAAAGCAGAAACTTGCGCAGACGTTGAAGAAGAAGGAAATGAGTTTATTGATTCCTTAGCTGTTTTGCAGGATGAAAATAAAGAATTGAAAGATCAACTTTTACGTCTTGCGGCAGATATGGAAAACCTTCGGCGTCGTACTGCACGTGATGTGGCTGATGCAAGAGCTTATTCGATTGCTAATTTTGCACGCGATATGTTATCTGTTTCTGATAATCTCAATCGTGCTTTGGAAGCTATTCCAGAAGGAGCAAAGGAGAATGATGCTGGTTTGAAAACGCTAGCTGAGGGCGTTGAAATGACTGAGCGTGCAATGATAGCAGCGTTAGAACGTCATGGAGTGAAGAAAATTTACCCAGAGGGGCAAAAATTTGATCCTCACTTTCATCAAGCAATGTTTGAAATTCCTAATTCTGATGTTCCAGATAATACCGTTCAGCAAGTTGTTCAAGCAGGTTATATCATTGGTGAACGCGTGCTACGTCCAGCAATAGTTGGTGTGGCCAGAAGGGGAGCAAAAGAAGCTTCTGTTGAAGCTAATTCGCAATAAACACTTCAACAAAAATATCTGCAACGCAAGACTACAGCATTGCAGGTGCAGTTTTATATTTTGAAGCATTTCATCAAAAAGGTTTTAAAGGATGTTTTAACATCCTTTATCCTTGAAGTGTCCAGCGTCCTTTTACAACATATGGGGCATCGCTTGAAGGAGATGGCGATAACAATAAGACAAAATGGTTAATTTCAAAGGCCGGAAACGAAAAATCATCTCGAGAGGACAAATAAGGAGGCAGATCATCAGGTCTAATATCAAGCAATCGTGCAAGAGTAATATGCGGAGTAAATTGCTTTTCATCAGGAGCTAACGTCAAATGGCTCCGGATATTTTGCATCTGTTCGTGTAAACTATTAAGAGTTTCACAAGGCTCAATGCCGACAACTAGAGAATGGGGAGCATTTTCTGAACCAAAAACTTCGAAACCTCTCATTTTTAATGCAAAAGGGGGAAGCTTTATTGTGTCAAAAGCACAAATAATCTTATCTGCTACAGAGTCTTCAACTTCACCAAAAAAAGACAAAGTGATATGAAAGTTTCGTGGGTTAATCCACTGTGCGTTTGGCAAGCCATTTTGCAGTAATATAAGTGCTTCTGTTGTTTCTTGCGGAATCTGAAGTGCACTAAACAGACGTTGCATGGTATCTCCTTATAGTCAGAAAACATCACTGTGAGCGCAATGACGGATAATTAATAACGGATCACACCTCTAAGGATGAGGAAATTATATAGAAAAAGAATAGCTAAAAAATGGCTACCATAATTATGAATTCAATTCATAAAGTTTATGATCTAGGATAATGCTCATAATTTTTAATAAAGCTATGTTATATGAAGTATCGGAAAGATATACAGTTAGAGGATCGCTTGTGTTCTTATTATCAATGTTACAAATACAGGCTAAAATAAGAAAAGTTTATGGATTTTTAATTTTGCAATTATCTTTTATATTGGTTAAAAGTAAACTCAAAGCTGTTTTAGCATATCTCTATAAACATTTAATTATATGTGTTAAAGGTTATGATAGCCATAATGCTCAACATTCGAACTGGTCAAATATCGTGGGAAAAGAAAGCTCATATAGGTATTATAAATAACACAAAAACCACAAACATTTATGTCTACGATAACCATATTGCCAATTCAAACGGATACGAATGTTGATATCCTTAAGAGAAAACGAAGAAGTCTCTTTTTTAGGTGAGAAGCTTTAGTTTTCTTCTCCAAATTTGTTGTTAATAAGTTTTTCAAGAGCATTGAGAGCATCATTTGCTTCTGGTCCTGAAACGCGGATAGTGAGATTACAACCCGGTGAGGCTGCTAACATCATAAGTCCCATAATTGATGAGCCACCAACAACTTTTCCGTCTTTTTCAACTTCAACAATGGCATTGAAATTGTCAACAGTTTGTACAAATTTTGCAGAAGCGCGGGCATGCAACCCGCGTTTATTACAAATATTGAAATGGCGACTTAATATACATGGGAGAGTATCTTTGGAAAGCATCTGTGTTAATTATCCGCTATAAAGTCATACTGGTACATTAATATATTTACGTCCTGCTTCTTGGGCTATTTT
The DNA here is from genome assembly GCF_000278135.1 of Candidatus Bartonella washoeensis Sb944nv. Classification (GTDB taxonomy): domain Bacteria; phylum Pseudomonadota; class Alphaproteobacteria; order Rhizobiales; family Rhizobiaceae; genus Bartonella; species Bartonella washoeensis. Next base: position 375,490 of record NZ_JH725023.1, read on the forward strand.
TAAAGCTTCTGATAATGAAATATCAGGACATTGCCGAATAGAAATCAGTTTAATGAGCATGGGTAAATTAACACCTGCAATCATTTCAACACGTCCTTTTTTAATAGCAGGAATAGCCATATTTGACGGTGTTCCACCGAACACATCTGTTAATATAATCACACCATGGTTTGTATCTGTAGAGGAAACTGCGGCTATAATGTCATCTTGGCGCTGATTCATGTCATCATCGGGATAGACGCATATTGTTGCAAATTTTTCTTGTGTTCCAACAACATGTTCTACAGCATGCAAAAATTCAACAGCCAATTCACCGTGCGTTACAAGCACGAGTCCAATCATTTTACAAAAACTCCTGTTAACTAAAAGACCCAACCATATGGTGGAAAGAGTATTTTACAAGGCTTTGCTGTGCTGCCAAGAAAAATTTTCAAAAAAAGGCAAAAATAATGATTTTTTCCCCTTTAGAAAAAAATTAGACAGATTTCGACCATCTTTTTCTAAAAAAGAATGCTTCAATAGCCTGACAAATGGCAGTGCAATCTGCTTCATGAAGGCTAGGAAGTTTTAAAAGAGGAATATGCAGATCAGCAAATTTAAAAGTCTGATTCGTTGAGAAACGCTCATATTCAGGACCAAGAAGAATAACGCAGTCAATAGTTGTTTGTTTTTCAAACTCCATCGTATAGAGACCAACACCACGAATCTCGATACCGCCCTGCAAACCTTCTGGAGTATATCCACAGAGTTTTCCATTTTCCACACAGAGCATTGTATAATCATCACTGATAAGCTTCGCTTCACGTTTTGACCACCCAGCACGGTCAAGTAAAGAAAGGGTCAATGTTGATTTTCCTGAGCCAGACGGGCCTATAATCAAGAGTCCCTTTCCTCCAAGTTGGAGACAATTTGCATGGAGTATTTCATTTTTTGTTTTCATGCTTTTTGCTTTGGGTAAAAGGGTTTATTTTGCGAAGGGAAGCACAATAATAAAACGTGCACCAGTTTTACTATTTTCGAGCTTGGGGTCAACAATATTTTCAGCTGTAATTGTTCCATTATGAGCTTCAATGATTTGCCGGCTAATAGAAAGGCCAAGTCCTGAGTTTTGACCAAATGTATCTTCATTTGGTCGATCTGTATAGAAGCGTTCAAAAATGCGTTCAATATTATCCGAACGAATACCAGGGCCATTATCTTCAATGGTTAAGGTAAGAGTTGAAGCATCACTCTTCATCGTTATACAAATTTTGCCATTATCATGGGGAATGAAAGAACGTGCATTTTCAATGAGATTTGAAATAACTTGCCCTAAACGGAGTTCATGTCCCAAAACAAGGTAGGCTTTTCCATGAGGACGTGGGACAATATTAAGGCTGATATCAATGGTTTGCGTATTACGGTATACTTCATGAACGGCATGAACGAGACTTTCCAGAAGCAGTGTCATATCAACAATCTGCGCGGTTTCACGCGCAAGTTCTGCATCGAGTCGTGAGGCATCAGAAATATCAGTAATCAAACGGTCAAGACGACGCACATCATGTTGAATAATTTCAAGCAATTGTTCCTGTGCTTCTTCATTTTTGGCCAGTGGGAGCGTTTCAACAGCACTACGCAAGGAGGTAAGTGGATTTTTTAATTCATGGCTTACATCAGCAGCAAAGCGTTCAATGGCTTCAATGCGTGTGTAAAGAGCATTGGTCATATCACGAATAGAGGTTGAAAGATGACCAATTTCATCTTCGCGCATTGAAAAGTCAGGAATTTCTACGCGCTTGTTGTTGCCATTGCGTACACGGTTGGCAGAGGCGGACAATTTGCTCAATGGATGCGCGATCGTATGGGCTAAAAATAAGGAAAGGACCAAAAGCACACTTCCAACAACGGCAAAGACTTTAAAAATAACCAGCCTTTCAGCTTTTACAATGTTATCAATATCTGAACCGGTGGTTGAAAGAAGAAGCGCACCCACCACTGCACGATAGCGCTGAACAGGTACAGCAACAGAAACGATTAATTGACCTTGTCTATTGCGTCGTTTGGCAGTAGCAAGAGATCCATTTAGTGCTCGGTAAACTTCTGGATAAGCAATACCCCGGCTTTTCACTTGCTCTCTATCAGTGGCAATTCCATTGCCATAAAATGCGCTTGAAAACCATGATGTGAGGCGTTCCCACAGGTTTTTTTCAATTTTAATTGGAGGTAAATCATAGCTGAAAACTTCGCCGCTAGAATAAAGAACGCGCGAATCAAGAAGTAAAGTAGCATCACGATCATAGATACGTGCTCTTGTTGTTTGGGGCGTGATAAGACGCCGTAAAAGAGGAGCAACTTGTTCAGGATTAATGGGAAAATCCCAAGAGTCTGTTGATTGAGGTGCAGGTGTAACACTTTCTCCAGCTTGTAATTCCAAAAGTTTTTTGGGGTCTATGAGAATAGAATTCGTATCTATCGTTGCAGAAGCAGCAATGGCTCCAGCGATAATCTTCCCTTGGATGCATAAACTTTTGATTTTCGCTTCAATTAAACCATCGCGAAACTGATTAAGGTATAAAATGCCTGTAACTAGGATAGCAAGAGCAGCAAGATTTAAAATGACGATGCGGCGTGTAAGACTGGAAAAAAACAATTGTCTGAGGAGACGTTGTGTCCGAAAATGGAAATGAGCAAACATAAGAAATGGCGTTGAGAGGATGTCATTTGAGGTTGTTTTTTGCACAGTTTCCGGTCGAGTATTTTTTGTCATCGATTTGATCGCCGTTCAAATTTTTGCGACAAAATAGCTTCACACCTCGTGGAAACGATAGCCCACACCGTAAAGTGTTTCAATCATTGCAAAATCATCATCCACTTGTTTAAACTTTTTACGCAGACGTTTAATGTGACTATCGATGGTACGGTCATCTACATAAACTTGATCACTATAGGCAGCATCCATCAAAGCATCACGACTTTTCACAACTCCTGGTCTTTGCGCTAAGGTTTGTAGAATCAAAAACTCTGTAACGGTTAGGATAACAGGTTTATCTTTCCATGTACAGGTATGACGTTCTTGATCCATCACAAGATCTCCGCGTTTGAGAGAAGAGGTGGGAGATGCTCCTGTTGCAAGCGGTTGGTTACGAGCACTGGAACGGCGCAAAATAGCTTTTACGCGTTCAATGAGAAGACGTTGAGAGAAAGGTTTGGTAATAAAATCGTCAGCTCCCATTTTAAGACCAAACAGTTCATCAATTTCATCATCTTTAGAGGTAAGAAAAATAACAGGAATATCAGATTTTTGACGCAATCGGCGTAAAAGTTCCATCCCATCCATTCGAGGCATTTTAATATCAAAAATAGCTAAATGTGGGGGATGCAGTGTTAGACCTTTGAGTGCAGATGCTCCATCTGTATAACTTTCAACGCGATAGCCTTCTGTTTCAAGCGCAAAAGATAAAGATGTTAAAATGTTACGGTCATCATCAACAAGTACAATCGTTTGTGTGATTGCTGGATTATCTTTCATGACTTCTTAGACCTTTCTATTGCCGTGGCAGCAAATTATCCACGCTATTTATATGGGAGTTCACATTTTTTTTGCAAAACAAATATGATACAAATTGTAACTGAAGAAAAAACTCTGCATCTTTGCGGTAACAGATTGTTTTATCTCTGCAATTTTATAACGTTTTTGTATGTATTAAGATCCCTTTATGCAGGAAAAATTTTCATAGAGGCGTTTTTTACCAAAGTCTATCGTTATCTCTGTCCCAGAATTGAACAGTTGGTTTTTATTTGTTGAAGTTTAGAAAATTCGCCTATCTGTTTTAAGAGCAGAGGAAAGAGGGTGGTGGTATATGCAAAATTGCATCCACTTGCATAAAAGGAGGCCATAATGGGATTTTTTAATTTTGTTAAAACAGTTGGCGAAAAGCTTGGTATTGGGGATCATGCGCCAAAAGAAAAAGATTTTAAGGCGGCATTCGATAGCTTTCAGCTCGACACAAAAAAAGTGAATATTCAGGTTGAAAATGGTAAAGCTGTTTTGAGTGGTGAGGTTCCAGATAGGGAAACACTTGAAAAAGCACTTTTGGTTGTTGGGAATTCGCAGGGTATTTCTTCTGTTGATATTGATCAATTAAAAATTGCAGATACGATGTCTAAAAAAGCCTCTCGCTTTTATGAGGTGAAATCTGGTGATAATCTCTGGAAAATTGCTGAAGAGGTTTATGGAAAAGGGCAAGGCGATAAAAACACATTCATTTTTGAAGCCAATAAGCCGATGCTGAAATCGCCTGATAAAATTTATCCTGGACAAGTTTTGCGTATTCCTGAAATTGACCACGCTTAAATAAAAAAGGTAGACTATTTGCTTTTTACAATATGTTTTGCGGAGCTAAACAAAAATAAGAAGCGTGAGATTTTCCCACGCTTCGATTGCATGATGATGAAATAGCTAGTGAGTAGGAGCAGATTTGGAAGGCGAATTTACAGCCATAGCATTTACAGAGAAGTCAATGTCAATTGTTCCTGCTTGCTCAAACGTCAATTTTGCGCTGACTTTATCACCTAGCTTAAATGGGTGTGAAAGTCCCATGAACATAATGTGATCTCCACCTGGTTTAAGTGTGATTTCGCCATTACCGGGAATTTCGATACCATTGTGCATTTTTTCCATTTTCATGATATCGTTAACGACAGCCATAGAGTGAATTTCTGTTGACTGTACGCCGGTTGTTGAAACAGAAATCAAACGGTCTGGGGTGTTGCCGTGATTAATGATATAGAGATAACCGCTGCCAACTTTTATGCCTCTAGGTGTTGCGCGTGTCCAAGGATGAAGGATTTCTATGTTGCCAATTTTATACTGTTGAGCGGTTGCGGGCAATGTTGTAAAAGCAAAGAGAAGAGCCCACAGGACATTTGTGATGAGCTTTTTAAGTGGATATTGTGCGTGTGCTGAATCTTTAGACATAAGCTTCTTTATTCTCTCGATGATAAATGTCATCATTGATTTACCCTCCTTCGTTAAACTCACTTTTGAGTGCTTTTTCCATTTTAGCAGAGTTTCTGTTTAAAATAAAAGAGAGAATTTCTAGAATTATATTGATTTGAATGTAAGGATAGGGGAATGAGTCCCTTATTTTGAAGGAATGGGATAAGATCTAAAATGGCAGTGCTCTTACAAACGGGATGGTTCGTTCTTAGTATATTTAAAAATTTAATAACAAATTTAATAAGAAGTATACAGGTGAGCAAAAGATCATCTTGGGTTTCTTAAAGTATGACTTTCAAACAGCAATGAACTATTAGGCGGTTAGAACCAGAGCTATTGAGAGTGGATTAATGGACAATATCTTCACAAATATTAGTACTTAGCAAGGTTAGGCTTGACTCTATAAGTAATCGATATAAGAAATATTGTATCTATTAACCATATAAGAATACAGCATCCGTTAGAGATTTTGCTAAGGAAAGCTGTGATATTCGTGGTATAAATCAGTCGTGGTTGAGCGATATTTTGAAAATCTTTATTTTTTCAATTTTTATAAGTTGATATTTTTAAAAGAACGCAAGAAGGATATGCTATGATATCTGCATTATTAATTAACTATGATGGCGTTTGCGCGTAAGTAGAATGCCTCTTTTAAAAGAAAAATTTCATTTTAGGAATGTTTCTTTCATTATTCTCTTGTAGCGGTAAAAGGCTGTTCTTATATACGAGGCAGCAAAATTTGTTGCGACTTACAGTTTATTGTTTGTGTAACTGGAAGTAGGAGGCAGATTTTGAGTTTTATCAAGGAGCTGCCTGAGAAAGATGCGTGATGAAGGTTGTGGTAGCTTGCTGAATGGAGATTATGATATGGCAAAAGTAATTGGTATTGATTTGGGGACGACTAACTCTTGTGTCGCTGTTATGGATGGCAAAAACGCAAAGGTTATTGAAAACTCAGAAGGAGCACGGACTACACCTTCTGTTGTTGCATTTACTGATGGGGGCGAGCGGCTTGTTGGGCAGCCTGCTAAACGGCAAGCAGTTACGAACCCTGAAGGAACGATTTTTGCAGTTAAACGTTTGATTGGTCGCCGTTTTGATGACCCCATGGTTGAAAAAGATAAAGCGCTTGTGCCTTATAAAATTGTTAAGGGCGACAATGGTGATGCATGGGTTGAAGAAGCAGGTAAGAAATATTCTCCGTCGCAAATTTCAGCTATGATTTTGCAAAAGATGAAAGAAACTGCTGAGGCGTATCTTGGTGAAAAAGTTGAGCAAGCCGTTATTACGGTTCCTGCTTATTTTAATGACGCACAACGTCAAGCTACCAAAGATGCAGGTAAAATTGCAGGACTTGAGGTTTTGCGGATTATCAATGAGCCGACAGCTGCTGCTTTAGCATATGGTTTGGATAAGAAAGACGGAAAAACGATTGCTGTTTACGATCTTGGTGGCGGTACATTTGATATTTCTGTACTTGAAATTGGAGATGGTGTTTTTGAAGTTAAGTCAACCAATGGAGATACGTTTTTAGGTGGTGAAGACTTTGACATGCGTTTGGTCGGTTATTTTGCAGATGAATTCAAAAAAGAACAAGGGATTGATCTGAAAAATGATAAACTGGCGTTGCAGCGCTTAAAAGAAGCGGCAGAAAAAGCAAAGATTGAACTTTCATCTTCACAGCAAACGGAAATCAATTTACCTTTTATTACAGCAGATCAATCTGGTCCCAAGCACTTAACGATGAAATTGACTCGGGCGAAATTTGAATCTCTCGTTGACGATTTAGTTCGGCGTACTATTGAACCTTGTAAAGCTGCACTGAAAGATGCAGGATTGAAAGCTGGTGAGATTGACGAAGTGGTTTTAGTGGGTGGTATGACGCGTATGCCCAAGATTCAGGAAGTTGTGCAAAGCTTCTTCGGCAAGGATCCACATAAAGGTGTTAATCCCGATGAGGTTGTGGCGATGGGTGCCGCCATTCAAGGGGGTGTTTTGCAGGGCGATGTAAAAGACGTGTTGCTGTTGGATGTAACGCCTTTATCTTTAGGTATTGAAACGCTGGGTGGAGTTTTTACGCGCCTTATTGAACGCAATACCACTATCCCTACTAAAAAATCACAGGTTTTTTCAACAGCTGATGATAATCAGAATGCGGTGACTATTCGTGTTTTCCAAGGTGAGCGCGAAATGGCTAACGATAACAAATTACTGGCTCAATTTGATCTTGTTGGTATTCCGCCAGCACCGCGTGGTGTGCCTCAGATTGAAGTTACTTTTGATATTGATGCGAATGGTATTGTCAATGTTTCGGCTAAGGATAAAGGAACTGGTAAAGAGCATCAAATTCGTATTCAGGCCTCAGGTGGTTTAAGTGATGCAGACATCGAAAAAATGGTAAAAGATGCAGAAGAACATGCGGCCGAGGACAAAAAACGCCGTGAAGGTGTTGAGGCCAGAAATCAAGCAGAGTCACTTATCCATTCAACTGAAAAGTCGCTTACGGAATATGGCGATAAGGTATCAGCTGAAGAAAAAGAACAGATTGAAACTGCAATATCTGATTTGAAGGCTGCGCTCGATGGCACTGATACTGGAGAAGTAACAGAAAAAATGCAGAAATTAGCAGAAGTGAGTATGAAGCTGGGACAAGCTATGTATGAAGCTTCGCAAGCAGAAACAGCCAACAGTGAAACAGATACAAAGAATGATGATGTTGTTGATGCTGATTTTGAAGAAATTAATGATAAGAAGAAATAAGTGTAGCAACTGTGTTGATTAATTAATGAACCCAGCCTTTGAAATAGAGGGATGGGTTTATTATTTGAGATGAGTTGCAACTTTGTTGCTAAAAATATAAGTTGAAAGCAAATTTTAATCCATTAGCAATGGATGAAAAAATATCAGGAATACATGATGAAGGTTGATTATTATGAAATTCTTGGCGTAACTCGCGAATGTGATGATAAAAAGTTGAAATCTGCTTTTCGTAAGTTGGCAATGCAATACCATCCTGATCGCAATCCGGGGAATAAAGAGGCAGAACGGAAGTTCAAAGAAATTGGTGAAGCTTATGAGGTTCTCAAAGATCCTCAAAAGCGGGCTGCTTATGATCGATTTGGTCATGCAGCTTTTGAAGGCGGCAACCAAGGGGGAGCAAATCCTTTTGGTGGTTTTGCTGGTGCTGGTGGATTTGCTGACATTTTTGAAGATTTTTTTGGTGAAATTATGGGGGGTGGACACCGTAAGCGCGGCGATGGTCGTGAGCGTGGTGCAGATCTAAGTTATAATATGGAAGTGACTTTGGAAGAAGCATTTTCAGGAAAAACTGCGCAAATTGATATTCCTTGTTCTGTTACTTGTGATGCTTGTGAGGGATCGGGTGCAAAAAAAGGCTCTAAGCCACAAGTGTGTGGAACTTGTCATGGAGCTGGTCGTGTGCGTGCCGCACAAGGTTTCTTTTCTATTGAACGAACATGTCCTACATGCCATGGACGTGGTGAAACTATTACCGATCCATGTCCAAAATGCCAGGGAACAAGACGGGTAGAAAAAAAACGTTCATTGAGTGTGAACGTTCCAGCTGGTATTGAAGATGGTACGCGTATTCGTCTTTCTGGTGAGGGAGATGCTGGTATTCGTGGTGGTCCTAGCGGTGATCTTTATATTTTTCTTTCCATTAAACCGCATGAATTTTTTCAGCGAGAGGGGGCAGATCTTCATTGTCGCGTTCCTATTTCAATGGTGACAGCTGCTTTAGGAGGGGAATTTGAAGTTTCTGACCTTGATGGTGTGAAAGCACGTGTTAAGGTTCCAGAAGGGACACAAAATGGGCGTCAGTTTCGCCTTAAGGGCAAAGGAATGCCAATGTTGCGGCGCCAGCAAGTAAGGGGTGACCTTTATATCCATATCAATATTGAAACACCGCAGAAATTGACACAAGAGCAACGCGAATTGTTGCAAAAATTTGAGAAGCTTTCAAATCATGAAAATTCGCCACAATCACATGGTTTTTTTTCACGTATGAAAGAGTTTTTTGAGAATATTTCTGGTCAAAATTAGTGAATACTTGTCAGAATAAATGGAGAGAGGGTATTTGAAAAATTATTTTAGTTACATTTCCTGTTGCATCACAACCTTTAGAAAGCTTAACATTCTTTTTGCTTGAAAAAAGAAAGGTTTTTATTGGCTGTTTTAGAGTGCATTTCTGTTGCTGGTTCGTTTGTATGTTTGATTTCATAGCTTCATGGGCAAATGTTGTTTCGAGTGTCTATGACGTTTGAAAAACAGCTTATCTACGCACCGATATATTGGCTACACTGACAATATCTCAAGTGTCACTATAACTACACTTTATCTATGCAAAGTTTTTTGTAGTTTTTCTCTTAAAAATCTGTCTTTTTCTTAATTTTATAAACAAGCTGTCATTTAAATACAAACTGTAAAATCGCTCAATTGAAGATAAAATCTTAGAGAATAGAAAAAGCAAAGTTCGCAGCTATCATAGGTTTTTTAGTGAAACATTTAGGATACTTGCAGTAGTCATTTGTTGTAGATAAGTCCCAAAGATATTTTCATACGAATTTTCCTGGTACACTTTCGGTATATGCAAAAGTTTTTTGGTAATGGGACGCAAGCGATCGAATTTTTTCTTGTTTGTTCATTTTTGTTTATTGCCATCAATTCTATTTATGTGAAGGGGTAGAATAATATTTTATCGTTTCAGCGATGTAATGATATTCAAATCTCCATTTTTATCTCTTTAGGCAATGAATATCGACAAATTAACGGGTTATGTGTATTTCTTTAAGCGAAAAGAAATGCGATTTTGCTAAAATTTTTTTGATGCAGCTCTGATTTCACATGTATAGTGGTAGATTGTTCACATGATGTTTTCTTATTGCCATGATTGGAAAAAGATGAAATTTTAGGTCAAAAACTGTAGCTTAGTGGAAATATTTGCGACTTAGTTATTTTTTATATTGGCCAATATGGCAGCCAATTTCATCATTATAAAAAATTTATTTTCTCTTATAAAATCAATAGTTGTATATATCTATATTCATTGTTAAAGATCCTACTATAGGATAAAATCCATGAGTTAAATGTACGACACAGCTTAGAAATTCTTTTAAACTCTGCTTCGAAATTTTATACATAAGATAATGACATTTGGTACGCCTATTCTGTTTAATTCTTCGACGCCAATTTTTTTTAAGGAAGATGACTTTATTTCATCTCATTATTATTTTTGTCGTAGTTTAAAGGAAAGTTAACAATATTTAGCGGGGATGGATAGAATAAAATTTGTTTTCACTTTTTCTAAACTCCACTAAAAGAGATGGTAAAAAGTAATGAGGAGGCTCTTTTAATGGATGATGTTGAAAACGGTGTTGCTGATGTTTTTGAAAAACAAGCAGCATTTTTGTCGTCTGCTTTACCCTATATGCAAAAATATGAAAATCAAACGGTCGTTGTAAAATATGGCGGTCATGCTATGGGTGATCCTGCTTTAGGGCGAGCATTTGCGCGTGATATTGCTCTTTTAAAGCAATCAGGCATTAACCCCGTTGTTGTTCATGGTGGAGGTCCTCAAATTGCTGAAATTTTAATGAAAATGGGGATTGAATCACGGTTTGAAAACGGTTTACGTGTAACCGATGAACGGATCGTTGAAGTTGTTGAAATGGTTTTAGCGGGTTCCATAAACAAGGAAATTGTTGCTCTCATCAATGCTGAAGGTGAATGGGCAATAGGGCTGTGTGGCAAGGATGGCAATATGGTTTTTGCCGAAAAGGCTTATAAAACTGTGATTGATCCTGATTCGCATATTGAGCGTGTTTTAGATTTAGGATTTGTTGGCGAACCTGTTGAAGTTGATCGCACATTACTGGATCTTTTAGCATGTTCTGAAATGATTCCAGTTCTTGCTCCTGTAGCTCCAGGCCGCGATGGTAAAACCTATAATATTAATGCTGATATTTTTGCTGGGGCCATTGCTGGTGCTTTGGCAGCTAAGCGTCTTTTGTTTTTAACGGATGTTCCTGGTGTATTGGATAAAAAGGGTAAACTTTTAAAGGAATTGACAATTTCGGAAGCTGAAAATCTCATAAGAAATGGAACAATTTCAGGTGGTATGATTCCAAAAGTAGAGACTTGTATGAAAGCCCTTCAAAATGGAGTTGAAGGTGTTGTTATTTTAAATGGCAAAACTCCCCATTCTGTTTTACTAGAACTTTTTACCGAACAGGGAGCGGGAACACTTATTGTTTCGTAGGACGTATGGAATAAACTGGAGGATGAAACCTTTTCATGATTGATATAAAACAATTGAAACGTCCTTTATTTAGCAAACAGGAATGGGCACTGTTTTTCGCTACAATATTATGGGGTATTACGTTTTTAGTGATTCACATTGCGGTACATTATAGCGGACCTCTCTTCTTTGTTGGATTTCGTTTTATCATTGCATCGTTTATATGTGGGGCGGTTTTTTGGCGCTCTATGAAAGATGTCACCGTTTATGAGATTTTTGCTGGTATGTCTATTGGTTTGGGAATGTTTCTTGGTTATGCTTTGCAAGCATCGGGGCTTCAAACGATTATGAGTAGTCAATCGGCTTTTATCACGGCACTTTATGTTCCGGCAGTACCAATATTGCAATGGATTGTTTTTAAAAAACCACCCCGTTTAGCTTGTTGGATTGGTATTATTTTTGCTTTTATTGGTCTTGTATTTATTTCGGGACAAAAGCCAGGGAGTTTCGATTTTTCAAAAGGTGAAATTTTAACTTTGTTAGGTGCTTTGGCAATTGCTGGAGAAGTTATACTCATTGGAATTTTTGCCAACAAGGTTGATAGTCGACGCGTAACGATTATACAATTATTTTTTAGTGGCCTTTTTTCATTTTTTTGTATGCCTTTAATGGGGGAAAGTATTCCTGAATTTTCATGGATATGGCTGGGTATCGGTATAGGATTGGCATTGATGAGTGCTATCATTCAATTGGCGATGAATTGGGCACAAAAATCCGTTTCACCCACTCGTGCAACACTCATTTACGCAGGCGAGCCTGTATGGGCTGGTATTGTTGGACGCTTAGCTGGTGAACATTTATCATCTTTAGCTTTATTAGGTGGATTGCTTATTCTAATTGGAATCATCGTAGCTGAATTACAACCTTCACAATGGCGTAAAAAAGATAAAATGATTAAAAAAATTGATTAACTTTGCAACTTTAAGAAAACAGATTCTTACAGAAGGTATGCTATTTTTCAATAAGCATTGCATAATAAAGCATTTGGGTATTTTTTTAATCATTGATGTTTAGTTTAGTAAATGAAACGCCTCATTTTTTAGGCTATAAGGGGTTATACTTCTAGAGCTCTTTGCATTTATATTTTTTTGAAAGGTTTCCAAAGGAACGTAATTGGTCTTTGCGTTTTGCGCTATTCTTTGCTAAATCGCCTCATATGACAGTAGATCGTAATCATATCCGTAATTTTTCCATCGTGGCTCACATTGACCACGGAAAGTCGACTTTGGCTGATCGTTTGATTCAAATGACAGGAGGGCTTGAGACACGAGAGATGAAAGAGCAAGTGCTCGATTCCATGGATATTGAGCGCGAACGTGGAATTACTATTAAAGCACAAACGGTACGTTTGCACTATAAGGCAAAAGATGGTGAAACCTATATTTTAAATCTTATCGATACGCCTGGTCATGTTGATTTTGCTTATGAGGTATCACGTTCGTTAGCGGCGTGTGAAGGTTCACTTTTAGTTGTGGATGCAAGCCAAGGTGTGGAAGCGCAGACATTGGCAAATGTTTATCAAGCTATTGATAATTCTCATGAATTGGTTGTGGTACTCAATAAGGTGGATCTTCCGGCTGCAGAACCTGAGCGCATTAAAGAGCAAATTGAAGATGTAATAGGTATTGATGCATCTGAGGCTATAGAAATATCAGCAAAAACAGGTTTGGGTATTTCAGATGTTTTAGAAGCAATTGTTACACAATTGCCTGCTCCGCATATTGGTGATGCTAAAAACCCCTTAAAAGCAATGTTGGTTGATAGTTGGTATGATAGTTATCTTGGCGTCATTGTTTTGGTACGTGTAATAGATGGTATTTTAAAAAAAGGTCAAACCATTCGCATGATAGGTACGGGAGTCAAATATCCTGTTGAACGCGTTGGTGTGTTTACGCCTAAAATGGTGCAAGTTGATGAGTTGGGACCAGGGGAGATTGGTTTTATAACAGCTTCTATCAAGGAGGTTGCTGATACGCGGGTTGGTGATACCATTACTGAAGAGCGTCGCCCTTGTGAAAAGGCTTTGTCTGGTTTTAAACCTGCTCAACCGGTTGTTTTTTGTGGACTTTTTCCAATTGATGCAGCGGATTTTGATGATTTGCGTGCAGCCATGGGTAAATTGCGCTTAAATGATGCCAGTTTTTCTTTTGAAATGGAAACATCAGCAGCTTTGGGCTTTGGCTTTCGTTGTGGTTTTTTAGGGCTTCTTCATCTTGAAATTATTCAAGAGCGATTGGAGCGCGAATTTAATTTGAATTTAATCGCGACAGCACCCTCTGTTGTGTATCGCATGAATATGAATGATGGTTCTGTTAAAGAATTACACAATCCAGCGGATATGCCTGATATTGTTAAAATTTCTTCTATTGAAGAACCATGGATTCGGGCAACAATTATGACGCCAGATGATTATCTCGGAGCCATCCTAGAACTTTGCCAAGAAAGGCGCGGGGTACAGGTTGGTTTGTCTTACGTTGGGGCGCGTGCTATGGTAACGTACGATTTGCCTTTAAATGAAGTGGTTTTTGACTTTTATGATCGTTTAAAATCAATCTCAAAGGGATATGCTTCTTTTGATTATCAGATGACTGACTATTCGGAAGGTGATTTGGTTAAAATGTCTATTTTGGTGAATGGAGAGTCTATTGATGCATTGTCAATGCTTGTGCACCGCACTATTGCAGAAAAGCGTGGGCGTTCAATGTGCGAAAAGTTGAAAGATCTTATTCCTCAGCATATGTTTCAGATTCCAATCCAAGCAGCGATTGGTGGCAAAATCATTGCGCGTGAAACCATTCGTGCTTTGCGTAAGGATGTGACCGCTAAATGTTATGGTGGTGATGTGACGCGTAAGCGCAAACTTTTAGAAAAACAAAAAGAGGGGAAAAAGCGGATGCGTCAATTCGGAAAAGTAGAAATTCCACAGTCGGCTTTTATCCAAGCGCTAAAAATGAGTAAATAGTAGACAAGAGAGAAAGTATTTTCCCTCATTGATTCAGCTTTTACATTTTGTTTCTTAACCAAAATCTTTGAGAAGTGCTTTTTAATCACGTAAAAGATCATTAATAGACGTTTTCTCTCGTGTTTTTTGATCAACGCGTTTTACTATGACAGCACAATAAAGGTTGGGGCCTTGTTCACCATTTGGTAGCGGTTTCCCGGGGAGAGAGCCTGGAACAACGACACAGTAGGCTGGTACTTCACCTATAAAAATTTCTCCTGTTGTACGATCAATAATCTTTGTGGATTTTCCAATAAAAACTCCCATTCCTAAAACAGCGCCTTCACGGATAATGCAGCCTTCGACGATTTCAGATCGTGCACCGATGAAACAATGATCTTCAATAATTGTTGGGTTTGCTTGCAGTGGTTCCAAAACACCTCCGATACCAACACCACCAGAAAGATGAACATGTTTTCCAATTTGAGCACATGAACCAACGGTGGCCCATGTGTCAACCATTGTTCCTTCATCGATAAAGGCACCAAGATTTACAAAGGATGGCATTAATATAACGTTGGGAGCAATATAGGCAGAATGGCGTACAATTGCTCCAGGAACTGAACGGAAATCAGCTTTTTTAAAATCATCTTCTTGCCAACCAGAAAACTTTGAAGGAACTTTATCCCACCAATGTGATTCATTGGCTCCACCAGAAATAATGCGCATAGGATTGATTCGAAAAGAGAGAAGAACAGCTTTCTTCAACCACTGGCGTACATGCCATTGGCCATTTTCTTGACGTTCTGCAACGCGGATTTCACCTTTATCAAGAAGGTTTAGTATGTGCTCAACACTTTCGCGGATTTCACCTTTTGTTGTGGTATTGACAGAGGCGCGGTTGTCAAATGCTTTTTCAATAATCATTTCAAGTTGTGTAAGATTGCTCATGGTTGGAATTCCGTTAAACAAGTTGAAAGTTTCAAGATTTATTTCTTATGACCTACGCGAAGAAATGTGTCCAGTCAATGAAACGGTGAGGGAGCAAGATAAGCGCATGAGAAAGGTTATAGAGAAAAAATGAAAGAAGAAAAAAAGAGTTGGTGTTCATTTCTCCATGCAAAGGAGGCAATACAAAAAATATATGAATCCTCTGATACACCACAAGCGCTTTCACCTACTTACCGTTTAGCCTATATCGATCAAGATTTTATGATGCGTCCAGAATTACGTTCACAGCGTATTGGTCTTGAGTTTTTAAAACCGGAAATAGCTCTTCAGGAGTGTGATATTCAATCAACTGTTGTTTTATTTGGTGGAGCACGTATTCCCGAATCTGGACAAACAGCATGGGCAGCAAAAGATGAAACACAAAAGAAAAATTTGCATGCTATGTCCCATTATTACGATAAGGCAAGAGAATTTGCGCGTTTGTGTTCACGTTATTCTGCTACGACGGAGTATCGCGAATTTGTGGTTATCACAGGGGGAGGACCTGGGATAATGGAAGCAGGAAATCGTGGTGCTGCTGATATTGGAGCACCAACGATTGGTTTGAATGTTGTTTTACCACATGAGCAAGAGCCAAATCCTTATGTGACTCCGCATTTATGTTTTAATTTTCATTATTTGGGGATGCGTAAAATGCATTTTTTAGTGCGAGCAAAAGCGTTGGCAATTTTTCCTGGAGGATTTGGTACTCTGGATGAGTTATTTGAGACATTAACTTTAATGCAAACGGGACGTATGAAAAAAGTTCCAATTTTAATGTTCGGCAAAGAATTTTGGAACAATGTTGTCAATTTTGATTATTTATCTGCGCAAGGTACGATTTCTCGTTCAGATATGGATCTTGTAACATTTGTCGATACAGCGGCGGAAGCTTTTGAACACATTCGTGTCTTTTATAAGCTTTGTTAACCGCTTTTGGGGAAATGGCTTTTAAAGGGTAGTTAGTAGTCAACTTGTGTCAAATAGAGTCCTGAAGGAGGTGCGACCATACCACAGCGCGTACGATCTTTAGCTTGGAGAGCTGCTTCAAGATCTTGTACAGTCCAGCGTCCAATGCCAACTTCCATGAGACTTCCTGCAAATGAACGAATTTGATGATGAAGAAAAGAGCGAGCTTGTGCATAAAGAAAAATTTCTTCTCCTTTTCTTTGAACATCTAAACAGTCTAGAGTGCGAATAGGGCTTTTTGCTTGACAGTGAGTTGAGCGGAAAGTGGTAAAATCATGTTGTCCTACAAGTTTTTGCGCAGCTTCATGCATGGCTTCAGCATTGAGGGGGGTTGGCAACCACCATACGCGTTTGGCGTTTAGAGCTGGTGGTGAGCGGCGATTGAGAATTTTAAAAAGGTAATGGCGTTTGACCGCAGAAAATCGTGCATCAAAGCTATTAGGAACGTTTTGTACATTCAAAATCGAAATATCTTCACCCTGTTTCCGCAAATAAGCATTGAGTGCATCGCGTACAGTATGCGTGTGCCAATTTTTTATGAAATCAACATGCGCAACCTGTCCTGTAGCGTGGACACCTGCATCAGTTCTACCGGCTGTCGTGATGGTTAATTGTTGGCCGCTAAAATGAAAAATAGCTTGTTCAAGGGCACTTTGTATGGTGCGAAGCCCTGCTTGGCGCTGCCAGCCAGCATAATTTGAGCCATCATATTCAAGGGTGAGTTTAAAACGTGGCATATCAAAAAACAGCAGAAATACGAGCGCCTCTTAAAAATGTTACACTATCAAGAATTTTACCGCCAGATCTTTGGAGGGAGGTTATTTCTATACGCCCTTGTCCACAATGTATGACCAAAGAATCTGGTTCTATTCTGCCAATTTCAAGAGAAGGACCTGATGTTAAATGACTTGCAAGAATTTTTACGCGTTCTTCTCGACCGCTGATATTCATGTTGCACCAGCAACCAGGAGAGGGAGAGAGCGCGCGAATATGCCTATGAATAAATTCTGCAGGTTTTGTCCAATCAATGCGTGTTTCCTCTTTTTTGATTTTGGAGGCATAGGTTATATCTTTCCCTGATTGTGGTGTAAGTTTTAGTTGATCTTTTTCAAGAGCTGATAGGGTTTCTATCATAAGTTCTGCGCCTATATGTGCAAGCCTATTTGAAAGTTCATCCGCTGTGGTGTTATCCGTGATGGGGATGGAGCGAGATAAAGCGATAGGCCCCGTATCAAGTCCTTCATCCATTTTCATAATCATCATTCCCGTTTCCCTATCACCAGCCATAATTGCACGTTGAATAGGTGCAGCACCACGCCAACGTGGTAAAAGTGAAGCATGGGCATTGAAACAACCAAAACGTGGTGTTTCAAGAATGGTTTTTGGCAAGAGTAGTCCATAGGCAACAACAACAGCAGCATCAACACAAAGTGCTGCAAATTGAGCTTGTTGTTCAGCTGTTTTCAGTGTTTGAGGCGTGAATACAGGAATAGATTTTGCTTCCGCTGCACTTTGAACAGGTGAGGGGACCAGTTTAAGACCGCGACGTCCTGCTGGACGAGGAGGTTGACTGTAAACAGCCACAATATCATGGCCAGCAGCCAATAAAGCATGAAAAATGGGAACAGAAAAGCTCGGTGTCCCCATAAAACTTAACCGTAGTACCATTACAAAATTGCTTCCTGAGCATTTTTTTCTTTTGTTCGTGCTCGTTTTTTAAACTTTCGTATTACCATATCACGTTTAATCTTTGAAATGTGATCAATAAAAAGACGACCGTTTAAATGGTCAATTTCATGTTGTAGGCAAGTAGCCAAGAGATCATCGGCTTCAATTTCTATATGCTTTCCTTCACGATCGCTATAGCGAACACAGAGACGTTTAGGACGTTCAACTTCCGCAAAATACTCAGGAATAGAAAGACAACCTTCTTTGTGAACATTGCGTTCATCTGAAAGCCATAAGACTTCTGGGTTGATAATGACAAGCGGATTTTTAGGAGCATCATTTCTAGAGACATCTATGACCAGCATGCGGAGTGGTAGGCCAACCTGAATAGCGGCAAGGCCAACACCTTGGGCATTATACATGGTCTCCAACATATCATCAGCGAGCTTTTGAAGAGTTGAATCGACATGCTCAACAGGTCTGGACACTTCCCGTAATATCGGATCAGGTAAAGTAACTAAAGGTTTAATTGACATGAATACAGATTAATCAATGGTTTGTTATGGGTCAATATTGAATAACGATTCTTGCGCTTTTTTACAATAAGAGCGTTATATTACTTTTCATGTTTGATTCGTTTTTTTCTTTCATGCCCTTTGATGAGTTTTTTGCTAAACTGATAGCTTTGCTTTTGCTTATATTCATCTGCTTGGCATTGTTTATGTTGATACGATCTCATCAAAAAAAGACACTTTTGGAAAGTGAAATTGCGGAACGCGCCCGTGAGGCACAAATGCAAATGGCTACATTGCTAAAAACACAGGCCGAAATGCAAGGCCGAATGCAGACGATGGCAGAAATTTTTGGTCAAAGACAAGCGGAGTTAAATAAATCTATCAGTGAACAACTCAATGGGATGACAACCAATTTGGGCCAAACTCTTCAGGTGCAGACCAAGTCTACTTATGAAAATTTGAATCGTTTACAAGAACGTTTAGCGGTAATTGATGCGGCGCAAAATAATATTCAGTCACTTACGGGACAGGTTGTTCAGTTGCAGGCTATTCTAAACAATAAGCAAACGCGCGGTACTTTTGGTCAGGGACGTATGGAAGCAATTATTGCAGATGCTTTACCATCTAACGCCTATGCTTTCCAAGCGACTCTTTCAAATGGAAAACGACCGGATTGTCTCATTCATATGCCAAATAAAGCTCCTTCTCTTGTTGTTGATGCTAAATTTCCTTTGGAAGCTTGGAATGCGATGCATAAGGCAGCTTCACCACAACAACGTCAGGAGGCAGAACGTCAGTTTCGTACCGATATGGATGTGCATATTCGTGATATTGCACAAAAATATTTAATTCCTGGAGAAACACATGACACCGCTTTTCTCTTTGTGCCATCGGAATCGGTTTTTGCAACAATCTATGAAGATTTTGAACCATTGGTACAAAAAGCTAATCGGGCGCATGTGATTATTGTATCACCATCTTTACTAATGTTATCTATTCAGGTTGTACAAACTATTATGAAAGATGCACGGATGCGTGAGCAAGCACATTTGATCCAGTCAGAAGTAGCAAAATTAATGGAAGATTTTGAACGAATGGATATACGTGTTCGCGCTTTACAGAAGCATTTTTACAAAGCGGGTGAAGATATTGAAGGGATTTTAACATCATCTTCTAAAATTATGAAAAGGGCTAATCGTATTGAAGCTTTTGAATTAAAAGAGGATAATTCTGAATCAGCGTCAATCACAACCTCTGTTCAGCCGCAAACATTGCGTTTAATTGATGAAGAGTAAGATAACACACTTAATACATAGAGAGCGTGATCATATTCTTCATTGATTGGTAAGAATTTTTTAGTACTTTTACGTTTCATTTTATCTTCTAGATCAAAGAGGAAGAGAAAATATGCAACACCTTTTGTTTTTAGGAGCATTGGTGTTTCTGCTAGGGGGGTGTGCAACAAGTCCTCCTACATATACAAACAATGCTTGTGCTATTTTAGCGCAAAAAAATGGTTTTTTTGATAATTGGGGAAAAGCTTCTAAGAATGCGGAAATGCGCCATGGGATCCCCATGTCTATTATTCTTGCAACCATTAACATGGAGTCAAGTTTTCGTCATAATGCACGTCCTCCACGCAAAAAGCTTCTTGGTTTTATTCCATGGAAACGTCGTTCGACAGCGTATGGTTATTCTCAAGCGCTAGACAGTACATGGGAAATGTATCTTCGCTCCACAGGAAGGTCTTTTGCATGGCGTACTAATTTTGCAGATGCCGCTGATTTTGTTGCTTGGTATCATCGTAAAAGCGTTCAGCGTAATGGTGTGAGATTTGATGATGCCTATAGTCTTTATTTAAATTATCATATGGGGCATGGTGCTTATGCACGAAGTAAAGGTTATGTAACGGCAGCACTTGCACAGGCAGCAAAGCGTATGGCAAGAATATCTAGAAACTATGAACAGCAATTAAGAGTATGTGGGTGGCGTTAAAGGGGATTGTGAAAATATTTAAATCAAAAATTAGATTGGTTGTGAGATTAATTCGAGTGCAGAAATTTTCCTGATTTGAATGGAAAGGTATGATTTTTCTGGTTGCGCAAATTAAGTTAAGTCTAGGAAATAGGAAGCTTTTGCAATGGCATTTGAGAGCATTATGATAAGAACGTTTTCATGAAAAACTTTGTTTGAAAGAAAATATGTTCTCAAGGGATAAGACAACATAAAAGCCTAACAAAAAGGTACCTCCAATAAAATTGATCAGCAAAGATTTTTCCTTTTTTAAGGGGAAGAAAGAGCGAATCTTGCTGTTGAAAAGATTGATGACATGTCACAAAAAAGTTTGAGGTTAAGTGCAACGGTATTTCTTGATTGAAAAGAGCTATAATTCTTAAAACAGGAATTGTTTTTTGTGAGTCAATCTAGATTCTGTACCCTTTTAAAATTTCAGGTAAAAGGTAGGGTGCTGGGAACGTTGCATTAATAGAAACATCTCTCAATCTATCCACGCCCATTTCAAAACGGCGCTCGTTAAAGAGTATAGCGCAAAAACCGTTTTGCACTAGCATCTTTGCACTTATGAAGGTGCAAAACGGCATCATCATACTATTCAATGTTGTGATTTCTTTTGCATTGAGACGGTTCATAAGAGGCATTTTTATGCCTTTCTTAAACGTTTTTCATTCATATACTAACTTTGCTTGTGATATGCAAGGGAATGGCTGTGATTGATTCAATATAAAACGGTTTGAAATAAGAAAATCTTATTGTATTCGAGGGGGCTAATTCAATCTAAATAATAAATTATTTTTACAAATCAATATCTTGTTCTAATAGCATGATGTAAAGAACAGCAATGTTACTAAACAAAAGTGTAACATCAACTAGACGGATTAGCAAAAGATTTACTGTTTATTGAAGGTAAATTGCTGTGATACGCATGAGGATTTATAACCATTCCCGTTGTTTTGTTGAAAGCGTTTACAGTGTTTAAAAACCCAAGCTCAATGACATGAGTTGTCCCTTTGTCCTCAGGTAAGTTATCTATCATCCCTAAACCTTATAAATCCTAGTGTCAGAAAGGGATCTCACATACAGTTTTGCAAGATTTTTCCAAGAACTGTAGGTTATGATGCAGAAGCCTATGAGGATTGATACCACCTTTGCTCAGGTTCATTCTTGTGCTGGAAGCTATAGATAAGGTTAGCATAAGGGGTGGAGACATTGGAAAGAAACACAAGCAAGATTTACCACGAAGAGTCATGCTGTGGTGGATGCTTCAGGGGCGATCTTTACGTTTTATTCTACTCTAAGGAACCGAAGTGATATGACAGAAGCCTCTCCGCTTGTCGTAGAGAATGAAAATATACACAGTGTGTTGATAAAGGTTATGTCTCAATACATGAAGAAGAGATGAGAAAGTAAAGTTGCATCTCTGTCCTTCTTTTCTGCTCAAACAAGAAAATACAGCAAAACAGTGATAAAAACCTTAAAAAAACACTACACTATTGAAGGTTTATTCAATAGAATCAATCATTTCAGATATATCTTCTGGCGATTAGATAAAAAAGCTTTTTATTTTATGAGATCGCTAGCCTATCCTTTAATCATCCTATAGCTTAAGAGAATGAGGTGCACAAACTTAGTGCAAAGTTACAATTTCTAGTTCATGCTCATTAGCTCCTGCAAGAGCAATAGAGCGTTCATCGGATAAAATGATCGGATAACCTGTTTCACCAAAAAGAGCCCATATTGTAATACCTGGGGTCATTGGTGGAAGATCTGGAAAGTTTTTCGCCAGATCATCTGTACAAACCTTTTTTAAATAAGCAATTTGCCCCTTATCAGAATGGGTTATATCTTGCAATGACAAGTGTTGTTTATGCTCTCCCATTTCATTATTCCTTTACACCTTAACTCTTATGACTCACCACTACCGACTTTAATTGGAATTTGCTTCGTTTGTTTTTTTAACTTTGGCTGATGTAAGTTAATTGATAAAAGACCATTTTTCAACTCGGCATTTGTGACGTGCATTCCTTCTGCAAGAATAAAGGTACGTTGGAATTGCCGCGCAGCTATACCACGATATAAATACTGATGATTTTGACTGTTTGTTTGCTTACCATGAATGATCAGTTGATTGCCATCGAGCAAGATATTAAGATTGTTGACTTTAAATCCAGCAACAGCCAAAGTGATGCGCATATAGTTTGCGTCATCGTTTTTGTGCAAACGCTCTATGTTATAGGCTGGGTAGCTTTCATCAGTCTTACTAATACGTTGCAATATTTTCTCCACCGCTTCAAATCCTAAAAGAAGGGGATTGGAGAAAGGCGTCACATCTGTCATTGTGAGTGTCCTCTTCGAAGCGGTTACTTGACCAAACTCTAAAAAAGCGTTTGTTACATCCCTCTCATATGGCAAGTGTAAGTGGTAACTTCAAGAGGAAAGATGAGAGAGTTCAATGACTCATAAAACAATAAATTTGTCACAGGCAAAAAGGGTTACTAAAATATTGTATAGAGAAGACGAAATTGCGGAAATATTTCGCCGTTTTTCTGTTCAACGCCCGATTCCGAAAAGTGATCTTATCTATACCAATGTTTTTACTCTTTTAATTGCGGTTGTTCTTTCAGCTCAAGCGACAGATACGAGTGTTAATAAAGCGACAAAAGCATTATTTCGCCTTGCTGATCAACCGGAAAAAATGGTTGCATTAGGAGAAGAAGAGATTGCACGTCATATTCGTACAATTGGACTTTGGCGTGCCAAAGCGCGCAATGTGTATGCGCTTTGCAGTTTTTTAATTGACAAATATGGCGGTCAAGTGCCTGATAAACGTGAGGACCTTATGGCACTTCCTGGGGTAGGGCGAAAAACTGCAAATGTTGTTTTGAATGTTGCTTTTGGGCAGCCTACTATAGCTGTGGACACACATATTTTCCGCCTTGGAAACCGTCTTGGTTTAGCGCCCGGCAAAACACCAGAAATTGTAGAGAAAAATTTTCTAAAGATTATACCGGCTCATTATCTTCGTTATGCGCATCATTGGCTTGTTTTACATGGGCGTTATATTTGCCAAGCGCGTAAAGCACAATGTACGCAATGTATTATTGCTGATCTCTGTAAAGCAGCAATTAAAACAACTTCAATTCCAGCACCTTTGGTTGAAGTTCAAGGTAATGGAACTCCAATTTTTTTTTGATACGGACTTGCTATTTTGTGTATAGTGGCTTATGAAAACACTATTAGAGCCGCCCGGCAGGGCATGCCGTGGCTGCTAGTATGCTTTTTCAAGCTTTGGTCAGCTTGATTGAATTATGAGATATGGAGTAGCAAAATGCCCAAGATGAAGACCAAGTCATCCGCTAAAAAGCGGTTTAAAATCACTGCGTCAGGCAAAGTTAAAGTAGCAGCTGCAGGCAAACGCCATGGCATGATTAAGCGTTCGAATAAATTTATTCGTGACGCGCGTGGAACGATGGTTTTGTGCGAACAAGATTCTCAAAAAGTTATTCAGTATTATTTGCCGAATGGTTTATAAACCTTGCGCTTTTGATTTTTAGGAGAATATTAAATGGCACGTGTAAAAAGAGGTGTGACAGCACACGCTAAACACAAAAAGGTTCTTAAACAGGCTGAAGGTTTTTACGGTCGTCGTAAAAATACCATTCGTGCGGCTAAAGCAGCGGTTGATCGCTCAAAACAGTACGCGTATCGTGATCGTAAAAATAGAAAGCGGGCTTTCCGTGCTTTGTGGATTCAGAGAATAAATGCTGCTGTTCGTGCAGAAGGCCTAACTTATGGGCGTTTTATTGATGGCTTATCAAAAGCGGGTATTGAGGTTGATCGTAAGGTTCTTTCAGACATAGCAGTCCACGAGTCAGTGGCGTTCTCTGCTTTAGTGGCTTCCGCAAAGAAGGCTTTGGAATATTTGAAAGATACAACGCCGAATGCTTTTGAAGGCGCTGTCAAATAAGCCAGTCGTGTTTTCTTAAAACATTCATTTATTCAGGATCCCGTACTGGTTATTTGCTGGTGCGGGTTTTTTTTATTCGGAAAAATAGGCAAAAGGTATGAGCGATATTGAGCATCTGGAACACGAAATTTGTTTAGCTCTAGAAGCAGCTAATGATGAACAGGCACTTGAAACAGTGCGTATTGCGGCGTTAGGTAAAAAAGGCAGCATTTCTGAAAAATTAAAAACATTAGGAAAAATGAGTGCCGAAGAACGCTATAAAGTTGGACCAGCTCTTAATGGATTAAAAAATCGCGTTTTAGAATTATGGGCACAAAAGCGTGATCTTCTGAGGCGTCAAGCAATGGATGCACGTCTTTCTAGTGAAACGGTTGATGTCACCTTACCTATTCGTTCTTCACCTATGGAACGCGGACGTATTCATCCTATCTCACAAGTGATTGAGGAAATTATAGCCATTTATACGAATATGGGTTTTTCACTTGCAGAAGGACCAGATATTGAAACAGATTATTATAATTTTACTGCATTGAATTTTCCTGAAGGTCATCCGGCGCGCGAAATGCATGATACTTTCTTTTTTGATTTTGATAAAACGGGAGAGCGGAAATTATTACGCACCCATACATCGCCTGTACAAATCCGTACGATGGAAAAACAAAAAGCACCAATACGCATCATTATTCCTGGAAAAACTTATCGTATGGATTCGGATGCTACTCATTCACCAATGTTTCATCAGATAGAAGGTCTTGTGATTGATAAAACCTCTACCATTGCACATATGATGTGGCTCCATGAGACTTTTTGTAAAGCTTTTTTTGAAGTTCCTTCTGTAAAGATGCGTTTTCGTCCATCCTATTTTCCTTTTACCGAGCCATCTATGGAAGTAGATATTCAATGTGACCGTTCTGGTTCAGAAGTAAAATTCGGTGAAGGAGACGATTGGCTGGAAATCTTAGGATGCGGAATGGTGCATCCTCAGGTATTAAAAAATGTTGGTTTAGATCCCGATGAGTATCAAGGATTTGCGTGGGGAATGGGCATTGATCGCGTTGCTATGTTGAAATACGGTATGCCTGATTTGCGGGCTTTTTTTGATGCTGATCTACGTTGGTTAGAGCATTATGGCTTTCGTTGCTTTGATATGCCTGCTTTTTTTCCTGGTTTAAGAAATGTGTGATCTTGTCATAGCTTTCATGTGAGGTTTTAAAATGAAATTTACATTGTCTTGGTTGAAAGATCACTTAGAGACAGATGCATCTTTGGATGAAATTTGTGATAAACTAACGGCTATAGGCCTTGAGGTTGATCATGTTGATGACCGTTCTTCTTTAAAAGGTTTTGTGATTGCAAAAGTTTTAACCGCAATTAAACATCCTGACGCAGACAAATTACAGATTTTGTCCATAGATACGGGAGCTGATACGCCTATTCAAGTTATCTGTGGAGCACCGAATGCACGTGCTGGACTTGTTGGTGTTCTTGCGCTGCCTGGCACTTATGTACCTGGGCTTGATGTGACATTATCTGTAGGCAAAATCCGCGGCGTTGAAAGTTTTGGGATGATGTGTTCACAAGCGGAGCTTGAATTATCGAATGAACATGATGGGATTATCGAGCTTCCAGGAGATGCTCCTATTGGAGGTTCATTTGCGGCTTATGCCGGTTTAGATGATCCGATAATTGACATTGGTTTGACACCCAATCGTTCTGATTGTACAGGTATTCGTGGTATTGCGCGTGATCTTGCTGCGGCTGGAATTGGGCATTTAAAAGAGTTATCCTTGCCAAAATTCGACGCTTTTTTTGAAACACCACTTCATGTTTCTTTAGATTTTTCAAAAGATTCATCATTGTGTTTAGGCTTTGCTTGGTGTGAAGTCCGCAATGTTCAAAATGGTGCATCGCCGCAATGGATGCAGCAGCGTTTGAGTGCAATTGGTTTGAGACCAATTAATGCGTTGGTTGATATGACCAATTATATAACTTTTGATCTTGGTCGTCCGCTTCATGTTTTTGATGCTGATAAGATTAAGGGGAATTTAAGTGTACGTCGTGGTTGTGAAGGTGAACAGCTTCAAGCACTTAATGGAAAAATCTATAATTTGGGTATTAATGATTGTGTCATTGCAGATGAAGAGGGTGTTGTTTCTATTGCCGGTATCATGGGTGGTGAAAGAACAAGCTGTGATGAGATGACGCAACGCGTTATTATTGAATCCGCGCTTTGGGATGCAAAGAGTATTGCGCAGACTGGGCGTGGATTAGGACTTATTAGTGACGCACGTTATCGTTTTGAACGGGGCGTTGATCCGGCTTTTATGGAAAAAGGGCTTGCGATTGCAACAGAATTGGTTTTACGTCTTTGTGGTGGTGAAGTTTCAAAGACAAAGATTGTTGGTTATCAGCAGCCAGAAATCAAACAAATCGCTTTTCCCTTTTCTGAAATTAAACGTTTGACACATTTGGAAATAGAGCGTGAGCAAGCTCTTACTATTTTGACACAGCTTGGATTTGGTATCGAAGGGGAAGGAGAAGCGGTAACGGTTAAAGTGCCAACATGGCGCCCCGATATTGTCGGTAAAGCAGATTTAGTGGAAGAGGTGATGAGAATTTACGGATTGGATAAAATTGAACCCATTCCGTTAGAAAGTTTTGCAGAGAGAAAAGATCAAGTTTTAACATATTCGCAGATTCGCTCACGCATTGCTCGTTTGGCTTTAGCACATCGTGGTATGAAGGAGGCTGTGACATGGTCTTTTATTTCTGAAAGTCAGGCACTTGCTTTTGGAGGCGGTCAAGCACAGCTTAAATTAATAAATCCTATTGCTGCAGATATGTCAGTGATGCGTCCTTCTCTGTTGCCTGGTTTGCTTGTGGCAGCACAGCGAAATGCTGATCGTGGTTTTCCAGATCTTGCTTTGTTTGAAGTTTCTAACATCTATGAAGGTGATACACCGGATAAACAACAACGCGTTGCTGGTGGAATTCGCCGTGGAACAGAACGATTTGAAGGAGCAGGGCGCTTTTGGAGTGGTCATGCAAAAGCCGTTGATGTTTTTGATGCTAAAGCGGATGCATTGGCTGTTTTAGAAGCATGTGGGATGGATATCAGCAAGGTGCAGATTGAGGTTGGGGCGCCTGATTGGTATCATCCTGGTCGCTCAGGGGTCATGAAGCTTGGATCAAAGATTATTCTTGGTTTTTTTGGCGTTTTTCATCCTGCTACATTGGAAAGATTAGATGTTAGTGGTCCTTTATGTGGTTTTGAAGTTTTTTTTGATCGGATTCCAGAGCCAAA
The DNA here is from genome assembly GCF_000278135.1 of Candidatus Bartonella washoeensis Sb944nv. Classification (GTDB taxonomy): domain Bacteria; phylum Pseudomonadota; class Alphaproteobacteria; order Rhizobiales; family Rhizobiaceae; genus Bartonella; species Bartonella washoeensis. Next base: position 403,157 of record NZ_JH725023.1, read on the forward strand.
GAAAAAGGCAACAAAAAGCCGTTCTCCTTTGAAATTATCGCCTTTTCAAATGGTACGGCGTGATTTTGCATTTGTTGTTGATAAGACGGTTGCTTCCTCTCTTATCGTTCGTGCTGCAAGTGGAGCAGATAAAAAGCTTATTCATTCAGTGCAGGTTTTTGATGTTTTTGAAGATTCAAGCATTGGCGAAGATAAAAAATCTATTGCGATTGAATTAACTATTCAACCTATTGAACGTACTTTGACCGATGAGGATTTAGAAGAGCTTGCTTTAAAGGTGATAGAAAATGTCACCAAGACGACAGGCGCATATTTGCGTCGTTAAGTATCATCGTCTTCGATCGAATTATTTTATAAAACAGGAGCACTTTTTGAGTGCTCCTTTATTTTTTTGGCATTCAAAATCTGTAGAGTTTCTTGAAATGTGTTTTTTTATCAAAGTAGCTTTTCTTTAAGTCATCAGCAAAATGTTTTTAAGCAAGTGGAAAAGTTGTTTTTTTGTAAGAATCCTTCATTGCAAAGCTAAAGGATAACTGCTATTGCTAAATAATAATGCAAATCATTAGCAATAAATGAGAGAATTAATGAATGTAAAATTTTTTTTTAGCATAGTTTTGGGAAGTGTTATTTTTTTTGCACCCAATTTAGCTTTGTGTGCTGGTAAATTTAAAGCTGTTACAACATTCACCATCATTGCTGATATGGCGCGCAATGTAGCAGGTGATGCTGCTGATGTTGAATCGATTACAAAACCAGGTGCAGAAATTCATGAGTATCAGCCTACGCCTCGCGATCTTATGCGTGCGCAAGGGGCAAATCTTATATTATGGAATGGGTTAGAGTTAGAGCTTTGGTTTGAAAAGTTTTTTCAAAATATCAAAGACGTTCCAAGTGTTGTTGTTTCCGAAGGCATTGTGCCGATAAAAATTGGTGAAGGGCCTTACAGTGGTAAGCCTAACCCTCATGCCTGGATGTCACCGACCTCAGCTTTGATTTACGTTGATAATATTCGCAATGCTTTTGTAAAATACGATCCTGAGCATTCTGCTACTTATAAAAAAAATGCTGAAATTTATAAGCAGAAGATTCGCTCAATGATTGATCCAATCAGGGCTGAACTGGAGGTATTGCCAAAAGACAAACGCTGGCTCGTGACCAGTGAAGGAGCATTTAGCTATTTGGCACGTGATTTTAATCTGAAAGAACTCTACCTTTGGCCAATTAATGCTGATCAACAAGGAACACCGCAGCAAGTGAAGCATGTTATTGATATGGTTCGCAAATATAATATCCAGGCAGTTTTTTCTGAGAGTACTATTTCCCCTGCACCTGCTAAACAGGTTGCGAGAGAAACGGGAGCTAAATATGGCGGTGTTCTTTACGTTGATTCATTAAGTGAGAAAAATGGTGAGGTACCAACTTATATTGATTTGTTACGCGTTACGAGTACTCGGATTACCAATGCTTTATCAGATGGAGTGAAAAGTCAATGACAGGATTTGGAATATTTGCTCAAGGTGTAACAGTAACTTATCGTAATGGACACACAGCTTTGCGTGAAGTGAATTTTGAGAGCCCAAAGGGTTCCATTACGGCGTTAATTGGCGTGAATGGATCAGGAAAATCGACGTTATTTAAAGCTATTATGGGGTTTGTGCGACCATCAAAAGGAAAAATTCGTATGTTTGGTTTGCCCGTTGACATAGCTTTAAAGCAAAACCTTATTGCTTATGTTCCTCAAAGTGAGGATGTTGATTGGAATTTTCCTGTTCTCGTTGAAGATGTGGTTTTGATGGGGCGATATGGTCACATGAATTTTTTTCGTTATGCGCGGGTGCGGGATTATGAAGCTGTGCGTGTTGCATTAGAACGCGTCGATATGTTGGCATTTGCCAAGCGTCAAATTGGCGAACTTTCTGGTGGGCAGAAAAAGCGTGTTTTTCTGGCACGCGCTCTTGCACAGCAGGCAAAAGCTATTTTATTAGATGAGCCATTTACAGGAGTTGATGTTACAACAGAAGATAAAATTATTGCTTTGTTACAAGATCTGCGTAAAGAAGGCGCTGTGATATTGGTTTCTACCCACAATTTGGGTTCTGTTCGTGAATTTTGTGATCATACGGTTTTAATAAAGGGAACAGTTTTGGCTTCAGGGTTAACTGAAACTGTCTTTACAAAAGAAAATCTTGAGAAAACTTTTGGTGGAGCTTTGCACCATCATATTTTTGATCTTCAAAGTGCAAAAAAAAATGATGCTTTTACACGGGGCAAACAGCCTCTCGTTCTTGAAGATTCTCAAAATATGGAGCATGTTGCATGATTTCTTGGTTGTTTGAACCACTGAGCTATCAATATATGGTTAATGCGATGTGGGTTTCGGGATTAGTGGGGTGTGTTTGTGCCTTTCTTTCTGCTTTTTTGATGTTAAAAGGTTGGTCCTTGATTGGCGATGCACTTTCCCATTCGATTGTACCTGGAGTAGCAGGGGCTTACCTTTTGGGCTTACCTTTTTCACTTGGAGCTTTTTTTTCCGGTGGGCTTGCTGCGGCAGCGATGCTCTTTTTTAACCACCGGACGAAGCTAAAGGAAGATACCATTATTGGTCTCATTTTTTCTTCCTTTTTTGCTTTTGGATTGTTCCTCAAATCATTAAAACCGATGGCTGTTAATATTGATACGATTGTTTTGGGAAATATTTTAGCAGTCAGTTCATCAGATATTATACAATTGGCTTTTATTGGTTTTTTTTCTTTGCTTATATTGCTTGTGAAGTGGAAAGATCTCCTCGTTTCTTTATTTGATGAAACGCACGCGCGTGCTATTGGATTAAACGTAAAGTTTCTAAAGATTCTCTTTTTCACACTACTTGCCGCTTGTACCGTTGCTGCTATGCAAACAGTTGGGGCGTTTTTGGTTATTTGTCTTGTTGTGACACCTGGGGCAACAGCTTATCTTTTAAGTGACCGTTTTGTAAACATTTTGCTTATTGCAGTTGTGATTGGAACCGTTACAAGTGTATTTGGTGTGTATGTGAGTTATTTTTTGAATGCACAAACTGGTGGTGTTGTTGTGCTTTTTCAGGCATTTCTGTTTATTATTGCTTTTATCTTTGCTCCTAAACACGGGTATATTGCTGCGCGCCTACGTATAAATGCGGCAAAAAAAGGTGTCATGATATCATGATTGATCAATTACTACTTCCTTTTCAATTTTCTTTTATGCTTAAGGGTATGGTTATTGTCACTATCCTTTCTATTCCAATGGCAATGCTTTCTTGCTTTCTTATTTTGAAAGGATGGGCTCTTTTAGGTGATGCAATTTCTCATGCGGTTTTTCCTGGTGTTGTTCTTGGTTACATGGCAACGCCGTGGGTGATAGCATTTTTAACTTCTTTACCCTTTGCTTGGTTTGAACACGTGCGTCCGGCTAATGTTACGATGACTTTGATTACTTGTGGTGCTTTTGTTGCGGGTATGATTTGTGCCCTTGTAACGGGTTTTTTAGGGAGCAATAGCCGTATCAAGCAGGATACGGTGATGGGTGTTGTTTTTTCATCTATGTTTGGTTTAGGGCTTGTTTTGGCAACCGCTATTTATAGTAGCTTAGATTTAAATCATATTCTATTTGGTAATCTCTTGGGTGTTAATTGGCTTGATATTACGCAGACAGCAATAATTTCTGTTATTGTCACTTTTATTTTAGGATCGAAATGGCGTGATTTCATGCTGTATATTTTTGATTCAGTTCAAGGTCGTGCAATGGGATTACGAATATCGGTTCTCCACTATACCCTTTTAACGATGATTTCTCTCACGATCGTTGCAGCTTTGAAAGCTGTTGGAATTGTTCTCGTTATTTCTTTTTTGATAGCGCCGGGAGCAATTGCTTATCTTATCACGAAGCGATTTTCTTTTATGTTGGTAATCGCTATGCTTGTAGCGGCTATTTCTGGTTTTTTAGGAATTTATCTGAGCTTATTCATTGGGTCTGATTCTGCTTCTACGATTGTGTTGGTTTTAACACTCATCTTTATCGCCATTTTTATATCAATGTTCTTTCGTCGAATCGCAATTCAGGAAATTTAAGCGCGAAAAAATTATTGCATAACAGCAATGCATTTTTGTATGTTGTCTCTAAAGCTTGTTTTAAATAGACAGCAAAACGCTAGATTATTTTCCTCCTAATATCTAGCAGATGGATGCAGCATTTTTTCTCCCCCCCGAAGCTGCATTCGTGATTAAAAGGCTGCATTGATTTATTCTGCAGCCTTTTTATTTTGGGCTTTTTTAAAAATTTGTTTTGTTTACTTGAAAATTTTCAAACGATTATCATATTGCGTAACCTATTCTGTGCTTTGGAAGAAATTATCACCGAAAATATGCTTACCAATGAAGTGATATTGGGAAGGAGTTGTGCGCTAAAGCATTTGAAAAGTAAGGAGATAATGATTGTCTCTTGTAAAGGAAAGTAGCACTAGAGGATGAAAAAAGATTTCAAAATATCTTACTCTTTGCGTATTTGCACTTCTATAGTGGGATGGGTAATGGTTGTATTGGGTATTATCGGTATCGTATTACCGATTATGCCAACCGTGCCCTTTTTATTAGTTGCTTCATGGTGTTTTGCTCGTTCATCACCACGGTTCCATAGTTGGCTGCATAATCACCGCATTTTCGGTCAACCTATTAAACAATGGGAGGAAAAGCGGGCTATTCCAATATTTTTTAAAGTTTTTGCTGTAATGAGTATGGTAGGTGGTTTTTTATCTTTTCTAGTGATGGTACATCCTGCTTTATGGCTTGCTTTCTTAGTTATGGCTGTTTTGCTTTTGATTGCCATTTATATTATGACACGTCCATCTTCATAAGTGTAGAAATGAAAGATTTTATGATCCTAATGCTCTTTTTATTTTTGCGAGTTTGTTGAAGCTATTGACAGATAAATTTTCGTCTTCAAATTTTAGGATAACATCCACATATTAGGATATATATTCACCCAATAAGCTTTTTTAGAGGATTATAAAATTTGCATGTTCATTGGCAAGAATGATATGCTTGTGAATGATTTTAACAGCAGAGAGGATATATAAAAGGACACTTTAATCAAGTGTTCGTAAAATCACTTTGATTAATAATGATGATCACATTCATAATGTAATGGGGCATAATATAATGGGAATATTATTTGTGTGCGTTAAGAGTGAGACTATCTGCCATGGTATTGATCAGTGACTGATTTCATAGTCGTTTGTTTTTAATTTCATACAATTAGCTGATGATTTAAGTCCTTATAGGTTTGACAACATGATTTTCATTACCGAAAAAATTGAGATAACGTTGTACTTCTTGAGGATCACCGGTGGTTTTTTCAGGATTATCTGAAAGTTTTACAGTTGGTCGACCATTGGCATCAGTGACTTTACAGACAAGGGAAAGAGCATCAAAAGTTGTAATTTCTTGGGGAGCACAGCCTTCAAAATCATTAGTAAGATCTGTTCCCCACCCGAAACTCATGCGCACTTTACCATGGAAATGGTGATAGGTTTTTTCAATTGTATTGACATCGAGAGCATCAGAAAAAATCAATAATTTTTCGCGTGGGTCTTTTCCTTTTTCTTTCCACCATTTGATAATGCGTTCTCCACCTTCAATGGGTGGAGCGCTATCAGGTCTGAAACCTGTCCAATCAGCTACCCAATCTGGTGCATTGCGTAAAAATGCTTCTGTGCCAAAGGTATCAGGTAAAACAATGAGAAGATTTCCACCATAATAACGATTCCAATCTTGCAAGACTTGATAAGGTGCTTTGCATAATTCGTTATCATTATTCGTGAGAGCGGCTATGACCATGGGCAATTCATGTGCGTTGGTGCCAAGAGCTTCTAAATCTGTATCCATAGCAAGAAGGACATTGGAAGTCCCTGTAAAAGCATCGCCAATACCTTCTTTTAATGCTTCTACACACCAGCGTTGCCATAAAAAAGAATGACGACGTCTTGTGCCAAAGTCGGATATTTTAATATCAGGAAATTTTTTGAGACGTTCAACTTTACTCCACATTTTTGCTTTAGCACGAGCATAAAGTACATCGAGTGCAAAGCGCCCTAAGTTTTTCATAGCAGCTCGTGAACGTAGTTCACTTATAATTGCAAGGGCGGGGATTTCCCACATGGAACTATGAGTCCACGGACCATGAAAATGAAGGATGTATTGGCCATCTTTACGGGTTAGTTCATATTCTGGCAGTTGAAAATTCTCAAGCCAATGAAGAAAATCTGGTGCGAAAATCTGTTTGCGTCCATAAAATGTATTACCAGCAAGCCAGATCATCTCTTTTTTCGTGAAGCGCAAACTAAGAGCGTGATCAAGTTGAGCACGCAACTCACCTTCATCAATATCATCGGCAAGACGTATTGTTTTGGTGCGGTTTATGAGAGAGAAGGTAACATTTACATTGGGGTAAAGTCCCCAAATCATCTGTACCATAAGAAGCTTATAAAAATCTGTATCGAGAAGTGAACGAATAATAGGATCAAGTTTCCAAGTATGATTGTAAACACGTCTCGCAATATCTGGATGGTTCATAATCCATTTTCTTTCAGTTTCATAGAATCTAAAATCATTGTGCACCAACACGGTCAGTATAGGGAGTGCAGGAGATATAACAACTCTGTGGCTTTGAGCAAGAATAAAAAAGTCTGTTATTGTTTCTGTTTTTAAGATTTAAGAATGCGCATGATTTCATGTTTACCTGTCTTTTTTAATTTTATTCCTGCATTAAGCTTAGCACATTTTTTACCATCAACAATGAGTGTATTTTGGGAACCCCATTTGACTTTAATTGTATAAAGAGCATCATAAAATTTCATTTTTGCTTCATATTCAGGCCATGAAGAGGGTAAATGTGGGCGTAAAAATAATTGATTGCCTTGACGTTGAATCCCAAGAATGGCTTGTATTGCAGCATGGTAGAACCATCCCGCTGAACCTGTATACCATGTCCAACCGCCTTGTCCACGGCGTGGTTCAATGGCGTATATGTCTGCAGCCATAACATAGGGTTCAACACGATAAATCTCGGGATTTTGACCATGGGTGATTGGGTTGATCATAGAAAATAGAGAATAAGCTTTGTCTGCTTCGCCCATCTCAGCAAGCGCTAAAATGCTCCAAATGGCACCATGAGTATATTGACCACCATTTTCTCGAATGCCTGGTGGATAACCTTTTATATAACCCGGTTCGAGAGTACTTTTATCAAAAGGAGGCCAAAAAAGACGTATAAAGCCACCTTTTTTATCCCATAGATGTTCAAGCATTGAAGCCATTGCTTGTTTTTGGCGCTTAAGTGATGCCATTTGAGAAATAACAGCCCAAGATTGCGCAATAGTATCAATTTGGCATTCATCATTTGTTTTTGAACCAAGGGGAGTCCCATCATCAAAATAACCACGTCGATACCAAGCGCCATCCCAACCGTTTTTTTCTAGAGCTTTCTTCAAACGTTTAAGGTATGTACTCCATGTTTTAGCATGGTTATGGTCGCCACGTTTTTGAGCAAGAGTGATAAAGGCTTGTAAAGTGTTACCAAGAAACCACCCCAACCAAGTGCTTTCACCTTTTCCTTTGATGCCTACCAAATTCATGCCATCATTCCAATCACCGCCTAAAATGAGAGGGAGACCATGTTGCCCACAACGTTTGATGGCAAGATCTAATGCTAAAGTACAATGTTCATAAAGTGTTGCTGTTTTTTGAGATTGCGTAGGTTGAAAATAAGCATCCTGTTGTTCTGTCTTTAGAGAAGGACCTTCAATGAAAGCAATTGGAGTATCAAGAAAGTCGTATTCACCAGTGGTGTTAACATAAAGGGCAGTACCATAAGCTAACCAAACAATGTCATCGGAAATGTGTGTACGAACACCAGCATTGCTATGAGGAAGCCACCAATGCTGTACATCACCTTCGAGAAATTGATGCGTTGCAGCGTTTAACAATTGTTGTCGTGCTAGCTGGGGTTTGAGTAATAGCAAAGACAAGCTATCTTGTAATTGGTCGCGGAAGCCGAATGCACCACTGGCTTGATAAAAAGCTGCACGTGCCATGATACGACATGCATAAATTTGATAAGGTAGCCAATGATTGACCATAATGTCGAAAGAAGGATCCGGCGTTTTGATTTGTAATGGGGAAACAAAATCGTTCCATTGTTGTTTTTGTTGTGCAAGCAGAACGTTAAAATCATTTACACGGATTTGATCTAAAAGTTTTTCAGCTTCTTGCATATTTTGAGCATTGCCAAGATAGAAGATGATCTCTTTTGTTTGTCCAGGTTCTAGATCAATATCATAAGCTAATGCCGAGCAAGGATCGCAGCCTGCTTCAACTGTATTTGAAAGTGCTCTAGCTTGATGGAGTGCACGGGGATGCTTGACTGTTCCTGTAGAGCCAATAAATTCAAGACGATCGGTGGTAAAACTGGTTGGCATTTCTGATGCCGATAAAAAAGCGACCTGTTGAGGTGTTTCAATCTGATAAGGGTTTTGAATAAAATATGCACCACGGTTGGAATCATAAGAGGGAAGGATAAAGGGGGCGTATTTTGTACGGATATTTCCTAAAACCCATTCAACATAATTATAAAGGCGGAAGCTTCGTGGTTTTTTCCCTTCATTTCTGATGATAAGACGGGAAAGGCGAACTGGTTTTTTCAGATCGATCGTGTGGGTAAGTTCTAATGCGATTTCTGAATGTATGGATTTAAAGGTTGAGAATCCAAAACCATGGCAAGCTTCATAAACAACATTTTCATTACATTCGACAGAAGAAACTGGCGAAAAACGCTTTAAAGACAAGCGGTCAACAAGATAAAGCGCTTCTCCTGGGCGATTTGAAACAGGATCATTTGACCAAGGTGTTAAATGGTAATCACGACTGTTGTTAGCCCATGTGAAGGTTGCACCTTCAGCTGATACATGGAAGCCAAAGTGGTCATTGGCAATAACGTTAATCCATGGATGTGGTGTGTTTGTGTGTCCGTTAAGACGTATGACATAATGGTTATAATGATTAAAACCGCCATAACCATTCCAATACTTTAAATCTTTACCATGAGCAGGAAGGCGTGAGGGTTTTGGTTGGCCAATAAGACCAATCGAAGTAAAAAGGTTTGGTTCAGTTGGTGTTGCTACTTGCCTTTTTTTGTTATATTTACCGTGGTTTAATTTATTATTCAATTCTTGATGACTATTGTGGGCAGCCAGATTAGAATCAATATTTTCAATACGTTTGAGTTGTTCAGACAAAGATCCATTTTGAGCATGAAGGACAATACGGGCTGATGCAAGAAGTGTCTTGAAACTTTGTTCATTCATCTGATCACGCCGAAGGGTAAAAATATGTTGGCGTTTATCAGTTTCAGTAGTGTTGTGACGGTAGGATTCGCATACCCATTCAATAGCGCGTTGCGTATTTTGTATATAAGAAAATGCCTGTTCATTCAAAATAACTAGATCAATAATTAATCCACGCGTACGCCAATATTCATGTGCTTTGAGGAGTTCACGAAGTACAGTTAAATCCATTTCATTATCTAACCTTAAAAGGCAGATAGGGGTATCCCCTGAAAGGGACATTGGCCAGAGATCAGATTGTTTGCCAAGAGTTTTTGCTAATATTTCAGGAGGAAGACGCCATGAGCGGTCTGGATAGATAAGCGGTGTTGCATATTTTTGATAAGTAATAGCTTCTCTAGGGTGGATGCCGCTCTGATATAATGCAACTTGTGAGCGTGTCCATGCCATTGAAAATTCTCGCTGGAACATATTGGGTTGTCGATAATGTTTAATATGATTTTGCAACGTTTCTTTTGAATTAGCAGCAAAAGTCCAAAAGATGAGTTCAGTTTTTTCATGTGCAGGAATTTTTATACGGCAGCGGAGTGAGATGATTGGATCAAGTACGCAGCCTTGGCTATTGCTAAAACGAGCATTTTGGTCAAATGCAGCTGGTCGGCAAATAGAGCGACCACGACCGATAAATAGGGAACGGTCGGTTTCAGATTCTGCTTCTGGGATAGTGCCAGCTGTATTGGTAACAAAATGGGTGATATGGATCTCGGGATCATTAGGGGCGCGTTTGCGCCTTTTAGCAAAAATTGTCCCTCCTGAATCGACAATTTCTGTTTCTATAAACATACGTGAAAAAATGGGATGGATGCAATCAGTATCCATTGTTGCGAGCGCTAATTCACCATAAGAAGTAACTTCAATCAAGCGATCTTTGTTGGTTGTATTTATAAGCTGTAGACGTCGGCCTTCGCCATCATTTTCTGATGTAACGAGACATTCAAGTGTTGATTTAATGCCATCAACCATTTTCATATATTCAGCTTTTTCATCTGAAAAAATGCTGATCGTTTCTTCTTCGGCAACACGTGTTGGTTCACTAGTCGCAGACCACCAACGTCCACTATGCGTATCGCGCAGGAAGAATAAGGTGCCTTGTTGATCTTCAGCGATATCAGGAATAAAGCGCGTGATCATGTAATCATGCCACCGACTATAACCGGAACCATTAGCTGTTAACATTGTAGAATAAAAACCGTTTGATAAAAGCAAAGTTGCACGGGGTTTGAAAAGTGGGTTAGTGATAATGCGTGTAGGAGCGTTATCAAATTCTTGAGATTTATTGCGCTTAGGATTGGCAATTTTTGTGTGAATGACAGGAATTTGAGTTGGAGCTCTTTCTTGTAATAACAATTGTATTGCTTCAATGACTGGGTCACGATGAAAGCGATTACGCATCTGCCCTTCAAAAATGATATTGTTGATAGCAAGAATTGACATGCCATGATGATGTGCATAATAATTACGTACAATGGCGTATTTTTTCCCCTTTTGTACACGTGAGGGAGTAAAATCGATAGAATCGTAATAACCATATGTTCCTAAAGCTCCAAGATCACGCAGTCGTTTTAAATTTTTTACGGCGTGCTTTGGCATATATTGTGCTGCTAAAAGGCTTGCGTAAGGAGCAATAACTGCATTGCGCGATAAACCGCGTTGCAGTCCAAGGTTTGGATCTCCAAAGCTAGCATATTGGTAATTCATTAAGTGGTCACGAGCATTAAATGCGGCTTCTGATATACCCCATGGCAATCCTCGTTTATGGGCGTATTGTATTTGATGATGAATAATTAATCGATTAGTTTGATCCAGTATTGATCCTGAGGGTTCACGTATGATGAGAGATGGCATCAAATATTCGAACATGGATCCAGACCATGATAAGAGAGCACCTTTCCAACCAATCGGGATGAGTAACCGGCCGAGATGAAACCAATGTTTGAATTTGATATCGCCTTTCGCGATAGCAAAAAGGCTTGAGAGGCGTGCCTCTGAAGCTAGAAGGTCATAACAGCCTTCATCAAGCTTATTTTCCTGAACACGATAGCCAATGGATAAGAGTTGCCGTTCAGGCTGCTCCAAAAAGTCAAATTCCATATCAAAAGCTATTTGCCGTGCATTTGTAGCTAAAGTGTTTAATTTTTGACGTATTTTTTTAGTATCATAATTACTGCTAACATCATGATGATGGGCTTCGCAGGTTTCTATGAGGCATTTGGCCCAGGAGTGTGCTCGAGCAGATTCTACCGTTTGAATTTTTTGATCGAATTTAGCGGTTAAATCTACAATCTCACGGGCTGCAAGTGAAAGATTAATGATGCGAAAAGGAATAGTGTTTGGGTTTTCTATGAGAGTATTAATAGTGCAATGAAAATTGGCTATACGTTCTTCGATCCGTTTGCGTAATGGACGTAAAATATTTTGGTCATCTGGAATTTCTTTTATCGTTTCTTTAAGGATATCGTTGACATCAAATAAACCCGCTAGATTACTTTGCAAAAAAATGCGAGGTGTCTCGGCCCATTCACTTAAAGTAGAAGAAAGTGTTACCAAATGGCCAGCAAGATTTCCTGAATCAACTGTTGATACATAGGTTGGCAAAAGAGGCTTGAGTGTATCAGTTGCATACCAATTATACAGATGGCCACGGAATTTTTCCATTTTTGCAAGAGTGTTTAAAGTGCATTCGATGCGTGTAATTGTCTCTTGACAACTAATCCAGCCGAAATCACGCGCGGCGATAGTGGAAAGTAGGTAAACTCCAATATTTGTAGGTGAAGTGCGTTGAGCAATTATAGGTTTAGGGTCTTCTTGGAAATTATCGGGTGGTAAATGATTATTTTCTGCATTAACAAAGGTTGCATAATAAAGCCAAGTCCTTCGTGCAATACGTCGGAGTATTTTTTTGTCATCTGAAGATATATCAAGCGTATCCTGAGATGTTGATGGTTGGCTGACAAACCAAGCAATGAGAGGTGAGAAAAACCAAGTTATTCCAAAGGGCAGAGCAATAAAGCTTGCTGGGGAATATGAAAATATAGGCAGTATTACAGCGATAATCCCAATAAGTGATGCTGGCCACATTGCGAGGACATAGAATTCTAAACTGTTAGGGATTGATTTTGTTGCAGCGGAGGTTTTCCATTCAAGAAGATATTGTTTTGAAATCGTCATCCGGTAAAGTGCGCGGATGATTGCATCAGTCATAAAATAAGCTGAGTAGGCAATAAACGTAGTTTTAAGAAATATATCTGCTGCTGTGAAAGCAATTTTGCTCAAAATTGATTGGAGATGCCCATACCAAAAATGATTAAGGCTAGAAGGAATAATGATTTGAAGCACGCCCAAAATTGGCGAGATAAAGAGACTAAGCAGCAAGAATATTTGCCAGACAATAGCTGTCTTTAACGGTAAAATAGACCACCCTGTAATTGCTGCGATGAGCCACATAAGCGGTGTAAGGGAACGACGCAGATTATCTTGCATTTTCCAACGAGTGGTAAGGCTAATTTTACGCCAATTTAAGAGATAGGGTAATAACTGCCAGTCACCACGAATCCAACGGTGATGACGGTTAACATCAACATTGTAGGCTGTTGGATAATCCTCAATTATTTCCACATTAGTCACTAGTGCGGTACGCGCATAACTTCCTTCTAAAAGATCGTGACTGAGAACAGTATTTTCTTTAATTTTACCATTCAGTGCTTTTTCAAATGTATCAATGTTATAAAGACCTTTGCCGGTGAAAGTTCCTTCTCCTAGAAGATCTTGATAGGTATCAGACACAGCAAAGACGTAAGGATCAATGCCACGATTGGTAGAAAAAATCTTTTGTAGAATGGATGTTTCTTTTCCTGAGGTGAGAGAAGGTGTGATACGGGGTTGTAAAATGCCGTAACCTTTTACAATTCTCCCACTTTGGGGATCAAAAATAGGAGAGTTGAGTGGATGGTTAAGTTTTCCAACGAGTTTTGCGACGCTTTCAGGTGTTAGACGTGTGTCTGAATCCAAAGTCATAATAAAACGGCAATCCATGGGAAGATGTGGATCTGGTGCATAGAAGCTTGTATTTTTATCTCCTCTTAATAAGAGATTAAGTTCATGGAGTTTACCACGTTTACGTTCCCACCCCATCCAGCATTTTTCGCTGGCATTATAAAAACGCCGACGATGTAAAAGAAAAAAGAGGGGGGTATCATCACGACGATAACGGTGATTAAGTTTAGCGATACTCTTCTGCGCATAGTGTAGCAGATTAAGATCATCTTGTGTTTCTTCTAATGAAGCATCGCTCCAATCTGTAATGAGAGCGAAATGAATAGCACCTTTTGGATTAGAAAGATAATGCACTTCAAGATTGCGCACTTGCTCATCAATAGAATCACGTGATGTAATTAAAGTAGGAACAACAACCATTGTGCGCGCGTTTTTGGGAATACCTTCTTTATATTCATAACCAATGAGCTGTTTTGATGGAACAAACCATGAAACAAGAGTATTAAAGAAAGAAAAAGCAGCATCCATAGCAGGAAAAATTGCTAAGGCTGTAAAAAGGACAGTCTTCAACGGTGTTAAGTCTGATGTCCGTAATAGAATATAGATTGTCAATAAAAGAGCGAGCGTTAAAAAAGAAACAGGAATTGCAATCGTTCCTATTTTTAAGCCACGGTAAGCACGTACCCATTTCATGAAAAGCGATGGGGAGTATCCACAAGCTTTTTCAAAGGCATAACGCCCATCGTCAACAAGATACCATCCAATAGAGGAACCGTTATGATGAGAATTATATTTAGAGGCAAGATGTGCCATTTCCACAGCTTTACACGCGACTTCAACTTCGCTGAGAGAAGAACCCCGCGCAATTGTTTCGATCACTTGTCGATAGGCATTGCGTGAATAGGGATCAATTTCAGAAAAGTCACTCTTTTCACGTAATATAAAGTCAACAGAACTTACGCGTTCGAACCATACTGTCCAATCAACATCATCAATGGTTTTGAGGGCACGAATAATATTGCCCATGGTTACACCATCTGCTGCTTGACGGGTATGTTCATCAGCAGTTGCAATTTGGGGACTACTGCTTTGATGATGCAATTGTTTTTCAAGCCAATTTAATGCCACTGTTGAATCAACAGATGCACCTCGTAAACGGTAGAATAAATGAGCTGAAAAAGTCGAATCTGCAGTTAATTCTTCATAAAGAGTGAAAAGACTGTGTAATTTGGTTTCATTTTTCGCAAGAGCAATTTTGTCGGCTACCTCATTAGCGAGATGACGCATATGCTGTGTTTCTTTAATCCGCAATGAAATACGACGAATATTTTCAATGAGCAGCATACGTACAACAGAAGGTAGGGCCCATAATTCAGCAATTGTAAGATTATCAATTTCTTGAAATCCATTGACTATAGCAGTGAGCGTTTCTTGTGAAAATCTGCTGTCTGTATGAGCAATATAAAGCCAGGCTAAAGCAAAAATACGTGGAATTTCTGCTTTTTTTTTATAAGGGGGAAGTTGTTTGATGAAGGATTGTGGGAAGTTATAGCGTAGCTGTTGTATGGTTTTATCAATTGTATAATGATTATCAATAAGCCATTGAGCAGAGGGTGCAATAGTTTCATTGTTATCGGAAGCAATATCACTGCTGCGAAAAGTATGAAGAATAAGTTTGGCATTTTCGATCAAGCGTCTACGAAAATCATTTTCTCCTTCATATTCAGGAAGTGAAATTTCTTTGCCAGAGGCTATATCATGGCCTAGTTTATAAAGTTCTTCTTCGGATTTATAACTTGAACGAATAGGAAAGTTGGTTTCAGCAAAAGAGCGGAATTTTGTTTTTTGAGAAAAAAAACATTTCATAAAAGATATTGTGAGCGCCATAATACTATATTGTCATTAAATGATGCGGTTTCTTTTTTATTCAAAGGGCTTTTGGCATTTTATTATAATAAGCTTTTTATTTTTATTTAGAAGTATTTGTAATGTTTGACGAGATCATTGAAGAATCAAGAAGGGAAATATTAAAGAATAAAAAAGGCCGCTAGAAAAACGAGCGGCCTTACTTTTTAACTATAACTATTAATCCATTAATCTTGTTCTTGCTTTTTTAAAGCTGCGCCAAGAATATCACCAAGAGAAGCGCCAGAATCTGTTGAGCCATATTGAGCAACAGCTTCTTTTTCTTCTGCAATTTCTAAAGCTTTGATAGATACTGAAAGCTTGCGTGTTTTTTTATCGAATGCAGTAATGCGGGCATCAACTTTTTGACCAATAGAAAAACGTTCAGGACGCTGTTCATCACGATCACGCGCTAAATCAGTCCGGCGAATGGTTGTTTCAAGATTGTGGTCAACCAATTTTACATTAATGTCATTGTCATTGATTCCAGTAACTTCACATGTCACAACAGCGCCTTTGCGGAGTTCGCCAGATGCTGCTGCTTCTCCAACTTTATCACTAGAAAGTTGTTTGATGCCAAGAGAGATACGCTCTTTCTCAACGTCGACATCAAGTACCACAGCTTTAACGATATCACCTTTATTGTAAGTATCAATGACTTGTTCACCGGGACGATTCCAATCAAGATCAGAAAGATGAACCATACCATCAACATCGCCTTCAAGCCCAATGAAGAGACCAAATTCTGTTTTGTTTTTGACCTCTCCTTCGATTTGTGAATTGACAGGAAATTTATTGGCAAAAGCAACCCATGGATTTTCAAATGTTTGCTTTAAACCAAGAGAAATACGCCGTTTAGAAGGATCAATTTCAAGAACAACCACTTCCACTTCTTGCGATGTAGACAGAATTTTTCCAGGGTGAACGTTTTTCTTTGTCCAACTCATTTCGGAAACATGAATCAACCCTTCAATTCCTGGTTCAATTTCAACGAAACCACCATAATCAGTAATGTTGGTAACAGCACCAGTAATTTTTTTGCCAACTGGGTATCTGGCACTGATGCTTTCCCAAGGATCATTTTCAAGTTGTTTCATTCCAAGAGAGATACGATGTGTGTCTTGATTGATACGAATAATTTGAACTTTAATAGTTTGACCAATTGTGAGAATTTCAGATGGATGATTAACACGCCGCCACGCCATGTCCGTAACATGTAAAAGACCATCAATTCCACCAAGATCAACAAAAGCACCATAATCGGTGATATTCTTAACCACACCTTCAACAATTTGGTTTTCTTCAAGATTTTGAACGATTTCTGAACGTTGCTCAGCGCGGCTTTCTTCTAAGACGGTACGACGTGAGACAACAATATTACCACGACGACGATCCATTTTCAAAATTTCAAAGGATTGTGAATTATGCATAAGAGGTGAAACATCACGAATAGGGCGAATATCGACTTGACTGCGAGGCAAGAAAGCAACAGCACCATCGAGGTCGACGGTAAAGCCTCCTTTTACTTGGCTAAAGATAACGCCATCGACGCGTGCACCAGCGTTAAACTTTTCTTCCAAACGAATCCAGCTTTCTTCACGCCGTGCTTTTTCACGTGATAGAATAGCTTCGCCCATCGCATTTTCAATGCGTTCAATATAAACTTCGACTTCATCTCCAACTTGCAAAGAACCGTCTTTTCCTTTAACTCCAAATTCTTTGAGTGGAATACGTCCTTCAACTTTAAGTCCAGCATCAATAATGGCCATGTCTTTTTCGATTGCAATGACACGGCCTTTAACAACGGATCCTTCATTAAGATCATTAGTTTGAAAAGATTCCATTAAAAGGGCTTCGAAATCCGCTGTTGTGGGATTGTATTGTGACATAAGAACTCCTGATACATACCTTTATTGTCAAGATTTAAAGGTATAAGCGCTAGGTTAGTGTTGATATGAGGTAACTTCCTGCCTTTTTCCTTAATACAGGAAGAAAAATTAGCGCTTGGCCGGAAATCACCTTGATGACTTCATCCAATTATACGCGCTTTTATGATAGGATCAATAAAAGTGCATGCAATTGTAAACGTTGCTTCTATACTCAATTCTGACGTATCAAGCAAGTGGGCGTTTTTCGCTGGTTTTAATGGACTTTTTTTGCGGGTTATATCGCGGCTGTCACGTTGTTCAAGCTGAGCTAGGATTTCATGATAATCTGCTTGGAATCCTTTTTTTAAAATTTCTTGATAGCGTCGTTTTGCTCGTGTTTGAACATTGGCTAGAACATAAAGCTTAACATCGGCATCGGGACAGACAACCGTGCCAATATCGCGGCCATCCAGCACGCTGCCAGGTAAAACTTTAGTAAAGTTACGTTGTTTGGCAACAAGGATTTCGCGTACAGCTGGTATAATTGCTATTTTTGAAGCGGCTTCGCCAAGTTCATGAGAAGAAAGAACAGCTGGATTTAAAGTGTTGAAATCAAGTTCTGTAGCATAAGCAAGTGCACTTTTTTCATCATCAAGAGATAATTTTTGTTGTAAAAGTGCATAAGCAACACCACGATAAGTGAGCCCAGTATCGAGATAGCGAAGACGATAATGCATAGCAATTTTTCGTGCTAATGTTCCTTTCCCTGAGGCTGCTGGTCCATCAATTGCTATAACAAAAGGTTTCAAGAAATTTTCCCCCCAAGTTTTTGCATAAAAGGGATAAATTCTGGAAAACTAGTAGCGATCATTCGTTTATCGTCAATGGTAACAGGTTTTTCTGATACCAGTCCAAAGATAAGAAAAGACATAGCAATCCGATGATCAAGATGTGTAGTGACATATCCACCACCAAGTCCTTTTGTAGAGCTTTTTCCATAAACAATGAGAAAATCCATACCTTCTTCACAATCGACGTTATTGATTTTTAGTCCTTGAGCAAGTGCAGACAGTCGATCTGATTCTTTAACGCGCAATTCTTCAATTCCTAGCATAACAGTTTTGCCTTCAGCGAAAGCTGCTGCTACTGCCAAAGCAGGATACTCATCAATCATTGATGGGGCTCGTTCTTTAGGCACAGTTATGCCTTTTAGCATTGATGATTTGACCCGCAGATCCGCAATGTCTTCTCCACCTGTTTGGCGTTGGTTCAAAAGTTCAATTTGAGCGCCCATTTCCCACAATGTTTCGATAAGCCCTATTCGAGAGTTGTTTATAAGCACATTTTCAATGGTGATATCAGAATCTTCTACAAGAAGGGCTGCGATAATTGGAAAAGCTGCAGAAGAGGGATCACCTGGAATATCAATCGCTTGTCCAGTAAGGTGTGGTTGACCACTGAGATGGATAAAACGTGTTCCTTCTGCATCTGTTTCTATCTCAAGTTCAGCACCAAACGCTTTTAACATTTTTTCCGTATGATCTCGTGTGAGAATTGGTTCAATAACAGTTGTGGTACCAGCGGTATTGAGTCCAGCAAGGAGGATTGCTGATTTAACTTGGGCGGAAGCCATTGGAATACGGTAGCGAATCGGGTTAGCCATTTTCGGGCCATAAAGCGTTAAAGGGAGATGGTCGCCATATTTCGCTTCAATTTCAGTACCCATTAATCGTAACGGGTCTAGGATACGTCCCATTGGACGTTTGGAGAGAGAGGCGTCACCGATAAAAGTTGTTTTCATATGATAAGGACCAACCATCCCCATAACTAAGCGGGCACCTGTGCCAGCATTGCCGAAATTTAAAGGTTGTTGTGCAGCTAAAAGACAGCCGTTGCCGGTTCCTCGGATGATCCAGAGATCCTCTTTTCTATGAATACAGGCGCCCATAGCCTGTATAGCAGCAGCTGTATTGAGAACGTCATCGCTTTCAAGCAGTCCGCGGATATGTGTTTCACCACTTGCTAATCCTCCCAATATAAGGGATCGATGGGAGATTGATTTATCTCCTGGTATTTTAATTTTGCCAGAAAGATTGGTAGATTGGTAGGAGGTTATAGGTATTGCTTTTTGCATAGAAGTTCTATTTATTTCCATCTGAATTTTACAAAATTAAGCATCCTTTAGCACATGCTTTGAGAAGCGTCATGAGAAAATCCGTGTGGAATGACGTATTTATCTTTGACAAAGGCATTGTCTTTCGATTAAGGAGCATAAAATTTGTCTTTAATGAATGATAGCTAACCAAAGAGGCACGGTCCATGGCAAAACAGGAACTTGGAACCAAACGTGTTGACCCGGAAACGGGAAAAAAGTTTTATGATCTTAATCGTGATCCTATTGTATCACCTTATACAGGAATTTCTTATCCGCGTTCTTATTTTGAGGTTGCGGCAGCTGAAGCAAATAGTGAAGAAGAAGTTGATACTGAAGAGCTTGATACAGCACTTGAAAAATCTGCCTTTATGCTTCTTGAAGAAGATGGGGATGATTCTAAAGATGATGATATTCCTGATTTGGAAGATAGTGATGTCGATTTGGGTGATGACGATGACACGTTTTTATCTCACGATGATGACGACGAGGATGATGACGTTACCGGTATTCTAGGAGGCGGTGTGTCTAAGGACGACGATTCTTGAGAGAAATAAGAGAGCGTTCTTTTCATTGAATGCAAAATCTTCTTGATCTTCAATTTTTCTCGTTCTAGAAAACTTCCCCAAGATTGTTTATCGATTGGGAAAAAATGCGTTTTTATGTGGGGCTATAGCTCAGCTGGGAGAGCGCTTGCATGGCATGCAAGAGGTCAGCGGTTCGATCCCGCTTAGCTCCACCAAAAAGGCTATTATTTTAAGAGAGAATCAGATTTAAATCTGTTTTGAGAGATGCTATTTTAGCTTTACTGGTCTCTCTTAGTATTTTTCGATGATTTCGTAATGCATCTGTTTTATTTACGATGCATTTTTGTTACCTTGTAAGATTCATACGATTTTATTGTTATGAAAGCGAACAAGCAGATTGGTGCGTAAAAAGAAAAAGCAAGCTGTTTATCATTTGTGACATAATGCATAGAAAAAAGAGGTATCTGGATAAAAAGGTATCATCAATAAAGGTTATCTGTTATACAATAATGCATTGATTTATAATGATAATTCATCATTTTGCAACTTGAACTATTCCCCAGAATACAGCAAGATTCTTCATTTCAAACTCTCTTATATTAAATCAATTACAGCCATCCGCTTGTACGTTACAACAGGGATTGGAGTGTGGACAAAAAATCATTTAAGAAAAGAGTAAATATGCCTCTTATGAACCATCGCAATGCAAGAATTCTCCGCAACATTGGGAGTTGGAAAATAGTATGATGGTGGCAGCTTGTTATAACAAGCAACCTTTGTTCCTATAACTCAAGTAGAACGCTTATGCCAACATTATTGCTTAAATTTAAAGGTTTTTGTGCAGCTAAAAGGCAGTTATTATAGATTCTACGAATGATTGAGATATTATTTTTCTTAAGAAAGTTTTATTGGATTATTTGCTGTTGAATGGGGTTTATATGTGCCTTTCAGTTTTGTGATTTAAATGTCTCAAAAAGAGGCTTTTTTCATTTCTCGTGCGAGAACTCTTGTTTTTAGGGTTGGATTGCAGCACAACAGGGAAAATGGAATTATTTGAGGGGAAAAAATAATGCCTTCTTACCGTTCAAGAATATCGACTCATGGGCGCAATATGGCAGGGGCCCGCAGTCTTTGGCGTGCAACAGGAATGAAAGATACTGATTTTGGTAAACCCATTATTGCGATTGCGAATTCTTTTACACAATTTGTACCAGGGCATGTCCATTTAAAAGATCTTGGGCAACTGGTGGCACAACAAATAGCGTTTTCTGGCGCTGTCGCGAAAGAATTTAACACGATTGCTGTAGATGATGGAATTGCTATGGGGCACGATGGAATGCTTTATTCTTTGCCTTCACGTGAAATCATTGCTGATTCTGTTGAATATATGGTCAACGCCCATTGTGCAGATGCACTTGTCTGTATTTCCAATTGTGACAAAATTACACCTGGTATGTTAATGGCTTCTTTACGGTTGAATATTCCAACAATCTTTGTTTCAGGGGGGCCTATGGAAGCAGGTAAGATTAAATGGAAAGATAAAAATCTGGCTGTTGACTTAGTTGATGCAATGATTGCTACAGCTTCTGAGTATAATTCAGACGACGAAGTTGCTGAAATGGAACGTGCTGCTTGTCCTACATGTGGTTCTTGTTCAGGAATGTTTACTGCTAATTCTATGAATTGTCTGACTGAAGCATTAGGGCTTTCTCTTCCTGGAAACGGTTCAATATTAGCAACGCATGCAGATCGTCGGTTGCTTTTTGAAGAAGCTGGACGACAGATTGTCACATTGGTTAAGCGTTATTATGAAGAAGATGATGAGACAGTTTTGCCGCGTTCTATTGCTTCGCGTAAAGCTTTTGAAAATGCAATGACTGTTGATATTTCCATGGGGGGATCAACCAATACTGTTCTACATCTTTTAGCAGCGGCGCAAGAAGCTGAGGTAGATTTTAACATGACGGATATTGATCGTCTTTCACGTCGTGTTCCTGTTTTATGTAAAGTTGCACCTGCTGTTGCGAATGTGCATATGGAAGATGTTCATCGTGCTGGTGGTATTATGGGACTTTTAGGTGAATTGAATGTGGCTGGACTCATTGATACATCCGCTTATACAGTTCATGCGAAAACGATGAAGGAAGCTCTTTACCGCTGGGATGTGAAACGAACTAAAGAACCAACTATTCATGAATTTTACCGTGCAGCTCCAGGTGGTATTCCAACACAGACAGCTTTTAGCCAATTTTGTCGCTATGACACCCTTGATCTTGATCGTGAAAAAGGTGTAATCCGCGATAGTAAACATGCTTATTCGCAGGATGGAGGATTGGCAGTTCTTTATGGAAATCTTGCAGAAGATGGTTGCATTGTAAAAACAGCAGGTGTTGATCAATCAATTTTAACGTTTAAAGGTCCAGCAAGAATTTTTGAAAGCCAAGATTCAGCTGTTTCGGCGATTTTGACCGATAAAATTAAATCAGGTGATATTGTTTTAATCCGTTATGAAGGTCCGCGCGGTGGACCTGGGATGCAAGAAATGCTCTATCCCACGAGCTATCTCAAATCCAAAGGATTGGGAAAGGTTTGTGCACTTATAACGGATGGTAGATTTTCTGGAGGATCTTCAGGGCTTTCTATCGGACATATTTCACCAGAAGCTGCTGAAGGAGGCACAATTGCTCTTGTGGAAGAGGGTGATATAATAGAAATTGATATTCCTAACCGTACTATTCATATGTTGGTAGATGATATTGAGATTATGCGCCGTCGTGCCAAAATGCAAGAAAAAGGAAACGCCGCTTGGCAACCGGTTGAGAAGCGTAAACGTAAAGTTTCAAAGGCGCTTAAAGCCTATGCAGCTATGACAACTTCTGCTGCTAAAGGTGCAGTGCGCAGCATTTGATTGAGTGAAGAAATCAGTTTGTGGAAGATGCATGGGGAAGAAGAGATTTCTTAAATGCTTAATATTCTAAGCTGATTATTGTGAGCCCTTTCGATGAGTAAGATTTTTGGAAATGGTGGAGTGATTTTAGGAGGTTAAAGATTACATTTCTCTTTCATACAGAAGGTGAAAAAATCGATTCTAGCAAATGCGATCTATAAACTCTTTCCCTATAGAAGAGATAATTATCATGACAAGATATTGATTTATAATGATAATTCATCGTTTGCAACTTTAATGAGAGACCTTAAAATTGTAAGATTCTCCCATTTCGACTCTTCTTATAATAAATCAACCAAAGCCCTTCCTTTGCACGTCACAAAAGGGATTAGCATGTGGAAAAAAACCATTTCAGAAAGGAGTAAATATAACTTTTATAAAAGGTCTAAATTCAAAAGCTATCGTAACATGACACTGAGTAGTAAAAAGAAATAATAATACAGTGAATAACAAATATAATTTAAAAATAATGCGTAATGATATATTTTTTGATTTTTTATTAAAGAAATTACATTTGTTCAAGTTGTTTGAGGCGATAAAGTTCTTCTAAAGCTTTTTTAGGTGATAACTCATCAGGATGAATATTTTTTAAAGCTTCATGGATCACACAACATTTATTTGTTTTTTCACTTGTGACAGATGTTTCTTTAAGGGAAAAGAGTGGTAAATCATCAATTAATTTATCTCCTTTTCCAGCCATTTCACTTTGTTCTAATTGATGGAGAACATCGGTAGCACGTGTAATAACCGCTGTGGGAAGCCCAGCAAGCTTTGCAACTTGTACACCATAAGATCGATCAGCAGCTCCTGGCATGACTTCATGAAGAAAAACAACCTCGCCATTCCAATTTTTAACTTTCATTGTTACATTATGAAGACGGTTGAGTTTTTCTGTGAGTGCTGTCATTTCATGGAAATGTGTAGCGAGAATAGCACGACAGTGGTTAACTTCGTGCAGATATTCAACGGTTGCCCAAGCAATTGAAAGTCCATCAAAAGTTGATGTTCCACGCCCTATTTCATCGAGAATAACAAGGGAATGATGACTTGCATGATTAAGAATCGTTGCTGTTTCGACCATTTCCATCATAAAGGTTGAGCGTCCTCGTGCAAGATCATCAGAAGCTCCAACACGACTAAATAAGCGATCAACAACGCCGATATGAGCTGAAGCAGCTGGGACAAAAGAACCCATTTGCGCCATAATAGCAATGAGTGCGTTTTGCCGCAAGAAAGTTGATTTTCCCCCCATATTAGGACCTGTTAAGAGCCAGATTGCTGCATATTGATGATTTTCTTGCACAGAGAGGTCGCAGTTATTGGCAACAAATGGTTCTGCAGCTTGCTTTCGAAGTGCTTGCTCTACGACGGGATGACGTCCCGCGGTGATATGAAAAGTAAGTGATTGGTCAATTTTAGGACGACAATATCCTTGTTCTTCAGCTAAATGTGCCAAAGCAACGGAGACATCCAAGATAGCAAGCGCTTCAGCAGCTTTACGAATGAAGTCAACTTGTTCTGTAATTTCATGAACAAGATTGTCAAAGATTTCCAGTTCAAGCGTCAGAGCATGGTTGGCTGCATGGGCAATACGGCTTTCAAGATCGGCAAGTTCTGTTGTGGTAAAACGCATAGCGTTTGCCATTGTTTGTCGGTGAATAAAACGTGCTTTTGCTTGTGAGGTATTGGTGAGAGCTGATGCTTGTAAATTGGTTACTTCAATGAAATAGCCTAGAATATTATTATGCTTTATTTTGAGGGTCTTAATATCAGTTTCTTGGGCATATTTTGCTTGAAGTTCAGCAATGACACGGCGTGATTCATCGCGTAGAGCACGCATTTCGTCGAGCTCTTGGTGATAATGCGGGCGAATAAAACCACCATCACGTTTAAGCAGAGGGAGATTATCGCCTAATGCTTTTTCTAAATGAAAATGCAAGGCAGTCGGTAAATGTGAGAATATTTGTTGTACATCGCTTATTTCTTCAGGAAGCAATTCATTATTAAGAAGCTGATCAAGTTCACAAATGATTTCAAAACCGCGTTGAATTGCCGCTATATCACGTGGTCCTCCTCGTCCAAGAGCCAAACGTGAAACTGCACGGGGCATATCTGGCCCCCCTTTCAAAGCGAGCTTTATAGCTTCTGCAAGTGAAGTATTATGCAGAAAAAAGGTAATTGAATCTAGGCGCTTATCAATAGCAGCAGGTGTAGTGAGAGGAGCAATTAAACGATCAATGAGAAGGCGTGATCCTCCTCCTGTTACAGTGCGATCAATGGCTTTCAGTAAGCTTCCATCACGTTGACCAGATGTGGTTCGAACAAGTTCAAGACTCAGTCTGGTTGCGGCATCAATAAAAAGGGTAGCATTTTCATTTTGGCGTTCAGGGCGCATGAGTGGGGGGCGATGAGTGATTTGCGTTTTTTCGATATAACGAATAGCAGCGGCTATTGCGGAGAGTTCAGAACGTGAGTAATCGGCAATACCTTCAAGGGTTGAAAGTTTAAAATAATTGCAAATATCTCGTTCAGCAGTAATTGCGTCAAAAAGACTAGCTGGTTGAGGTGAGGCAATACGATCGAGCGCATTGAAAAGTGATTTATGAGATTTATCATGAAAAAAGGAGTCCGCTACAATGATTTCTTGTGGATCCACGCGCATAATATCTGCCAAAAGTTTTTCATGGCGGCTTTCTGTTACACGAAATATACCTGTTGAGATATCAATCCAGGAAAGTGCAAATTCTTCTCCTTCGCTAGTTTTGATGCGAGCAAGTGTCATTAGATAATTTGCACGTGTTGGATCAAGAAGCTTTTCTTCTGTTATGGTTCCAGGTGTGACAAGGCGCACAACATTACGCCGAACAACTGATTTTGAACCACGCTTTTTAGCTTCCGCAGGATCTTCTGTCTGTTCACAAACAGCAACACGGTAACCACATGCGATCAGTTTTTGCAAATAATCATCTGCAGCATGAACAGGAACACCACACATAGGAATATCTTCACCTAAATGTTTTCCGCGTTTTGTAAGTGTGATTCCTAAAGCCTGAGCAGCTTCGATTGCATCATTAAAAAATAGTTCATAGAAATCACCCATGCGGTAAAAGAGAAGGGAATCGCTATTAACTGCTTTGATTTCTATATATTGCTCCATCATCGGTGTAAGGCGTTCTTGACGAGGAGGAGATGAAGGTGCGAGCTGTGGGATTAACTCATTTGTATGGTTGGTTTTGTTATCCATTTTTACGCGCTCGTTTTCTTCAAGTGAGGCTTTGAAGCCCTTTTTTGTTTACTTCAATGTTTATCTTCATTATCTCTATTGTTTTTGAATTGAAACGCACGAACAGGTCTGCCAGAGCAAGCATAGCGATTTCTAGCATATGAATCAAATTTTAAAATCAGATAATGGTAGGCATTATCGAACAGAATTTACACTATTTTTGGAGAAAATTAAGTGAAATGAAAAAAAGTGAGCAGGATCAAAAAACGCATCAAAAGGTTTATAGTACCAGTGAGCGCGAAGCCCTTGATTTTCATAGTCGTGGTCGACCAGGCAAGCTTGAAATTATTGCAACAAAGTCTATGGCAACGCAGCATGATTTAGCACTTGCTTATTCGCCAGGTGTTGCTGTTCCGGTTAAAGCAATTGCTGAAAATCCAGCGCTGGCTTATGATTATACAGCAAAGGGCAATCTTGTTGCTGTTATATCAAATGGAACCGCTATTTTGGGTTTAGGTAATTTAGGAGCACTAGCATCTAAGCCGGTGATGGAAGGCAAAGCGGTGCTTTTTAAGCGCTTTGCCGATATTGATTCAATAGATCTGGAAATTGATACGAATGATCCGGAAAATTTTATCAATCTGGTACGTCATTTGGAGCCTTCTTTTGGTGGTATTAATCTTGAAGATATTAAAGCACCTGAATGTTTTATGATCGAGAGTCGCTTACGCGAGATAATGAAGATTCCTGTTTTTCACGATGATCAACACGGTACAGCAATTATTGTAGCTGCTGGTGTACTCAATGCTCTGTATTTAACTGGGCGTGATATGCAAAATACGCGGTTAGTTTGTAATGGTGCTGGTTCTGCAGGGATTGCTTGCATTGAACTCATTAAAGCGATGGGATTTCGACCTGAAAATATCATATTATGCGATACTAAGGGCGTTGTCTATGAAGGTCGTGAAGAGGGGATGAATCAATGGAAATCTGCTCATGCTGTTCGAACTGATAAACGCACTCTCGCTGAAGCGATGGAAGGCGCTGACATGTTTTTTGGGGTTTCTGCTAAAGGCGCAATTACTCCTGAGATGGTAAAGTCGATGGCACCTCAACCGATTATTTTTGCTATGGCGAATCCTGATCCAGAAATTACACCAGAAGAAGTTATGCAAGTACGTCATGATGCCATTATAGCAACAGGTCGTTCCGATTATCCAAATCAGATTAATAATGTTCTTTGCTTTCCTTATATATTTCGTGGTGCGCTTGATGTGCGTGCGACGGTCATCAATGAGGAAATGAAAATTGCTGCAGCAAGGGCTCTTGCTGCTTTAGCTCATGAGGAAGTGCCTGACAGCGTTGCGGAGGCTTATCGTGGCAAGCGATTAAAATTTGGTCCCAATTATATCATTCCTGTTCCTTTTGATCCACGTTTGTTCACAGTTGTTTCAATTGCAGTTGCAAAAGCGGCAATGGAAAGCGGTGTTGCGCAAAAGCATATTGATAATTTAGAAGCTTATGAACGCGATTTAAATGCGAGACGTGATCCTATTTCATCTATTATGCGTGGTGTTTATAATCATGTTCGGCAAGCACCTAAACAAATTGTCTTTGCAGAAGGTGAAGAAGAGCAGGTAATGCGGGCAGCTGTTTCCTATGTTCATCAAAAACTGGGGCAAGCGATTTTGATTGGTCGTGAAGAACAAGTTAAGGAAACTGCCGCTGTTGCTGGAATTGATCTTCAGCGTGAAGGTATTTCTGTTATGAATGCTAAGCTTTCTTGTCGCGTGGATGCTTATGCTAATTATCTTTATAAAAAAATGCAGCGTCAAGGTTGGTTGTTGCGTGATTGTCATCGTCGTATCAATAATGATCGCAATTATTTTGCTGCTTGTATGGTGGCATTAGGGGATGCTGATGCAATGGTGACAGGGGTTACACGCAATTATGAAACAGCATTGATTGATATTCGTCGAGTGATTTCTGAGAAACCAAAAGAACGGTTACTTGGTATTTCAATGGCCATTTGTCGTGGACGAACTGTGTTTATTGCCGATACAGCTGTTTACGAGGACCCTAACGCTGAGGAACTTGCTGATATAGCGGAACAGACAGCTTCTTTTGTTCGTGGGTTCGGATATCAGCCACGGGTGGCATTTGTAGCATTTTCTACTTTTGGGTATATGAAAGGATCGGTTACACAGCATATTCAGGATGCTGTTAATATTTTACATGAACGCAATGTTGATTTTGAATTTGATGGAGAAATGAGTGCTGATGTGGCACTTAATTCGAAGTTAATGCAACAGTATCCTTTTATGGGATTAACAGATACTGCTAATATTTTAGTGATGCCTGGATATCATGCATCTTCCATTGCTAGTAAAATGTTGCAAGAGCTTGGTGAAGCAACCATTATTGGCCCTATTTTGATTGGCTTGGAAAGATCTGTCCAAATTGTACCGTTTAGTGGAAGCGATACGGATGTTTTCAATATCGCAACACTTGCCGCTTATCATGCGAAGAAGTTATAAAAAATAAAGGCCTTTGATATTTCAAGGCCTTTTTGTTGAAAAAATAAATTTTTAGGATGGTTGAGTTTGGCTATTTTTTTGTTCTTCAGCAACGCGTTTTTGGAATAGAGCTGCAAAATCGATTGGATCAATCCACAAAGGTGGAAATCCACCATTTTGGGTAGCATCAGATATAATCTGCCGAGCAAATGGGAACAAAAGACGAGGACATTCAATAAAAACAAGCGGCATAACGTGTTCCTGTGGGATATTCTTGATATGGAAAACACCACCGTAAATCAGTTCTACATGAAATAATGTTTCATTATCATCATTGGCTTTAACTGAGAGGGACAAAACAACATCATAATTGTCGTCACCAATTGGGTTAGCGTTAACATTGATATTGATGTCGATTTGTGGTGCCTTTTCCCGTGGACGCAATGAGCGAGGAGCACTTGGGTTCTCAAATGAAAGATCTTTTAAATATTGAGTCAATACAGCAAAAATTGGCTCTCCACCATTGTTGTTAATTTCACTTTCGGCCATACTACGAACCTCTCATTATAATGTATGTATTTCTATTTTAGATCTAAAGATAGGGCTGGTTATCACGCCTTGCAAAAGGTTTCAAGGAATGGTCTGCTTATCTTGATTATTTTTTTAGCTCGTTACAGATTTTTTTGGCATTTCAATGATTATAATCATTTTTACGCCATGGAGATTCTGTGGTATTGGAGACTTGATAGTCTTCTGCTTTAAGATCAATTATTTTTTCAGACTCATTTTGGGCGTTGGTATTATTTTTAGGGTGGGTGTTCATTTTATTTCTGAAGGATGAAAACAAATACCAGACAAAAGGACGGATTGGTTTAATAAGAAATAATATTCCCAAAATATCACTTACAAAGCCGGGAAGAATAAGCAAAATTGCGCCAATAATGATGAAAGCATCATTGATAATATTATTCTCTAATTTATGTTCTTGGATGACTTCACGTTGTATATTTTTTAAGAGGCTAAGCCCTTGAATTCGCAATAAAATGCTTCCAGCTATTGTTGTTAAAATGATCAAACTCAAAGTTGCCAAAATTCCAATTTCTTTTCCAACAAAGATAAAACCGGCGATTTCAACTAAGAGAGCGCCTAGGATGAAAATGATAAAAAGGCGAGGATTTATAAGATAAGATTTTATCACAGGAAAATTCCCTTTGTTAAGGTATTGGAGCAGAAAATTATAGGAGCTATCCTTTTTAAATTTAAAAATTAGCGCTATAAAAATATTTGAATAGTAGATTACCTATTTTACATGTTTATTGATAAATGGTATTGACAGCAATGTTTTATTACGGATCATCTTAGATTTGGAGATTGACAGCGCCCATGGAATTTGACGTCGTACTTTTTGTAGCTCTTGTTGTTATGGTTGTTGTTTTTGTGCAACTCCGTAACGTATTAGGAAAACGGATTGGTTTTGAAAAGCCTCCCTTTGATCCTTATTCAGGTTGTACTAAAAAACAGATCGAGTCAGAAACGACTGACAATATTGTTTCGTTCCCTCATCAAGCCAATTCGCAAAAAAGTGATTTTAGCGAAATAGACGCAATTTCACCAGAGGGAAGTGCACTAAATGAAGGTTTACGTGCACTGCGCCAGAATGATCCTCATTTTTCTCCTCAATTTTTTATAAAGGGTGCTCAAGTTGCTTATGAAATGATTGTAACAGCTTTTGCTAAAGGTGATCGCGATCAACTTAAGAGATTGCTTTCTCAGAATGTTTTTGAAAGTTTTTGTGCAGCCATTGAGCAACGCGAAAAAAACAATGAAAAAGTCCAATTTACTTTTGTTGGAATTAATAAAATCGAATTTGTCGCAGCAGCAGTGCAAGAAAAAGAACAGTTTTTGACTGTGCGTATTGTCAGTGAAATGATTTCTGTCACTTACAATGAGCAGGAAGAACCTATAGACGGTGATCCTGATGCTATTGTTGAAATTAGGGATGTTTGGACTTTTGTTCGCAATAGTCTATCGTCAGATCCTAACTGGAAGCTTTTTGCAACAGAAGATGAAAATTAAGGTGTTTTTCATCCTAAGATCATATCAATAAAGTTTATGAGAGATTGAAACTTCCAATGTCTATGGGTGAATGGAGACAAAAAAGAGATCCATTGGTTGCGCAGGATCGTCTACTGTGGGAGATGGTTTGCCGCACAATAATACCCCTTCATGATAAGTTTCCTTCTTCTATTATTTCAGGAGATGTTGCAAATATCGATCATAAGAAACAGCACGTAACACAAATCCTCCCATTGGTTCAGGCAAATCAACAGAGAGAAAAAGTGGTTAAAAAAGAAAAGAGGACGGTTGTACAATTACATGAGTCTTATTTCTTTGATCCTGTTGTACATCGTAAAATTGCCAAGGGTCATTATCCACTTGAGGCTCGTCTTGATCTTCATGGGTATGGGCAAGAAGAAGCCTATTTTTTCTTGAAACAATTTCTACAATCCTCTCAGCAGAAAGGATTGCGTTATGTACTCGTGATAACAGGAAAGGGCCGGTCGCACGGGAGCGATGGGGTTTTGTATCAGTTTGTCCCTCATTGGTTATCAACGCCGACTTTTCGATATTACGTTCATGCATTTGAACAAGCTGCTCGTCAGCATGGTGGTGGTGGTGCGCTTTATGTTCAGTTGCGACGATTTATGCCTGAGAAAAGGGTATGATGTTGTTTGGGTTTTTTTAGCTTCAATATTTTTTTCATCAGATATAGTATTTTGTAGAGCATGGAAGAGATGCAAGAGAGAAAGATTTTGTCGTACAGTTAGGTCATTGCTTTCAATTTTTACTCAAAGTAATTTTATGTTAGTGGTTTTATAAGAGGATTTCCCCATTGATTGCCAAAAAACAATTGTGAAAATAAAGAATATCCAAAGCACTACAGAAGTTTTGAGAGTTTCAGTTTTTCCTTCAACGATTAAACATCTTTTTGCTGGCTTTATTTTTGATTATTTGGGTTAGCATAGACCAATTATTGGGATTGGTGAACGCTATCGGCAGTTGTGTTATCAAAGTCATATGCGGTTGTTTAAAAAATATGAGTCATAAAAAAGTTTTTTGTTTTCGCTTTTGAATTTGGGGTATGCTTTGTAATAAAGTTTATCGCGAACCATTGTTAAGGTTTATAAAGGAACAGATCAGCACCATCATTGTATCTTCGTCCCCAAAAGTGCACTTGTCCTTGCATTAAGATGATTGGTTCATAGAACATATTTAGTTTTTCCCACATTTTCTACACGCTGATTTTTTTTGTGATGCGCAAGTAAACGATTTTTTGATTTTTAAATTAAGAGAGCTCGAATAAAAAAATATTATTCTGTTCACAGATCTCTTTCAATTTAAAAGATTATTTATCTTTAAAATCAATATCTTAATATGATGATAAAAGGATTCGAAAAACTTATTTGTGTTAAGAGATCAATTTTTGCTGATATGCCAAGAGTAAAGGAAGGGTATTTTCAGAAAAGACGGAACATATTTTAAAATGGGCTATTTTATAAAAAGCGTATAGAGTGCGTTTTGGTTTAAAGAAGAAGTATGATTGTGTAGGCAATGAAAGAGTGGTTAGCTCTAAGGGAACACAAGACACACAACATGTTCTAAAGGCTGACGCTAGCTGTTGCTATGCTTTAGATGCGTAATTAAATTGATTTTACCTGTACTCAATATTTTCTTTTTTGTGAGGGATATTTTTCACGTTTTATTTTCAAAAAATTCTTGCGGTTTAAAACGATAAGTTGTTGAGCAAAATTCACATGTAATTGAAATATATTTGTTTTTAACCATTTTGTTCCGTTCATCAGTGGGAAAACCTTCCAGTATTTCTTTAATTTTTTCGCGTGAACAGGAACATTGATCTACAAGAGAAAGAGGATTAAAAACTCTAACACCTTGTTCATGGAAAAGACGGAACAATAGCTGTTTACTGCCGACTTGGGGATCGGTCAATTCTGCACTTTCAATGGTTCTTGTCAGTGCTTTGGCTTCTTGCCATTGGTTTTCAAGTTGAGCACGGGTTTTAGTTTCTTCTGGTTTTTTATTGGGTTGATATATTTTATGATGAGATGATGCTTGGGGTAAGAGTTGGGTCAAAAGTCCTCCTGCCCGCCAGTTTTTCTGTGGTTTACCTTTTTGGTCGCGGTTGATCAATATAGCGACTGCCAAACGGATATCGGTGGGAATTTGCTCTGATTGGTCAAAATAGGCACGGGAGGCTTCTTGTAAATTTGATTCATCTAGCGCAACGATCCCTTGATAGGGTTGCGTATGGGCACTTTGATGGATAGTGAAGGCTAAAGTGCCTTTTCCCAGCAATGTTTCTGAAGATATTTGATTGTTGGCTATTGCTTGTTCTAGCTTGTCTTCATCAAAACGAGCGTACCCACGTAGATTGGAGGGGGGAGAGAAGTCGCACACCAACATATTAACTGGTCCATTAGAATGGGTTTGTAAAATAAATTTTCCTTTAAGTTTTAGGGAGGTTCCAAGCAGAACTGTCAAGACTAAAGCTTCTGCAAGAAGATAAGAAACCGGTTCAGGATATTGATGTCTTGTGAGAATAGAATTTAAAGTTTCTCCAAGTTGCACGGCACGGCCACGGATGTCGAGTTCTTCAACTTGAAAAGGAATAACAGTATCATCTTCACTTAAGTAAATGTTGTTGAGAAAGGCTTCATCTTTGTTCTGTTCGCGTTCTTCGCTCATATCTCTGCCTTTTCTATATAATTTTTTTGCATGTTATTGTGGAGAGAAAAACGCATCTTGTAAACACCAAGAAAGAATTGCTTTTTGAGCATGAAGACGATTTTCAGCTTCGTCGAAAACAACAGAATGCGGTCCATCGATTACTGAATCTACGACTTCTTCGCCACGATGAGCAGGAAGACAATGCATGAAAAGGGCATTGGGTTTAGCTAATTTCATTAAAGCTTCATTAACTTGGTAAGGCTGGAAAACAGAATGACTACGGGTGCGAAATTCTTGCCCCATGGAAACCCATGTATCGGTCATAATGCAATCGGCATCTTTGGCAGCTTCTTGAGGGTTGTTTGTGAGCATAATATTAGCTCCGCACTCACGTGCCCAGTTAATGTACTTTTCTTGTGGTTCATTGCCTTTTGGTGTAGCAATGCGTAAATGAAAATTAAAGAGAGCCGTTGCTTCGATCAAGGAATGAAGAACATTATTGCCATCTCCCATCCAAGCGAATGTTGCACCAGCAATTGGTCCACGGTGTTCTTCATAGGTTAGAATATCCGCTAGAATTTGGCAAGGATGGGTGTCATCTGTGAGGGCATTAATAATAGGAACTTGGGAATATTGCGCCAATTCGAGCATCCGGTGATGTGCTGTTGTGCGTATTATGATAATATCCACAAAACGTGATAATACACGCGCTGTATCAGCGATAGTTTCGCTATAACCCAGCTGCATTTCTGAGCCTGTTAACATGATCGTGTTTCCACCAAGCTGACGCATACCGATATCAAATGAAACACGCGTTCGTGTGGATGGTTTTTCAAAAATCATCGCCAGTGTTTTATCAACAAAGGGTTTTGAATCTTTTCCTGCTTTGAGGCTTTTTTTGAGAATTTTCGCGTAGTCGATAAGAGTGCGTGCTATATGCGGGGTTAAAATAGATAAATCAGTGAAATGACGAGGAGCATTTGTCATGGTATGATTACTTGCCTTTATTGGGTTCATTTACAAAAGATGAGCAATTGCTTTTTCAATACGATGTAAGCCTTCATATATTTCTTCTTCGGTTATGATAAGGGGAGGTAATAAACGCACAATATTATTACCAGCGTTAACGCATAAAAGACGCTCATTTTCTAATGCATTAATAAGAATATGAGAAGGAATAACACACTGAATTCCCACCATAAGGCCTACACCTTGAATTGCACAGATAATTTCAGGATAACTGCTTAGAATGGTTGAAAGTCCCTTTTTTAGCTTACATCCCATGTGCTGAACATGGTCGAGAAAACCGGGTTCTAATATGATATCAAGAACACAGTTGCCTACAGCCATCCCAAGAAGATTTCCTCCAAAAGTTGATCCGTGGGTTCCTGGTGTCATACTTTTTGCAGCTTTATTTGTTGCAAGACAGGCTCCCAAAGGAAATCCGCCACCCAGTCCCTTTGCAAGGGTAAGAATATCAGGTGTGATATCACTCCATTCGTAAGCAAAAAGCTTCCCTGTTCGTCCGATGCCTGTTTGGACTTCATCCAAAATCAATAACAGATCATTATCATCGCATATTTTGCGCAAAAACTTTAAATATTCATAAGGGACCGTTCGTATTCCTCCTTCTCCCTGAATGGGTTCAATAAGGATGGCAGCGGTATTTTTATTGATAACTTTACGCAAAGCTTTTTCATCACAGAAAGGAATTTGTATAAATCCACCAACTTTGGGACCAAACCCCTTAAGATATTTTTCTTCTCCAGTAGCAGCAAGCGTTGCCAGGGTGCGTCCATGAAATGCACCTTCAAAAGTAATAATTTCAACGCGTGTTGGATGACCAGATACATAATGAGTGTGACGAGCAGTTTTGAATGCGCATTCCAGTGCTTCAGCGCCGGAATTGCAAAAAAAGACCTTATCAGCAAAGCTGTTTGCACAAAGACGTGTGGCAAGAGCTTCTTGTTCAGGTGATTGAAAAAGATTGGAAACATGCCAAAGTTTTTCAGCTTGTATTTTGAGAGTATCAACCAATTTTGGATGTGCATACCCTAATGCATTAACAGCAATGCCAGACGTGAAATCAAGATAACGCTCTCCTTTATCGGAAACAAGCCATACACCCTTGCCCTGTTCGAAATGCAAATTACGTCGAGCAAAGCACTGGTAAAGTGGCTGTATCGTTGTAGCATCCATCATTATTTCCTTTATGTTCTCAATTCGCAATACAACAAATAAAACAATGCTGCAAACAAAACACATTGCATTTTTTATCTTTGAGCACAGTGCAATCAGTGTTTCATTACGATCAATTACTAGCTCTATAGATCATTGCACCAATTGGCAAAAGCTAATGAAGGTTTTGCAAAGAACATTTGTAGGAAAAAGCCTTAGGTAAAAACGATAGTTTGACCTCTGATTGATTCGCAAGTTGGGGAAAACATTGTAAATAGACACTTCAAGAAGCAAAGACTCTTGTCATAAAGTCAGTGCATATTGTAGTTTAACTCAGCAAGCGAGATTGTGTTTCAGTTTATAAATTTCATAGGTTGAGTGAAGTTTTTTGTGCTCTGAGAGAGATAAAAGTTTTTCATTCGGCTCATTAAAAATATGATTGAAACATTTGAAGAGGCAAAAGAGTGCCTCTCAATGAGGTGATCAGAATGGAGTGCTGATATGAGTTGGACATGTGAACGCGTTGAACTTCTTAAGAAGCTTTGGAGTGAGGGGTTGAGTGCAAGTCAGATAGCAGCTCAGTTAGGTGGGGTTAGTAGGAATGCAGTGATCGGTAAAGTGCACCGGTTAAAACTACCTGGACGTGGTAAGACAGCACAGGCGATTTCGCGTGCACAAAAGACAATTGTGAGCGTCAGTTCATCATCACCGCGAATACGTCGCACCACATCAACGGTATTGCCAACCAATGCTGCTTCTTGCAGTGTTGGAGCGACAGCTTTAAAGATGGATGTAGTAGCGGAAGATGTAACAGAAGTTGATGTGTCTGCAAAATCAAATGTGGTTGTTCCTATATCACGTCAGCTTAATCTTTTGCAATTGAGTGAAAATACATGTAGATGGCCAGTTGGCGATCCTTTATCATCAGATTTCCATTTTTGTGGTGCTGATTCTGGTGAGAACAGCCCTTATTGTGCTTTTCATGCCAAGATAGCTTTTCAGCCAATCTCTGAAAGACGGCGGATAAGGGTATAATATTTGCAATGTAATCTGATATTATATTCTATGTTTTATTATTAAATTCCAGTTTATATGAAAGAGAAATTTGCCAAGCTGGGGATTTAATGAATGGAGAAATTCTTCCCTCGAGGGAAGTCATTCAAATTTTAGCTTTTCGCATTATTATATGGTTATATAACGCAGGGATGTCAATCATTGCCCATCTTCACTGTCTCTCTTTAAGTTTACGCTTTACGGTTTTCAAAAATATACACGGTAATATTTTTGGAATTTTGCAGCATCTCACGTTTTTATGTTTGCGTGTCTTTATGTCTTTAATCGGGGTATCTTCTTTACAGAACAGCATATCATTTTTCTATTCATTCACGCACTTGTTTTAAAAAGGCATCTCTCTTTTCTTCCAAGCTCATCACTCGTGAATAGTATCCCACAAGATTTATAGTATCACCATT
This sequence comes from Candidatus Bartonella washoeensis Sb944nv, assembly GCF_000278135.1. GTDB lineage: Bacteria > Pseudomonadota > Alphaproteobacteria > Rhizobiales > Rhizobiaceae > Bartonella > Bartonella washoeensis. The sequence goes on from NZ_JH725023.1 coordinate 440,096, forward strand.
TTTTGCTTATGATGAAGGTACACACCAGCACCATCGTTATATTTACCAATACTCCATATTGTTACTTCTTATTGCATGAAGCTGACTTGGCATATTTAGCTTTTTTTCAAACGGTTTTTATCCACACATCGCTACTTCTTGTGAGGTGCAAGCAAATTTCGAATATAGCGATGAAATGAGCAAATATTCCTGTATTTGGTATTCTCATTCAATAGGAGGAAAGCGATTAATTATCTTTATGCATCAATGTGTTGTCGTTTAACAGGTTTTCTGTTATGAGAGCTTTTTCAATTTTTGGCAGGATTTTTTTTTGATAAATTTGCCATGTTAAGGGGCCAATGTGTCTAGCAATAATGCTGCTCTCTTTATTTAAGAGAAAGGTTTCTGGTGGTCCATACACCCCCCAATTAATGGCCACATGCCCTGAAACATCAAAGCCAATAAATTTAAAAGGATTACCAAAATTACTCAGAAAGCGTTGAGCGTTCTCTTTGTTATCTTTATAATTAATGCCAATAAGATCAAAACGTTGATCTTGTGCAATTTTCATAAGAACAGGATGCTCTTCGCGACAGGGTGAACACCAAGATCCCCAAAAATTAACTAATGTTACCCGCCCTTTAAATTCTTCTGAATTGAAAAAATGATTTTCATTACCAAGTAGGGGAAGACTAGTTTGGGGGGCCGTTTTTCCTGCTAATGCGTTTGGGAGAAGAGAAGTATCGTTTGGGTGCTTATTGTCCATAAAGTTGAAAAAAAGCATAATAAGAAGAAGAAAAAACACAAACGGTCCAAAAAGACCGAAAAAGACGGGCAGAGATAAATTGTTTTTAGGTTTTGGAGGAATAATTTTCATTATATTTTTCTTTTCGAAGCGTGTCTTTTCCATTCAGTTTCTGTAGGATTTTTTTTTGGTACATACCTTTGCGAAGAATATGCACGATAAAACACAGGAGGGAAATTGCAGAAAGCATATAGCTCAAAACAACAATTTGTTCGTGGTGAAGAGTGCCAAGGAAAAAATCAATTTGCTGAGACAGATTTCCTAGAAGTCGCTTATGGATACTATTTAGGTCGAGCATGATGAAGAGTCCTGATATTGAGAACGACGGGCTTCTTTAATTTGAAGTATTTGGATATGACGACCATTAATTTCGTTTCGCATAGCCATCAAGTAGAGCAAAATAAACATAAAGGTGAAAAAAATTATCATTGTGATGAGGGGCCATAGCATAGCGCGGTCGATTGTTGTGCCTCCTGAACGTAAAAGCGATGCTGATTGATGAAGTGTATTCCACCAATTAACGGAAAATTTAATAATGGGGATATTTACAAACCCAACGAGTGTCAGAATTGCTGTAGCGCGTGCAGCTTTTTCTTTGTTATCAAAGGCGCGATCAAGCATGATAATGGCTAGGTAAATAAAAAGCAGGATCAAAACTGACGTTAGCCGTGCATCCCATACCCACCATGTTCCCCATGTGGGACGTCCCCAGAGAGCTCCTGTCACGAGGGTCAAGGCTGTAAAAATAGCACCAATGGGTGCACCACATTTGAGTGCCACATCAGCAAGATGATATCTCCAAATCAGACTTCCTAGTGCAGCGGCACTCATTATTATGTAACAGAACATAGATAACCATGCAAATGGTACATGAATGTACATAATCTTGACAGTAATACCCTGTTGATAGTCATCAGGGGAATATAAAATCAGAATAAGCCCTAAGATAAAAAAACATAATGTTATACTGGTTATCCAAGGCAAAACGGTACTGCTTATTTTCATGAAATGGGTTAAACTTGCGGGCAGTGACCTCATTTTATGTGTGCGAGATGTTTTATTCATACAATTTATAATAAGCAGAGTTTAGCTGTGCGGCAATCATCTTCTACTATTCTGATAAAAACTTGAGCGTTATAGCTGTAACAAAAGAACTAAAAAGACTCAAAAGAAGCGAAAAAGCGATAAGAAGAGCTAGGGAAGTGAGAAAAGAAACATTTGGATTTGTTGGAGCTGTAGCAGCCGAAATGCCAAAAATCATGATTGGAATTATCCATGGCAAGATGATAATGAAAATGAGAAGAGAGCTGTGTAATAATGACGTTGCAAGAGCCGCTCCTATAGCGCCAATAAAAATAATGGCAGGTGTTCCGCATAAGAGGGTGAGTGTTGTTGTAAAAGTTATTGTTGCATCTAAATGGAGCATGAATGCTAAAATAGGAGTAGCAAAAATAAGCGGAAGCATAGTTCCTGCCCAATGGGCAAAGCATTTGGTAAAGACAATCAGTGTAAGACTTTGTCTTTGTCCAGAAAGAATGAATTGGTCGAGACTTCCATCATCAAAATCGGTTTGAAAAAGTTTGTTTAGATTGAGGAGTCCTGCGAGAAGGGCTCCAACCCATAATACGCCTGGACCTACTTGCGCGAGAATTTTGGGATCTGGTCCAATGGCGAATGGGATTATCATAATAACAGCAATGAAAAACAAAAGTCCTGTTAATGTAGAAGCTTGTGGTGTTAAGGTTAATCGAAGATCACGCCAGAACAGTGCTTTCATTCTTTTTCCTCCTCGAGAGGTAAAAATTTTTCTAGAGTGATTCTGTGGTTTTCTGGAATGCCGAGTGGATTGTGCGTTGCAGCGACAATTATGCCACCTTGGTTTAGATGATGCTGAAAAATATTAGCAAGGATAGTTTGAGCGTGATTATCAACTCCAGATATTGGTTCATCTAAAATCCAAATGGGTCTATAGGATAGCAAAAGGCGGGCAATGGCTACACGTCTTTTTTGTCCGGTTGATAGAACATTGAAGGGTAAGAGTCCAAGATTTGAGAGACCAATTTCGGCAAGGGCTTCGTGTGGATAGCGTAGATGTTGCCCATAAAATGCTGACCAAAATCGCAGATTGTCAATGACTGATAAGAAAGGTTTCATAGCATTTTGGGGACCAAGATAATGACATGCAGTTGATACAGGATATGTTTTTTCATGGTCTTTAAGGATTACATAACCTTCTGCAGCTTCAAGAAGGCCAACAATGATTCGTAGTAATGTAGATTTTCCGATTCCATTGGGTCCTGTAATTGTCATCAGTTGTTTTGGGAATAAACAAAAAGAAAGACCTTGAAACAGCACTTTTTCGTTTCTGTAAGCTGCTAAATTTTTGCCCGATAACACCATGTGATTGCCTGTTTTGTTTTTGATTTCTATAATCTTTATTGCATTATAGGATAAAAAACATGTTTTTTATCCTATTGTACCTAGAATAGTTCTAGAAATAGTTCTATAAGACATGTATTACATCAATATCTGGTGTAGAATGGTTTTCGGCGCCGATTTCCGAATTTGCCTATGAGAAGGTGGAGGGGGAAATGAATGGTGTGGAGGTGATCGCGTCTGCGCTCAAGCTGCGACCTTGACTCGTAGTTTGTGTTGTTCATTCCAGGAAATTGGGTAGTTTGTTGTATGAGGGTAGGCAGTCATGTCTCAAATTGATAGTTTTAATTGTCGCAGAATTTTAGATATTGGTGGCAAAGAATATACTTATTATAGTTTAATCGAAGCGGAGCAGAATGGGCTTGCCGGTGTCTCTCGTTTACCGTTTTCGATGAAAGTTATTCTTGAAAATTTGTTACGATTTGAGGACGGCCGCACGGTCAAGAAAGAAGATATTTTAAACGTTGCTAAGTGGTTAAATGATAAAGGCAGTGCTGGTGCAGAAATTGCCTATCGTCCCGCACGGGTTCTCATGCAAGATTTTACAGGTGTTCCCGCAGTCGTTGACCTTTCTGCAATGCGTGACGCTATGGTAAAACTTGGAGGAAATGCTGAAAAAATCAACCCTCTCATCCCTGTTGATCTTGTCATTGACCATTCAATTATCGTTGATCATTTTGGCAATCCTATGGCTTTTAAAGACAATGTTGAGTGTGAATATGAACGCAATAGCGAACGTTATCGTTTTCTTAAGTGGGGACAGCAAGCTTTTCAAAATTTTCGCGTTGTTCCTCCAGGGACGGGAATTTGCCATCAGGTTAATTTAGAATATTTGGCACAATGTGTGTGGATAAAGGGTGAAGGAGGGCATCAGACGGTTTATCCTGATACCTGTGTAGGGACTGATTCGCACACAACTATGGTGAATGGTTTAGGTGTTTTAGGCTGGGGTGTTGGTGGTATTGAAGCAGAAGCGGCAATGTTAGGCCAGCCCGTTTCTATGTTGTTGCCCGAAGTCATCGGTTTTCGTTTAACGGGCAAACTTAAAGAAGGTGTTACTGCTACTGATTTAGTATTAACGGTTACGCAAATTTTACGCAAGAAGGGTGTTGTCGGTAAATTTGTTGAGTTTTTTGGTTCAGGTCTGGAGCATATGACGCTTGCTGATCGCGCAACGATTGCGAATATGGCACCCGAATATGGCGCGACGTGTGGTTTTTTTCCCATTGACAAAGAAACAGTGCGCTATCTCAATATGACCGGGCGTGATGAAACTCGGATTGCTCTAGTAGAAGCTTATTCCAAAGTACAAGGGATGTGGCATGATGAAATGATTGCTGATCCCATTTTTACTGATACAATTGAATTAGATATGGAAAGTGTTGTGCCTTCTATGGCCGGTCCTAAACGTCCTGAAGGGCGTATTGCATTAGAAAGTGTTGGACAGGGTTTTGAGGCGGCATTGGTTGAGGACTATAAGAAGACTGTTGGGCAAGATGAGCGTCATGGGGTTGAGGGTGAAGAATACACGCTTGGCCATGGCGATGTGGTGATTGCTGCGATTACTTCTTGTACGAATACATCAAATCCAAGTGTTCTTATTGCTGCAGGTCTGTTGGCGCGTAATGCTGTAGCCAAAGGTCTCAAGAGCAAACCATGGGTTAAGACTTCTCTTGCTCCTGGCTCGCAAGTCGTTGAAGCTTACCTTATCAATTCAGGTCTCCAAAAAGATTTAAATACACTGGGATTCAACTTAGTGGGTTTTGGGTGTACGACATGTATTGGAAACTCTGGTTCTTTGTATCCAGCTATTTCAAAAACAATTAATGATAATGGTTTAATCGCTGCTGCAGTTCTTTCAGGGAATCGTAACTTTGAAGGGCGTGTGTCCCCTGATGTGCAAGCAAATTATTTAGCTTCGCCGCCACTAGTTGTCGCACATGCTTTGGCTGGAACAGTGCGTAAAGATTTAAGCAAGGATCCTCTTGGTGAAGGTTCAGATGGTCAGCCGGTTTATTTAAGAGACATTTGGCCAACGTCTAAAGAGATACAAGAATTTATCGAGAAGAATGTCACACGTAAGATTTTTGTCGAAAAATACGCGGATGTCTTTAAGGGAGACGAAAATTGGCAAAAAGTTCAAGCTCCTACAGGTGTTACCTATTCGTGGGATGAGCAATCAACATATGTGCGTAATCCGCCTTATTTTGATAATATGCGGAAAATTCCTGATGTGTTGTCGGATATTAAAGACGCACGAATCTTAGGTTTGTTTGGTGATAAAATTACGACGGACCATATTTCTCCTGCTGGTTCTATTAAGGTTGATTCCCCTGCTGGAAAATATCTGATTGATCATGATGTTAAAGTGGCTGACTTTAACCAGTATGGAACGCGTCGTGGGAATCATGAGGTTATGATGCGTGGGACCTTTGCCAATATTCGCATTCGTAACTTTATGTTAGGAGAGAATGGTCGTGAAGGAGGCTATACAGTTCATTATCCATCAGGAACAGAACAAACAATTTATGATGCAGCAATGGCATATAAGCGGGAAGGTGTTCCGCTCGTTATTTTTTCTGGTATTGAATACGGCAATGGCTCATCTCGTGATTGGGCGGCTAAGGGCACCAATCTTCTTGGTGTAAAGGCAGTGATTGCTCAGTCTTTTGAGCGGATTCATCGTTCTAATCTTGTTGGTATGGGGATCGTTCCCTTTGTGTTTGAAGCGGGTGTAAGTTGGCAATCACTTGGTTTAAGAGGGGATGAAAAGGTAACGATTGAAGGGGTTCATGATTTGAAGCCTCGTCAGAAAACCATGGCTACAATCACTTTTTCTGATGGAACGATAAAAGTTGTGCCATTATTATGCCGTGTCGATACTGAAGATGAGCTCGATTACCTACATCATGGTGGAATTTTACAATATGTTTTGCGGAATCTGGCAGTTTAAATCGCATTTGTTCGTTTAGGAGTGTCGTTAGACTATTAAGTTGGGTATCAAGGGGATGATTTTCGTTTTTTATGCGCAACTTTTGAGAATTCGATTGACGTTTGCTTTAGGATTGCGCTATAAGCTGCACAGTTATCAGCAACTTTATAGTTTAGCTTAGATTTGTTTATGTTGGTAGGGATATCGCTTAGGCTGTTCCTACCGGTGAGTTGAGAGAGAGATATATTTATGGCGAATACACCTTCGGCTCAAAAGGCGGTGCGCAAGGTTGCTGCCCGCACTCAAGTTAATCGGGCTCGCCGTTCACGCGTTCGTACCTTCATGCGTAAGTTTGACGATGCTTTGGCTAGTGGCGATAAGGCATGTGCAGAAATGGCATTTAAAAGTTTTGAGCCTGAAATTATGCGTGCTGTTTCCAAAGGGGTTTTTCATAAAAATGCTGCAGCACGAAAAGTATCGCGTTTAGCAAAACGTTTGAAAACCTTTAACATTTAATCTTTTTTCATTTGTTAAAAATCAAACCAGCATCCGTTTGGGTGCTGGTTTTTTTATTTTAAAAATACCGCCCTTCTAAAAAAGGGAAGTATGCGGTGATTCTCTCCATGAAAAACTAGAGTGGATTTGTAGAAGTTGTATGGTTATCCACAAGCTTTGTGGATTTTTGCAGAGTCTTCTTTAGTCAAGCTTTTTTATTTTTTTTTTTAATCTGAAGAAATTCTTTAATGATTAGTAAATTTAGAGAAAAAAAAGTGAATTGAATCAATTATTTTTCTCATTCCTCATTTGTAGCAGCAGGTTTATAGCAGCTTTTTAGGAGCTTTTGATTTTTTTTTGACCTCTTCCATTTTACCTCTGCTGTTTTGTATGGTTCTTATCAGGATTGGAAGCATACAGGGTTTACATCAGCTTATTATCCTATGTTATGTTGAGTGTAACATGCTTTGGTTTAGGCTGTTATGAGCTCTCAAGTTGGATAGGTTTTCTGGCGTGTTTTTTAGTTTTTTTGATTGGTATGTTTTTCGTTTTAAAAGAATGGATCATATCATGAGGGCAAGTAAATCTTATTGGTCATCTTTGTTAGTGGGGTTGTGGTGAGATTATCCTAGGGGAGGATAAGTAATCTTATTTGGGGTAGGCTGTTTTTGCATTCGCTAAATTTGTTTTTAGCTGTTTGGCGAGACAAAGTTTTTGTTTTTATCGGGATGGAAGATGGTGGATAAATTGAACTCTAAAGTTGATTCCTTAAAAAGGGTTTCGGTGAATATCCTGTCGGCAGAGAGAATAATAAAGAATAAGATGACGGATAGAGGTGGATCAGTTGATAGAAGTGTTTCTATAGAGCATCCGGTTATTTCAGAGGAGGAAGGTGCGGCAGCTTTCGCGCGTGTGATGGCTCAATTAAAGGTGCAGGTGGGTATCGAAGCTTATACGAGTTGGTTTGGTCGGTTAAAGCTTGCTGAATATAGTCGTAATCTTGTAAAGCTTTCTGTTCCTACGGCTTTTTTACGTTCGTGGATTAATAATCACTATGGTTCTCTTTTGACCAGTTTATGGAAACAAGAGAATTCGGCCATTCTTCGCGTTGAAGTCATCGTTCGCGGTATGAAGCGCGTTTCAAAAGGTGTCGTCTGTAGAACGACTGCAACTCCTGTTGTTGTGGAAGAGCAGACAGTTTCATCTTTTGTTGAGAGTTGTACGGAGCATTCAGTAAAGGGTGTTGAAGCAGGGGTTTTTGGTTCGCCGCTTGATTCTCGCTATACTTTTGAAAATTTTGTTGAGGGTTCTTCTAACCGTGTTGCTTTAGCTGCAGCGCGTTCGATTGCAGAGGGGCATAAAAGTGCCTTGCGTTTTAATCCTCTTTTTATTCACGCGTCTGTTGGTTTAGGAAAAACACATTTACTTCAAGCTGTTGCGGCTGCTGCACTGAAGCGTTTAACACCTGCACGGGTTATTTATTTGACTGCTGAATATTTTATGTGGCGTTTTGCGACAGCTATTCGTGATAATGCTGCTCTTTCTTTTAAAGAGCAGCTTCGCGATATTGATCTGTTGATTATTGATGATATGCAGTTTTTGCAAGGCAAGTCGATACAGAACGAATTTTGTCATTTACTCAACATGTTGCTTGATAGCGCAAAACAAGTTGTTGTGGCTGCTGATCGTCCGCCAGCAGAATTAGAATCACTTGATCTTCGTGTTCGGTCTAGACTTCAGGGGGGAGTTGCCCTTGAAATTGAAGCACCAGATTATGAAATGCGTTTAAAAATGTTGCGTCAACGGTTAAAAATGGCGCAACAAGATGATAACATGGTTGTAATTTCCGATGAAGTTTTGGAGTATATTGCTAAAACGGTTTTGGGTTCGGGGCGTGATATTGAGGGGGCATTTAATCAGTTGTTGTTTCGTCAGTCTTTCGAGTCTGATTTGTCTTTGGAACGAATTGATGAATTTTTGGGTCATTTAACACGTTCAGGTGAGTCCAAGCGTATTCGGATTGAAGAAATTCAGCGTGCTGTTGCGCGTCATTATAATGTTTCTAAGCAAGATTTGTTGTCTAATCGTCGGACGCGTACAGTTGTAAAGCCGCGACAAGTTGCAATGTATTTGGCAAAAATGCTAACGCCTCGCTCATTGCCAGAGATTGGACGTCGTTTTGGAGGGCGAGATCACACGACGGTTTTACATGCTATCCGTAAAATTGAAGATTTGGTTTGTGATGATCAGACTTTAGCCAAAGAGCTTGAGTTGCTTAAGCGGTTGATTGGAGAGCAGGCTGCGTAACGTTTATAGCTTTTCCACTGTTTATCGAAAGTATTGCAGAGGGATTAAATAGGAGCAGCTCTTTTGCTTATAAAGGAGTCACTTGCCATTTTAAGGGAGGTTGAATAAACTCTAGCAAGTGATTCTTTCAGGTAAATTAGTTTGTTTTTAATCTAGAGAATTCCTATAATTGTTGGTAAATTATAATGGGGATTTTTATGCATATTACAGTTGATCGCAGTCAACTTCTCAAATCTCTTGGTCGTGTTCACCGTGTGGTTGAGCGCCGTAATACTGTTCCTATTTTGTCGAATGTGTTGATTGATGCAGATAAGGATAGTGTTCAATTAAAAGCAACAGACCTTGATTTAGAGGTTACAGAATCTTTTATGGCCAATGTAAAACAAGCTGGGGCAATAACTGTTCCAGCACATTTGCTGTATGACATAGTTCGGAAGCTTCCTGATGGCAGTGAGATTGTATTATCAGTTGATATGAATCAGGCGAGTACAATGTCTGTTGTTTCTGGTCGTGCTAATTTCCAACTTCAATGTCTTCCTAAAATAGATTTTCCAGAGTCGCTTCCGGGACAGTTTGGTTACCGTTTTTCTTTATCAGCGTCAAGCTTGAAGCATTTGCTTGATTGTACACAATTTGCTATTTCTACTGAAGAAACGCGTTATTATCTTAATGGTATTTATTTTCATGTTGTTGATGACGGTGTTCTAAAACTGCGTTTAGTTGCTACCGATGGTCATCGTTTGGCACAAGTTGATATGGAGGCTCCTTCTGGGGTTGAGGGTATGCCGGGTGTCATTGTTCCTCGTAAAGCTGTAGGAGAGTTGCAAAAGCTTCTTTCTGAAGAAATTGATGATGATGTGTGTGTAGAGCTTTCAGAAACAAAGATTCGTTTTTCTATAGGTTCTGTGGTTTTTACATCAAAGTTAATTGATGGAACATTCCCAGAGTATCAACGCGTTATTCCTCTTACAAACGATAAAAAGTTGGTTGTCAATAGGCAAGATTTTTCTTCTGCAGTTGATCGTGTTTCTACAATTTCAAGTGATCGAGGGCGTGCAGTGAAATTAACGATTGAGCAGGGGCAATTGAAGCTTGTTGTTAATAATCCTGATTCGGGGAGCGCGGAAGATCAATTGGCGGCCACTTATACATCTGATCCGCTTGAGATAGGGTTTAATTCGCGTTATCTTTTGGATATTGCTGGGCAACTTTCGAGCGATGAGATGGTTTTTATGTTGGCTGAAGCTGCAGCTCCGGCTCTGATTCGTGATAATGATGATGCGGATGCACTTTATGTGCTGATGCCTATTCGCGTTTAAGGACGATTATTTTGCAATGTATAGCTGGTCATGTGCACAAAGTGGCAGTGAGACAGCTAAGGCTTGTGCGTTATCGCAACTATTTATCCTTTAATATTCATTTTTCAGGACAGCATGTAGTTTTTACTGGCCATAACGGTGCTGGTAAGACAAATCTTTTAGAGGCATTGTCTTTTCTTTCTCCTGGTCGTGGTTTACGGCGTGCGGCTTATTCTGATGTCAGTTTTGCAGATGGTGGAAATGGTGGATTTGTTGTGTTTGCTCGTCTTCAATGTGCTCTGTATGGTGAAGTGGATATTGGTACAGCTTTGGAGATTGGCGATAACAGTCGAAAAGTCCATATTAATGGTGTGAATGAGACAAGTGATTGCTTAACAGATTACTGTCATATTAATGTTCTCACTCCTTCTATGGATGGGCTTTTTACTGGATCCTCGCTGGAGCGCCGCCGTTTTTTAGATCGCATGGTTTTGGCTATTGATCCTTTTCATGGTCGTCGCATAACGGATTATGATAGGACTATGCGTGCCCGTAATCGTTTATTTTTGGATGGCAGTGAAGATCATGTTTGGTTTAATGCGTTAGAAAAGCAGATGGCAGAATTAGCAACGGCTATTGCTGCGGCGCGTATTGATATTATTCGGCTTTTAAATGGCATGTTTGCACAAATGCCAGTTCATACACCTTTTCCGCGAGCCTTTTTGCAAGTTGATGGTTTCTTAGAAACAGCACTGAGTAAAACATCGGCGATTGAGGTTGAAGAGCAATTTTGTAATCGATTGCAGCGTAACCGGGCAGTAGACCGTGCTGCTGGACGGACATTAGAAGGACCACATCGCACAGATTTGCAGGTTTTTTATGCTGACAAAAATATGGCTGCAGCATTTTGTTCAACAGGCGAGCAAAAAGCTTTGCTGACAGGTTTAGTTTTGTGTCATGCGCGTTTAACGGGTATGATGTCAGAGAGAGCCCCTATTCTCCTTCTTGATGAAATAGCTGCCCATCTTGATTTTCATCGGCGTGCTGCTTTATTTGATATTCTTGATGATTTAGGGGGACAAACATTTATGACAGGAACAGATCCCATTTTATTTGACGCCTTGAAAGGACGTGCAGAGTTTTTTGAAATTAAAGATGGAGCTTTATTGCAGTAACAACATGCTAGAGTTTTTTTTATAATGTAATGATCGGGAAGAAGAAGCATACTATGTCTAGGGTTATAACGGTTTTAAATGGTCCTAATTTAAATTTTCTTGGTAAACGTGAACCAGAAATTTATGGCACTGAAACTCTAGAAGACATTGAACAATTTTGCAGAGAATGGGCAATGAAGCTTGGCGTAACAGTGCACTTTCACCAAAGTAATTGTGAGGGACAGTTGGTAGAGTGGATACAGGCAGCGATTGGGAGAAGTGCTGGTTTGATCATTAATTCAGCTGCTTACAGTCATACATCTGTTGCTCTTCTTGATGCATTAAAAATGTTTTTAGGGATAAAAGTAGAAGTTCATTTATCTAATATTTATCAGCGTGAAGCCTTTCGTCACCATTCTTATACATCTGCGGGTGTGGATGCAGTCATTGCTGGCTGTGGGCGTGAAGGATATCGGTTTGCACTTGAATATATTGCTAAGCGACTTCATTATAATGAATAAAAAGCAAATGTTGGATAAGAGTAATATGGGCACTGAATTGACTTGATAATTATTTTTTGGATAAGTAAGATGATATTATTTTATTTACTGCAATTGCCAGTGCATATAACGGGGGCAGGTGAAGATGAAAAGCTTTGTTAGACAATTAGAGATGCTTGCAATTTTAGGGATTGCACTGTTTTTGTCTGGTTGTAAAATTGATGTTCTTCAGCCATCGGGTTATGTTGCGCGTCAACAGCTCATTTTGATTGTTATCTGTGTGCTTGTTATGCTTTGTATTGTGATTCCGGTAATGGTGAGTGTGGTATTTTTGGCGATCAAATATCGTGCATCAAATACAGCAGAAGATTATTTACCTGATTGGGGGCATTCCAATAAAATTGAAGCATTTATGTGGGGTATTCCAATTATGATCGTAATGGTTTTAGGTTCATTAACAGCCTATTATACCTATAAACTTGAACCCGCGAATTCACTTCCGGTGGAAGTTGTTGGTGAACAGAAGCCATTGCAAGTTGATGTTGTAGCTCTTGATTGGAAATGGCTCTTTATTTATCCAGAGTACAATGTTGCGTCGATCAATGAAATTTATGCACCTGAAGGCCGTCAGGTTTTGTTGCAGTTGACATCAGAGAATTCTGTTAATGCCTTTTGGGTGCCAAAACTGGGCACAGTTCTTTATGCTATGCCTCAGATGAATGCTAAATTGCATTTGGTGGCTGAAGAACAAGGAATATTCAAAGGAAGCTCGGCCAATTACAGTGGTGATGGTTTTGCAGGTATGCGGTTTCAGTGGCATTCTGTGTCTTCGCAAGATTTTGATGATTGGATTGCTAAAGTACGCGCTAATGGTCAAGTACTTGATCGCACATCTTATCGTCAGCTTTCCATTGCGCCTCGTATGGGTGATGTTGCTGCGAAGGAAAAGGATGCTGAAGTGCGTTATTTTTCACCTGTTGAGAAGCGGCTTTACTATCGGGTTGTCAATCGATGTGTTGATGAAAATACTGTATGTAATGAAGACTTAATGAAGCGTGCTGCGGCTCAGACATTGTGGGGTGCACTTTGTTCAGTTTTTGATCCTAGTGTTATTTAGAGTATCGATCGAGAGAGACCCCTTTTTAAAATAAGGTTTCTTTTAAACTGGAATTTCATTTGATATGGGTTAAGAGATGTTTGGAAGACTTACAGATCCTACTGCTGGTGCTTTTCATGCACTTGCGCATGAGCCGATCGTTTTATACACATGTATTGCGATTGTTGTGGGTGGCTTAATTGCTGTTATTGCTTTGACAGTACTTGGGTGGTGGGGAGTTTTATGGCGAAATTGGATTACAACAGTTGACCATAAACGCATCGGAATTATGTATATCGTTCTTGGGATTATCATGCTTGTTCGTGGTTTTGCCGATGCGATTATGATGCGAACGCATCAGGCTTTAGCACTTGGGAGTGAATCAGCGGGATATTTGCCACCTGATCATTTTGATCAGATTTTTTCAGCCCATGGCACTATTATGATTTTCTTCATGGCTACGCCTATTTTATTTGGTCTTTTCAATTATCTTATACCGCTTCAAATTGGCGCTCGTGATGTTGCTTTTCCTTTTGCAAACAATTTAGGGTTTTGGATTACTGCTGCAGGAGCAATATTGATTAACATATCATTAGGTGTTGGTAATTTTGGTCGTGGTGGTTGGTTGATGTATCCACCTTTCTCCGAGTTGCAAGGTAGTCCAGATACGGGAGTAGATTATTATTTGTGGTCACTTCAGCTTTCTGGTATCGCAACGACGATGGGGGCAATCAATTTTGTTGCGACCATCATTAAAATGCGTGCTTCTGGGATGACTATGATGAGAATGCCCGTCTTTTGTTGGAGCGCTTTTGTCAGTAATGTGCTTATTTTAGTTATTTACCCTGTCTTAACTGTAGCATTCGCATTATTGGCTTGTGATCGTTATTTAGGCATGAATTTCTTTACCAATGTTGGTGGCGGAAATCCAATGGTATGGATTAACTATGTTTGGATTTTTGGTCATCCTGAGGTTTATGTGTTGGTTGTTCCTGCTTTTGGGATTGTTTCTGAAGTTGTGTCAACTTTTTCTTCAAAACGTCTCTTTGGTTATACATCAATGGTATGGGCAATGTTGGTTATTTTAATTCTTTCGCTTGTTGTTTGGGGGCACCATTTTTTTACAATGGGTGGTGGTGAAGCTGTGAATACTTTCTTTGGTATTGCGACCATGATCATCGCTGTTCCAACAGGTGTAAAAGTCTTTAATTGGTTGCTGACAATGTATAAAGGTCGGATTCGCTTTGAGCCTCCGATGCTGTGGTGCATGGGGATGATTTTTACGTTTGTTGGTGGTGGATTGACAGGCGTTTTGATGTCTATTGTGCCAGCTGATTGGCAGTTTCATAATTCGCTTTTTTTGGTAGCTCATTTCCACCACACAATTATTGGGGGTGTCGTTTTTGCTTATTTAGCTGGGATTGCTTTTTGGTTTCCAAAAGTTTTCGGTTATAAGCCGAATCGATTACTGGGTATTGCATCTTTCTGGTGTTGGTTTATTGGTTTTTACCTTGCTTTTTTCCCAGTCTATGCACTTGGTTTAATGGGTGCGACGCGTCGTCTCCAACATTACATGGAACCTAGTTGGCAGCCGATGTTTATGATTGCTGCACTGGGCGCCTTTATTATCTTGCTGGGTATTCTTTGTTTTGTGCTGCAAGTTGTTTTGGTAATTTGGTACGGTATCAAGCATAAGGGACGTTTACCTGTAACATTAAATGATTCCTGGGGTGATGCGCGTACGCTTGAATGGTTTACTTCCTCACCGCCTCCTTCTTACAATTTTGCAATTATTCCACAGGTACAATCTGATGATGCTTATTGGAATATGAAGAAGAGTGGTTATCAGCGTCCGACAAGTGGATTTACAAAAATTCATATGCCGTCAAATACGTCGGCTGGAATTATTGCAGGATTCTTTTCGTTAGTTGTTGGTTTTGCCCTTGTTTGGCATATTTGGTGGCTTGTCGCGATTGGATTAATTGGTTTTATTGCAACGATTGTGTGTCATTCGTTAACAGGTGATCACCATGGCTACTATATTCCAGCTGAAGAGGTGCAGAAAACAGAGGAAACCTTTACAGCTGTTCTTAAAGAACAAGGAGTAACAGTATGACTGCGATGACAATGGATAAGACTCATATTGATGAGCATCATCACGACAGTAGTTCGATAATGACATTTGGTTTTTGGGTTTATATTCTTTCGGATTTGATCCTGTTCGCGACACTTTTTTCAAGTTTTGCTGTTTTTTCTGCTTCTTATGGTGGAGGAAAAGCGGGCAATGAGTTTATTGATTTAAAATTTGTTTTGGTTGAAACTGCCATCTTATTGCTGTCATCAATTACTTATGGGTTTGTAATGGTGCAAGCGCATAAGGGTAATATTAGTGGTGTGCGTTTTTGGATGGCTATTACCTTTGTGCTTGGGTTGTGTTTTATTGGAATGGAAGTTTATGAATTTCATGAACTTTTAAACGAGGTGTTCTATTACGATCCTAGTGCTTATGCTGGTATTGATCCGACAACAGGTTTACAACTTTTTGGACGAGAGGTGTTATCTGCATATTGGTCAGCATTTTTTGCTTTGGTTGGTACGCATGGTCTTCATGTAAGTGTTGGTCTTCTCTGGATGATAGTGATGTTTTTTCATCTTCGTCGTCGTGGCTTGGATCAAGACAATGAAACACGTTTGGCATGCCTTTCAATTTTCTGGCATTTACTGGACATTGTGTGGGTTGGTGTTTTCACCATGGTTTATCTGTTAGGAGCATTGTAATGAGTACGCATAACAAAACACATAGTCCCAGTACTGGTTCCTATTTAGTTGGCTTTATTCTAGCTGTATTTTTTACTTTGGCCTCTTTTATTCCTGTAATGTATGGGATGATGGATAGTTGGGCAATTAGCACGAAGGTTGCATATCTTATTGGGATGGCAATTATTCAGATTATAGTGCAGATTGTTTTCTTTTTGCATTTGAACTCTGGTCCTGATGCAAAATGGAATTTAAGCGCCTTATGGTTTGCGGTTATCTGCGTTGTTGTTATCATTGGGGGTACTTGGTGGGCTATTTCCCATTTGAATTATAATATGATGGGTGGTTCAGGACGGGTTATTGAACCGGATGTGTCGGGTAGAGAGAGTTCTTCGGTATCGGAAAAATTAAATACACAAGAGCCGGTGGAACAATTATCAGACCAAAAAATGCCTTTGGAGCAAGTGCCAAATTCCCAGGATTCTATAGGACAGGTTCCAGGCTCTGAAATGCCTGTGGGACAAGTACCTGATGAGCAGGGTTCTATAGGACAGGTTCCAGGCTCTGAGATGCCTGTGGGGCAAGTACTTGATGAGCAGGGTTCTATAGGACAGGTTCCAGGCTCTGAAATGCCTGTGGGGCAAGTACTTGATGAGCAGGGTTCTATAGGACAGATACCGAGCTCTGAGATGCCTGTGGAGCAAGTACCTGATGCGCAGATTCCTGTAGAGTAGTTGGTAAGCACAGAAATTCCCGTGTAAAGATTGCTTAAATACGTAAGATTTCGTAAGGCAAGCACTAGCACGGGACGCCGAATAGTCTTTTGAGGATTTGTCGTAACGATTTTAAATCTGCTTTCATTTTTATAAGGGAAGCCGTGTATGAGTTAGCGAAACTTTATTTTGTTTGAGGTAAACAGTAATTTATACAACATATAAGCAACGATATTTGTACAGTTTAGTACGCAGAGCATGAGAACCTCTAAAAGATTATTCATACTATATCAAAATAAAGTTACGAATAGGTAGTACTTCAGACCCAATGAATTTATATTAAAGATATTGTACTTGAAGGTATTTATAATTAAAATCAAAGATTTAGGAAATCATCAGGAAATTTAATGAATACCGTTTCGATGACAATTGTTGGTGCGGGTTCTTATGGCACTGCATTAGCTGTTACGCTTGCGCGTAACGGCCATAGTGTTATACTCTGGGGACATGATCCTCAAAATATCAAAGAATTACAGAAATATCGTTGTAATCAGGCATTTTTACCCGGTGTTCTATTTCCTGAAAATCTATCACTTGAAGCTTCGCTTGAAACTGCAATAACGGCAAGTCGCAATATATTCATTGCAGTTCCAAGTCATGTATTTCATCAGGTATTGTACAATGTTCAACCTTATTTGGATCAACATTCACGTATTATTTGGGCAACGAAAGGCTTAGAACATGGTACGGGACGTCTTTTACAAGAAGTTGCTCGCGAGATTTTAGGTGATAAAATTCCTTTAGCTGTTTTTTCTGGACCGACTTTTGCTAAAGAGTTGGCTATTGGCTTGCCTACTGCAATTACAGTAGCAGCTTCTGATGCCGAATTTAGTGAAGAACTACAGAAACTTTTCCATTGTGATAAAAGTTTTAGAGTTTATAAAAACCTAGATATGATTGGTGTTCAAGTAGGGGGAGCAGTTAAAAACGTTATTGCTATTGGGGCAGGAATGTCAGACGGTATGGGATTTGGAGCAAATGCTAGAATAGCTCTCATCACACGAGGTTTAGCTGAAATTAGTCGCTTAGGCATCGCTATGGGCGCTGAACTTTCCACTTTTATGGGAATGACAGGCTTGGGTGATCTAGTCTTAACTTGCACTGATAACCAATCGCGTAACCGTCGTTTTGGAGTACTGCTTGGCCAAGGAATGGATATCGAAGAAGCAAAAAAACAGATTGGTCAGATTGTTGAAGGCTATTTAAATACCAAAGAAGTGCATATGTTAGCACAACGTACCGGGGTAGAAATGCCAATTGCAGAGCAAGTTTATCACGTTCTCTATTGTGGTAAATGTGTATCCGAAGCAGCCAATACATTACTGAACCGTTCACTCAAAGACGAAATGCATGATATAGTACAATTTTAAACCATGAGATAATAGGATAACACTTTAGCAAACTGTAAGCTTATATGAGTCAATTTTTATGCAATATAAGTTAAGCACATGAAAAACTTAGGTATTGTCTAAGAGGTGTCTTTGAAAATAGGCTCTTTCTTACATTTATATGTGTCATTTACATTAGAGAAAACACTTAATATACTTCTAAAATAGTAATAGAAATATTCATTTTGCAATTTTAAAAACTGTTATCGATAATCATTCTCCCTGAGTTTCATCGCTCTTTTTTAATTCTTCAAGTGTTGGCATAGACATAATGTTATAACCTGAATCAACATAATGAATTTCACCAGTAACGCCTGATGATAAATCAGAGAGTAAGTAAAGAGCAGATTTTCCGATTTCATTAATGTTTACGGTGCGGCGTAGTGGCGCATTACGGCGTTGATATGAAAAGATTGCTCGCGCAGCTGCAATACCATTTCCAGCTAAAGTCCTAACAGGACCAGCTGAAATTGCATTAACGCGAATATTTTGAGGCCCAAAATCTGCTGCTAAATAGCGTACCATAGCTTCTAAAGCAGCTTTAGCAACACCCATGATATTGTAATTAGGTACAACTTGCTGTGAAGCTCCATAAGTAAGTGTTAATAGCGTTCCCCCATTGGGCATAAGTTTACCAGCGCGTTGGGCAATTTCAGTAAAGGAATAAGCTGAAATGACCATTGTGCGGTTAAAGTTTTCTCGTGTTGTGACATCAACGTAACGTCCTTTTAGTTGAGTCTTATCTGAAAAACCAATAGCATGAACAACGAAATCAATAGTTTTCCATTCTTTTTCAAGTCGTTCAAAAACATGATCGACGTTTTCAATTTTTTCAACATCACATTCAAGCAACAATTTGCAGCCGAGTTTTTCTGCTAATGGTTGAACACGTTTCCCGAATGCATCTCCTTGATAGGTAAATGCTAATTCAGCACCTGCTTCTGCTAGTTGACACGCGATGCCCCAAGCAATTGAATGGTCATTTGCAACCCCCATAATAAGGCCACGTTTGCCCTCCATCAAACCTTTCATATTATTCTCCGTAAGACCGTGCTTTTTTTAACCAGCTCAGAACTCCTGTTCATGCATAGCGTTGGAAAATGAGCGTTGCATTGGTACCGCCAAAGCCAAATGTATTTGACAATACAGTATTAAGTTGTTGATGATCGCGGCGTTTACGAACAATTGGCATATCGGCAAAAGCTGGATCAAGCTCTTCAATATGGGCACTCTCGCAAATAAAATTGTGATTCATCATTAACAGTGTATAGATCGCTTCTTGAACGCCTGCAGCACCCAAGGAATGACCAGTTAGAGATTTTGTAGCGGAAATTGGTGGGCATTGATCACCAGCTCCGAATATACGGCGGATTGCTTCTATTTCAGGGGGATCACCAACAGGTGTTGCTGTTGCATGGGGATTGATATAATCAATTTTATTGTTTACAGTCGCGAGCGCCATGCGCATGCACCGCTCTGCTCCCTCTCCAGATGGAGAGACCATATCGTGCCCATCGGATGTTGCACCATAACCAACAATTTCTCCGTAGATTTTTGCACCACGTGCTTTAGCGATTTCTAGTTCTTCGAGAACCAAAACACCAGCCCCACCAGCAATAACAAATCCATCACGATTAGCATCATAAGCACGCGAAGCTTTCTCTGGTACATCGTTATATTTGCTGGACATAGCACCCATAGCATCGAATAAAACAGATAATGTCCAATCCAAATCTTCGCAGCCACCAGCAAAGATACGATTTTGCTTGCCATATTGTATTAATTCGTAAGCATTGCCAATACAATGGTTAGAGGTGGCACACGCTGAAGAAATTGAATAGTTTACTCCTTTAATTTTAAAAAAAGTCGCAAGTGTTGCGGACGCTGTAGAACTCATTGCTTTAGGAACGACAAAAGGACCTACGCGCTTTGGACTTTTTTGACGCGTAATGTCAGCAGCCTCAACGATTGACTGAGTTGAAGCACCTCCAGAGCCCATAATAATACCCGTGTGTTCATTTGATACTTCATGAGGTTCCAAACCCGCATCAGCAATTGCTTGATCCATGGCGATATGATTCCAAGCAGTTCCACGTCCATGAAAGCGCAAAGCACGTCGATCGACCAGTTCTTCTATATTAATATCAGGCTTACCGTAAACTCTGCTACGGAAGCCTAATTTAGCATATTGGGTTGCATAAGAAATCCCAGACTTTGCTTCACGTAAACTGGTTAAAACGGTTTGAGGATTATTTCCAATAGCGGAGACAATTCCCATTCCGGTTACAACAACTCGACGCATTCATACCTCCTTGTTTATGTCTCTTCTAATGGAAATAATTTTTAGTCTTCTTTAAATAAAGCAACACGCAAATCACTCGCTTTATAGATGGCTTCTCCATCTGCTTTTACCCATCCATCTGCTATGCCTAAGACCAAAGTTCCACGCCGGATACGTTTAAAATCTATTCTATATTCAAGAAGTTTGGTTTTTGGAGTGACCATACCCGATAATTTTACTTCACCTGTCGATATAGCTCTCCCTTTTCCTGGTTCGCCTAGCCAACCAAGAAAAAAACCTGTTAATTGCCACATGCCATCGAGACCAAGACACCCTGGCATAACAGGATCACCTATAAAGTGACAATCAAAGAACCATAGGTCTGGAGTAATGTCAAATTCGGCGCGAACCATTCCCTTACCATATTCACCACCAGTTTCACTGATTTCGTTGATTCGATGAATCATCAACATGGGTGGTGCTGGTAATTGTGCGTTACCTTTACCAAACATTTCGCCGCGAGCGCAGCTTAGAAGCTCTTCATAAGTGTAGCGAGACTTTTGTTCAGTCATTGTTACTCCATTTATTTGCATATATTTTTATCTGCGCTTTCCCCCCAACATACTTTTAGAGCAAATTTTAAGGAGAGGGAAATGATTTTATATCATTTTTGATGACAAAAGCGCTTTTTTATGTATCTTGCGTTGTAGGTTATTAAAATGTAATAAGAAATTATATCATATTGTCCCCATTTTTTTGTATTTTAACTTTATTGTAACAGAAATGTATTGTGGTTTTATAATATGTCGTTGAGTGCAGACAATTTAGGTTTGAATGAAGAAGAACAGTCCACAAAAGATTGTGGAAAGGTGGCGAGTTATTATTCCATATCTATGTTAGAGAAACATTTGCGTCAAAATGGTTTGCGACCTACACGCCAGCGATTAGAACTTGCCAATATGATTTTTTCTAAAGGCAACTGTCACATTGCTGCTGAAGAGCTTCATGAAGAAGCAATGAGGTTGGGTGTGCCTGTGTCTTTAGCAACTGTTTATAATACGCTTCATCAATTTACGGAAGCAGGGTTGTTACGGATTATTGCTGTAGAAGGTTCGAAAACTTGGTTTGATACCAATACATCTGATCACTATCATTTTTATATAGAAGGCGAAAATCGTATTCTTGATATTCCTTGCAGTTTGGAAGAAGCTCCTATTATTGGCAATTTGCCTCAACCACCAGAAGGTATGGAGATTTCGCATGTTGATTTGATAGTTCGGTTAAAACCAAAAAAACTGACTTGATTATAGAATGTCAGAGAATTCAATAGGAATAAAGATTAGATTTTGTTGGTTTTAAAATTCACCAACGGTTTATTTTTTCATCAGGATAGATTCCCCATAACTGGGGTTGCGGAAGCCATCCGCGGGTATTATTAATATTAAGTTCGCACCACTGTCCGTTGCATTGCCGAATATTACCAATGACATTAGGCTCTACTTCTGCCACAATTTCTGCATTGTCTGCAGGTTTTTTGCGAAGCATCAGTCTTTTTGTTTTATCTTTTTGCCATGGAATAGTTATAGCAGTTCGCTTTCCTGATAAAAGCGACTGATAAACCCACCCTTCATCCCCTTCTGCATCACGAATTTTGCGCCATTGATCGTATTCTTGGATGATTTCAATAGGTAAGCCCTGTTTTTTGTAAGTAAAAATGATAGAATAATGACTTCCAGGGCCGACGCGCACATTAACACGGGTGGGCTTAATCGAAGCAAATCGCGGGAGTGGTAAACCACTTGGTCCTAGATTTTGCTGTAAATTTTGATTGAGTGTTTGTGCGTGCAAAAAACGAGGTGAACTAAATACAAAAACTCCTGCCATTAAGATAAATGACGCAAGCACTGAAAATCGAAACCAAATAAAATGTTGCACACTTAAACTCTTTATCTCTTCGTTTCTATATATTAGCAATCTAAGATCTAGAAGATAGGATCGAGAACTGATCAAAGCTATGGCATAGCTCTAGTTAAAGAGATCTAAACAATGAGGAAATTGTTACAAGAATATCGAAATAAGTAAGATAAAAATTTGAATTTCTTAGTGGTCGCTTTTTTGATCGAGTGTGGTTGTAAGTCAATATCCAGTTTTCATGCAGTATCTGTTTGAGACAAATATTGAGATGGTTGAGTGCTTTGAGAGTTGTATCAGCTTTTGTATAACAGATGGTAGTAAAGTATTGCGTCTATCTGTTTTTTTCTGAAACGGGGATAAAGCTAATTCGTATTATGATCAAAAAATTGTTCAATAATAGGTCGATAAGGAAGGGGCATGTGATGTGAAAAGGAGTGTTTTAGAATGGGTGCAACATATGATTAATAAATCATTTAAATGCAAGAACATTAGAAACATTGAGGGTAAACCAATATAGAGTGTGGCTGCCTTATGACTTCATAAACGTAAAGATGTTGGTTTTCAGTGCCAACGTTTTTTACAGATTTTCCAGTTTTTTCATAGGCTACTACGATTTTATTCAGTGGTAATACTGTATACATTAAAAGCAGATTGCACTACATAGGCACATATTAGTTTCAGAATATTATGAAACACTAAAGGTTACAGAATTTTACCGCTTCATTTAATTAAGTTAGGGGGGAAGAGATAGCTTTTCCGGTGTTATATTTAAATGGACATAATTGCATATCGTAACAGTAATGCGTATTTTCAATTTAATATGATTAAGGCAACTTGAAAGATATTAGATGTCTGGTCCAGATAAGAAAACACACAGGATTTGTGCGCACAGAAAAATTGTATTGAGAAATTATAATAAAATGCCTCACACAAACGCATCTTGCGCTGCAGTAGATACGCTTAAAAATTTCAAACAGATGATCTTCTTCTATCGTTTGAAATCTCTAAAAGCCATTCCCCAATACTACTTGATACAGAATCAACCATTATTCCAGATAAAAAATACACAAAAGAACATTGAACAAAGAAAACCAAAAGCGAAAGAACTTCACTCGCAGCATCATATAATTACAAGTTCTACAGATATTTTGTCTACACTATTGCTAGCGCTATTTATAACACACCAACAAAAGCAAAAGCGCATTACCTTACAGCAGCAGTACGGCCATTGCCCACAAGACCTTCCCTTTGTGCACGTTTACGGGCAAGCTTACGTGTACGACGGATAGCTTCAGCTTTCTCCCGTGCACGCTTCTCCGATGGCTTTTCATAATATCCACGCATTTTCATTTCACGGAAGATGCCTTCACGCTGCATCTTTTTCTTAAGCGCGCGGAGCGCTTGATCAACATTATTATCACGAACGAGTACTTGCACTATTTATCCTGCTTTGTTTCAGTGTCATAAATAATAGGAAAAAATCCAGTTCCTTTTAAGTAGATACCTAAAAGAAGACCCATCATACGTACATTATACGTATGATGTAAGCACACATATCACACAAATAAGGCGTTTGTCTATATCGCTTTTTAAAATTCTATGCTTTTTGCTGTAAGGAGCTTGTTATCATTGATTGAGTTTACAAGTCTGAGTTTATGAAAGTCCTTGAATCTCATCATTTCCATCAAGATAAATTTTTTCAGCGATAGGATAATGCGGTAAGCCAGGCATGGTCATGACATCTCCGCAAATGACAACAATAAAGCCTGCACCTGCTAAAAGGCGAACTTCTCGTACAGGTATTTCAAAATCAACAGGAGCACCGTATTGTTTGGGATTAGAAGAAAAGGAATAGGGTGTTTTCGCCATACAAATAGGGTATGAACCAAAACCTTCTTTTTCCCAACATTCAAGCTGCTTGATAATATGATCTGCGATTGTAGCGCCGCGTCCACCATATAGTTTTTTAATAATACAATTAATTTTTTCAACGAGTGGAAGATCATCTTGATACAGAAGTTTAAAATGAGCATTTTTCTCTTCAATTAAGGTAACAAGTTCTTGTGCAAGCTCTATGGCGCCTTTCCCACCTTGTTTCCAATGTTTACAGAGAACAGCTTTGTGTCCGGTTGTTGCAACTATTTTTTGTAGCGTACTTATTTCAGCATCGCTATCGGTATCAAAATGATTGATAGCGATAACACAAGGGATACCATAATGTTTCATGTTCTTGATATGTCGCAAAAGATTGGCAGCTCCTTTTTGTAAAGCTGTGATATTTTCTTCTTTGAGGTTATTTTTATCCACCCCACCATTCATTTTTAATGCGCGAATTGTTGCGACAATAACTGTAGCATCTGGTGCAATATCCGCTTGTCGACATTTAATGTTAAAGAATTTCTCTGCTCCAAGATCGGCTCCAAATCCTGCTTCCGTAACAACATAATCGGCTAGTTTTAAGGCAGTTTTTGTTGCTATAACTGAATTACAGCCATGAGCGATGTTGGCAAAAGGCCCTCCGTGAACAAGAACAGGGTTATTTTCAATTGTTTGTACAAGATTGGGTTGCATGGCATCTTTGAGAAGAACTGTCATTGCACCTTCTGCATTGAGATCAGCAACTGTCACGGGCGTTTTGTCATAACGATAGGCAACAATAACTTTTTTGAGTCTTTGCGTAAGATTTTCTAGATTTTCAGCAAGACAAAAAATAGCCATGATTTCTGATGCAACAGTAATATCAAAACCTGTTTGACGTGGAAAACCATTGGTGACCCCACCCAATGAAATGACGATATCGCGCAATGCACGATCGTTCATGTCAAGCACTCGTTTCCACACGATGCGGCGTGGATCAATATTCAAAGCATTTCCCCAGTAGATATGATTATCTATCATTGCAGCAAGAAGATTATGAGCGGCTGTAATGGCATGGAAATCCCCAGTAAAATGCAAGTTAAGGTCATCCATTGGTACGACTTGGGCATAACCACCTCCGGCGGCACCACCTTTTATACCAAAACAGGGGCCTAAAGACGGTTCTCTTAAGGCTGCTATTGTTTTTTTTCCGATGAGATTGAGTGCATCATTGAGTCCAACAGTTGTTGTTGTTTTTCCTTCTCCGGCAGGTGTTGGATTGATAGCAGTAACGAGGATAAGTTTACCATCCGGATTATTATTCAATGATTTTATGTATGCAGAAGAAATTTTAGCTTTATCATGTCCATAAGGAATGAGATTTTCATGTGTGACACCAATTTTTTGCGCGATTTCAGTGATGTGCTTCTTTTGAGCACTGCGAGCAATTTCAATATCTGTTTTAGGCATAGAAAAATTCTTCAAACTTGGTTTTCGTTAATATTTAGGGTGTGTCTATTACTAGGACAATAAAACCTATAACACATAGAAATAAGGTAAAATATCATAAAAGTTGATTATTACTGTGAGAGAGAATATAAAAGTTAGATGAGAAGAATTTATTGCTATTGGCCTTTATTGAATGAACAGACAGTTGATCAGCAAGAGGTTTAAAGGCATATTTTCTAGATATAGAATAAAATATTGAAACTGTCCAAATTTTGTACAGCTTAGCTTATTTGGTCTTTTGAGGGATTACAAGCATTGAGAACACTGAAGTTGACAGATAAGAAAGAGTGATGGCGCACCCGAAGAGATTCGAACTCCTGACCCCCAGATTCGTAGTCTGGTGCTCTATCCAGCTGAGCTACGGGTGCTTCATTTTTTCTTATTAAGATAGAAGGTTCCTAATCGTTTCATTGAGAAATTGCAAGTGAAACTTAGTAAAAATGAAAATTTTATCACTTCGTTTATGATACATTTTTAAAAGGGTACAGCATATTTCTCGATTCAATTGGATCTTTGTATGCTAGATTGTTTGTTGTTTTGACAGTACAATTCAATATGAACGATAGTTAACTTGACGCTTTAATCTGCGAGAGTTAGTCAAGTAGAGATGAGATAGTTTTTTGCGGTGGGGAATAAGATACACTACCTGACCTGCAATTCGATTTTTGTGTGAAACTCGGATGTTAGTTTTGAAGACTGTTTCAGACAAATTTGAATCTTAATAACGCAGCAAGGATAGATGTATGGGGTTGTTAAAAAAGATCTTTCCACCGGTGTTTTTTGTTTTCATTCTGATGGTTGCTTATTGGGAGGGAAAGCATAGTTCAGAACGACTTATTCCTATAGTGGAGAAAACAACAAATGCGTCGCATAAAATATCAAAGGCATCAAAGAGAAGGCCACCAACAAATGTTGTTGTTGATCTTGTTAAAGTCCAAGATTTTTATGAAAAGTTGAATACGCTTGGGAGTGGAAGAGCATTGGCTTCGGTGGAGTTAACACCTTGGTCATCTGGCGTTATTGATAAGATTTTTGTTTCAGCTGGCACAAAAGTACAAGTCGGTGATTTAATTGCAAAGCTTGATTCTAAAAAGGAAGAAATAGCAGCTGCAAAAGCAAAAGTACAACGCGATAATAGCGCATTAACGCTCTCGCGTATTGTTAAATTACGTTCCAGCAATACAGCAACAGAGGTTCAGGAAATTACTGCACGCTTAGAGCTGGATAACGCAAATCTGGTTTTGCGTAATGCTGAGCTAGACCTTGATCGGCGAACAATTCGTGCACCAATCAGCGGAGTTGTTGGTATTTTATCCATTGATGAGGGCAATGCTGTTGCTCTTAACACTGTAATAGGCCGGATTGAAAATAGAGAACGCATTTTAGTCGATGTGTGGGTTCCTGAACGATATATTTCGCGAATACATAAAGGAGATAAAGTGACTGCGACATTAACGACGCAGTCGGATACGAATTTTGTTGGTCATATTTATGCGATTGATAATGTCGTTGATCCAGAAAGCCGTACACTTCACGTGCAAATTGAAATTAAGAATGAAAAAGAGACTCTTTTATCTGGTATGTCTTTTTCTGTTGCATTTCAATTCAGTGGTGATTCTTTCCCTGTCGTTAATCCTCTTGCCATTCAATGGAACAGTAAAGGTTCATTCGTTTGGCGTGTAAGGGAGGGTAAGGTAGAACCAATTCCAGTATCGATTATTCAGCATAAAGAAGATCAGGTATTTGTGAAAGCACCCTTAGAAAATGGTGATCAAGTTGTCATACAGGGAGTACAGATGCTCTATCCAGGAAGTAGGATCACTTTTGATGATCCAAAAGTCCATCAACAGCAAGTATCAGCACTTCATGGGCAGGATGTACAATGAGTCAGGAATTTAACACGAAACAGCCTATAATACGGGCGGGGCAAGGCGGTATAATCGCTTTGTTTATTCGTAGACCGGTTTTTACCTTTGTTTTCAATGCTATGATCGTGATTGCAGGAATTTCTGCATGGCTAAATGTTGATGTACGTGAATTACCGGATGTTGATACTCCAGTAACGACGATTATGACAACTTTTGCTGGAGCATCAGCGGAAACAATTGATCGTGAAGTTACGAAAATTATAGAAGATGCTGTTTCTCGTGTTTCAGGTGTTAAAACAATTTCTTCAACTTCTTCTTTTGGACGTTCCCGTGTAGAGATCAATTTTAATGTCGGTGTTGATTTGAATGTTGCAGCATCTGATATTCGTGATGCTCTCTCTCGTATTGCTTATTCTTTACCCAAAAACGCGGATTCACCTCTGATCATTAAAGCAGATTCCAATGCTGCTGCGATGATGTATTTGGTTGTAACTTCACCAACGATGAGTGTTGATGATTTAGCAATGGTCGTAAATGATCAAATTGTTGATGCACTTTCTGCCGTTGATGGTGTTGGTGATGTACAGGTTGATAATGCTCGCACGAAGATTTTTCAGGTTGATGTTGATCAAGCAAAACTTGCTAGTTATGGATTGACTGTAGCAGATATTTCACGTGTTCTTGCTGATATGACAACAGATGTTCCGGTGGGGTCATTACGCAATTCTAAGCAAACTTTAATTGTACGTGCTACTGCGCGCTTAACAACACCAGAAGCTTTTGAACAAGTTATCTTAAAACCTTATGTACATCTTGGCGATGTTGCACAGGTTACTTTATCACCCGATGTAGAAACCGTTATTCTTCGTATAAACGGAAAGACCGGAATTGGATTGGGGATTGTGCGTAAAGCACAGTCAAATACCCTTAATATTTCTCAAGGTGTTCGAGAGGTTCTTGATCATCTCAAAAGTGTTGTTCCTTCTTCAGTGCATATAAGTGTTATTAGTGATGATGCTATTTTCATTAAGGGCGCACTTCATGAGGTTGAGGTTGCATTGGTTATTGCTGTTCTCAGCGTTATCTTGGTTATTTTTCTTTTTCTTAGAGATATTCGTGTAACGCTTATTCCCGCCTTATCTATTCCTGTTGCTTTAATTGGTACAATTGCTGCCATCTACCTTGTAGGATTTTCATTAAATATTCTCACCTTTTTAGGGCTTGTTTTAGCAACAGGGCTTGTGGTGGATGACGCAATCGTTGTTCTTGAGAATATTGTTCGATGGCGCAATATGGGATTAGGTCCTCGGTCGGCGGCGGTGATCGGAACACGGGAAGTCTTTTTTGCTGTTTTAGCAACAACATTGACCTTAGTTGCCGTTTTTGTGCCCATTTCTTTTCTTCCTGGACAAGTTGGGTCACTTTTTAGAGAATTTGGTTTTGTGTTGGCAATTTCGATTTTGCTTTCTTCGGTTGTTGCTTTAACGCTTTGTCCTATGTTGGCATCACATTTTCTCAAGCAACATATTGAAGACAATGAGGGAGAGGCGCATCATTTTACTTTTTTGAATAAATTAGGTTCTTTCTTAAGTCAGTGGTATGCTTATAGTCTGCATAAATGTTTAGGAAGACCTTGGACTGTTGTCTTTTCTTCGCTTATTTTCGCGGGTCTTTGTGTTGGAGGCTATATGAAATTACAACAAGAATTGACACCAGCAGAAGACAGAGCTCTTATCTTTTTAGTCATTAATGGACCACAAGGTATTTCAACACAATATCTGAATGAACAGGTAGAGCAAATTGAAGCAAGTTTACAGCCGTTACGTGATTCTGGAGAGATTGCAAACAGTTACTCTATTGCTGGTATTGGTGGTTCATCCAATACCGCTTTTTTGATTTTGTTGCTTTCATCTTGGGAAAAGCGTTTACGTAGTCAACAAGAGATCTTAGAAGATGTTAATGCAACGGTGAGACAATTTCCAGCGGTTTTAGTGTTTGCTGCGCAGGGAAATTCTTTAGGTGTTAGAGGAACTGGTCAGGGATTACAATTTGCAATTCTTGGAAATGATTATACAAAATTACAACCGATTGCTGATAAGCTTGTGAATGCTTTGCAAGCTGATCCGCATTTTATTCGCCCACGGCTTACTGTTGATGCAACGCAACCACAATTTTTTATTGAAATGAATCGAGAAAAAGCCTCTGATTTGGGAATTGATATCACCAATTTGGGTAATACATTACAAGCAATGTTGGATGGGAAAAAAATTGGTTCCGTTTATGTGGATGATCATTCTTATGATGTTAAACTGACTTCGCGTAAGAATCCTATTAATAATCCTCATGATTTGGAAAATATTTTTTTAAAAACCAAAGGCAATCAATATGTTCCTTTATCGGTTATTGCGAATTTGCATGAAAAAGCTATTGCGCCTCAATTAAAACGAGAGAAACGCATGAATGCTGTTATTTTAAGCGCAAATCTTGCTCCAGGTGTCGTTTTAGGTAGCGCTTATCAGACTGTGCAAAAAATTGCTGCTCCTTTATTATCAGAAGGAAATTATATTGTTCCTTTAGGGGAAGCCGCTACACTTGATGAAACATCTTCCAATTTTATGATTGTTTTTGGAATTGCTTTTGTAATCATTCTATTAGTTTTAGCTGCACAGTTTGAAAGTTTTGTTTCAGGATTTATTATCATGGCTACTGTACCATTAGGAATTGGTTGCGCTGTAATTGCTATGCTTTTAAGTGGAGTTAGTCTTAATATTTACAGTCAAATTGGTTTAATTTTGTTGGTTGGGGTTATGGCTAAAAATGGTATTCTTATTGTTGAATTTGCAGATCAGTTACGTGATCAAGGGAAAAATGTGCGTGAAGCTGTAGAAGAAGCGGCGAATATTCGTCTTCGTCCTGTTTGTATGACGATGATTTGTGCCATTTTAGGGGGTATTCCTTTGGTTTTAGCTAAAGGTGCTGGTGCAGAGGCGCGTATAGCTTTAGGTTGGGTTATCGTTGGTGGTTTAGGTTTAGCGACTATTTTTACTCTTTATGTCACCCCAGTTGTTTATCTCTTTCTTGGACGTTTTGTGAGACCAAAATCAGAAGGGGCACTACGCTTAACAAGAGAACTCAATCAAGTTGAGTGATTTATATGGTAGGGAAGATTTGATAATTTTTTTACTTTCGTTTTAAAAATGTCGTTTTCTGGTTTTATCTTTTTGCTTTTTACATCATGTGATTGTGTATGCGCAGAAAAAATTGATTGCAATAAAGGAGATGTGGGCTGTTTTGTTATTGTTTGTGTGTAGATTTCATTGTCAATAATCATTTGGGATAAGTCCATGGAAGATGGCTCATCAATTCGAAATGAAAAAGTTTTTGAGGCAGCTTTGAAAGCTTTAAGAAGACATGCCACAAAGGATGGGGTCTATAATATTCGTCAGCATTTCATAGAGGATAAACAGCGCTTTTCTCATTTTTCCTTAAGACTTGATGATCTTCTTTTCGATTTTTCGAAATGTGGCGTAACATTAAAAACATTACAACTCCTTGATGATTTGGCTGTTGCAGCAGATGTTTTAAACAGGCGTGAGGCAATGTTTTCCGGTAAAGCCATTAATACAACTGAAAAGCGCTCGGTTCTTCATATTGCCTTACGTTCGCCTGCTGACGAAGTTTTCATTTTGGATGGTCATGATGTTGTTCAAGATGTTCAGGATGTTCTTGCTCATATGGAACGATTTTCTGAAATGGTACGCGATGGCAGCTATAAGGGAAGCAGTGGTGAGAAGATAACTGATATTGTGAACATTGGTATTGGTGGTTCAGATCTTGGACCAGCAATGGTCACACATGCTTTAAAACCTTATCATGATGGTCCGCATTGTCATTTTGTTTCTAATGCTGACAGTGCACATATTTCTGATACTCTCGCTGTTTTGAATCCGGCAACAACGTTGTTTGTTATTGCCTCTAAAACTTTTACAACAGCTGAAACAATTGCAAATGCTCAAGTTGCACGTCAATGGGTTCGTTCACATTTAGGGGAAGAAGCTGTTTGCACGCATTTTGTTGCTGTTTCAAGTGCGCTTGATAAAGTGGCAGAATTTGGCATAGATTCTCCAAGAATTTTTAGATTTTGGGATTGGGTTGGAGGGCGTTATTCAATTTGGTCAGCTATTGGTCTTGTTGTTATGTTAGCAATAGGAAGTCGAAATTTTCGCCAATTTCTCAATGGTGCCCAGCATATGGATCAACATTTCAAAACAACACCCTTGCATAAAAATATTCCTATTCGGTTTGCGCTTTTAGGGTTTTGGCATCGTGTTATTTGTGGTTACACGTCACGTGCTGTCATTCCTTATGCACAGCGTTTAGCGCGCTTTCCAGCTTATTTGCAACAACTTGATATGGAATCAAATGGTAAGCAGGTTTCTTTGGATGGCAAATCATTAACTTTTTCAAGTGGTCCAGTTGTTTGGGGTGATTCAGGGACGAATGGGCAACATGCTTTTTTCCAGCTTCTGCATCAAGGAACAGATGTTATTCCTGTGGAATTTATTTTATTTATAAAAGGGCATGAGCAAAATTTACATCCTATGTATGACATGTTGGTAGCAAACTGTTTAGCACAATCAAAGGCTTTGATGAAGGGACGTAGTGTCGAAGATACTCGGCGTATCCTTGCAAAGAGTGGAATCGATGAATATGAGACAGACAATTTAGCCCTTCACAAAAGTTTTCAAGGAAACCGCCCCAGTATTATGCTGGTTCAGGATTTATTGACACCTTTTGCACTCGGTCGTCTCATTGCACTTTATGAGCATCGTATTTTTGTCGAAGGTATTTTGATGAATATTAATTCGTTTGATCAATGGGGGGTTGAGCTTGGCAAAGAATTAGCAAATGAATTGTTACCAATCCTCCGCGGAGAAAACAAAGCGAATAACCGCGATAGTTCAACATTAGGACTGTTAGAACATATTCAGGCAAGACGTACGGAATAAAGATATTTTGATGAATACTCCTTTAATATATTTTGGCGGAGAGAGAGGGATTTGAACCCCCGATAGAGTTACCCCTATGCCGCATTTCGAGTGCGGTGCTTTCAACCACTCAGCCATCTCTCCACATGAAAGCGAAAAAAATTTTACATTGTTTGAGTATATAACGGTAGATAATCTTCAATTGCTTTAAGTACAACCCTTTTTTGCTTTTTTGTGGGACTTTATTGACAGAGAACCGAAATTCGGTCATATATGCTGCCGATACGAGCGTGGAGCAATCTGCGCATATTTGTTTTTGTAGAGTATTTTTATATCTCTTTTAAACTATTACGACTGATAAAAAGCAGCCTATTTTCCCTTAATTGATAAGGCAGAAATCAAATAAGAGCTGGAGTGAACGAAAGGATGAAAAATGTTCGCAGTCATTAAAAGCGGTGGGAAGCAATACCGTGTTGTTGCTAACCAAGTGGTGAAAGTTGAAAAAATTATTGGAAATACCGGTGACGTTATTGAATTTAAAGATGTATTGATTGTTGGGCAAGAAGACAATGCCATTATTGGTACACCTGTTGTTGCCGATGCTTTAGTTACGGCTGAGATTGTAGAGCAGGCACGTGCGCGTAAGGTTATCTCATTTAAGAAGCGCCGTCGTCAAAATTCAAAACGCACGCGTGGTCATCGTCAAGAAATGACAATACTTCGTATTTTAGAAATTTTAATGGGTGGTTTAAAGCCTAAAAAAGCAGCTGCAAAGCCAATTAAACAGGAAGAAGTTGAACTAAAAGAAACAACAAAGGAAACAAAAGCTACTGCTTCTGTTAAGAAAACTGTTAAGGAACCTGCTGAAAAAAAGTCCGCATCGCAGAAGAAAGCGGCTATAGCGTCAAATAGTAAAGAAGATTAAAGGAGAACAACGTCCATGGCACATAAAAAAGCTGGTGGTTCCTCGCGTAATGGTCGCGATTCAGAATCAAAACGTCTTGGCGTTAAAAAATTTGGTGGTGAAGCCGTTATCGCTGGGAATATTATTATTCGCCAACGTGGTACACGTTGGCATCCTGGTAACAATGTCGGTATTGGGAAAGACCATACTCTTTTTGCACTGTCAAACGGAACGGTTTCTTTTCAAAGGAAAGCGAATAACCGTTCATATGTTTCGGTTATTCCTATCGTTGAGGGACAGCAGAGCAAGCCATAATATTCTCTGCAATAAGCCATGATTTCGTGGACTTCGTTTTGAAGTTCCTGAGAAATAACATTAGAAGGAAAGATAGGATGCTATCTTTCCTTTTTTGCGCTCTATGATATAGTGCGAAGTGGAGTAGGTGTGTACAGGAAACTAAAAAATAAAATTGAGGAAATATTTTCTTCAATAATTAAAAGAGTGGTGTTGTCTTTCGTTTCTACTGAAGACATTGATGTGATGAGGGAATGGGTAAATAGTAAGAGGGTGAAAAAATCTACTTTCTCTTTATGGGTGAAAAAAGTGCCAGAAAGTTTATTTGCGGAGAATTGTAGAGAAATTCAATAAGCAAGTATTTGTGCAATCATTTTGCTGAAGATGAGCTAGTTTGTTGGCATCTTTAGTGTTTGTAATGGTTGTTATGTTTTTGAGACAGTGATTGGGTATTGGTTAGGCTCCTATCTGTTGTGAGGGGAAGTTATATGTAAGAGAAGGCTATAACAGCATTGATCAAAGCTGCTTTGAGCAGTGATATCACATTGAAGGATTTCCAGTAAATTTAGAATGAAGTTTTTCTATGAAGGGGATTGAGTTTGAAGATACCGAAATGACCTTGCAATCAGCTACATCAAGATTATTTTTTGATCTATCTGTTAGTGATCTTTATGAAAATAAAGCCCAGTATGAGAATAAAGATTGCTTCAGGGCAACAAAACTTTCAATTTTATAGTCTTATTTGCCAAAGTACTGAGAAATTAAGTTGTGCGTGGTCTTTTTTTGATTTTAGTTATCAAGGATGTTGTTTTTGCAGTTTTTATATATTTTGTGGCTACGCAGACAAAAATTATCGTGCGGTTGCAATATTTATTCTGGAAAGGGAAGTCTACAATGTAGTTAAAGTTTTATTTTGAAGATTTTGTGTGGAGGATATTGAGCTGTGCCGAATCTGAAGGAAGTAGGTTATGTGGAGCAGTTTTTGATTATGAAATGCGTCAGAGAGGGGCAAGAGTGGGTTGCTCAATTGGGGAGAGATAAGTTAAAATGTCGGATTAAGTTGCAGGTGATTGGGGTATTCTGCTTTCTTAATATGAGGGATAATGACAAATTATAGCGAATAACTTGGGATGATGAAAGCACTTTTAAAAGTGATTTTTCAGTGAATTAGACGGGTATTTGTCGTGGTAAAATTAAAGAGTGGGAGTCAGATTTACCTATGATGGCTTTAAGCAACTCAGTGAATAACGATACCTAATTATTTTATGGACTACGTAGAGGTGTTTAAGCACTTCACTTATTTATATTCTTTAAAATAAAGGAAATTTGTGTGGTTTTTTATGCTTTGTATTTGGGAAAATACAGGTTTGAAACGAAATTTATCAGAGACATTCATGATCAAATGTGAGGGTAGTTTAAATTCATGATGAGATGTGAAGAAGCAGAAGCAATGAATGCAGATTTTAACGAGATAGAAATCTTGTCTATAAAATCTGTAAAGCTTTCAGCTGCTTTTGATCATAAAAATGAGGCGATTCAAGCTGCTGCTGAATTACTTGTGCAGGTTGGTGCAGTCAACAAATATTATCTGGCAAGCATGCTAAAACGTGAGGCAATAACGAATACTTGGCTTGGGAATGGTATAGCAATCCCCCATGGAATGTTTGAAAGTCGTGATTTGATTATCAGGGATGCTGTTGCTGTTGTACAGATTCCTGCTGGTGTTGAGTGGCAGGAGGGAAATAAAGCGCGCTTAGTCATCGCCATTGCGGCTCGTCCAGATCGCTATATAGAGATTTGTAAAAAATTGACGCGTCTTCTATTTGATAAGGAGCGGCTTGAAGTCCTTTCAACGACTGCTGACAAACAGCAGATTGTTGCCGCTCTATTTGGTCAGGATACGAAGATGAGAGGAACTTTTATGGGTGACCTTTCGGTGAGTCAGAAATGGACTTTAGATTACCCAAGTGGTCTTCATGCGCGACCAGCTTCTCTTTGGGTTGACTTTGCAAAGAAAGCTCAGAGCTCTATCAGAGTCCGCCATGGTAAGTATACCGTTGAAATGAAAAATTTGGTTGGTTTATTGCAATTAGGGGCAAAAAACGGTGATGTTTTGATTTTTTCAACGGATGCTGCAGAAGGTGCACAACTTCTGAGGGATGCAATTTCTGTCGCAAAGAAAGTGAGCGTAAGTGAAAAATGTGTTATGAGAGAAATGGAAGCTCAAACGAGGGCTTTTCATGGTTGGTATCCACGCTTTGGGAAAAAAGTTATTTCTGGTGTTGGGGCAAGTCCAGGGTTAGCTCTTGGTAAGATTTTTGTTTTAAGGCAGAATGATATTTCCATAATGGACCAGCCAACTGGTTTTGCAACTGGCATGGCATGTCTTGAAAATGCTCTCTCAAAAACAAAACAAAAAATGGCATCAGTTATTGCTGATATTACTGCACGTATGGGGGTAGCTTCTGCTGCAATTTTTTCTGCACAAATAGTTTTGCTTGAGGATGAAAATCTGATAGCTCAAGCTTGTCGTTTTATAGCGGAAGGACATGGTGTAGCTTGGTCTTGGGACAGAGCAGTTCGGCAGTTTGCAGATATGTTTTCTAAGGTAGATGATCCTCTTTTGGCGGAGCGTTCGGCTAATTTAGTTGATGTTGGTCGTCGTGTTTTGGGTGAGATTAATCCATCTTATAGATCATTCTTTTTAAATGATATTCCGCACGATGTTATTCTTATCACGGATGATTTGTCTCCCTCTGATATAGCTCAGCTTGATTGTACAAAAGTGCGTGGGTTGGTAACGGCATGGGGTGGTCCGATGTCCCATACAGCTATTTTAGCGCGCACACTTGGCATTCCAATGGTTGTTGCTGCCGGTTCTGATGTTTTAGCTGTCGAGAATAATATTCAGTCTATCATTGATGGTGATAATGGTTTTATTTATCTTGATCCCGCTCTTGTAGATGTTGAAGATGCTCAAAAACAGATAAGTATTTTGATGCAAAAGCGTGACAATGAGATACGTGTATGTGCATTGCCTGTAAAAACGACAGATGGTCAAAGGATACGTATCATGGCTAATGTCAATTACGCAAATCAGGTTCCTGTTGCATTTGATTTAGGGGCTGAAGGTGTTGGACTCATGCGTACAGAATTTTTGTTTTTAGATAGTCCACACATTCCAGATGAAGAGGCACAATTTGATGTATATCGAACGATGATTGCGGCTGTGGGAGATAGGCCATTAATTATTCGTGCACTCGATATTGGTGGGGATAAACAGGTTACACATTTACATTTATCTAAAGAAGATAATCCATTTTTAGGCGTTCGAGGAACACGGCTTTTGTTACGTCGGCGTGATCTTTTAGTTCCCCAGTTGCGTGCTCTATATCGAGCAGCAAAAGAGGGGGGTGATCTATGGATTCTGTTTCCAATGGTCATGTCTGTTTCAGAGATTTTTTCTATGAAAAAGATTGCAGAAGAAATTCAGAATGATATTGGTGCACCAAAATTAAAATTTGGTATTATGATTGAAGTTCCAGCGGCTGCCATTATGGCAGATGTGTTGAGTGCCTATGTTGATTTTTTCTCGATTGGAACCAACGATTTGACTCAGTATACAATGGCTGTTGATCGACAAAATCCTTATCTTGTATCTGAAGCTGATAGTCTTGATCCAGCAGTTTTGCGCATGATTCACCGAACTATTCAGGGGGCAGAAAAACATAACTGTTGGGTTAGCGTGTGTGGTGGTATGGCTGGAGATCCTTTTGCTGCGATGATTTTGACTGGATTGGGGATTAATGAACTTTCTATGATATCCTGTGATATTCCTTCAGTAAAAGCATGTTTGCAGGCGCATAGTTTTGAAGATATGAAAATTTTAGCAAAAAAAGCATTGCAGTGTGAAACTGGGCAGGCTGTACGTGCTCTGAGCAATGATATAAGCTGATGAAGAACTTTAAGAGGGAAGAGCTAGGCAATCCTGCAATTTGCTAAGCAATCACATTATAAATATTTTGTTAGAAAGAAGTTTATTATCTTTGTGAGGCATGTTTTAGTTTTGAGAATCAAGGGGTTAAGATAGACGTTTATCCTGCTAATACTGGAGACAATCAATGGTAACGGTTGTGGTCGTGATGCTTCAATTATTTGATTTTTTAAGAAATATGCGCAGTATGTTGATGCAAAAAGAGTGTTGTTCATGAGTGAGATGGTGTATGAATGAACACTAAAATTGCTGATTGATGACAACCGATTCTTACATTTTAGAGGACTATCCACGGAAAAAATTTTTTCTTAAAAAGAGAGGATGTATTTGTTATTTAACAAATATCATATCTTCTTTTGATAAATGAAGTTGTGTTTTGAATTTTGAGTATAGAGTTTAGACTTGCACGTTATTTCTTTCTGGGTATAGTGCAAGCCTCTGGAGAGGTGGCCGAGTGGTTGAAGGCGCACGCCTGGAACGCGTGTATATGGGAAACCATATCGAGGGTTCGAATCCCTCTCTCTCCGCCATTTATCAATGTAATTAATAGGTTATGAATAAGTTGTAGCTTTTTGTGGAGCTTGTCGGCGGGTTTTGTGAAATTTATTACGAGTTTTTGTACTAATTCATTTTTTTCAAGGAATTTTAAAGGGGTTTCCAGGGTTTTTCAAAGGTCATTTAAAGCTCCTTTAATGATTCTTTTTAAAAATCACAATTTGTGATGATTAGATCTTTAGCGGGAGTCACATTATTTAAGCAACATGTATAAGATGTGGTGGACTCTTTTAATGTACATTAACTGAATTTTTCGGATCTCTGGTACATCATTTAAAGACAGAAGAAACTTCTCTTTTAATTTTATAAAGGGCATAGCTATTGTCTGATAATTCTCCTATTTAAACAAAACCTTTCCGTATGAATCCTCAACGCTGAAATAAGGGAGATTAAAGTAAAACAAAACGTTTGACTAATCATAGTCAAGAATAAAGTCAGACTATTTTAAATGTTTAATGATAACATCTGCTAAACGGCTTTACATACTCTTTCTTCATAATCAGTAATTATACCGATAATTGTTGATAGGAGTATTTTTGAGTTGATGATCCTTAATATTTCTTGAGCATCTTCTAAATTATCAATACTATATTTTAATTTTGTAACAATGATGAATGGTTTGCGTTCTCTTTGAGTTACTTGCTTAAAAAGCAATGCATGGTAACTTAAATACACAACGTATCTATCATTTATTCAACTAACTCCAACTCAATATATATGATAGATAGCTGACTTAAAGGATATTATTCGGATCAATTCCTAGCTGGTAAAAAACTGGATGTTTTCGGTCAACACTTTGCGTAAAACAATTTTAATGCACCCAAGTTGACGTTTGTGTGCTTCGGTCACCATGGCTTTAACAAATGCTTTTGCTTAAATGCTATGGCACAGCCAATAAGTTTTCTGTTGAAGGTTCCAACCCGCCAATTGGACAGTGAAGATCTAATACAACGAGGGGTTAGATTGAGCGCTAAAGGAGAAAAGTTGTTCAAATATTTCTCAAATCCGCGTCTTAATAACGCGTGAGTTTCCCACACTTCGTTTGCTTTAGTACACCGAAAGGTAGCGGAGGTAACCATAGATGCAGAATTATCTTGCATACATGTAGAGTTCACTTCGATATAAAATCTTCAAACTCCCCTGCACTTCATATTGCTTTATCAATTCAATCAGTTGCCGCAAATATTCTTCCCCATGGCTCGCAATGGCGCGTTGCGCTTGAGTTGAGGAGTAACTCATTCCAATAAAGGCTTCGGATGAGATTGTCATCGTCCAATTGTGCGTATGGAAAGCAATCTTTTCTGGATTGACCCCAAAGCCATCACTCATTTCCTGTAAAAAATCAAAATTACGATAATAACGCGAATAGTTAGGGCTCATTTTCTCTAACAATGTTTCATAAGCGTCTAGAAATTTGCTATGCTTAAAATCACGATTGTTTTGCATGACTGCCATTACACCATTGGTTCGAAGTTGATCTGAAACAGAGCAAAGCAGCTTAGGGCGATCCATCCATTGAAACGCCTGTGCCACAACAACAAGATCAAGCTTGCCGATTTTAGGCAATAGGCTTTCGGCTCGGCCTTTATACCACTGCACAGTAGGAAACTTTCTTTGTCCCTGCTTAATCATGTCTGTCGATATATCGATAGCATGATATTGGTGTTCCTTTCCAAGAAGTTTGACAATTCCCTCTAATGCAATGCCGGTTCCAGCTCCTACATCCACGATGGATAAATGTTTTTTGTTCTTAAAAGGCAGTAGCATGGTTTTCAATAAAGTGAGGGGGTAACGTGGACGATAGCGATCATAATCATCAGCTAATCCGTCAAATTTTTCACTTTGCGGTTGAAGGTTTTGTGTCATAAGAATCCCCCCTATAATTGTTGGCATACATAATTGAGAAGCCATCCTTTGTCCAGTATGTTAACCATAAATTTCGAGGGAGGCTGAATGGGAACTGTTCTTTTACACCTTCGGTCTTTCCTTCTATAAGATTGATGCTGAAATTTTCCTCTTCTTTAAATAATGCTTTAAATTATGTGTTTTGGAGCTCAATTGTGATCATGCCAAGATCTCATGCATTCCGATAAAAAATTCGTCCAAATTCTGGTGTGATTACCGCTTTGATGCTTTTAGTCAGATTGAACTTACAGCTTGCTCTCGGGAACTGCCAATACCGAATACTCCATTGCAAAAATGAGATCACCCATTTGTACTGTATCAGAAAATCCAGATTAAAAATTTTCAAAAATGTGAGGAGTTAAATGCGCTGAGTTTGTGTACATGTGCTTATATATAGCGGGATCATATCGTTTGTAGAGACATATCCAGCTATATGGCGGACTCTGAGATTTTTTAAAGCTATGCTAGCTCTATCAAAGCTGGAATTTACTCTAGTAATACTTTTTTTGTGGCGATGATAGGTAACGATAAATAATGGTGGTATCAGGATTGCCCATAAAACCTCTGAAACCAAATTGATTCATGTGTTTGTTGGTAATTGTACGAACAGTTGATGAAAAGATCTAGCCAACGTAGCACAAATATTACACGGAAACCAAGTTCATCAACACATCCACTATGTCGTAACACCAAGATCACAAGGAATATATTTAAAAAGATTATATTCAATTCCTCGTGGAATGCAGAGCGTGCATAGAGATTCAACGAACTATTCCTGCATGAAGAATGGCAACTTTAAAGGGCTTTTTTTAATGACAGGGCGTTTTTAGAACTGTGGAGTAGCGCAACCATAGGCTCAATGTCTTGCATACAAATTATTATTCTACGTTTTGGATTAAGAGTTTCAATATTACTGAACAGCTATGGATTTGGTTTAGTGGTAAAAACATATATTTGGTTCTAAGTTCAAAACCTCAACTTGATAAACTATATGCTGTGTTTAAAGAGAGTTTTTTATCCACTCTCTGGGCCATTCAATTGCTTTATACAAGAAAAGTATTTTCTCATAATACAGGAGATTATGTTCGATTATTTATGCTTTTCAAGATCCATATGAATAACTGTGTCAGTCTCATCTTCATTGGAATAAGAGTTTCTGCGATGGCGCAAGGTTTGTACAATTTCCTCTTTTAAAACCGCATCTGCTTCGCTTAAACGGTGAATACTTAGTTCCAATTCAAGGGATAGAGCCAAATCCACACACAATTTAAGCTGTTCTGCAATATCAAAACCGCGTTGATAGTCGTCATAAAGACCAACAAGCGTATCAGATAATTCCTTATCGGGTAAGGGGGTCATGCTAATTCCTCCACATTACGGTTTTTTATGCATCTTTGAGTATGTTTAAGCATCAATTTACTGCAATTACCACAAGCTGCCATGTGCGCCAACATTATGGTTTTAGCAATTTGGCACAAAATACCAGCTTTTAGACCAGTGTCAGTAAGAAACTTTATTGCTTCATGGTCTTTAATCTTCCAATCGTGAATAATTGTAGAGATTATGGTGTTTGAGGTACATCATAAAACGGTTGTTAATTTGCGCGTAAGAGGAGCCATTTTGATGATGAAACAAACACCCTAAGCTCTCATTATTTTCAATCAAAGCTCAATCAATACCATGGGTATTAACGCAAGCATTGCTTGTAAATATTCATCCTCTAAAGAAGGGGTGATACTTTCATGTTTTGGGGAAAACCAATTTATCTTATCCATTTCATATTGAATTTTTAGACATTGATAAACTTTTTATCTTATACAATGAGAAAACTCTGCCAAATGTTTTTGACACTCGATGATGGTATTTGGTAAGTTTCTGCGATCTGTGCCAAGGACATGTTCCGATAGTGTAGATCGGCAAAATGCTATGGTAATCCGGTTCTTATGTGATTGTCATAAATTTCGCTCTTGCTTAAATAGATGCTGTAACGTCCATTTTTGTGGGGTCATAGTGTAATAATCGCCTATATTAATGGGCAGTAGCAAGAGGTATAATGCAATAGTTGTAGTGTTTCAGCGCAATATTTGCATTATTATGTAATTTGGCAAAAAAAGAAATTGAACCCAAAACAGAACAAGCAAAGCGGTTACGTTTGATACGAGAAAGCTTAGAGCTTAATCGGGATCAGATAGCTATCCGTTTAGGTATTAATAAAGCAATTTATGACCATGCTGAAAGAGGGACCACCTTTCCCAATGTAGAGTTTTTGACTGCTTTATCACAGCAATTAAAGGTTAACCTAGCTTGGCTTGTAACTGGCAATGGTGAAATGTTTACGGACATGACAAAGGCGAAAGCTTCTGGTTTTAAACCACAAGCTATCCCTGCTGGGCTGATGAAAAAGCTTGGGCATTTGGTTTATACAACCTATAATGATGCAAAAATAACACTTCCTCCTGAAGATGTAGCGGAATGTGCAGCAAGGCTTTATGGAAAGCTGCAAGAGCTTGTTCAAAACATCAATGATATAGAAGAAGTCGAAGCAGCTTTTCCTCTTTTGAAATTGCATTTAAAACGTCAAATTGATGCTGAAAGAGCACATCTAGCAACCACACAAGAGACGGACTAACAGTGCTATGAAATAAAAATCCAGTTAAAAAATAACGCGTTATCATGTATTTGTCTCTCATTATTTCTTTTACCGCTGAGTACAAAACTTCATGTTAAACTGTGCCATTTTGTGTTGATTTTGGAGTGATTTTTTGGGCACGTCCAGAAGCAGAGCTTAAAACTGAGCTAGCAGAACGTTTCCGTGAAGTGCGTCGCATTCTTGGTTTCACGGAACGTAAGCAGTTTGCTGAACATCTTGGTGTGACTGCTGGTTCCATAGGAACTTATGAAACTGGTATAAGTGAACCTACCGCTTCTGTTCTCTCGAAGTACCAAGAAATTTGTGGTATTTCATTGGACTGGCTTGTAACTGGCAATGGTGAAATGTTTACGGACATGACAAAGGCGAAAGCTTCTGGTTTTAAACCGCAAGCTATTCCTGCTAGGCTGATGAAAAAACTTGGGCATTTGGTTTATACGACCTATTATGATGCAAAAATAACACTTCCTCCTGAAGACGTAGCGGAATGTGCAGCAAGGCTTTATGGAAAGTTGCAGGAACTTATTCAAAATCTTAATGATATCGAAGAAGTCGAAGCAACTTTACCGCTTTTAAAATTGCATTTGAAACGGCACATAGAAGCTGAAAAAGCACAGTGTACAACCACACAAGATATGGATTAGAAGTCCTTTAAAATAAAAAAAAGCAGTATGTTACTAAAATTCCTCTCTGACTTCACTGTTTCCTGTAGAGTAAAAAACCTAATATCAAACGACATTCCTTGGATTCACTTAATTTATTTTTCCGCATCTTTTTATCGTTTTGAGATGCCCGAAAAAATTTACACAATGCACACAATGGTTCATAGAGATGCTATATATGCATTAGGTATCAGATGAAATCCAACTGTAAATATTTTGGTCGTGAAAAATTCCATTTAAATATTCAGCTTGTCTCAGTGTTCCTTCAAGTACAAAGCCGCACCGCTTTGCAACGGCATTACTTTTAGGGTTAGCGACAGAGCATTTGATAACAAACCGCTTGATAATACGAAGTGAGGAGTAATGCTCAACGAGAGCTTTTATCGCTCGTGTAATAACACCATTTCCTTGAGCTCTTCTATCAAGCCAATATCCAATATATCCGGTTTTATTTCCACTGTCGATGCTGTTGAAAGAAAGCAAACCGATCGGATTTTCATTAAATAAAATAACATACGTTTTTTCTTCGTCTTTTTGATGCGCGAGAAAACAGGAATCTAAAAAGTTGGCTGTATCGTTTT
Organism: Candidatus Bartonella washoeensis Sb944nv; assembly: GCF_000278135.1. Classification (GTDB taxonomy): domain Bacteria; phylum Pseudomonadota; class Alphaproteobacteria; order Rhizobiales; family Rhizobiaceae; genus Bartonella; species Bartonella washoeensis. The sequence continues at coordinate 483,978 of NZ_JH725023.1, forward strand.
CATCGGTAACAAAACGTGGCCATGCCATAAATGCACTGAAGTATTCTCTGTTGAAGTCGATGGCTTCATAGAGTGCAGAGGCAAACTTTCTTGATGGTGTTTCTAACCGGATATTGTCGTCTACGTAGAGATATTCTTCTTTGTGTAATAAATCTCTGGAGATGTTAGCCAAAATAGAGGAGGGCATTCTAGCAGTGAGTAAACTTCCTTTTAGCCAAACATACACTGGTGGCTTTCTGCATGTCCATTTGTTAGTAGCTTGCATGTCATCGGGATGACAGCCTCTTATCAAAAAAATTTGATCTGCTTTCAAATTATAATAAACTTGCGGATGTAGGAAATTAGTGAGAATCTTTTCATTCTGATTTGGTTTTTTATCAAAAGTATCTTCCCATATTAGGGAATGATTTCTGTTATGCGTGAAACGGGTTTGGGTGATGCATAAATCGCTTTGTATTGCTTGGGCATTATCGTAGGATTTATAGTTATCAACTCTTTCCACGGCATAGCTATTTTTTTCGCCCAGGCAGTAATCTAGCTCGAAAATAAGCTTCCATCTTTCAGAGAGATTTGGATTATATTTGCTTAACATATCATAAATGCTACAGAAGAGGATTTCTGGATTACAAATCTCAAGCTCGGAATCAAACAAAAAAGAACCAACAGGAAAATTGCTGTTGAATTCAAGATATCCCGAAGGTGGCATATGCTCAACGAGAAAAGGAAGCCAGTCATTCAGGGTTTCCATAATTTTTTTAGGATTTTTCAGATAAGAGCTAACATTAAGATGAAAGCCTTTTAGATAAAGATGCTCTGATCTGGAGAACAAAGGCAAAATATCTCTAATATATTCTTCTTTGCTTACTCCAAATCGGGAGTATTTATCCTCACGGTATAAATGGGAGAGACTAATGCCCACGCCATAGCGTTTACTTTTACTGGCGGCTAATGTACCCAGTTTGCAAAGTTCGTTAACACTATCCACATGAATGCTTGCGTTTTTTTCTAACGCAAAAGACAGATCTTTAGTGGTTTTGAATGGGGCACTTAAAATGATGAGTTTGTCAGAAAATCCTATAGCTGAGGCAAGCCAAAATTCGTCAGCAGAGAAGACTTTTACGCTCAACCCTTCTTCTGCTAAGAGTCTACAAAAAAATCCAAATGCGCAAGATTGAAGAGGAATAGCAATGTTAGCATTAGTAAAATACTTCTTCTTCGCTAATATCAGCATTTTTGCTTTTTTAGAGCATTGTCGGCATCAAAAAGAAAAAAGGGCAAATCAATGTGGTCTGGACGACCAGTAATTTCTTTCGCGGACTGAATAATATGTTCTGGAATTCTCTTTTGTGCCATAATAGAATGCTTTTTCTCCTTTTTACACGCTGCGTTTAGTGAATGATTTGTACGTAGTTAGAAGCATTTATAAAATATGCTTTACAGTGTATAACCTAGCACGGCATATAAACGCATTGGCATTTCTGATAGAGAGAACTCTTGCCTCTAAAAACAGGCATGAGGTGCTTTCATACAAAAAATGCAAGCATCTGACACTTGATGAATGCACAAATTACCGATCTAAGGAAAATCCCCCCTCTTTTAAAGCAGGGTAACCATTATTGTAAAAGAATTCAATACTTTTCTTATCTCTTAGCTTCTATAGCAATATAAGGAGCTGTATCCAATAGAGCAGTTGAGTATTTGTATGATACCAATAAACTTAATATGCTTCTTTTGGTATTGTATGATTCTGTTTTATCCGTGAAAGATCCAGATAGTTTATACTTTTTGATTGGGGGTGTTTGAGATGATCATTTTCTTGCTGAAATTTGTCATAAATTTTTTCAAGATAAATTAATGAAAAAGTGGCATTTATCTGATGATGACAAAGTTACACATAAAATAGAGTATAGCTAGTAGTGGAAAGGTGGTTAAGATGATACATTTTTTAGGAAGAAAGGAAATGATACCTAACACCAATCCTGAAAATATTCTTTTGCTAAAAGAGAGGGTAAAGATAACACCAAAAAGATAACAGATTTGTTTTTTTCTTAGCTATAAAAACAGGCCTTTTATTTCTATCGGCACAGTGCAAATAAATTTGTAGATTAACGACAATATTTATGAGCCATAGTTTGATTTCCATAGCTCACAAAATAAAGCACTACACATAAAGGCGAAAAAACACCAGCGGGAGTGCACAGTATTCTTCTATTTTGTATAAAAATATAAGATTGCATACTGTAATGGTTGTGTATGAAAAGCACTCAATTTTTAAAATTCTATACCCTTACTTTTCTTTGCATTCCTTAACTTAAAAAAGAGAAACAAAAAAACAAGAAGTCTTGCATGATATAAAAAATATGATGCCTATAGCAGAAGCAAAAATAGGGAATTTTATATTCGAGTGTTTTGATAAAATAACTGATAGTTATGAATAAAGCTCCAATGGTAAACAATAATTTTGATTATCATAATCAAAATTATAAAATTTCATGGAGGTATGCTCAAAATAGAGCCTACTATTATTATATATTTCAGTGTTTATGAGAAATAAATTTCTTCTCACAATAAAAAATATTTTTATACTCTTGCCATTTTGCTCATGCGCTTTATCTGAAAGGTGGAATGCCTCTTTAAGGAGCCATTTTTATTATGGATGGATCGCGATATGTTTGAATGGAGATTATACAATAGTTTTAAGGTTGGGTTTTTGCTTTATTTTTTAGCTGAAATCCTTCTAGCTAAAAGGGTTTGGGGGCTTTTCTAAATTAAATATCTTTTCAGAGATTGTAGGGTGATGCTGTGATGAAAATCGCTAGCACGATGGGGTGTTTTTTATCTTTATGTATTGGTTTTCGGGAGGGGCGCAAACAGGGTTTTGCCGTGAGGTTTTTGCGCGTTGTAATAATATTCAACTCTGTTGGAGGAGGTTCTTTATGAAAAAATTATATTCAACACAAAATTGGGCTAAAGCTGTGTCCTTAGGAACGGCAATGGCAGCACTGTTATCAAGTGTTTCTCCTGTTTTTGCTGCGAATCTTGCAATAACAGGACAGTCTGTTTTGAGCACGAATGGTACTGATGTTTCTTATTCATATGGTAGCCATGGCAGTATTGTCTTTGCTGGTGATGATGATTTCTGTGGTGCCGATAATGTTAAAGATCGCGGCGGCAAACAAAGGGGGGGGACAGAAATAACTGCGGAGGAACAATATAGGAGATTTATAGAAGATACAAGATTTTATGGTCGTAATCCTTATGGCACAACGACTGAAAAGGTTACTTGGGCTGGTGATGGGGCAACAACCAAAAGTGGTGGCTATATGGGAGCTGCCATTACTGGTGGTATTGCTAGTGCTATGCCTGAGGCTTATGGTGTTTATTCTTTTGTAACGGGTTGTGGATCGTCTGCAACGGGGAATTATTCAACAGCATTTGGTGCAGGAGCGACCACAAAGGCTGGTGGAGCACAAGCTTTTGGTGTTTCTGCGCTTGCAGCTGGAAAAGCAAGTGTTGCTATGGGTGTGGGATCAGAAGCGAGGGAGGAATCTACCGTTGCTATTGGTGGACTTGCAAGTGCATTAGGTAAAAATAGCGTTGCTGTAGGAACTAGAACAAAAGCAGAAAAAAATTATGCTATTGCTATAGGTTCAGAGGCAGAAGCTCAAAGTTCAGGTGCTATTGCAATAGGGAGCAGGGATTCTGACAGAACTCCAGAAGTTAATCCTAACAGAAAAGTGATAGCTGAGGGGGAAAATTCGATTGCTATAGGTACGCATACCTATGCTAAAGCAGAAGATTCTGTTGCTATTGGTGCAAATGCACAAGTAACGGTTTATGATGGTGTTGCTATAGGTGGGGGCTCCCTCTCTGATAGAGAAAAGGGGACTGTTGGTTATGATCCTTATTTAAATACTAACTCGACAGAAGATGGTATAGCATGGAAAAGCACTACAGGTGCTTTTAGTGTTGGGGAAGTTGGTGGTCGTGGTAATGGTAGGTTAACACGGCAGATTACAGGAGTTGCAGCGGGAAGTGAAGATACCGATGCAGTCAATGTTGCACAGCTTAAAGCTATGAGAGATGTCATAGCAGGAGGAGGAGGTTGGGAAATTTCTGTTAACGATGCAGATTCTGCAGATGTTAATGCAGGCAATACAGTAGATTTTTCAGTGAAAAATGACAACGGAGTGGGAAAAGATAACTTAAAGATTGAAAAGGAAAAGGGAGAGAATAAGCATACAGTCAAATTTGCTTTGAGTGATAATCTTAAACTAACGAGTGTCACCACAGGGCGGAGTTCTATGAGTGACGATGGCTTTATATTCACTAATGGAGCAAAAATAACTGTAGACGGTATTGATGCTGGCAATGCAAAGATTACAGGAGTGATGTCAGGGACTCAAGATAGCGATGCAGTGAATTATAAACAGTTGAAAGCTGTACAAGAAGCGACAAAAACGAGCTGGCAGCTTGCTGTCAATGGTGGAGATGCTATATCCATTGGACCGAATGGTATGGTAAATTTGCAACAAGCCAATAGCAATAACATTAAGATCGTAAAAGACAATAACCACAATGTAACATTTGATTTAAACAAATTGATTCAAGTGAATACAATAAAAGTAGGAGACGAAGTTACTATAACTGATAATGGCTTAGTGATTAAACGTGGTCCAAGTATAACATATGGCGGTATTGATGCTGGAGATAAAGAGATTAAAAGAGTGGCAGAAGGTGTTTTAGGCACGGATGCAGTTAATCTTAATCAGTTGAAAGAAGTAGAAGAGAAAATACAAGAAGTAGCAGAAAATAGTCTTGTTCAATGGAATGAAGATGAGAAGCTGATTACCATTGGTGCCAAAAAAGATGGTAGGATAATTAATGTTAAAAATAATGAAGGCGGTGGGCGGGTTATTACTGGTGTTGTAGATGGGGAGGTTAATGAGAATTCAGCTGATGCAATAAATGGTTCTCAACTTCATTCTATGGGTAGCAAAATTGCAAAACAATTTGGTGGTGGTGCTTCATTCGAGAATGGTGTCTTTACAGGACCAGAATATGAATTAACTACTATTGAAGAAGATGGTACAGTAAGTATCAAGAATTATCCTAATGTTGGTTCAGCTTTGGATGTAGTTAATAAAAATGTCTTTGCGGTTGATCATAAAATAACCGTTGGGTTTCTTGAGATTGCTGATTATTTTGGTGGTGGCGCTAAGTATGAGAAAGGTGAATGGCAAGCTCCTACTTTCAAGGTTTCTCAGCGTAATACAAATGGTACTATTGTTGAGAAGAAATACAATAACGTTGCTGATGCTTTTGGTGGCGTCGATAATTCTATCACTGATATTTATAATCAGATTAATGATATAACAGGACATAGCCTTGTTAAATGGGATGAAGGGCAGAAACTTATCACCATCGGTAAGGAAAAAGCTGGTACGAAAATTAATATTACAGGCAGTGATGGAGATCGTACAATTTCCGGCGTGAAAGCAGCAGTTAATGATGATGAAGCTGTTAATAAAAAGCAGCTCGATGACACTGTTACAAATATTACTAACAACATTAACAAGGCAAATGCTTTTGCAGTTCTCTACGACAAGAATGATGATAATTCTGTCAATTATAACAGCGTGACTTTGGGCGGTGATAAAAATACAGGGCCAGTTGCTTTGCTTAATGTCAAAGATGGCAAAATTGCTGAAAACTCGCATGATGCCATCAATGGTAGCCAAATTAATAAAATATCTGGAGATGTGGCAAAATATTTTGGTGGAGGTGCTTCATTCGAAAATGGGGTCTTTAGAAAACCGAGATATAATTTAACTACTATTGATGAAAATAGTCAGGAAAAACAGCAAGAATATAATGATGTTGGTTCAGCTTTGACAGGGCTTGATACGAATATCAGGCATGTTAATCAGCATTTAATCCATGCAATGAATGACGTTGCTACTTATTTTGGTGGTGGCGCGGGATATGATGGAGCTGGTGATTGGAGGCCTCCTACTTTTCAGGTTATTCAATTCAAGAATGATGGTACTTCCTCTAAGCAACCTTATTCAAATGTTGCTAATGCTTTTGAAGGTGTGAATAATTCTTTTAGTGTGCTTCATAATCAAATCTCTAATATCACGGAAAATAGTCTTGTGAAGCAAGAAGGAGAGGATGGTCTTATTACTGTTGGTAAAGCAACAGGTGGTAATAAAATCAGCATTGCAAACAAATCGGGTGAGGCTCGTACAATTTCCGATTTAAAAGATGGAACAATTTCTAAAACATCAACCGATGCAGTAAATGGTTCACAACTCTTTACTACTAATCAGACTGTTTCTAATCTGATTAGTACTTTAAATGATGTGCATACCAATATATCGAAATATTTTGGTGGCAGTACAGATGTACTTTCAGGTATAGAGCCAGCCTTTCTTATTCAGGATAAGGCATATAATAATGTTACAGATGCTTTTACTGGTGTGAATATTTCTATTACAAATCTTGATAATAAGATTTCTGAAATAAAACAGAATAACCTTGTGCAACAAGAGGGAGGGGCATCAGGGATTATCACCATTGGTAAGAAAACAGCTGGTACTGAAATTAGTATTGCAGGTGTTGGTGGCGCGCATCGGACAATTTCTGGTGTGAAAGCAGCAGAGAAAGGTGATGAAGCGGTTAATAAAGACCAACTTGATAAAAGTATAGAAAAGATTTCTAAAGATATTGATTTTGCAAGTGCTTCAGCGGTTCTTTACGATAAAAATTCTGATGGTTCTGTTAATTATAGTAGCGTGACCTTGGGGGGTAAGGAAAATGCCGGACCAGTTGCTCTTCTTAATGTTAAAGATGGCAAAATTGCTGAAAACTCGCATGATGCCATCAATGGCAGCCAAATTAATAAAATATCTGGAGATGTGGCAAAATATTTTGGTGGAGGTGCTTCATTCGAAAATGGTGCCTTTAAAGGACCCAAATATAATTTATCTGTTATTGTTGAAGATGGTCAGGTAGCAAAGGCTAATTATTATGATGTTGGTTCTGCTTTAACAGGGCTTGATGCAAATGTCAAAAGTGTGAATACTCGTATAACAAATGTAGCCAATGACTTTAGTCAGAAAATTGATGGTCTCTCTAAAGATTCTTTGTTGTGGAGTGAAGAAGAACAGGCGTTTGTTGCACTTCATGGGCCAAAAGATGGGAAGACAAAGAGTAAGCTTAAATTCCTTTTGGATGGAGATATTGCAGTTAATTCAACTGATGCGATAACGGGTAACCAACTCTATCTCATGAGTAACCAGCTTGCTGCGTATTTTGGTGGTGGTGCTGGCTATAAGGATGGCAAATGGACTGCTCCTAATTTCAAGATTTCTGAATTTAATGCTAATGGCAAGGTTGTTGAGAAAAACTACAATAATGTTGCTGAAGCTTTTGGTGGCGTTAATGGCAGTATGGTAAACATAAATAACCGTATTGATGAGATTAAAAACCAAGTTGATTCAGATGCTTTAAAGTGGAATAAGGAAAAAGGAGCCTATGATGCTAGCCATGGCGGTCAACCAAGTAAGATTATCAATGTTGCTGATGGTAGAATTGCAAAAGATTCGAAAGAAGCAGTAAATGGTGGACAGCTTTGGCAGACCAATGAGCGTATCACAGGTGTTGAAAAAGATATTAAGCATATCGAAAATAGGGTTGATAATATTTCAAATACGATTGAAGATATTGGTGATACAGTTATCAATATTGAAAACAAAGTCGATAATATTGAAAATACGGTTGGTGAACTTGTAGATGGAGTTGTTCTCTATGATAGAGATCAGAATGGCAAAAAAACCAACAAAGTCACTCTAAAAGGGGGGAATGAAAGTGAACCTGTATTAATTGACAATGTTGCTGATGGTCGTATTGAGAAGGGTTCAAAAGAAGCCGTAAATGGTGGTCAGTTGCATGATTACACCCAAGAACAGATGAAGATCGTTCTTGATCAATCAAAGCACTACACCGATCAACGGGTAAACAATATCGTTATCGATGCTATTGATGATGCCGTTGATCGGGCTCACCAATATACAGATATGAAGTTTAATATTTTAAGTTATGATATTAAGAACGTACGTAAAGAGGCAAGGCAAGCAGCAGCCGTTGGTTTAGCTGTATCGAACCTACGTTACTTCGACGACCCAGGATCTTTGAGTATCTCATTTGGTAGTGGCGCGTGGCGTGGACAATCCGCATTTGCTCTTGGTGCTGGTTATACGTCTGAAAATGGAAAAATCCGCTCTAATTTATCTGCAACGAGTGCTGGTGGTCATTGGGGAGTAGGTGGTGCCATAACTCTGAAAATAAAATAATACGAAAAGCTGAAATTTTCGCCCTTGTCTGATGAGGCAAGGGCGAAATTTTTATAGATAAAAAATATTATCCTTAAACTATGAATTTCACAAAAGCATATTCCATAATTTTTCTAATAAAAAGTACACGCAAAAATTCATTGGTTTATAATTTTTATTATCATAATTAAGAAAGTAAATTTTTTTATTTCTATTTAAGATAAATTTCTGTATCTAATGAAATATTATTAATATCTCATTATGGTATAATAAATTACATTTATTTGATAAGGTATAGAATATTTATTAGTATTTTTTATTTATATTTATAAATAGATAATTATTTAGATAATTATTAAAATTTTTTTATAATATAATTTTCCAAAACATAAAATGAATGCTATTTATTTAAAAACCGTGAATTTCATATCTTATGGTAATACTAAAATATACTCTTTTTATATTTCTTGAACATTCTTCCTCATTGTTAATTACACGAACTTCATTGTAAAAAGAAAACACTACCTGAAATTAGAAAAAATCAAAATTCCTTTAACAAAACTGCTGCTCAATACAATGGCGGTTTTATCAGAATCTTAAATAATATTTTTCTATCACGATAATCTTAAATGTTTAATAATTAGAGTAAATCCTCTTAACACTAAAATATATCTTTTTGATGTTTTGAATATATTTTTTTCTTACTTGAAGAATTTATTATGAAAAAATTCTATGCCACAAGTGTGCAAAATGACGTGAAGTGTTTTTCTTAACCATTTTCTCTGAGGAGGGCGGCGTTGGTTGCAATGGTTGTATTTTTTCAAATATTTCTTCTGTAAATGATGATGTTAGCGTGAATATTGGAGATGTGCAACTCGGTGCTGTCACAGTAAATGGAAGAGATCAGCCCAATGAAGTTTTGATGTCTGTAAGTGAGCAAGCAACGGTATCGGATAATAATCTAATGACATCGGGTGTCAATGTGATGAATGTTGATATGACAGCAAGTACTGAAGGTCTACAGGCGAATAATGTATCTGATATCTTGTGTAATGATTCAACTGCGGCACTGCTGGGCAGTGCCAGACTGCAACGTGATGTATCGGGAACTAATGTTATGTTTGGTAATAATATAGAAAAAACCTCAGACATCCCTGGTGGGAATGATAATGTTGCTGATGCTTTTGAACACGTAAGTATTTTCTTTGTGGATCTTCATAAAGAAATTAACAATGTAGTGAGCGATAATCTTGTTAAGCAAGATGAAAAAACGAAACTTATTAAGATTGGTGCGGAAAAAGATGGTACTGAAGTAAGTGTTTTGAAAAAGGAAAACAAGGCTCGGTTACTTTTTGGAGTAATGGCTGGAGCCTTTTCAGAAAATTCAATGCAAGCAGTGAATAGGTCGCAGCTTTATTTTCTGAGCAATCAGTTAGCTGCGCAGTTTGGAAGTGGTGTTGGCTATAAGGATGGAGGGTGGAGTATTTCTACTTCAAAGTAACGCAATTCAAGAACGATGGTAGCTCTGGTGAGAAAAAGAATTATAAAGACGTTGCGAGTGCTTTCGATAGTATAAGTGATAGCACGTCGAGTATCAACGATCCTATTAGTAAGATTGCCAACAATATCAATACCAATAATTTAAATTGGAATGAAGAGAAAGGAGCCTATGACGCTAGTTATAACGGTCAAGTCAGTAAGATTACGAATGTAGCGAATGAAAAAGTTGAAAAAAGCTCAAAAGAAAGCGGTTACTGGTCGGCAATTGCGTGATTATACTCAAGAACAGATGAAGATTGTTTCGAACAATACCAAAAGGTATACGGATGAATGGATAAATAATATAATAGTAATAATTCTGCTGATCAAGCTCATCAATATACTGATATGAAGTTTAAAGTGTTGAGTTATAATATTGCAGGGGTATGTACGTAAACAGGTAAGATAAGCTGCTAATATTGGTTTGGTGATATCTAATTTGCGTTACAGTGATGCACCTAGAAAATGAAGTTTTGGATTTGGTGCTGGTTTATGGCGTAGCCAACCTGCCCTTGCTTTTGGTGCTGGTTATACGTTTAGAAATGGAAACATTCGCTCTAACTTATCTATACCCAGTGTTGGAGGTTACAGGGGAGGAGGGGTAGGATTCACTATGACACTAGATGAAAAAACGATAAAATATTTCAATTAAATTTCCATTTACCTTTATTTTATACAATATTTTATACGAGGGTGAAAATTTTATATAGAAAAAATTTTTCAAATAAAAAATTACACAATGCTTAAATAAAATGTAATTTAAATAAATTTATACAAAAAAGTATTTAATTCTTTGTATTAAAGATTTTTCAAACGCACATTAAAATTGCATTTTTTTTCTTGCTATTTTGTCAATATGTTTTATATTTAAAGGTTATATCAATAAATAAGATTCATTATGGTAATAAATAAAAGACATTCTTCTTATGAGGGGAGAAGAAACGAATTTAAAAAAAACAAAAGAATCACATACCAATACGTAACTTTCATTCACACTCTTCTACGTATCCTAGATCGTTAGTGTAAAAACCCTTTATATCAAAACGACATACCCTGCCATTTTTCTCCTCAAAGACATCTACGATATAAAAAACAATCACAGGCCGCAAACAAAGTAAATTTACGTAAACCAATAAATAAAAACTGAAGATATAGATAGCGCTAAAATGTGTCTTTTTTATGTCTTTTCCTGTTCGGAGAGTTTATTATGAAAAAATTCTATGCCACACGAGCCACGAGTAATTTGAATTATTCTCGTTTTCTTTATTCACCATCTTTGGTGAGAGAGGTTTCGTTGGTTGCTGTGGTTGCATTTTTGTCGAATTTTTCTCCTGCAAATGCTGGTGTAAGTGGAGACACGGGGAATGGACAACCCAATAATGTTAAGACAAATGAGCAAGTTCAATCTGTTGGTGTTTTTGCACCTGTATCTTTAGATGAACAAGCAATGGCATCTGTTCCAGTGAGTGCTGGTGTGATGAGCGTGGATGTAACGGCCGGCGCTGAAGGTTTGCAAGCCAATGAGATGAGTGGAGGAGCGCATTCTGTTGAAATTTTTGCGCCTTCAATTGAACAAGCAGCGGTATTAGAGCCATTGCATGCTGGTATGACAATAAGGAATGGACGACCTAATAGTAGTGTTACGGCAGATGAACAAGCACAATCATTTGAAGTTTTTGCACTTATCGGTGAGCAACCTGCATCAGATAATCATTCAACACAATTTTTGACAAGAGCGATGCCAAATGTGCTTCCAATAACTGAAGAAGATTATGGTGAAAGCCATCCTCTTAGTTCAGGCTATAACTCCCAGGCAATAGGGAATAGTGCTATTGCGATGGGGCCATGGGCACAGACAAAGGATATTGATAATATTGCTATAGGTAAAATGGCTCATGCTTCCGGTAAGAGTGCTATTGCAATAGGTTCAGAATATCATAAGGAGAATGGAGATGATTATACAACGGCTAAGGGTGACTATACGACAGCAGTAGGTGCTATTTCTAAGGCACTAGACTATGGTGCAACTGCTTTAGGTCATCGTGCATATGCGTATAACAATAGAAGTATTTCTATTGGCTTTTATTCAAGAGCATATAATTACGGTAGTATTGCTTTAGGCTCTCAGGCTGAAGCGAAGGTTGACGGAGGTGTTGCCATAGGAAAGGGATCTGTGGCTAGTATTCCAGGTAATATTGCAGGTTATGATCCGATTACTGGGAAAAATACAACACAAACAAATGTGATATGGAAGTCCTCACCTGATTTTGGTGCAGTTAGTGTTGGTGTTATAACAGGTGATGCTAAGGACTGGAAAACACGACAAATTACCGGGATAGCAGCTGGAACTCTAGATACAGATGCAGTTAATGTTGCGCAGTTAAAAGCGTTAAGAGCTTTCGCGGCACAAGGTTGGAAGCTTTCCGTTGGTGGGGCTAATGCTACAGATGTTAGCATAGGTGGGACAGTAGATTTAGCTGCTGGCAGTACAAATCTGAAAATTACAAAAGGCGAAAAAGACAACAATATAAAATTTGATCTGGCTAAGGATATTACACTGGATCGTGCAAAAGTTGGTGGAAATACCTTAGATGCAACAGGTTTAGTTATTACGAGTGGTCCGAAAATAACGACTGCTGGCATTGATGCTGGAAATAAAGAGATAAAAAACATTAAGGCTGGAGAACTCTCTGCAAATTCGCAACAAGCAGTGACTGGGTCTCAGCTTTATGCAACCAATAATAATGTAACCCAAAATACGAATAAGATTACTGAAGCCAATACTAAAATTACTAAGAATACTGCTGATATAACCACAGCTAACAGTAATATATCTTCTCTTGATAAGAATATATCAACCTATTTTGGTGGTGGTGCAAATGTTCTTCAAGGTAAAGGACCCACTTATAAAATTCAGGATCAACAATATAATGATGTTGGCTCTGCTTTCGAAGGTGTAAATAGTTCTTTCACAAATGTTAACAATAAAATTACAGAGGTGAAGAAAAATCTCCTTGTTAAGCAAGAGGAAGAAACGAAATTGCTCAGCAGTGATGAAGTTAGCAAAAAGGGAACGGGTGTGATCACCATTGGTAAGGAAACTGGTGGCATTGAAATCAGTGTGTTGAATCAAGATAAGTTTACTCGGACCATTTCTGGTTTGAGCGGTGGGAAGCTTACTGAAAATTCAAACGAAGCCGTGAATGGTAGTCAGATGTATGTACTGGGTAACAAGATAGCTACGTATTTGGGGGGGGGTGCTGATTTTGGCTATGGAAACTGGAGCGATCCAGCTTTTAAGATTAAAACAATTAAAGATGATGGCAGTGAAGGCGAAGAAAGCTATATGAATATTGCAGCTGCGTTTGAGGGTGTTGGCACTTCTTTCACGAATATTAAAAATGAGCTTAAAAAAGAGATTAACAATGTTGTGAGTGATAGTCTTGTTAAGCAGGATAAAGAGACTGAACCTATTACTATTGGTGAGGGAACTGATGGTAATGAAATCAGTATTTTGAATCAAGAGAAGAATAGTCGGACAATTTCTGGTCTAAAAGCAGGGACACTTGCGGATACTTCAACAGAAGCAGTAAATGGTGCACAGCTTTATACCCTAGGTGATAAGGTTGCGAAGACTTTAGGTGGTGGCGCTAGCTATGAGAATGGCACTTGGGTTACTCCTACATTCACGGTTAAGAACTTCAATTCTGAGGGCAGCGTTTCTGAAACGACCTATGATGATGTAGCATCTGCGTTTACCGGTGTGGGTAATTCATTTGAGAAAGTTAAAGATTCATTCAAGAATATTAAGAATGA